>JAHEZJ010000010.1 GCA_023251135.1 Flavobacterium sp. | reverse complement strand
CGGTAACATCATGTGCATAACTGTTAAGAATACTGGCTACTGCATTTTTGGATGGAGTTCCTATGCCGTTTACGACTAAATCGTAAGCCAATTTTACACGCTCCCATCGTTTGTCACGATCCATTGCGTAATAACGGCCAACGATTGATGCAATTTTTACCGGAGTATCTTTAATGTGCTCTTCTAAATCGTGAATGTATTTTGCTCCTGATTTAGGATCAACATCGCGACCATCTGTAAAAGCATGAACAAAAACATTTTTCAGGCCATATTCCTGTGAAGCATCAATTAATCCGCGTAAGTGTGAGGTATGAGAGTGAACACCTCCGTCAGAAACTAATCCTAAAAAGTGAACTTTTTTATTGTTTTCTTTAGCATAAGTAAAAGCATCAATAAGTACTTGTTCTTTTGCCAGTGTTTGATGTGCTACGGCTAAGTTTATTTTGGCTAAATCCTGGTATACAATTCTTCCGGCACCAAGATTCATGTGACCTACTTCACTGTTTCCCATCTGGCCTTCAGGTAAACCAACATTTAATCCGTCGGTACGAAGCTGTGCGCTTGGGTAATTTTTGTAAAGGCTATTTATAAAAGGAACATTTGCATTGTCTATTGCAGATACTTTAGGGTCAGGAGATTTTCCCCAACCGTCTAAAATCATAAGGATAACTTTCTTGTTCATTAGTTTTTGTTTTTTACAAAGATAAGTCATTTCTAAAATCGATAAGAAAGCGCAGTGACAATTACAGTTAATAAAATGAAGCCTATTAAAAAATAATAATTTGGTTAAAGAACCCTAAAAATTTTAGAATTAATTCACGCTAGGCTCTTTTTCTGATCTTATTTTTGACAGCATTATAGTCTATAAAATATTTCACACTTACCGAAAAGATGTGTTTTAATGCCTGATTGTTGAGCAAGTCGGTTATGTTGTGTTTAAAGTCTTTGTTGATAATACGCTCAAAATTAACACCATTGTTACGGTATAAAACCGAAAGCTGGCTGCCCGGAGCAAACCACCAGGAATAGGATAAATCAGTATTCCAGGAATAAAAACTGGAGTTTTTGTTTTTGGTGTATTGCGAGTAAGGAGATAGGGTTCCGTCGTCCTGAAGTTCCAGTATGTTTTTGTTTTCGGCATACGACCAATATTGCCTTACGGCTAAATTGAGTGTCATAGCACTATTTAAAGCGTATTTTCCGTTCAGACTGTTCGAGTAGGTAATGACATTTCGATTGGCAAAAACAATTGTTTCGGGAGTGTTGTCATTGTTGTCATCGTCAAAATCGTCGATATAACCTTTGTTGTTGTTTCTTCGTAGAAAGCTAAAAGCATAGGTAATTAAAAGCTTGTCGTTAAAGCGGTATCTGGGTCCAGCATCTACGCCGTACGCCATTCTGCCTGCTTCATCAGCAAAGATTATAAACGGATTTAAATCCAGAGCAAATTTCTTGTTGTAATTGGTCGAAACACTTCCCCAGAGTTCTACTTTTCTTGGAATGATCACATAGCGGTTTTCGGCTCTTGGTTCATAGTAATCATGCGTCTGCAAAGGAAAAAGGTCGAACCCGGCGCCATAAAAATTGTTTTTTAGAGTAGAAAGATTGACTTCTGCACTAATCCTGTTTTCCTGTACTTTTCCGGATTCTTTATTAAACTCGGTGTACATATCATAGTCTACTTTGAAAGTATTAAAGAGTTTTGTAGGGTTTAGAATTCGATAATTCCCGTTTCCGTAAAAATTGTAATAGTTGGTATAAAAATTAATCCCCAAATCGTTAGGGTCAAAATCCTTGGAAACATAATCTGAGCCAATACTGTAGCGATAGTTTCCGCTGGTTTCGGCAAAACGAATGGTGCTGAACAGGCCGCTTTTGTCTTCGGTATCGTTAATCAGGCTGTACTTTACATTACCGGATAAACTGTAAGTGTTGGCTTTTGTTCTTAAATCCCAGGCCAATCCCGTCACATTCGCATCCCTGTAATGCCCGTTTCGGGTAACGTTTGTGTTGATAAGAGTAACGGAAGAATTTTTGCGGAATCGCTGATCCAGAACCAAAACATTATAATTGGTCAGCGGTTCAGCGACTTCGCGTCTGGTTTCGCCCGAAAGAGTGTCTTTTATAGTAGCAAAGGTTTTTTCGGTAACGGCATTTAAAATACCAATTCCCAAGCCATTTTTGGTTCTTCCCGAAATTTTTAAAGCATTGATGAGGTTCACATTCTGAACTTCTTCAATTATTTTTTCATTGTCTTTTAAAGTAATTTCTATTGAGGGCTTACCTCCAATTCTTCGGGAGTAAAACATTTTGCCTTTGTTGAACAAGTCGGTTCCTTCTGTAAAAAAGGCCCTGTTTTCGTTAAATTGCTGTTCAAACGGCCCCAGGTTTAAAATCTGATCGTCGTATTTGGTTTGGCCAAAATCCGGAATTAAAATGGCGTCAAGCGTAAAAGCATCGTTTATTCCGTACTTAATATCCATTCCGCCTTTTAGAGTAGCGAATGTTTTCTGACCGTCGGAGGCATTTAAATAATAAGAAGCATAAGGCATAAAAAACAATCGGGTAGGAGGTGTGATGTTGACGATTCCTTCCAGATTACCATTTTGCTGCGTAAACGTTCCTATTTTGGTATCGATCAAATTCCAGGTATATTTTTTACGCTCCCGTCTGATCTCCCGGAAAAAGTTAATGCCCCAGGTTTGTTTGTCTCCGCCTGGAAAACGTAAGGCAGCGTACGGAATTTTTATTTTTACAGCCCATCCTTTATCGTTTAAAACCGCTTTGCTGATCCATACCGCATCCCACGAATAATCTTCGCCATTGGCATCTGTCATAATACAGTCGCCCTGAACATCGGCTGCCGAAACAAAGAACTCAAAATTTTGCTGACCGTCATTAAAACCATTGATAAAGACCCCAAACATATCGGCCGTTCCGAAATTGTCACGCTGTGAAATCTCCTTTAAAACCTTTGCGGGATCATCATACAGCATTGCAGCGACATAGATCGCATCATTGTTATATAAAACTCTGACCTCGGTTTTTTGATTGTCGGGAATTGGTTTACCGTTATCGGGTTGGTACATTACAAAATCCGTAGCAGGAGGAACATTTTTCCATACAGCTTCGTCAAGTTTTCCATCAATTAAAATGTTTTCTTTAATCAATTGAGCCTGCAGTGTTTTCTTTTGAGCATAACCCCAAAAAGAAAAGAAAAGAAAGCTGATAAAAACTAATTTTTTCATGTGGTTTTAAGAATCGAAAAATGAATACAGCGGCTTTTGTTAATAGACACGATTGTTTTTAAAATGTTACAGTTTTAATTGAAATAAATGAATTTTCTGTCTTTTTTGCAAGAAAAGTACGTAAAACCGCTTTTATTCTTATCATTGGGTAAACCTCCTACAAAAATATTTGTTTTTTGCTCGAAATGCTAATTTATTACTTTGATTCTGTTAAAGTTTCAACAAAATAGGGCCGATTTACCCACTTAAATTTTGACAGGTACATTTTTTTTATACTTTTGCCAAACCCCAAGCTTTGTTTAACCTAAAGAAATTCAATGATTTACAAGATTTATCCGTTACTGGTGTTTTTGCTGTTGTCTTTTGGTAAAGATTCAAACAACACCAATGAAGTTAAAAAAGCGACTGTGAAAGCAATCGCTAAAGTTGAAACGCTTACTGTTGATTCTAAAATTGAAAGTATCTACAATACTTTAAATCCGAATCATTTTTCACTCCCGGAACTCAGAACTTTTTCTGAGGCGCTGAAGGGTTTTTACCTCTTAAAAGAAAGGGGTGTAATCCAAAAAGATATCCTGACACTTATCGATTTTAGTTTGTCTTCAAACACAAAACGTTTGTGGGTAATCGATCTGGCAACCAACACTGTTTTATTCAATTCTTTAGTGGCTCACGGCAGAAATACCGGAGAAGAATTTGCGTCTAATTTTTCAAATTCAAACTCCTCTTTCAAAAGCAGCCTAGGATTTTATGCAACAGGAGAAGTATATCAGGGAAAACACGGTACTTCTTTGCGTCTGGACGGACTGGAGAACGGAGTTAATGACAACGCCCGCGAAAGGGGAGTTGTAATGCATGGCGCCGATTATGTTTCGGAATCATTCATTAGAAACAACAAACGATTGGGAAGAAGCCAGGGATGTCCGGCAATTCCAATGGCGATGACCAAAGAAATCATCGAAATCATAAAAAACAAATCGCTTTTGTATATCTATCACCCATCCAGAAGTTTCACGATGGAAGAAAGGCTAATTTCTTAGCTTAGCGTACAAATCTGAATCTAAATTATAAATGTCAGCTCTGAAAATGAGCTGATTTTTTTTGCTCCATGCCGTCCAGTACCATTGGTATAAGGCATATTTTTTTGTAATTCGAACACTAGTCGTCTTCTTGGAAGCGATGATCGTATCAATTCTTTCTTTAGGCCAATCTGTAGAAGTAGAATCACCCAAAATATGTTGCGCCAGTTCTAATGGGTTTTCTACGCGAACACATCCCGAACTTAAAGAACGGTTGCTTCTTCCAAAATTATTGCGATGGTTGGTATCATGCAGGTAAACACTATGGTTGTTTGGAAATAAAATTTTCATTAAACCCAGAGCATTGTTGTAACCGGGACTTTGAACATAACGGTAATTTCCGGGTTTGTTTTCGTTCCAGGAATTGGGTGGAATTACGTTTCCGGCGGTATCGTAAATCGTAATGTTTTTATTGGCTAAATAATTCCGATTGCGTTTCATTGCCGGAACCACATCTTCTTTTAAAATCGTTGGCGGTACCGTCCAGGTCGGGTTAAAAACGACTGTTCTCAATTTCGAAGTGATAATTGGAGTTTTTCGTTTGCTTGTTCCTACTACAATATTACGGACTAAAGTGGTGTCCTGGCTTTCGACAACATGTAAACTGTAGTCGGGAATGTTGATAATAAAGTAGTTTTCGGCTAAATCAGTAGTGTACCATCTCCAGCGTTCTAAATTGGCAATGATCTGTTTTTTTCTTTTTTCTTTAGAAAAGTTTAAAGCGTTTATGGTTCCTACACCAATAACTCCGTCAGCAGCCAGGCCATGTCTTTCCTGAAATTTTTTAATCGATTCAAAAGTTTTTTGGTCGTAAATAGACGTAAGGCTGTCTTTTCCGGTCATGTCTTTCCAATACAAAAGCCTTTTCTTGATGTTGATTAAAGCGGTATTGGTATCGTTTAAGACAATTTTATTGGCTGATTCAATAGTTTGGATGTCGTCATCAGGGAAAGTATCGATAATTTCGAGTGCTTTTAACAGCTGTTTGTAAGGAGATGCCTTTGACTGAATACCGTCAACAATACTGTCCAGTTTGTTTTTATTGAAAGCTTTTATCAGTACATTGTTTACATCAAATGTTTTTTCTTCTAAATCCCAGTCGGTGTAGAGCTTTTTAGGATCCAGTTTTCCTTTATAAAGATGGTTGAGGTATTTTTCAAAATTATAAGTAAGCAAAATGTCATAGGTGGCCAGATCGGTATCACTTAATGTGCTGATTTTGCTTTCGAACTTTTTTAGCCTCGAAGCTTTGTAATCTTCAGGGTCCAGACCTAACTGTTCGGCATTTGTCAATTGCGACAATACATACGTTCTTTTTTTCAGGTTCCCCCAAACGGTAGTATTCTCTGAAGAGTTGTAGAACTGTTTAAGCGTCTCGCTTTTAAAAGTGCCAATAAAAGCGGTGTCAATGGTTACCTTTCTTTCATCAGTAAGTATAATGGCCGGAGTCGCTTTTTTAACTACGGGAATAATTTTTGGAGCGTCTTTTTTGCAGCCAACAAACAGGTATATTACTAATAAGAAGTAAAAATTCTTCATTCGATATTCTTTTAAACGTAAAATTATCCTCGCCAGTGTTTTTCAAGTTGAACAGAATTGTCTGGGGAATGACGCTTCGCTCTTTTGTAAAATGTACAGTGGCGGTTTTGGTATTAAATCAAATCGGCTTGGTTGGCATTGCAGCAGGTTTTGCAATGTTTGATGAAAGCCTTTTCAAATTCTTTTTTCTCTAAGGGCTTTTTTGAAATAATCCTTGAATCGGAATTTGATTTTTTCGGCAAATATAGCTTTGATTTTTTCAAAAAATGAAATAATTCTTATTAAATTTTTATTACGAAATAATGTACTGAGTGAAGTATTTCCAAATTCCAAGTTTCAAATCCCAAATTCCAAATTCCAGATTCCAAACTCCAAATCTCAAACTCCAAATCTCAAACTCCAAATTCCAAGTTCCAAATTCCGCATCTGACATTTCACATCCCACATTTCACAATTTTCACTTCCTGCAAACCTGAATGTTCAATCAATTTTCCATTAATTACCCCAATAAGTTATAAAATGAGTCCTGTTGACAGGCTATTTTTTTTAAGTTTCTCTATCAAAGATACGATTTTCGGCTGATTTTTCTTTTCTGAAAATAGAGTGAAGGGCGATATGAGTTTCTTTTGAGGCTATTTTGGCTGAACTACCCAAAAATAAGGAAAAATAATTGAGGTTATAACTTTTTAATTTTAAATAAGTTATCGAAAAATGTGGATTTTTATTGATTTTTTTTGCCGAAAAGCTTGCTTTTAACTGAACTTATGTTCTATATTTGCACCACAGTAATGCGAAAGTAGCTCAGTTGGTAGAGCTCCAGCCTTCCAAGCTGGTTGTCGCGAGTTCGAGCCTCGTCTTTCGCTCTAAAAAAACCGAGATTTAATCGTTTCGGTTTTTTTAACAAAGCTAAATAATTTTTGATTTTTATTTTTTTTAATGATTTAAATTATTTATATTTGCACCCTGTAAATGCGAAAGTAGCTCAGTTGGTAGAGCTCCAGCCTTCCAAGCTGGTTGTCGCGAGTTCGAGCCTCGTCTTTCGCTCTTTAAAAATCCTCAAACATTTGTTTGGGGATTTTTTGTTTTTAGCCATAATTGGTCCGTGCAAAAAAAAAACAATACGCGGATTATACTGATTCGTTTCACGAAAACGCTGATAAAAACGGATTTTTCAAAGGAACACAAGCTATTCTCAAACGGATAACATAAGAAAATCTGCGCTGATCCGCGTTTTCGTGAAACGAATCCGCGTTATCTGCGTTCTTTTTGGGTTAGGTAAGGAGAAAAAAAAATCCAAATCCCAAATCTTTCATATCTAATTGATTAAAAAATTGGAATTTGGAATTTAAAAAAAATGGGATTTATAAATATTGAATTTTTACTTCAGATTACTTAAATCACTTTCTGTTTCTAATTCTGTTGGAGCTTCGTTTTGCAGAAACAAACGAGCCTGCAGGTTTCCTTTTAAGGTGATTTTGTCGCCTTTAACTTCCAGCCAGCTGCCTTCTCGTAAGCCTAAAACCGGAATTGCATTAAAAGCATGAAACTCTTTAATTCGCGTTTCTCTTGTTTCTCCCATATGTTTCGATTGCAGGTCCGGGTCTAAGTAATGCGGGTTTAGGTTGAAAGGGATTAAGCCCAGCGTTTGAAAACTTGGCGGATAAATGATCGGCATATCATTTGTGGTTTGCATAGACAGACCGCAAATATTACTTCCGGCACTAGTTCCTAAATATGGCGTTCCGTTTTTTACAGTTTCAGAAAGAAGCTGCATAATATTGTGTTTGTACAATTGGGTAACCAGTAAAAAAGTATTTCCTCCTCCGGTAAAAATTCCTTCTGCATTTTTCAGGGCATCTTCTGCGCTTTCAAATTCGTGAATTCCTTTAACAGAAATGTTGATTGAGGCAAAAGCTTCTGAAACCTTCGCGGTATAATCATCATGTGAAATGCCTCCGGGACGGGCAAACGGAATAAATAAGATGCTGGTACAGTTTTTGAAATGAGATTGTAAAGTAGGGAGTAGATACTCTAAATAGCTGCCTTCGTGAAGAGTAGAAGTGCTGGCAATGATAATGCTTTTCATATAAATTAAACTCAGGTTGAACCGGTTAAAGATATTAAAAACTCTCTCTTTACAGCCTCTTCGTTGAGTTTAATTAACATATTTTTACCAACTCCTTAGTATTAAATTTGGAGAACATTAAGATATTTTTACAGCTTTAAGAAAAACGCTAAAAAATTGTTATCGATGCATAAGGTTCTCTGTTTTTTGGTTATTGTTTTAGGGCAAACCGGTTGGTCTCAGGCTCAGGACAAGGCTGTTTTAAACGGAAAGATAACTTCTAATGCCACTGATTTGGAAGGAGTTTATGTTATCAATGCCCGGACAGAAGTAATGACAACAACAGCTGCTTCGGGAGCATTTTCAATAGCTGCCAAGGCGGGTGATGAACTTGTTTTTTCATCAGTACTATTCAGAGAAAGCAGGGTGGTGTTAACGGCGGAAAACTTTTCGGATATCAATTTTACGGTGAAACTCAATATGGTGATGCATCAGTTGCAGGAAGTTATCGTAAAAAATTATAGTAATGTCAATGCTGTTTCTTTGGGAATTATTCCTGCGGGGCAAAAGTCATATACGGCAGCCGAACGAAAATTGCGTACGGCTACCGATTTAAATGCGACGGCAAGCGCAGGGGGTATGGTGGGAGCTTCTGTTTCTGCTGATCCTTTATTGAATTTTTTTTCAGGACGTACCGCCATGCTTAAAAAAGAAGCGGTGGTAGAGAAAAAAGAGGCTTTTATGAAGCTTTTAGAAAAAATGTTTACGTTGGAGCATTTTGTTGATCGTTTGAAAATTCCTCTGGAATATGTAAAAGGATTCGAATATTACGCAGTAGATAATGATAAATTCACGGTGATTCTGAACTCTAAAAACAAAACTTCGACGGAGTTTTTATTGGGAGAATTGGCTGTTAAGTATAAAGAAATAATTGCAAGTGAAAATAAATAAAATCATATACATTGCCCTGCTGCTGTTGGTTCAGTTGGGTTTTACGCAGAATAAAACTTCGAAAGAAATTTTTGGACAAATTTTCGAGCAGTCTACTTCGGTTGACGCGGTAAATATTATCAATAATGCGACTCAGGTAACGGCAGTTTCAGATGCAAACGGGATGTTTTCGATTGTCGTAAAAGAAGGAGATGTTTTGGTGTTTTCGGCTGTAAATCTGGAGGGGTATAAAAGAAGGATTACGGCGGAAGATATGAATTCGGCTTTGCTTCGGATTAAAATGACAGCCAAGGAGGTAGAGCTTAAAGAAGTAGTGGTGAATGAGAATGCTAATATTACGGCTGAAAATTTAGGAATAATTCCATACGGGCAAAAAAAATATACGGCCGCAGAGCGAAAAGTGTATACTGCAACTTCTACTTCGGTAGACAAATTACTCAATAAGATTTCCGGACGAACTGCAATGCTTAAAAAGGAAGTTAATGTCGAAAAGAAAGAGATGCTTTTTAGGAAAATGGAATATCTTTTTGAGGAAAATTATTATACGGATCGATTGAAAATTCCTGTAGCAGATATTAAAGGATTTCAATTATATTGTGTAGATGATGCTGAATTTGCCGTATCTTTGGATACTAAAAACAAAACAATGAGTATGTTTTTATTAACCGATCTAGCCCGAAAATATCTAATAATTCTCGAAAATGAAAAATAGCCTAACTGTATTACTTATAAGCCTGGTTTGTCAAATTGCACTGGGACAAAATTCAAGAAAACCATTGCACGGACAAGTTACAAACAAATCGCTTGCCATTGAAAGCGGTTATGTAATGAACGTAAATGCCAATGTCAGAACCTTTATTGGTTCAGGCGGATTGTTTGATATCATGGCAAAACCCAAAGACACCTTGTTGTTTACAGGATTGGCGTTTCAATCTAAAAAAATTGTGCTGACGGAAAAAGACTGTGCTGAAATTTTGCTTTCGGTGCCTTTAAATCTGATAAGCAATGAGCTGAAAGAAGTTTTGGTGCATAAAGATCTTAAAGTGAAAGCACTTGGGGGAGGTTCGCAGAAATATGCTGACATGCAATTTGAGGATGACAAACAGTCTACAGCCAAAAATATTACAATGTATTCCGATCAGACCATTAAATACGGAATGGATTTCGTGAGAATCTTTAAAGATGTTAAAAAGCTGCTTTCTAAAAATGAGGACGTAAAAGAAGAAGTTATAACCGATATGGCTTTTATCGAATATTCAAGATCTAATTTTAAGACAAATTTCTTCACAGGTACACTTGGATTAAAAGAAGATGAAATTGAATTGTTTTTAATGTATTGTTCAAATGATCCGGAATCAAGAAAACATCTTGAGCCTGAACAGAAATTTGAATTGATTGATTTCTTAGTCAATAAAAACAAAGAATTTAAAAAAGTGAAAGTTTCGCAGTAATGAAAAATAAAGTAATCTATCCTTTACTTGGGATATTGTTTTTGTCGCTTACTGCTTTTACATTTCATAAGTTTTATGTGGGCGTTTTTCAGGTCAATTATGCCGCTGAAAAAAAGATGATTCAGATTACTTCCCGTATTTTTATTGACGACCTGAATAATGGTATGGAGAAAAAATACCATAAAAAAACATTCGTAGGAACTGATAAAGAAACCGAGGCGGATATAGAGTTGTTGAAAAGATACCTTTCGGAAAACTTTAGCATTAAAATAAACGGTCAGTCAAAGCCTATTACTTTTTTATCTAAAGAAGTAGAGGCCAGCGATGTTTTGGTGTGTTATTCCCGTATAAAAGACATTGATAAATTCAAAACCATCGAGATTTCGAACACGATTTTAGTGGATTGGAATGCTGAACAACAGAACATTACGCACATTACGGCATTTGGCAGTAAGAAAAGTGTTCTGTTTACAGAATCTTCGAGGAAAGAATTGTTAAAGTACTAAATAATATATAAAATTATTATTTTAAATTGTTATTTTCACACCCTGACAAAATTACCATTAAAATTTTATGAAAAAACTTTCATTATTGTTGATTTTTCCTGCGATGCTTATCGCTCAGGACAAAACAGTTGCTCCAAAGCAGCAAGGGAAGTACGATACGAACAAATTCAGCCAGATGTACGATCTGTTAGCTACTCCAAATATGTTTCGTACCGCTTCGGGAGCACCGGGTCCGGCCTATTACCAACAGCAGGCAGACTATAAAATTGATATTGAATTAGACGATAAAAAATCAAGAATAGATGGTTCTGAAGTAATAACGTATTCTAATAATTCTCCTGATGTTCTGGAGTATTTGTGGATACAGTTAGATCAAAATCAGGCGAAAGCAAACGGTCAAACCTCTTTGGCAGAAAGTGAAAAAATCAATCCTGTTTTGCCTTTGGATGGATTTTCAAGCAAATATTTGAAAAAAGACTTAGAGCGTGGTTTTAATATCGTGGAGGTAAAAGACGTCAAAGGAAATCCAATGTCGTATACCATCAATGAAACTATGATGCGTATTAACCTGGCAACACCGTTAAAACCGGGTGAAAAAATTTCCCTGGCGATCAAATGGTGGTACAACGTTAATAACTATAGAAAAGAAGGCGGCGGACGCTCCGGTTACGAGTCATTTGACAAAGACGGAAATAAATTATATGTAATTGCTCAGTTTTATCCAAGAATGGCCGTTTACAATGATGTAGAAGGCTGGCAGAATATGCAGTTTTGGGGAAGTGGGGAATTTGCATTGCCTTTCGGTAATTTTGATGTAAACATTACAGTTCCTGCAGATCATATCATTGATGCAACAGGAGAATTGACAAACAGAGCTGAAGTTTTCACAGCAGAGCAGGTAAAACGTTACGAACTGGCTCAAAAATCATTTGACAAACCGGTTGTAATTGTAACACAAGCCGAGGCTGAGGCAGCAGAAAAAGGTTTTTCGGAAAAGAAAAAAACATGGAGATTTAGTGCAAAAAATGTACGTGATTTCGGAATTGCTTCTTCAAGAAAATTCATTTATGATGCAATGGCTGTAAAAATAGGAAACAGAGTCGTGATGGCGGAGTCTGTTTATCCAAAAGAGGCAAACCCTTTGTGGGGAGAAACTTCTACAATGGTAGTCGCGCACACTTTAAAAAGTTATTCGGCACATACCTTTGATTATCCTTATCCAAAAGCAGTATCTGTTTCGGCAGAAGATCAGGGGATGGAGTATCCGATGATTTGCTGGAATTATGGTCGCCCGGATGAAAATGGAGTGACCAGCAAAGAGGTTAAAAACGGAATGATTGGTGTTGTAATTCACGAAGTGGGGCATACCTTTTTTCCGATGATTGTAAACTCAGACGAACGCCAATGGAGTTGGATGGATGAAGGATTGAACTCATTTTTACAATATATGGCAGAACAAGAGCGTGATCCGAGCTTTCCTTCAAGACGTGGTCCGGCAAAAAATATTGTTCCTTACATGAGCGGAGATCAGAAATTTTTAGAGCCTATCATGTCTAATTCTGAAACCATTCATCAATTTGGAAATAATGCGTACGGAAAACCGGCAACGGGTCTTAATATTTTAAGAGAAGTTGTAATGGGAAGAGAATTGTTTGACTATGCTTTTAAAACATATGCCAACAGATGGAAGTTTAAACATCCAACCCCTGAGGATTTCTTCAGAACTATGGAAGATGCTTCGGCAGTTGATTTAGACTGGTTTTTTAGAGGATGGTTTTATTCTACAGATTTTGTAGATATCGGAATCAAAGAAGTAAAACAATATTATGTTTCTGAAACTCCAACAGCAGATATTAAAGACATTAAAGTTAGAAAAGGACGTTTTGGATTTGATAAAGGACCTTTTGTATATTTAGTTGCCGGTGATAATGCTGAAGTAAGCGCTTCAAGCAAAAAAGCTTTGAAAGTACAAGATGTAAAACTATTGTCAGATTACGTTAGTCAGACTTTTACAGCAGAGGAAAAAGCAAGTCTGAAATCGCCTAAATATTTCTATGAAGTAGAGTTTAGTAAACCGGGTGGAATGATTATGCCAATTTTGGTTGAGATTACTTACGAAGACGGTTCAAAAGAGAATTACCAGTATCCGGCTCAAATTTGGAGAAAGAATAATGATACCGCCAAGAAAGTGTATGCCACTGAAAAAGCAATCAAAAGCATTCAGATAGATCCGAAATTAATGACCGCCGATATTGATGTAACCAACAATAGCTGGCCGAAAGTAGAAGAAAAATCAAAATTTGATTAAGAATAAGCAAAAAAAGGCTGTCTCATTTTTGAGACAGCCTTTTTTTTATAAATTAAAATCTTTCACAAAGGCACTGTTTTCTTTTGTCTGAAATTGCTCCAGCGGAGCAAAACGTTTATAGGATATGTAATTTATCGGTATCCAAAAGCTCCAGCGGAGCGGAAATCTTTATAAACGATTTCTTTTTTTAAGTAAATTTTAAAACGGTCCGTTGCAAAATTTAATATCTTTGTGACACACAAAAATAAAAGATATGTTTGGTATAGGAGGAGGAGAATTAGTTTTTATACTGTTTATAGTACTAATGCTTTTTGGTTCAGATAAAGTGCCTGAAATCGCCCGTACAATGGGTAAAGCGATGGCACAATTAAAAAATGCAACTAACGATATTAAAAGCGAAATTCAAAAGGGAGCTGAGGCTAACGGTCTTGATTCAAGATCACTTACAGATATAACAGGGAATATCAATGCACAGATTAATGACGCCAAAAGTAATCTGATGGGGGACTCTGCTAATTTATTAGGAAATACCGCTACAGAAATAGACAAAGTAAAAGAAGACATTGATTTAATCTCGGGACCTGTAAAACGCCAAAGATAATATGCTTGAAAAAATACAAAAATTAGACACCGAACTATTGGTGTATCTTAACGGTTTAGGTTCTGAAACATACGACAAACTTTGGCTGATTATTACCAGTCAATTGAATTGGACTCCTCTTTTTCTGTTGTTCTTTTATTTGATTTATAAAAAGTTGGGAGGCAAACAAACCTTATATCTACTGCTTTTTATAGCGGTTCTGATCACATTTACAGATCAGGTTACCAATTTGGTAAAATACACCGTTCAGCGATTGCGACCATGTAACAATCCAGATATCAATACCATTATTCGTGTGGTACAGACCCGACAATCATTTAGTTTTTTCTCTGGTCATGCAGCCAATACTATGGCAGTAGCTACTTTTTTATACTTCATTTTACGAGATCGTATTAAATATTTGGGGTTCATCTTTTTATGGCCCTTGATTTTCGCTTATAGCCGAATCTACCTGGGATTGCATTATCCTGGAGACATCCTGACCGGTTATTTCGTTGGAGCACTTTTCGGATCCTTGCTTTATTTGGTATACCGTAGATTGAAACCACAATATTTTCCGGGGTAGTTTTTTTTTTTTTGGAGGTTCTGAGGGGCTGAGATACTAAGGTTCTAAGTTTTTTTTTCGAGAAAACTTAGAACCTTATTTGTTTAGTGTTTTAATTATTGTGTTGAATTGTCTCCGGCTTTATCTGGAAATATAAGTGAAGGTTCTGAGGTACTAAGATACTAAGGTTCTAAGTTTTTTCTTGATTTGTCTCCAGCTTTAGCTGGAGAAACACATTTTAAGAAATAAGAAAAGGCTTTAGCCGAATTAAACTGCATTTAATTCGGCTAAAGCCTTTTTTTAATCCTATTTTATCCTTCAGCTAAAGCTGAAGGCAAGTCATCAATCAGCCAGAAAAAAAACTTAGAACCTTAGCACCTCAGAACCTTAGCCCCTTCTCTAAAGTACTCTACTAACCGTCAACCCATCACGAATAGGCAATAAAACCGTTTCGACTCTTGGATCATTTTTAAGGAGTAAATTATACTCTAAAAGCACTTTGGTGCTAATGTCATTCGGATGAACTGGTTCCAGTATTTTTCCGCTCCACAAAACATTATCGGATAAAATAATACCGCCTTTATTCATCTTCGGAACAATCATTTCCCAATAATTCAGGTAGTTCTCTTTATCGGCATCAATAAAAACCAAATCAAACTTAACATCCAGAGTCGGAATGATGGTAATAGCTTCGCCTAAATGTTGGAAAATTTGTTTTCCCCAGGGAGATGCGTCAAAGTATTTGCGTTGAAAATCTACTAATTCTTCTTTGATGTCAATGGTATGAAGTTGTCCGTTTTCCTGCATTCCTTCACACAAACACAAAGCGGCATAGCCGGTATAAGTGCCAATTTCAAGAATATTCACAGGACGAATCAATTTAGATAACATGCTTAACACACGCCCCTGAAAATGTCCGCTCAGCATTCTTGGCAGCAGTATTTTCTGGTAGGTTTCTTTGTTAAGTTTTGCTAATAATTCCGGTTCATTCTCAGAATGTTGTTCAATATAATCTTCGAGGTCTTGTGAAATAAAATGCATCGTGTAGTATCTTCTAAATTTGAGTGTAAAAATACAAAAATATCGGTTCGCTTTTGGGTATAAAAAAACCATTCGTTGTTAGCGAATGGTTTCCGTTGTTAGAATTAGAAGGGACTATTTTTTCAAAGCGTCTTTAACTTCTTTGGCAGTTTTAACAGTTCCGTCTTTAGCGGCTTTGGCTGCATTTTCTACTTTTTCTGCGCCTTTTTTAGTCGCGTCTTTTACATCTTCAGCTGCTTTTTTTGTAGCATCTTTCACATCTTCGGCAGCATTTTCAGTTTTGCTTACAGCACTGTCTTTTACTTCTTCAATATCTGTTGTTAAAGAGTCAACCTTGTTACCAAGAGTTAATTCTTCTTCTGCAGGTTTTGGTTCTTTCTTTTCGCAAGATTGAACACCGAATGCTAATAAAGCGATAACAGCCAGACTTAAGATTTGTTTTTTCATAATGAATTGATTTTTTAGATTGATAAAATTTAAAGGTTATAAAGCTGAAAAATAAAGATACACATTTTAAAATTGTTGAGCTCTTTGTAAGATTATTTTCCTTTTGAGTCCAAGACAATTCTCGTGCCAAAAATTTAAGTTTTCAAAAGTTGCACTCGTTTTTTTAAGGAAGTTTACTTTTAGAAGACAAGCGTATGCTGCTGTTCCTTTAATTCTAATCGACGGCCTTTAAATTATCGTTTGATCAACTCGTTGGTGAGTAATTCATAGAAAAGATTTAACACATAGAAACATAGCTCTTAGGGGCAAAAAAGGGAACGAAAAGTATATTTCTTTCACATAAAAGAGTAGGTGTATTTAAATAAAGAGAAATACTTTTTTAGGGATGCAGAACATATGTTGCTATGTGTTAAAATGGATTACACTGAACGGCTTATTTAACCACTAAAACATTTTCATTTTTTACATAATCAGTTAAAGTAATATTGAAAAGCACGGTTATTTCTTTACCAGCTCTAACAACTCCAAGAGCCGCTGATGGGGTTGTCATTTCAAAATCAGCAAAAGTCATTCGGTTGGACCCTTGTAATGTAAAAGTATCATTGTTGTAGGTTGTTATTCTTACCTGGGTTCTGTAATCCTTGCTCACGCCAGCGATGGTATAGGTTCCGGTAAGAATCCAGGTTGATTCGTTTACTTTCTCGGCAGCTTTTAAGACATACTTGATGTTTTTGTATGTTTTTGTTTCGAGCGTTGCATAAGCCACATCATCCATACTGCCTTTGCTGCTTTTTATGCTTTCTGCTAATAAGGAAACCGTTAGATTTTTAATATCTGTTATTTTCGAATCGGTAACAGTCAGGTAAGCGCTGCCGGATGCTTCTGATGATTTCATTACCCAATCGTGTATGTTGGAGGTTCCTGCAACTTCGAAAGTTGATTTGGATAGGGTATATTTTCTTTGAGCGTTTACTTGTATTGCTAATGTGATGACTACTGCGAATAAAATTGATTGAATCGTTTTCATTTGTACGTGGTGTTTATTTAGTTAAATTTAAGTTCAGGTGATAATTCAGCTTGGTTTTTATAGCGAATTACTTTCTTTTTCTTAGATCAAATTTATCACGAACGAATGGCAAAAGAACTGATAAAAATCATGGTAAAGATTTTATTTAAAGCTTATAATAGAAAGGAAAAATGAACTTCCTCAGTAGTGTTTGGTAAAAAAAGTTTCAAGAAGACCTTTTCGGTTATTGATTTTTAAACAAGAATGACTTTAAAAACCAAAAAAAAGGACAAAAGTGATTAACTTTGCAGCATGCAAATGGAGAAAAAAGACATACGAGCCTTATCAAAAGATCAGTTACGCGATTTTTTTGTCGCTAATAATGACAAAGCTTTTCGTGGAAATCAAGTCTATGAATGGTTGTGGAGCAAAGGAGCGCACAGTTTTGATGACATGACCAATGTGGCCAAAACAACCCGTTCTATGCTCGAGGATAATTTTGTAATCAATCATATTAAGGTTGATACGATGCAGCGCAGCAGCGACGGAACAGTAAAAAATGCCGTTCGTTTACACGATGGTTTAGTAGTAGAATCGGTATTGATTCCAACAGAAACCAGAACAACAGCCTGTGTTTCAAGTCAGGTAGGATGTAGTTTAGATTGTAACTTCTGTGCTACTTCACGTTTAAAAAGAATGCGAAATCTGGAGCCGGGAGAAATCTACGATCAAGTTCTTGCCATAGATAAAGAGAGTCGTTTGTACCACAATCACCCGCTTTCGAATATTGTTTTTATGGGAATGGGAGAGCCTTTGATGAATTACAACAATGTAATCAAAGCCATTGACATGATTACCTCACCGGAAGGTTTAGGGATGTCTCCAAAACGTATTATGGTTTCGACCTCGGGAATTCCGAAGATGATTAAAAAAATGGCCGATGATGATGTAAAATTCAAATTGGCGGTTTCACTGCATTCTGCGATCGATGAAGTGCGCGCACGAATCATGCCTTTCAGTAAAAACTTCCCGTTGGCAGATTTGAGAGAATCACTGGAATACTGGTACAGAAAAACCAAAAATAAAATTTCGTACGAATATGTAGTCTGGAAAGGCATCAACGACGACAAAGCTTCGATTGATGCTTTGGTAAAGTTTTGCAAATATGTTCCGTGTAAAGTCAACCTGATCGAATACAATCCGATTGATGATGGCGAATTTCAGCAAGCTTCAGAAGAATCGATACTGGCCTATATAAAAGCACTCGAAAATATTGGAGTAGTCGTTAAAGTGCGTCGCAGTCGCGGAAAAGATATCGATGCCGCTTGTGGACAGCTGGCCAACAAAGAGGGATAGATAGCGTTTCGTTCGGCAAATAAACAATACAATTGATTTTTTTGCCAATATCGTTTCAATCCTAAATTCAAATGAGACTTATATAGAATGTTTCACCCTGTTTTTTTACATTAGTGCATAAATTATTGATATACTAATGTAAAATACACAGGGTTTTTTTATTTAAAATAGTATATTTGGGATCGAAATGAATATTACTTCTCAAATAAAACAGCCCATTTTTAACGAGATGGAACTTTTTGAAAAAAAGTTCCATGAATCGATGACCTCAAAAGTGGCTTTGTTGAATCGTATCACCTATTATATCGTAAACCGAAAAGGGAAACAAATGCGTCCGATGTTTGTTTTTCTAACCGCTAAAATGGTTTCTGAAGGTATTGTAAACGAGAGAACGTATCGTGGTGCTTCTGTAATTGAACTTATTCATACGGCTACTTTGGTACACGATGATGTGGTAGACGATAGTAACCGTCGTCGCGGATTCTTCTCAATCAATGCACTTTGGAAAAATAAAATAGCCGTTTTGGTTGGAGATTATTTACTATCCAAAGGACTTTTACTCTCTATAGACAATGGTGACTTTGATTTATTGAGAATCATTTCTGTCGCTGTTCGCGAAATGAGCGAAGGCGAACTACTTCAAATCGAAAAAGCCAGAAGACTCGATATTACTGAAGAGGTGTATTACGAGATCATCCGAAAGAAAACAGCAACACTTATTGCGGCCTGTTGTGCACTTGGGGCAAAATCGGTAATTGAAGACGATGCTCAGGTCGAAAACATGAGAAAATTTGGTGAGCTTATCGGAATGGCTTTTCAAATCAAAGATGACTTATTTGATTATAGCGAAGAAGCCATAGGTAAACCAACCGGAATCGATATTAAAGAGCAAAAAATGACCTTGCCTTTAATTCATGTATTAAATACTTGTACCCCGCAAGAAAAAAAGTGGTTGATAAACTCCATCAAAAACCACAATAAAGACAAAAAACGCGTCAAAGAAGTTATTGCTTTTGTAAAAGGGAATAACGGATTGGCTTATGCCGAACAAAAAATGGTGCAATTTCAGCAGGAAGCACTTTCTTTATTAGAGAACTTTTCGGATTCTGAGTTTAAAGACGCCCTTGTTTTAATGGTAAACTACGTTATAGAAAGAAAGAAATAATCTTTTTTTAATTAAATAATTAGGAAATTTGTTAATTAGATAATTGTTTTACTTTGCTGTAAATCAATGTCTTATATGTGTTTGTTGGAATTTGGAATTTTTTTATTGAAATTTTTCACTATTTCATGCAACCATTTCAAAACGTTATGCGTCTATGCTAATAGAAGTCTGTTACTAAACCAAAACCAAATGCTTATTAATGAAAATTATTCACCTACATCAGGAAGAAACTGAAATTATAAGGTTGGCAGTCGATAATAATCGACAGGCACAACAGCAAATATACAGTCGGTTTTCTTCAAAAATGTTAAGTGTTTGTCGACAGTATATAAAAGACATTCAACTGGCAGAAGATGTAATGATAACCGCTTTTATGAAAGTGTTTACAAATTTAAGCAGATTTGAACACAAAGGAAGTTTTGAAGGATGGGTCAGGCGAATTATGGTAAACGAATGTATCTCTTATTTGAGAGTTCAGAAAAAAGTAAAATTTAGTGAAGAAGAAATTTACATCGAAGAAAGTTTTAATGCAATTGACAGCCAGTTTTCGATAGATCAGATTCAGTTTTTAATTGATGCTTTGCCCGACGGTTATAAAATGGTTTTTAATTTATATGCCATAGAAGGATACAAACACAATGAGATTGCCAAGATGTTAGGGATTAATGAAGGGACATCGAAATCGCAATTATCGCACGCCAGAAAGATGCTGCAAACACAAATTACAATTTTAAAAAGACAAGATAATGGAACCGAATAATTTTGAAAAGGATTTCCGTGAAAAACTAAATCAGCGTAAAATAGAACCAAGCGACAAAGCCTGGGATCGATTAGATGCGATGCTGAGTGTTGCTGAGGACAAGAAAACAACGATTGACCTTCGTTCACGACAAACCGGGAAAAAGAAATGGATGTATGTTGCGGCAAGTTTGGTTGGGTTTTTACTGGTTGGAACCTTCTTCTTTAATCAGAAGAAAAACGCAGACCAAATGCCAAAAGATGCAATTGTCATTGAAGAAAATGCAAAAAAAGACGCTGTTGTACAGCCGGCTTTAAATATACAGGAGGTGGTTAAAGACGCAGTAGCAATTTCAAAAGAAAAAGAAGTTAAGAATGCGATTAAACCAGAAAATCATCAAATTTCAAAACCATATAAAACCATTAAAAATGAATCAAATCAAATAGCGGAGTCTTCAATCATCATCAAAAACAATCCCAAAAAACAATCAACGCTTACCCAGACCTTAGTTGCGGAGCAGCCTAAAAAAGAAACGGTAGAGCAGCTGTTGCAATCGCCAGAAAAAACGGTTGTCGCTGAAAATTCCGTGAAACCAAAATCAAAACTAAGAGTCAACGCCAGTGATTTGCTGAATCAGGTCGATGGCGAACTGGAGCTGTCGTTTCGCGAAAAAGTAATTACAAAAGTCAATAAAAATTACGAAGCGGTAAAAGTGGCTTTGGCCAATCGAAACCAGCAGGAATAAAATTTCAAACTTCAATCCGGAGCGCTCGGGTTGGGGGAAAATCAAAAAATCAAAAATCAAAACCATAATTCCGACAGCTGTCGGGCAGGCTTTTAATGCCAATTCCGAATCAAATTAATAAGGTATAAATCATCAATCAACAATCAATTTTAAAAAGAAAACAGTCATGAAAAAATTTACCATTCACCTCGTTATTTTAGTCTTCTTATTTGTGAGTAAAGTACTCGGACAGGAGACCTTTGAATCAAGAGCTAAAAAAATAGCCCATAAAATAGAAAAGGTTACCAAAGAAGAAAAAGAAAATTTGAAAGTAGAAGTTGAAGCTGTAAATGTGCAATTATCCGAAGGGAAAATTACTCACGAGCAAGCGGACAAGCGCAAAAAAGAACTGGCAGAAGCCAGAGCGGTAATTATCGAAGAAAAAGTAACGGCAGCACAAAACGAACTAAGTGATCTGGTACAGCAAAAAGTTGACGGGAAGATCAAAGAACAGGATTCTTCACGTACTTATACCATTCGCTGGAATACGAAACGCTGGAGTAAAGATTCTATCCACGGTGAGCGAAGAACCACATCACAATTTGTATTTGCAGCAGGATTGAATAATATGATGGTTGATGGTAAATTACAGGATTCTAAATATAAGTTTACAGGATCGCATTTTTACGAATGGGGTATTACCTACAACACCAGGTTAATGAAAAACGATAACTTGTTGCATGCCAAATACGGATTGTCTTTAATGTATAATAATATTCGCCCGAGAGATAATAAATATTTTGTAGTCAATGGAAACCAGACAGAATTGCAAACCAATGCGATTCATTTAGATGAATCCCGTTTTAGAAATGTGTACATCGCAGTGCCAATTCATTTAGAGTTTGACTTTTCAAGACCAAAAGTAAGCAACGGAAAAACCTATTTCAGAACCCACGATAGCTTCCGTTTTGGAATCGGAGGTTATGCAGGAATCAATGTAAAATCAAAACAAATTCTAAAATACGATCAGGACGATTTAGATTATAAAACCACGATTAAAGGAGATTATAATGTCAATAATTTTATTTACGGATTGAGCTCTTACATTGGATACAAAGAAATGAGCTTGTATGTAAAGTATGATTTGAACCCATTGTTTAAAAACAATACAGTAAAAGAAAATAATATTTCATTGGGGTTAAGATTTGATTTTAATTAAGAATACAATTGATTAGTTAGTGAGAAGAGCGTTTCGAAAGAAGCGCTTTTTTTTGTTTAAAATTGCCTGATTTCATGGGGGATTTGTGTACTTTTACAGACTTCAAATTTTATAAATATTTTACGTTTTGATTTCACAAAGTACAATTGATTCTGTTTTTGAAACTGCTCGTGTAGAGGAGGTTATTGGTGATTTTGTTAATTTAAAACGAGCCGGAAGTAACTTCAAAGGCTTAAGTCCGTTCTCAGATGAGCGCTCTCCGTCGTTCATGGTGTCACCTGCAAAAGGAATCTGGAAAGATTTTAGTACCGGAAAGGGAGGGAATTCAGTCAAATTTTTGATGGAACACTCGCAGTTCACCTATCCGGAGGCGATTCGATACCTGGCAAAAAAATACAATATAGAAATTGAAGAAACGGAGCAGACCGATGCTGAAAAAGCGATGACTGATGTCCGTGAAAGCATGTATCTGGTTTCGGAATTTGCTAAAGAATATTTTCATAAAACACTTCTGAATTCAGAAGAAGGAAAAGCAATTGGACTTTCTTATTTTAAAGAAAGAGGTTTTACCAATGAAACCATCAAAAAATTTAGCTTAGGTTATTCGCCGGAAACCTGGGATGCTCTTACCAAAGAAGCTTTGGGTAAAGGATACAAACTGGAGTTTCTGGAAAGTACAGGTTTAACAATCGCAAGAGAAGATCGTCCGTTTGACCGATTCAAGGGGCGTGTTATGTTTCCTATTGAAAGTATGTCCGGGCGTGTTTTGGGTTTTGGAGGGCGTATTTTAACCAATGATAAAAAAGCGGCAAAATATTTAAACTCCCCTGAAAGTGATATTTACCATAAAAGTAAAGTGCTTTATGGAATTTTTCAGGCGAAACAGGCTATCGCGAAGCAAAACAATTGTTATTTGGTTGAAGGGTACACCGATGTAATTCAGTTTCATCAGGCCGGAATCGAGAACGTTGTGGCTTCATCGGGAACTGCTTTAACACCCGATCAGATTCGTTTGGTCAATCGATTAACGCGAAATATAACCGTTCTTTTTGATGGGGATGCTGCCGGATTACGGGCTTCCGTTCGAGGAATCGATTTGATTCTGGAAGAAGGTATGAATGTAAGAGTTTGTGCTTTTCCCGACGGAGAAGATCCGGACAGTTTTGCGCGTAAAAATTCGCATGATGATCTTGTTGCTTATTTAGAAGAAAACAGTAAAGATTTTATACAGTTTAAAGCCTCTCTTTTGATGAAAGAGGCTAAAAACGACCCTATAAAAAAGGCAGATCTGATTCGGGATATGGTCAATAGTATTGCTAAAATTCCGGATCGCATTCAGCGTGAAGTTTATACGCAGGAATGTGCCAGAATTATGGATATTTCCGAGCAGGTTTTGGTGAGTACTTTGGCGCAGCTCATTCAAAAGGATATTGCCGAAGTCAATAAAAAACAAAAGCAGGAACAAAAGCCTTTTGAAGTTTTCAGGAATCAAAGTCCAAAAAATACTGGCTATTCAGGAGGTGATCCCGATGATCCAAGAACAGGGCCGCCCGAAGATTATTATCCGGGAGAACCGGGGTTTGCCCCGCAGGAATCAGCTGAAAAAGTGGATATTTTATACCGTTTAGAACGTAAAGTAATTGAGATTCTATTGCTTTATGGAGACAAAACGGAAGAATTTGAAGATGTACTTTTGAAAAACAACGATGAAGGCGAAGTTGTAATGGTCTCTGAAATGAGAGAATACAAAGTGTATGAGCGTATTTATTTGAGTTTACAGGAAGATGAAGTAGAGCTTTCAAATAATTTGTTTCGTGACATCTTTACCGATTTAATTGGGTTTTACAATCAGAATGAAAAATTCAGTCTCGAACAATATTTAATGCGTTTGCAGCCTGACTTTGCTCAGGAGGTTACGGATATTTTAATGGAAGATGAAAAGTTAGCCCTGCACGATTGGGAAGGTCAGAACATTTTTTCTAAAATGAAACACGAAACCATTGCGCAGTATGTTACCGAAACGATTATGTCGATGCGTTGGTTCTTGGTTGATAAAATCATCCATGAATTAAAAAGCTCTATAAAACCTGATAATTCAGATAATACAGAGCTTTTGTCTATGGTTGTCGATTACTCAAAATTAGTTAACTCATTCTCGAAAAAACTGGGTAGAGTAATGTCGAGATACCATTAAATAATTTCTAAAGTCTTAGCTTTGTTTACTAAGTCAACTAAATTAGTAACATTTAATTTAGTCAATAATCTTAATTTGTAAGTACTGATTGTTTTTTCGTTCAGATTTAAGATTTTAGAGATTTCATTGTTTTTCTTACCATCACTTAAGTAGCGTAAAACTTCGATCTCGCGATTTGAAAGTTTTCTGTACAAACGCTCGCTTTTGCTTTGTTTAGCAATAAGCGCCATGTTTTTGCGTACTGTTTCGTTGATGATAATTTTTCCTTCGTGTACCTTAATAATAGAAAGACCTAAAGTTTCAAGTTTTTCTGTTTTGTGTACGTAACCGGAAACTCCTGCTTTGATAGCATTTGGAGCATACATTTGTTCAGCGAGGTCACTAAAAATTACAATTTTTGTTTTTGGGAAATTTTTCAGGATGGATTTTACTTCAAAAATACTTGAAAGTCCTTCCAGTTCCAGATCTAGGATCAGGATGTCGATTTCTTTCGTTTGAAGGATATCTCTAACCATTGAAAAATTGCCGACGTTGGCAACAATTGAAATTTGATCGTGGTCTTTAAAATAAGACTTAACGCCAAAGTGAGTCACAGGATGATTGTCTGCAAGACATACTTTAATCATAATTTTTACCTTTTTTAGAATTGTTCATGTTTTTGGAACTGTAAAATTAATAAATAAATTCTGTAATTAATTGCAGACAAATGTTAAAAAGTATTATTTTAACGTTTTTGGTATGATACAGACCGGAATTGGGTCCATTTTATGCTTGTTGCTGGTGTTTAAACGTTTATAAATTTCAAAGACAATTTTCTCTCTTCCACTCAGATCAGCTCCCGTATTTCCTGACTCCGAGGTCAACATTGCCCATTCCAGTTCGTCATAACTGGCGCCTAATTGGTCCTCATCGGTACGGTTGTCGCCAAATAATCCATCAGTAGGAGCTGCGGTTAAAATTGACTCCGGAATTGTTAAAAATGCTCCTAAAGCGTATACATCTGACTTCATTAAGTCGGCAATTGGACTTAAATCGACTCCACCGTCTCCATATTTAGTGTAAAATCCTACTCCAAAATCTTCTACCTTGTTTCCTGTTCCTGCCACAAGCAAACCATGAATTCCTGCTAAATAATACAAAGAAGTCATTCTTAAACGGGCACGTGTATTGGCCAACGATAAATTTACTTTTGCTTCGTCATTTGTTTGAGGTACAGCACTTTTAAAAGCCTCAAAAGTGGCGGTTAAATCGGTTTCTATACTCGAAACATTCGGGAAACGTTTCTGAAGCTGCTCAATATGCTCTCTTCCTCTTGAAACCTGATTGGCGGCCTGATGAATTGGCATTTCGACACAGAGGACTTTTAAACCCGTTTGCGCACATAAGGTAGAAGTGACAGCAGAGTCAACTCCGCCTGAAATTCCAATTACAAAACCATTAACTTTTGCCTGGGTAGCATAATTTTTTAACCACTCTACAATGTGGGCGTTTACTTTTTCTGTCTGAATGGTACTTTTTTTAGCCATAATAATTCAAGATTTAAGATACAGGGATGTATATTTGCACAAATATTTTTAAGCGCAGTTTGCTTAAAATATGAGCAACACAAATCTAATTAAAATAAAATGAAAATATATCGCTTAGCAGTGGTTCTGTGCTTGTTTTTTTTGTCCTGTGATCAAAAAAACAAAGTCGAAAAAGCAGTAGAAGAAATTCCGGTTGATATTAAAGTAGAGCGTTTTGACAAGGTGTTTTTTGAGACCAAACCAGAGGATTTGGCTAAAGTAAAAAAACAATATCCTTTTTTCTTTCCGGCAGGAAATGACGACAATATCTGGCTGAAAAAAATGCAGGATCCAATCTGGAGAGAAGTTTATACGGAAGTTCAAAAAAAGTACAGCGATTTTGAGCCGGTACGCAAAGAATTTAATGCGCTTTTTCAACATGTGAAATATTATTTTCCTAAAACAAAAACGCCAAAAGTAATCACCGTAATTGGAGAAATGGATTATAATGCCAAAGCGATATACGCAGACAGTCTGGTAATTGTAGCATTGGAATTGTATTTGGGGAAAGAGCATAAGTTTTATGAGTTTCCAAATTATCTGAAACAAAATTTCGAAGAGAGACAAATTATGCCCGATGTGGTTTCGAGTTTTGCTTATCGAAACATTCCTGCCTTTCCGGATAAAAATTTAGTTTCTCAAATGATTTTTGAAGGAAAACAATTGTATGCAAAAGATTTACTGCTGCCGGACTATACCGATGCTGAAAAAATTGGTTATACACCCGAACAGATAATGTGGAGTCAGGAAAACGAAGCGTATATGTGGCGTTATTTTATCGAAAATGAAATGCTGTACAGCGATGATCCAAAACTAACAGGCCGTTTTATAGCACCGGCACCATTTTCTAAATTCTTTTTGGAAATAGACAATGATACGCCGGGTCGAATAGGAGCCTGGCTGGGATGGCAAATGGTACGGTCGTATATGAAGAATAATAACGTAACTTTGCCGGAATTATTAAAAACAGAGTCAAAGGTAATCTTTGAAAAATCAAAATATAAACCTAAGAAATAATGTCAGATACAATAAAATCAGAAATTAGATTCAATATAGAATTAGATCAAAACCGCGTTCCGGAAAAATTATCCTGGACAGCAAAGGACGGCGGAGTAGAAGCGGAAGATGCAAAGGCAATTATGTTGTCTATTTGGGACAGTAAAGCCAAAGAAAGCATGCGTATTGATTTGTGGACAAAAGATATGCCGGTAGATGAAATGAAGATTTTCTTCCACCAGACTTTGGTTGCAATGGCAGATACTTTCAAGCGTGCAACAGACGATGAGAAAATGTCAGATACCATGAAGGACTTCTGTGACTATTTTGCAGAAAAACTGGATCTAACTAAATAGTTGAAATTCCAAACTTTAAATCTCAAATTCCAATATCAAAAATCCCAAATTCCAATTGTAAGGATGGAATTTGGGATTTTTTATTGAATATTTTGGGATTTGGAATTTCCCTATTGGAATTTCTTTTATAAAAAAAAACAGTAGTTAAAATTCCAATATAAAAAAATCCCAAGTTCCAATTGTAAGGTTGGAATTTGGGATTTCTTTTATTGATTCTTTTGGGATTTGGAATTTCCCTATTGGGATTTGGAATTTAAAACCCCGAGTTGTTTTTAAAAACCTCCTGATTTACTTCGTCGATATATGCTAAAAGGTCTTCTTTTCCGATGGCCTCGGTAGACGAGGTTACAAAATATTGAGGCATTTCGGCCCAGTTATTGGCAAACATTTGTTTTTTGTAGGCTGCAATATGAGAATCGATTTTTACTTTGCTGATTTTGTCTGCTTTGGTAAAGATGATGCAAAACGGAATTTCGCTTTCTCCCATATACGACATGAATTCGATGTCAATTTTTTGCGCTTCATGGCGGATGTCAATCAAAACAAAAGCGCAAACTAATTGCTCTCTGGTTTCAAAATAATCCGTGATAAATTGCTGGAAAACAGATTTTGTTTTCTTGGATACTTTGGCGTAGCCATAACCCGGTAAATCGACAAGGAACCAATTGCTGTTAATCTTAAAATGATTGATTAACTGTGTTTTTCCAGGTCGTCCTGATGTTTTTGCTAAATTTTTATGATTGGTAAGCATGTTGATCAAGGAGGATTTACCTACGTTTGATCTTCCGATAAAAGCATATTCTGGTAAAAATTCCTGCGGGCATTTTGATACTTCAGAATTGCTGACAATGAATTCGGCGGTATTAATTTTCATGTTTTTTGTTTTTAAAACCTCCTAAAAGTCGAAAGTTAGATGCTATAAATTCTTTTTAACGAGCCATTCTTCCAGAATTTTGTTGAATTCCTGAGGATGCTCCATCATAGCAGCGTGTCCACATTTGTCTATCCAGTACAAAGTTGAATTAGGCAATAATTTATCAAATTCTTCGGCAACATTTGGGGGAGTAACAGCGTCATTTTTACCCCAGATGATACAGGTTTCTGTTGTCATTTTTGGTAAATCTTTGGCCATATTATGACGAATGGCGCTCTTGGCAATCGTCAGGGTTTTGATCAGTTTGATACGGTCATTAACGGTTGCATACACTTCGTCAATAAGCTCCGGTGTTGCAATTGCAGGGTCGTAAAAAACATCTTCAGCTTTCTTTTTGATGTATTCGTAATCGCCTCTTTTTGGATAGCTGTCTCCCATTGCGCTTTCGTAAAGTCCTGAGCTTCCTGTTATTACCAGTCCGGCAACTTTTTCAGGATACAGCTTTGTGTGATAGAGAGCAATGTGGCCACCTAAAGAATTGCCCAGTAATATAACCTGATCAAAGCCTTTAAAAGTAATAAAGTCTTTTACATACTTGGCAAAGCTTTTTACGTTCGTTTTTAAAATGCTTTGAGTGTATATTGGCAAATCCGGGATTACAACTTTGTATCCTTTTGGTGGAAAATATTCGGCTACAGCATCAAAGTTACTAAGGCCTCCCATTAAGCCATGTAAAATAACGATAGGAGTTCCTTCTCCAGCTTCATAATAGCTGTATTTGCCTTCTTTTTTGTAGTGTTTGTCCATTTAATTTAATGCCAATTTCAATTTGGACAAATATAGGGTTTAATAAATAAAAATGAATTTTTGCCACCGTTTTTTAACTAGATAATTTCAGTATAATTTCTAAGTGATTAAAAATCAGTTGAAATGGGTGTTTTTGATCGATTTCCTAAATGTTAAGAAACCAGCATAATAGCTAAATTTTTAAGAAAAATAGCGCGTATTTTTTTTGAATGATTAGTGTAATTGATGATTCGTTAATAATAAGTTAACGTATTGATTGTGTATGGGTTAAGCGAAGTGGGAGGAAAGTGGTTAAACTTATTAACAAAGTGGTACATAGTGGTAAAATGTGGTAATATTTTTTATATTTTTGTCCTATAACATATTAATGAATTTTTCTTGAACACAATTGTCGGAACATATGAGTGTAAAGTCGATGCTAAGGGGAGGCTAATGTTGCCTGCGCCCTTGAAAAAGCAGCTGACTTCCTCTCTTCAAAACGGATTCGTTTTGAAGCGCTCCGTTTTTCAACAGTGTTTAGAATTGTATCCAATGGACGAGTGGGACCTGATGATGCAAAAAATCAACAAGCTGAATCGCTTTGTAAAAAAGAACAATGATTTCATTCGAAGATTTACTGCGGGTGTTAAAGTGGTAGAGATTGATGCATTGGGGCGATTACTGGTTCCAAAAGATTTGGTGACTTTTTCAGGTATTTCTAAAGATGTAGTTTTTTCATCTGCGGTTAATATTGTGGAGATTTGGGATAAGGATTTATATGAAAAATCAATAAGCGGCGAAGATATGGATTTTGCAGATCTGGCCGAAGAAGTAATGGGAAATATTAATGACGACGACAATGGAATATCATAATCCGGTTTTGCTTCATCCTACAGTTGATGGTTTAAATATTAAACCTGACGGCATTTATGTAGATGTTACGTTTGGAGGCGGGGGGCATTCAAAAGAAATTTTGAGACGATTAGGACCAAACGGAAAATTATTTGCTTTTGATCAGGATGAAGATGCACTTGCGAATGCATTACCAGATGAACGGTTTACCTTAATTAATGAGAATTTCAGATTCATAAAAAGATTTCTGCGTTTTCATGGTGTTAAAGGAGTAGATGGAATTTTGGCCGATTTGGGGGTTTCATCCCATCAGTTTGATGTTCCGGAAAGAGGTTTCTCGACAAGATTTGATGCTGAACTGGACATGCGGATGAGTCAGAAAAATGATTTAAATGCTTACCGGGTGGTTAACGAATATGAAGAACAGGATTTACGTCGTGTTTTTTTTGATTATGGGGAGTTGAAAAATGCCCCGGTTTTGGCAAGAACAATTGTAGAAGCCAGACAAGGTTATCCGATCAAAACGACAGATGAATTGAAAGAAGTTCTGGCAAAATATTTACCGGAACGAGTTCGTAACAAGATATTGGCTCAAATTTATCAGGCCATCCGAATTGAGGTAAATCAGGAAATGGATGTTTTGAAAGAGTTTATCGAGCAGTCGTTAGAAATTTTAAATCCAGGTGGAAGATTTTCGGTAATCTCTTACCATTCTTTAGAAGACAGACTGGTAAAAAGATTTATCAAAAACGGAATGTTTGAAGGAGAGCCCGAAAGAGATTTTTACGGAAACTTTTCAGTACCGTTTAAAACAATAGGAAAGCTTATTGTACCGGATGATGCTGAGATCAAAATCAACAACAGAGCACGAAGCGCAAAATTAAGGATTGCTGAGAAGATATAGTTTGTGAGATGTTGGTTGTGAAATGTGAGTTTGAAACCATAAACAGTTAAACGATTCAACAATTAAACAGGCTAGTATAATATATATAGGTAGAAAAAATGAAAAGTGGTGTATTTGATATATTAAAAGCAAGATTTCTGATCAATGATGATGCAGTAAAAAACTGGCGCTTCATTGTTTTCATTATTCTGCTTGCAATTCTGATGATTGCAAATACACAGCGTTACGAACAGAAGGTTTTTGAAATTGCAAAACTGAACAACGAAGTAAAAGAATTGCGATCTGAATTTGTAGACCGTCGTTCAGAATTGATGAAGTTAAAAATGGAATCGACGATATCGGATAAAATGCTTGAAAAGCAAATTTTTCCATCAACGGTTCCTCCAATTAAAATAGAAGTAAAAAAAGAAGAAGAAAAAAGTTTCTTTAAAAGAATATGGCAGTAGAAGATAAACATATATCCTACAGAATTTACCTCGTAGCAGTTTTCATCTTTGTGATGGCAATTGCTATTGTTGTTAAGTTGACCAATATTCAATGGGTAGAAGGAGATTATTACAGAAAACTGGCGAAACAGCGTACCGTTAGAAATTTTGTAATTCCGGCAAACAAAGGAAACATCTATTCGGCTGACGGAAGCTTGCTGGCGACATCAATTCCTAATTATGAAATTCGATTTGATGCTAAAGCTCCAAAAACGGAGACTTTTGAGAAATATGTAAAAGCATTATCCGATTCGTTAGCAACTGTTTTAGATCGCCCGGGTGGATATTATGAGCAGGAATTAAGAAAAGCCAGAGCAAATAAAAACCGTTATTATTTGATTGCCCGTAATTTGAGTTATACTGAATACGTGAAAATAAAAGGTTTTCCTTTATTCAGTTTAGGAGCTTTTAAAGGAGGAATTATTGTTGAACAGGAAACGGTAAGAAAACATCCGATTGGAAAAATTGCAGAAAGAACCATTGGTTACGACCGTATTGATCCGGCAACCGGAGTCGAAGTAGGTAAAGGGATTGAATGGGCTTTTAAAAGTTATCTGAACGGTAAAGACGGTAAAATTTTAAAGCAAAAAATAGCCAAAGGACAGTGGAAACCAATTCGCGATGTCAATGAAGTTGATCCTCAGGATGGTTTTGATGTAGTGTCGACCATTGATGTTTTTATTCAGGATATCGCACACCATGCCTTATTGAAACAGTTGGAAGAATACGAGGCCGATCATGGTTGTGTAGTGGTGATGGAGACTGAAACAGGTCATGTAAAAGCGATTTCCAATTTGGGAAGATCAGAAGACGGATCGTATTATGAAACCACAAATTACGCTATAGCCGAGTCGCATGAGCCGGGATCAACTTTTAAATTGGTTGATTTAATGGCGATTTTAGAAGATAAAGTAGCCGATACAAGTACGGTTTATGACAGTCATGGAGGAGAAATGAGATATTACGGACGTGCTGTTCGTGATTCGCACAGAGGAGGTTACGGAAAAATTTCGCTGGCACGCGGGTTTGAAGTTTCGTCGAATACCGTAATGGTTCAGGCAGTGTATGAAAATTACAAAAGCAATCCGTCAAAATTTGTAGATCATATTAACTCGTACGGATTAAATAAAACATTGGGCTTGCATTTTAAAGGAGAGGGAAGACCTTATATTCCACAACCCGGAGACAAACATTGGTCGGGAGTTTCACTTCCATGGATGGCTTTCGGTTACGGAGTTTCGGTAACACCTATGCAAACACTGGCGCTTTATAATGCAGTTGCCAACAATGGAGTAATGGTTAAGCCACAGTTTGTTTCTGAAATAAAAGAATGGAACAAAACCATCAAGAAATTTGATGTAGAAGTAATCAATCCGAAAGTATGTTCGCAGGAAACCATTAATAAAGTAAGAGCAGTATTGCTCAATGTGGTTAAAAAAGGAACCGGTTCTAAATTGTATTCGAAAGATTTTTCGATGGCAGGAAAAACCGGAACAGCACAGGTGAATTATGGAGGGAAAGAAGGAAAGTCGGCGTTGTATTATGCATCCTCTTTTGTGGGATATTTTCCAGCCGAACATCCTAAATACTCTTGTATCGTAGTAGTGCATAAGCCTAATACATCAAAAAATAATTATTACGGAGCAGACGTTTCAGGGCCGGTTTTTAAAAGAATCGCTCAAAAAATATTTACAGACGCACCTTCAACAAATAAAATAAAAAGACTGGATTCAAGGATTCCAAAACAAGACAACAGTTATAACAAGTATACCGCAGAAGCCAATAAAAAATTAAATCAGGTTCCGGATTTAAAAGGAATGCCGGGAATGGATGCTGTTGCATTGTTAGAAAACCTTGATTTAAAAGTAAGGGTTATTGGAGTAGGAAAGGTGAAAAAACAGTCTATTCAACCGGGACAAAACATTAGTAAAAACGCAATTATAGTATTAGAATTATCGTGAAAATACTGAAAGACATATTATACAAAGTAGCGATTGAATCTGTAACAGGTTCAACAGAAATCGATATACATAAAATTGATTTTGACTCAAGAAAAATTGAGGCAAATGATGTTTTTGTGGCTATTCGCGGATCACTTTCAGATGGTCACGATTATATTGAAAAAGCGATCCAGTTGGGTGCCATTGCAGTTATTTGCGATACGTTGCCTGAAAATATCGAAAAAGGAATTACCTATATTAAAGTAAAAGATACCAATGCGGCTTTGGCTTTTATGGCAGCTAATTTCTTCGGAAATCCATCCGAAAAATTAAAACTGGTTGGAGTTACCGGTACAAACGGAAAGACAACCATTGCGTCATTATTGTTTCAGTTGTTTCAAAAAGCAGATTTTAAAGTGGGGTTATTGTCAACCGTGAAAATCATGGTAGATAATACTGAATTTCCTGCAACACATACCACACCAGATTCTATTACAATCAATCATTATCTGAATGAAATGATCGAAGCGGGTGTAACGCATTGTTTTATGGAAGTAAGTTCGCATGGAATTCACCAAAAACGAACTGAAGCCTTACATTTTGTGGGTGGGATATTCACGAATTTGTCGCACGATCATTTGGATTACCATCCCACTTTTGCCGAATACAGAGATGTGAAAAAATCTTTTTTTGATTCGTTGCCAAAAACAGCTTTTGTCTTATCCAACATCGATGATAAAAACGGAAGTGTGATGTTGCAAAATACGGTGGCCCGAAAATTTACCTATGCTTTAAAATCATATGCCGACTTTAAAGCGCAGATTCTGGAAAGCCAATTGTCGGGTTTATTGTTGAAAGTAAACGATAATGAAGTTTGGGTAAAACTAATCGGAACTTTTAATGCTTACAACGTTCTGGCAATTTACGGTACGGCTGTAGAATTAGGAATGGATAGTCTTGAAGCGTTGCGCTTACTGTCTGATTTAGAAAGTGTTTCGGGACGTTTTCAGTATATTGTTTCAGAAGGAAACATCACAGCGATTGTTGATTATGCCCACACGCCGGATGCTTTAGACAATGTTTTAAAAACAATTAACGATATCCGTACCAAAAACGAACAGCTGCTTACAGTTGTAGGTTGTGGCGGAAACAGAGATAAAACGAAAAGACCAATTATGGCAAAAATTGCTACAGATCTTAGTGATAAGGCAATTTTAACCTCAGACAATCCAAGAAACGAAGATCCTGAAGTGATCTTAGACGAGATGGAAAAGGGGGTTGAGGCTCATAATTATAAAAAGATATTGAGAATTTCCGATCGAAAACAGGCTATTAAAACGGCTTGTCAATTGGCACAGCCCAATGATATTATCTTAATTGCCGGTAAAGGTCATGAAACTTATCAGGAGATAAATGGAGTACGTCATCATTTTGACGACATGGAAACGGTAAAAGAAATTTTAGAACAACTGGGAAAATAACAAAAGGGAAATTCCAACAATGGAAATTCCAAAATCCAAAACCCAATTTAACATTGGAATTTGGGATTTAAAAATTGGAATTTAAATCAAAATTGGAATTTTAAAAAAAATAGAGAAATATGCTATACTATTTATTTGAATATTTAGACAAAACATTAGATGTACCGGGAACGGGAGTTTTTCAGTACATCACTTTCAGATCGGCTTTAGCATTGATGCTTTCATTGCTTTTGTCAACGATTTACGGAAAAAGAATTATAAACTTTTTACGTAATCAGCAAGTTGGTGAAACGGTTAGAGAGTTAGGTCTTGCAGGTCAGAATGAAAAAGCAGGAACTCCGACAATGGGGGGACTGATTATCATTTTTGCGACGCTGGTACCGGTTTTGTTGTTTGCTCGTTTGCATAATATTTATATTGTATTGCTTATTGTTACCACACTTTGGATGGGAACAATTGGTTTTGTAGACGATTACATCAAAATATTCAAAAAAGACAAACAAGGACTGAAAGGAATTTTTAAAGTAATTGGACAGGTTGGTTTAGGGATCATAGTAGGATCTGTACTTTATTTTAATCCTGCTGTAACCGTTAGAACAGATACGGGAAGAACAGATATTTTTAAAACATCAGGTACTAATACGACGGTAGTTTTGCCGGCGCCTATGGAAGAAAAGTCAACTGCTACGACAATTCCTTTTGTAAAAAATAACGAATTCGACTATGCCGAAATCTTAGCCTGGACAGGTGAAGGATATGAAAAATGGGCCTGGTTAATTTTTATACCGGTTGTAATTTTTATTATCACAGCAGTTTCAAACGGTGCCAACTTAACAGACGGTATTGACGGACTCGCCGCAGGAACCTCGGCAGTCTCGGTCCTGGCACTCGGAATATTCACATTTCTTTCCGGAAATATCATTTTTTCAAATTATCTGAATATCATGTATATCCCGAACTCAGGAGAGATGACCGTTTTTATCTCCGCATTTGTAGGGGCACTAATTGGTTTTCTTTGGTACAACTCTTATCCGGCTTCTGTTTTTATGGGAGATACAGGAAGTTTAACTATCGGAGGAATTATTGCGGTGTTGGCAATTGCAGTTCGTAAAGAACTATTGATTCCGTTATTATGTGGAATCTTTTTGGTGGAAAATTTCTCTGTGGTTTTGCAGGTGAGTTATTTCAAATTTACCAAAAAGCGTTTCGGTGAAGGCCGCAGAATTTTCCTGATGTCGCCATTACACCATCACTATCAGAAGAAAGGATATCATGAGAGTAAAATCGTAACCCGATTTTGGATTGTTGCCATCATGTTAGCCATATTATCAATCGTTACTTTAAAATTAAGATAGATGAGATTGGTAGTTTTAGGTGGAGGAGAAAGCGGTGTAGGTACTGCTATTCTCGGAAAGAAAAAAGGATACGAGGTTTTTGTATCGGATTTTGGAAAGATAAAAGAAAGTTATAAGGAAGTTCTTATCATTAATAAAATTGCCTGGGAAGAGGAACAGCATACAGAAGACCTGATTTTAAATGCCGATGTGGTGATGAAAAGTCCGGGAATTCCAGAGAAATCTCCCATCGTAAAAAAACTGGTAGCAGCCGGAGTAAAAGTGATTTCGGAAATCGAATTTGCAAAACCTTTTACAGAAGCATTGACGATTGGGATTACAGGTAGTAACGGTAAAACTACTACAACGATGCTGACCCATTATTTACTGAAGTCGGCGGGTTTGAATGTAGGTTTGGGTGGAAATATTGGAAAAAGTTTCGCCTGGCAGGTTGCCGAGAATAAATACGATGCCTACGTACTTGAGCTGAGTAGTTTTCAGCTGGACGGAATTATTGATTACAGACCCGATATAGCCATTATAACCAATATTAGTCCGGATCATTTAGACCGATACGAATATAAGTATGAGAACTATATCAATTCGAAGTTTCGAATAACAATGAATCAAACCGAGAGTGATTATTTGATTTATGATGCAGATGATGAGGCGATTGCAGGATGGTTGAAGAACAACAAAACAAAAGCAAAATTAATTCCTTTTTCATTGACTGAAAAATTAAATGAAGGGGCTTCTATAAATAACAACAAAATGGAAATAAAGATCAACCAAGAAGAGTTTACAATGGAAACAGAACACATTGCGTTAGAAGGAAAACATAACATGAAAAACGCAATGGCAGCAAGCTCTGTAGCGAAGTTGATGCAAATTAGAAATGCAACAATTCGCGAAAGTTTATCGAATTTTCAAGGTGTTGAGCACCGTTTAGAGAAAGTACTTAAAATTCAGAATGTACAATACATCAACGATTCAAAAGCGACAAATGTTAATGCTACTTTCTTTGCTTTAGACAGTATGAATGTGCCAACAGTATGGATTGTTGGTGGAGTTGATAAAGGAAACGATTACAACGAATTGATGTCATTAGTTCGCGAAAAAGTAAAAGCGATCATCTGCCTTGGAATTGATAATCATAAAATTATCAATGCTTTCGGAAATGTGGTTGATATCATGGTTGAAGTAAATAATATGAACGATGCTGTAAAAACAGCACAGCGTTTAACAGAAAAAGGAGATGCCGTTTTATTGTCACCAGCCTGCGCAAGTTTCGATTTATTCGAAAGCTACGAGGATAGAGGAAGACAGTTTAAGCAAGCGGTTCATAACTTGTAGAAAATTAGTTTAAAGTTTCAGGTTTCAAGTTCGGGGCCTGAAACAAAAGAAACCTGAAACAAAAGAAACCTGAAACAAAAGATTATGAAAGAGCTGGTGAACAAACTAAAAGGAGACAGGGTAATATGGTCATTCGTGGCTTTATTGGCGTTGTTTTCGTTTATGCCTGTTTTTAGTGCGAGTAGTAATCTGGCTTATATAGGGCACGGTACCGGAAACACTTTGGGGTATTTGGTAAAACATCTGGCTCACGTTTGTATTGGTTTTCTGATTATTTATTGGGTACATCGTGTGCCGTATCATTATTTCAGAGCGATTTCAAAAATTGCGTTGCCGATTGTTTGGTTTTTATTGCTTTATACCTTGCTAAAAGGTACTGTTATTGCAGGGGCAAACGCGAGTCGTTGGATTCAGGTTCCTTTTATCGGAATTACGTTTCAAACGTCTACTTTGGCAGCCAGTATATTGTTCATTTTTGTGGCGCGATACCTGTCTAAAACCAAAGATGAGAATGAACCGTTTCAGGCCTCGTTAATACAGCTTTGGCTGCCGGTTTTTATTACACTGGCGCTTATTTTACCGGCGAATTTTTCGACTACAGCGTTGATCTTTTCCATGGTAATTATGTTGACATTTATTGGGAAGTATCCCTTAAAATATATTGGTTTTATCATTGGTTCCGGAATTGCGATGTTTGCGTTTTTCCTTTTGGTGGCGAAAGCGTTCCCGGAGTCCAGATTCTTTAGCAGGGTTAGTACCTGGGGGAGTCGTATAGAAAACTTTACTACTGATAAACCGGATGAAGATGATTATCAGATAGAAAAGGCAAAAATTGCAATTGCATCTGGAAAATTGGGAGGTTTAGGACCAGGGAAAAGTGTTCAGAAGAACTTTTTACCACAGTCTTCTTCCGATTTTATTTATGCGATTATTGTAGAAGAATATGGTTTGGTAGGTGGAGTATCGATTTTGGTTTTGTACTTATTGTTGCTGTTCCGGTTTGTTATCGCCTCGCATAAAGCCAACACCTTATTTGGAAAACTCGTCGTCGTCGGACTCGGGTTCCCGATGATCTTTCAGGCGATGATTAATATGGCGGTTGCGGTAGAGTTGTTGCCGGTAACAGGGCAGACCCTCCCGTTGATCAGTAGTGGAGGTAGTTCGATCTGGATGACCTGTTTCTCTCTTGGGATCATCATCAGTGTGACGAAGAAAGAAGAAGAAATCGCCGAAGAGCAGGAAGAAAAAGAAAGACGAAAAGAAGCACTTCAACGATTAATTGACAAAGAATTATCAGAAGAAGATTTGCCGGCAGACGAAAAGATATATGAAGAAGAAGGAATGTATTCGATTGAGGACAATTCCAGAAATCCGATGAATGCCGTTCTAAATAAGTAAGTATAGAGCTGAGATAATAGAAGAAAGAGAATAGAGAAATAGGTTGATAAGTTATAGAGGGAACTCACAATTCATAATTCACAACTCATAACTAAAAGAAATATGACAAAATATAAATTCATATTAAGTGGTGGTGGTACAGGAGGGCATATCTATCCTGCAATTGCTATCGCAAATGAATTAAAATTACAATTCCCTGATGCTGAGTTTCTTTTTGTAGGTGCCAAAGATAAAATGGAAATGCAGAAGGTGCCTCAGGCAGGTTATGAAATTAAAGGGCTTTGGATTGCAGGTTTGCAAAGAAAGCTGACCTTACAAAATTTGATGTTTCCGTTAAAACTGGCAACAAGTTTGCTAGAGTCAAGACGAATTATAAAACAGTTTAAGCCCAATGTGGTGATTGGTACCGGAGGTTTTGCCAGCGGACCTTTATTGCAGGCGGCAGGATCGGCTGGAATTCCAACAGTTGTGCAGGAGCAGAATTCGTTTCCGGGAATTACAAATAAATTGCTGAGCAAAAAAGCAAATGCAATTTGTGTAGCCTATGGAAATCTGGAACGTTTTTTTCCAAAAGAAAAGATCGTTCTGACTGGGAACCCGGTTCGTCAGGATTTGATCGACATTGAGAGCAAACGTGCGGAAGCAATTGCTTTTTATGTCTTAGATCCGAATAAAAAGACATTATTGGTTTTAGGCGGGAGCTTAGGAGCGAGAAGAATCAATCAGTTAATTGAAAAAGAATTGCAAAAATTTCTTTCACAAGATGTTCAGGTAATCTGGCAATGTGGGAAATTGTATTTTGAGGAATATAAAAAATACAATCAGCAAAATGTGAAGGTGGTTGATTTCATTGAAAGAATGGATTTTGTATATGCTGCCGCCGATGTGATCATTTCACGTGCAGGAGCATCATCGGTTTCAGAATTGTGTATTGTAGGGAAACCGGTAATATTTATCCCGTCACCTAACGTAGCCGAAGACCATCAGACTAAAAATGCACAGGCCATTGTAGAGGCGAAAGGCGCCATTTTACTGAAGGAATCGGAATTAGACAATGAATTTAGTATTGTTTTTGAAGCTTTGCTTAAAGATGAAGGAAAGCAAAAACAATTGAGTGCAAATATTAAGAAATTGGCAAAACCAAGAGCTACACAAGATATTGTAGCTGAGATTGTGAAATTGATTCAGCGATAAGCTGTAAGCCTACTGTTTAAAGCGGAAAGGTTTGAATGGTTAGATAATATTAGAGAATAAATAATTAAAGATAAAAGTGGAAAGGCTTAAAGCCTAAAGCTTAATGCTTAAAGCAGAAAGAAATGAATTTAAATCAAATACAAAACGTTTATTTTATTGGTATTGGAGGCATCGGAATGAGTGCCCTGGCCCGCTATTTTAAAAATATTGGGAAACAGGTTTCGGGTTACGATAAAACGCCATCAATGCTAACAAATGAGTTGATTGAAAGTGGTATTGATATTCATTTTGAAGATAATATTAGTTTGATTCCGACTGATTATTATATAGAGAATACGTTGGTGATTATTACGCCTGCTGTACCCAAAACACACTCAGAATGGAATTATTTTACAGAAAGAGAGTATGTGGTTAAAAAACGTGCGGAAGTTTTAGGGATTATCACCAAAGACACGTTTTGTTTTGCTGTGGCAGGAACACATGGAAAAACCACAACCTCAAGTATTTTAGGGCACATTTTGTATGAAAGCGGGGCAGATGTTACTGCTTTTGTGGGCGGAATTGTAGAAAACTACAACTCGAATCTAATTGGAGAAGGAAAAACGGTAACCGTAGTGGAGGCAGACGAATTTGACCGTTCGTTTTTGCATTTGCATCCGGATATCGCCTGTATTACTTCAATGGATGCAGATCATTTGGATATTTATGGAACCAGCGATGCGATTGAAGCTTCGTTTGTAGAATTTGCTTCAAAAGTAGAAGATAAAAATAACTTGTTTATAACCAAAGAACTACCTCTTGAAGGAGTTCAGTGTGCTATAAATGAAGAGGCAGTATATAAGGCTTTTAACGTTCGTATCGATAACGGAAGTTATGTTTTTGATGTGCAGACACCATCAGAAGTGATGACTGATTTGAGATTTGGACTGCCTGGAAAACACAATTTAATGAATGGATTGATGGCTATTGCAATGGCCAAAACGTTTGGCACCCCGACCGACTCCATTGCAAAGGCCATCGCTTCATTTAACGGAATCAGAAGACGTTTTTCGTATCAGATTAAGTCGGAAGATTTAGTTTATATAGACGATTATGCACATCATCCAACAGAGATAAATGCTGTTCATCAGGCGGTTAGCGAATTGTATCCGGGACGTAAAGTTCTGGCGATTTTTCAGCCGCATTTATTTAGCAGAACGAGAGATTTTGCTGATGGATTTGCCGAAAGTTTGTCCCAGTTTGATGAAGTGTTTTTAATGGATATTTATCCGGCACGTGAATTGCCAATGGAAGGAATTACATCGGAATGGCTGTTGGGTAAAATGACCAATTCGAACAAAAAAATTGTTGCAAAAAATGATTTATTAGCGGAGATCAAAGCCAGTGATGCGCCAATAATTGTGACAATAGGTGCTGGTGATCTTGGAGAAATGGTTCCATCAATCAAAAAAATGCTGAATGAAAATATTTAATTGGACAAATATTCGATTGATACTCATTTTAGGGCTTGTTCTTTTTTTATATTCTTTCGCCCAACATCGAAATGGAGATCGAAAATTAAAAAAATCGATGGTCGTTTTTGTAGGAGAAAATACGCTTTTTGTGAAGCCTGAAACGGTTAATAAATTGTTGATAGAAAATAAAAGAGACGCTTCCAGTATTAGAAAAGATGAGTTAGATTTGAATAAGATAGAGAAAACCCTTGATGCGCAAGACATGATTGAGAAGTCAGATGTTTTTGTAAGTATCGATGGCGTTCTAAAAGCAGTAGTAAAACAGAAGACACCAATAGCGCGAGTTTATGATGGTGATCGCTCTTTTTATATTGACTATGAGGGTAATAAAATGCCTTTGTCTGACAATTATACTGCGAGAGTTCCTCTTGTTTCGGGGGCAATTAATAAAAAAAATAACGAAGATTTAGCTGCTTTATTTCGCACAATTTATGACGATGCGTTTTTGAAAAAAAACATCATTGCAATACAAATTATGCCTAATGGTAGCTTAAAATTGTTTAATAGAAATTATAATTACTTCATCGACTTTGGCAGAACGATGAATGTTGATAAGAAATTTAATAACTATAAAGCCTTTTTTCAAAAAGCGGTTTTAGATAGTTCGTTATACAAATACAAAAAAATTGACCTTAGGTTTACGGAACAAGTAGTTTGCACAAAATAATAGAAAATGGAAAAAGATAACATTGCAGTAGGTCTAGATATTGGAACAACCAAAATAGTTGCCATGATAGGCAAGAAGAACGAGTATGGTAAACTGGAGATTTTGGGGATTGGGAAATCCAAAAGTTTGGGAGTCGCCAGAGGAGTTGTAAACAACATCACTCAAACGATTCAATCCATTCAGCAGGCAATACTTGAAGCAGAAAATAATTCAGGTTATAAAATTAAGGATGTAGTTGTGGGTATCGCCGGACAGCACATCAGAAGTATTCAGCATACAGATTACATCAGCCGTAATAATCCGGAAGAAGTAATTGGAGAAAAAGACATTCAGCTTTTGATTGACCAGGTAAATAAACTGGCCATGTTACCGGGAGAAGAAATAATCCATGTTTTGCCACAAGAGTTTAAAATTGATGGGCAATCTGAAATTAAAGAGCCTATCGGAATGTACGGAGGAAGGCTGGAATCGAGTTTTCACGTAGTGGTAGGGCAGGCTTCTTCGATCAGAAACGTAGGAAGATGTATTCAGAGTTCGGGAATCGAATTGTCCGGGCTAACATTAGAACCTTTGGCTTCTGCCGATGCGGTTTTAAGTCAGGAAGAGAAAGAAGCAGGAGTAGCGTTAATTGATATCGGTGGAGGAACAACAGATTTAGCCATTTTTAAAGATGGTATTATTCGTCATACTGCCGTGATTCCTTTTGGAGGAAATGTCATTACAGACGATATCAAAGAAGGCTGTTCGATTATTGAAAAACAAGCAGAGCTTTTAAAAATAAAATTCGGATCGGCCTGGCCGGGAGAAAATAAAGACAACGAAATTGTCTCTATTCCGGGATTAAGAGGAAGAGAGCCAAAAGAAATTTCGCTTAAAAACTTATCTAAAATTATTCATGCCCGTGTGGTAGAAATTGTAGAGCAGGTTTTTGCAGAAATTAAGGCTTACGGACACGAAGATCCCCGTAAAAAATTAATTGCCGGAATTGTGCTTACAGGAGGTGGTGCTCAGCTAAAACACATTAAACAATTAGTAGAGTACATTACAGGTATGGATACCAGAATTGGATATCCAAATGAGCATCTGGCAGGAAATTCCAGCGAAGAAATCTCAAGTCCGTTATTTGCAACCGCAGTTGGTTTAGTAATGAACAGTATCGAAAACAGTACGCAAAGTGCTGTAAGAATGGAGATTGTAAACGAGCAGACAAAAGTGGTTTACAGAAATGTACCACCACAGCAGCAACAGCCGGTACAACAGCGATACGAAGTAGAAGAAAACTACGTTGAAAGAGTAGAAACTATTGAAGAAACCAGAGAAGTTCGAAACAACAACTCTAAGGAAGAATCAACAGAAACAAAAATCAGAAGATCATTTTTTGACCGATATGTCGATAAAATCAAAGATTTTTTAGACAACGCAGAATAGAATAACAAGAGAAAAGGATTACTTTTTGCCCCAGATCAAGAAGTAAAAAATGTATTAAATAAGAATTTCAAAAACCAAAAAGATGATGAGCAACTCAGAATTTGGAAGTATTTCATTTGATTTACCAAAAAACCAATCAAATGTAATCAAAGTAATAGGTGTAGGTGGAGGTGGTAGTAACGCTATCAACCACATGTTTAAACAAGGTATTAAAGGCGTAGATTTTATCGTTTGTAATACCGATTCACAGGCACTACAGAACAGTTCGGTACCTAACAAAATTCAGTTAGGAGTAAATTTAACAGAAGGTCTTGGAGCAGGAGCAAATCCTGACGTAGGACAGCAATCTGCTATTGAGAGCATCGCTGATATCGAAAAAATGTTAGACCGTGGTACTAAGATGGTATTTATTACCGCTGGTATGGGTGGTGGAACAGGTACCGGTGCAGCTCCGGTAATTGCGCAGTTGGCAAAAGAAAGAGAAATTCTGACAGTGGGTATTGTGACCATTCCGTTTCAGTTTGAAGGGAAAGTACGTCAGGAGCAGGCACTTTTAGGAATCGAAAAATTGCGCAAGCAGGTCGATTCATTAATCGTGATCAACAATAATAAATTAAGAGAAGTATACGGAAATCTTGGTTTTAAAGCCGGATTCTCTAAAGCGGATGAAGTTTTGGCAACAGCCTCAAGAGGTATTGCCGAAGTAATTACGCACCACTATACTCAAAATATCGATTTACGTGACGCTAAAACTGTTCTTTCGAATAGTGGAACAGCGATCATGGGATCTTCTGTTGCCGAGGGAGAAAACAGAGCCAAAGAAGCTATTATTTCAGCCTTGGATTCTCCATTGTTAAACGACAATAAAATTACAGGAGCCAAAAACGTATTGTTGCTTATCGTTTCTGGATCAAATGAGATTACGCTGGATGAAATTGGTGAAATCAACGATCACATTCAGGTAGAAGCAGGTTACAATGCCAATATTATCATGGGGGTTGGTGAAGACGAAACTCTTGGTGATGCTATTGCTGTAACGATTATTGCGACAGGTTTTGATGTTGAACAACAAAATGAAATCGTTAATACAGAGCCTAAGAAAATCATTCATACTTTAGAAGATGAGCAAAGAAGCGTTCATAATCTAACCAATAAATCGGTTACTGCTTTTGATTTAACAATCGATACACCAACCAGCAAATCAGAAGAAAAAATTGTTTTTGATTTGATGGATGATGAAGACACGGTTGCTCCCGTAACACCTACTCCGGTTGTGCCAGTTGCAGTTACTCCATTTGAAGTTGCTCCGGTTGCAGTTACTCCAACAATCAATCAGGAAGAGTTAGTAGTGATGTCTGAGTTTATCAAAAATCTTGACGTTACTTTTGAAATCGTTTCGCCAATAACCGATATTGATTTTACCATTACGGCTCCACAGGCAGAAGTTTTTCAGGATATTAAACCTGTTCAGCAAGTGCAGCAGCAAAGAACATTCGAAAGAGAAGAGCAAACGACCTTCTCCTTTGATTTGCCAATTTTCAGATCAGAGCCTGAAGTAAAGAAAGAACCAGTTGTTGAAGAAACTAAAATTTTATTCGAATTAACAAACGAAACCCGTAACATCAAAGTGAATGATCCGGTTTCTTTTGTACCGGTAACGGAGCTTTCTGATAAAGGAATCATCAAGTATTCTTTAGAAGAGTACATGGAAGTTGAAAACGATTTAATGACCTCAAAACCGGTTGAAAAAGTGGTAGAAGAAGTAATTCCTGAGGAATTGAATATTACCATGAAACCAAGACCTGATTTTGCTACAGATGCCGATTATTCAACAACGGCTAATGTTTCTCCGATGGAATTGACAATCGAAGAGACTTTACGTTTGAGAGCGGAAGAAAGAAGAAAAAAATTAAAAGAATTTAATTATAAATTCCATAATAATGTGTCGAGAATTGATGAACTGGAAAAAGAGCCTGCTTACAAAAGATTAGGTATCGATTTGTCTAATTCACAATCAAATAACACCAATTCAAGAATTTCGGTTGGAACAGATAGTAACAACGATTTACAATTGCGCTCCAACAATTCGTTTTTGCACGACAACGTAGATTAATTTTAGAATCATAATAATTAGGATAACCCGAAAATTGGATTTAATTTTCGGGTTATTTTTTTTATCTTCGCACAGAATTTAAAATTTGACTTCGTAAACAGGTTTTTAAAGTGAATCTTGATGATGCGTTAGGGCGAAGACAACATTATAGTTTTAAATGTAATTTAGCAATCGATAAGCCTGGCTTATTTAAATAAAAGTAAAAAATGAGTTTACAAACACTAATCATGGACGAAATTAAAACGGCCATGAGAGCAAAAGATACAGTAGCATTAGAAGCATTAAGAGCGATTAAATCTGAAATGTTATTGGCTGCAACGGCTTCAGGTTCTAAAGAAGAATTAACGGAAGACGATGAAATTAAATTGCTTCAAAGATTGGTGAAAACCCGTAAAGAAAGCGCCAGAATTTTTACCGAGCAAAACCGTCCTGATTTAGCAGAACCGGAATTGGCTCAGGTAGCAGTAATCGAGAAATTTTTACCAGCTCAGTTAAGTGAAGAAGAAGTAGAGGCAGTAATAGCAAAAATCATTGCTGAAACTGGAGCTTCGGGAATCGCTTCAATGGGTAAAGTAATGGGATTGGCTACTGCACAATTGGGCGGAACAGCTGAAGGGAAAACCATTTCGGCAATTGTAAAAAAATTATTAGTATAAAAACAATATAAATTCCAATATTTAAAACCCAAATTCCAATTTTAAAATTGGAATTTGAGATTTGGAATTTGAAAGTTTAATATTTTCGACCACGTAGTTCAACTGGATAGAATATCAGATTTCGGCTCTGAGGGTTGGGGGTTCGAACCCCTCCGTGGTCACTAAAACAAAAGCCTGAGAATGTATGTTCTCAGGCTTTTTTTATAGTTTGAACTTTGTCATAGATCTTAATTTAAGAGGCCTGATGACTTTAAAATATAAAAAGGTTTTGTTTGACTTTCTTAACTTTGTGTACACATCCCAATACTATTAGTTAAGAAGTCACTATAGATCAAAACGAATGACAAAGGAAGAGTCTGTTAAAGAGTACTATTTTAGAATCAATAAGAGCATCGATTATATTAAAGAAAACCTTCAGGAAGAGCTTTCTTTAGAGAAATTGGCTGATCTTTCTAATTTCTCAAAATTTCATTTTCATCGAATTTTCAAGTCAGTAACAGGAACAACGATCAATGAGTTTATTAAAAACGCAAAGATCGAAAGAGCACTGTTTTTCTTAATGAACAATCCTTCAAAAACGATTAGCGAGATAGCCAATGACTGTGGTTTTTTGAGCATTTCGTCTTTTTCAAGAAGCTTCCGTGAAGTCAGACAGATGACGCCAACGGAATGGCGAAAACGACATCAAAATAGCAATATTGGTATAACAGATAGCAATATTGGAAAAATGCAGCCCGAAATCGAAAACTACCTTGCACTCAAATTAAATAATTTAAAAAATATTGAAATGAGTGAAACGATGAAACTTGATTTTGAGATTAAAAAACTAGAGGCATTTAATGTTATTTACATCCGAAACCTCAATATCCACAAGCATGATAGCGAAACATTTGGAGAGATGTTTAGACAGCTTTTTAGCTGGGCTACTCCCCGAAATTTAGTAAATTTTCCTGAAACCAAAGCGCTGACGGTTTACAGAAGCAATGCTAATTTAGAAGGAAAGCTTCAAGCTGATGTTTGTTTGTCTGTTCCCGAAAAAATAGTGGGCGAGGGAGTAATTGGCAGTACAGTAATAAGCGGAGGCTTATACGCTGTTTTCCATAAAGAAGCGCCAATGTCGGAATGTTTTAAGACTTGGAATTATATTTACGAAGTATGGTTTGAAGAAAATGGCTATCAGCCCGATAACAGGAATTTCTTCTTAAGTCATTTAAACGATCCTAAACAGCATCCTGAGAATCTTCATATTATTGACATTTACATCCCCATAAAATTACTGTGATAGCAGTAAAAATGAAAATTAATTTAAATCAAATGGAATGAAATTGTCATTTAGGATCTTCTTTTCTTTGACGGGTAATGGTTTGCAGTTTAATTTTAGAATAAAGTATTTCTAATCGTATTCTATACTGTCAGGAGCATATTTAAAATTTATATAAAACAAAACGCCTTTAAATAAGGCGTTTTTTTATGCTTTTTCTCCATGAAGTTATTTTCCCTCGGGAGCGTCTTTTTGTTGGTTGTACGGTTGCTTATAGGGTTTCTATGTTATTGGTGTCAATGTACTGCTGCACTTTTAAAAACATATCGTCGCAGCCCTTTATAATTTCGGCACGTTGGTCTCTTACGGTGCTCCAGTGTCTGCTTGTTTTTCTGAGGGACAAAGCCGTAAATTCGACTGAAAAGGCAGGGCATTTTTTGGAGAGTTCCTGAAAAACGACACCTTCGCCAGTTCCCGAATTGTAGCCTTCCTGAGCCTTGCAGTTAGCTCCCTTTGAAAAATACGTTAAAAAACCATTTTCCGGATTGGCTTTATAGCTTTGGTAAATCGTTTTGAGCATCGGGTCTCCAATACTGCTGATCGCATTGTAGCTGGTTTGAAACAATCCAGCTTCTGCTTCTTCTGCCTTAGGATTAATGATGTCTTTTTTGTCGTTTCTTTCGGCTCCAACACAATGTCTTCCTGAGCTTTCAAGCATTCCCATGCCCATCATTAACACAAAGAGATGACGAAGGGTATCTGCTTCATTTTGGTCATTATCCATGCCATTGTCTTTAAAAATGGAATTGTATAGAGTTAAAGAATCTTTTTTGGGGTCTGTGCCTGGCTTTTTGGCCATTTCCTTTACGATGGGATCCCCTTTTTTCAGTTTGCAATACACTCTTCCATAGGTTAAAGCCATACCTTGATAGTAGCCAATTGGAGCAATTCCCTGACCCTCTTTCCAATAATAACGTACAACGTCCAGACCTTTAACTATATTGGCAATGTCGTCATAAACCGAATTACTTTGTGGGGCATCAACAGGAACCAAATACTGGAGCGATACCCAGCCAGTTGTTTCACCATGTTTTACTTTTGCCCATTCCTTATCTCCGGAAGTTTCAATATAACTTACAACATCTCCTTTAAACAAATCTCCAATTTTATTGTCGGTTGTTTTTTCCGGACTTTTTCGTATTCGTACCCCATCGCCTGTAACTAAATAAGTCTTTGTGGTTGTAGTAGTGGTCGGAGCGACAGCTGGGGTATTGGGAGCGGCAATTCTGTTTTTTAAAATAACAAACCAGGCTTTAGAAGTGTCTGTTAAAAAGCCATTATCGTCTATTTTAACATTTTTTAAGCTTACAGAATTCTCTACATTACCGCCAATCACTTTTAAGGTATTTCCTTTTTTATCTACGACAAGGTCAGAATGAGAGGGGTAACTGTTCGTCGTACTGTCGTAATTAATAGTTCCGACAGAGTCTTCTCTGAGGTAACATATCAAATCTCCAATCTCTGGGACATAGTCAGAAAGTCTATACCCCCAAAAACCATAAGCGGTATCCTCTTTTTGCTTGGCGATTATGGCTTTTCGAATGTAAGCGGAATGTTGTGCATTATAAAGAAAACGGCTTTCGGCTCCGGCTGTTTTCATGATGTACGAAATGAATGCGGCCGACCATGGCTGGTCAACATCCTTGCCGTCAAGATTTGTATTTACACCCGTTTTCCAATAGGTACCAACTCTTTGGTAATAATTGTCTTCGGTTTCCCGATGTCCGGTCTTTCCAAAAACAGGTATTGATTTACCGTGTTTGTCTTTCTCGTATCGGAGAATTTCCTGCATCCCGAAAAATTCCCATTCTTCTTTTGCAATACTGATAAGTTTTTCTCTAAAAGCCATATGGTTTGAATTTAGTAGTTACGTTGAAAAGAATTGTAGATAAGTAGCTGACGTGGGGATATTCTTTTATAAGGAGGGTGATATTGCTTGTAAAGGATTGAAATGTAGTATTTTATATAAAATTAATCAATTGTAGAACGCTTTACAACGAGTGTTTATACCTGATTTTGAGTAAGATATAAAAGGAGAATGCAAAGAACGGGGAAAAGTAATAGTGGATGAGGATTGGCTCTTAAAAACAAAAACCTGTTTCGCCAGGAAACAGGTTTTTCTAATTTTTTTTGATTTGTTAAAGGAGATTATTTTTCAGATCCCGCTTTTGGTTTTCTTACCAGAATGTAAATTGAGACTAAAAAAACAATGATGTACACTACTGCTAATGCGGGTTTCTCGAATTTTAGCTTTTCAAAGTCGAATTGTTTATAAATCGTTACTCCTAAAATGATTGCTACAATCAAAAAAGTAAACGATATTGATCTTTTTTTTTCCATTTTTTAAGGTTTTATAGGTATGTTAATTGGTATTCTTAGAATAGCGACAATTCTTCCTGCGGGTATCCTTCCCAACAGAATAGGATGTAGCAGCTTTTAGATCATAGCAGGTTTTTTGTTGATTTTTCTTTTTATTCCGGCAGAAAATTACTTTCTGGAAAATAAATTCTCTACCACCCAGGCAGGGCCAATCATTAAAAACTGAAGATCTTTTAGGAAAGAAGGTTTTTTTCCTTCGATATTATGTCCGTAGAACTGTCCGATCCAGGCAATCGCAAATACACCGATGGAAAATATCCATAAAGGAAAAACCTGTCCGATATAAAAATTTACAACCAGACAAATCGCCGAAAAAACAGCAATTTTTAAGGCCATGGCTACTGATAAACGGATGTAAAAAAGGAGTACAAAAACTAAGACAACAGCAGCCCAGTTTTCGATAACAGGAGCATTTAGTTTCAAAGTATCAGAAATGATATTGCTTGGAATACTCATTAATAAACCTACGATCGAAAAGTAAATAGCAGGTACACAAACATAATGAATCGCCTTGTTTTTGGGGTTCTGATGACTTACTGCGTACTCATCAAACCATTGTTCTAATGTTCTCATTGTTTTTGGTTTAGGATCGTAAATCTACTAAAATTTCTTTTAGTTTTATCAATTTTGAACTTTCCTGGAAATGAATACGCTCAAATTTTAGAGTAAACACTCAAAAAGTAGCGTATTTGTCTTATTGTAATAGTTTTATGGCCTTATGGAGTATACCGTTGTTTTTTTACTTGTTAAATTTGTGTAATTTTAAAACAAATCTTGTTAAATTATTTAAGGTATGTACGATAGTAAAAATAAAAAAAAGAAGGTTGTAAGAACATCTATTGCTCTGCATCATAGAGAGGATCAAATAGAGAATACACTAAACGAGTTTGATCTTTCTATATATCCCGAAGACGAAAATGATGTTTCACGAGACAGATTTATAAAAGCAAAAATAACTTTTGGGATACTTGTTCTTCTTGCTTTTTTATTTTCCTTTATTGCATTACTCATCATGAGATTTATCAATTAATGACACAGAGAAGTTTCTTTCTGATGATAATCAAAAACATTGTCCCATAAGGCGTCGATCGTAACAAGCGCCTGGTTTAAAGGGATTACGCTCCATTTGCCATTAAATTCAATACCAAGTCCCATCTTTTTTAATTTCAACAAAGCATCCTGTACATCAAAATCAAGGTCTGTATTTAGTTTTGTTGCAAACCACGATTCAATTTGAGTATCAAGCTCGTCGGCTGTAATAGGAGATTCATTTTTGTATAAAAAGGTATACGCCAGTATAGTTTCCTTCAATACTTCCTCTTCAGAGGAATTTAACAGTGAATAAAAAGCACCGCTGTTGTTTCCGAGATTCTTAAAATACAAACTATCCGAAAGTATTTTGGAATATTTAATTTTCTTATTGACAAAGTTACTGTACTGACGGAACAGGTAAAGCGATAGAATTCCCAGCGCTATTAAACCCTGGTTCAAAGAAGCTTTGCTGTTGAGTAAATCGATCGTCTCGCCCGATTGATATGCGCCATACATGCCAATCAAAGCCGGGATTACAGTCGTACTTAAAAGAGAAATTCCACCTCCGATTCCGGGAACCCAAAAAAACAATTTATCCGTGGTAGACATTCTCGGAATGGCATTTGGGAATATGGTTTCAAGATCGTTTTTAGGAACGCGTTTAAAGATTTTTAAAGCAACCGATCCGGGTTCAATGGGCATTTTCCCCAACTTCACTTTCTTTTCCTTTATATAATCCTCTTCGCTGTAATGCAGATAGATTAAAACACGGTCGTAATATTCGATTTCAATTTCTTTCTTCCAGAAAAAATATTTTTTAATCTTTTCTTTTGCTTTATGATGCCCTCGAACGTATAATTCGTAGTCCTTAAAAGCATTAAAATCAATAGAGAGTTTTAAGCCGATTAAGTCTGAATCTTCAAAAGCTTCGTCCAGTGTTTCCTGATCTATCCGACGATAATTTCCCTGTTCTAAAACCGTAAGCAAGGTTTCTTTGAAAATACTGAAATCGCTTTTCCCTTCAAAACTTTTACGCTCTTTCGGACTTAAATCAGGATCAAACAAAGCATAGTTTTGTTTAAGATTCCGGTTAAGATTAAAAGCTTCGTAATGAAAATAATGCTCGATAATATCAAACAGTTTTTTGAAATCATCCACTTTTTTCGAATCGTCAGCAAAGGCACTGAGCTGTTGTTCGAGTAGGAATTCTTTGTTGAAAGGAATATAATGTTCTCGTGTCATGGAGATTTAAAGGGCTTTGTTTTTTTAAAGGGTAAAGATACAAAGGTTCAAAGTGATTTTGTTTTGATCGCAATAGAGTTTTTGAAGTTTGTTTTCGTTTTAGATTCATCAATGAAGAAGTTTTTGCTGTTATCCAATCAAATGAAACTTTCCGCAATAAAATACAATAAAAAAAGTGAGATTTTTAATCGTTGGCATCGATTAGAAATCCCACTTAATTGTTCCAAAAAAAATGACATCATTTCATAATTTTCCTTTGGGAAAACTACAGGTTTAAATAAAAATTATCCACGGCAATTTTACCACTTAATAAAGTTCCGGCAACCCGTATTTATACCTGTTTTTGAGTTTTTTTACGTCAGGAGCACAAGTACAAAAAGGACAGTCTTTTGCTTTGATGCTAAGTGTTTTAAGTCTTTTTTCAAAGCTTTCTGTCTTTGCAGTGCAGTTGAAGAAGGTTTTTTTAGGGTATTAATTCCCCTCCGATTTTTTCAATTCTATTATTTTATTAATGTATTGGATGAGATTTTCTTTCTCTACCGAAAAGGGAGCTTTTTCATCTTCGGTGCTCAGATATAAGTGCGCAATGCTTTCGGCGTCCATATTTTCCTGCACATAATGATACTCAATATATTTTATAATACTTTCGACAAAAAGCTCCTGCAGCCTGCCTTTTTCTATCGTTTCTTCGTCCTTGTTTTTTATTTTTTCTATTTCCGATTCCGGTAAATCAATAGTGAGGTAAGTAGTATCTACAGCCACATTAGAGAGCATTTCTTCGCTCGCTTTTCCTGTAGCATTGCAATACGCACAGGGGCCTGGCGCCCATTTTAATTGTTTGTTTAAACGTTTTATGTCTTCCCAATCTACAAAACCTTTTCCGAGACATCTGGGGCATCCTGAATTTGATTTTTTAAACAGAAAATTAAAAAGAGTCATTTTTCTAAAAATTTGGTTAAAGTTTTATAGCCTCGCGAAGATAAATTATTTATGTAAGAAAAATATTTTTAAAGCAGATTGTTTTTTGAGATTTTAAACATTTTAGAAGTAGAAAAAGCAACAGATTTTTGCCTTGCAATTTGAACTGTTTTTGGAGTACAGAAATTGAAATGGTGAATTGTGCAATCAGATCGATATATAGCTATTCAGAATTCAGGAAAATGTGAGAAAATAGAATGTTTTTTATCAGGAGCAGAATCAAATTCAAAAAGTTTTTGCTTAAATTTATGCACCTCAAATTTAAAGAGAATCTACACGTTAAAGTAACCGGAATAACAACCGGGAAGAGCATTGTGCCTCAATGAATTATTTTTTAGCCAGTATTACTATTATTTTTAATGTTTGTGTAACAGAAATTGTGAACGAACGTCTAAGTAATGGGCATAATCGTTAGCAAGCCTCTGGGTTATTTTAGATTCGGAATTTCTCATAATCCATTTTAAGTAAGATTTACAATTCATCGTGGTCCTGTAATTCGTTGATTATTTCATGTATCATTAAAGTAGAAAAATATGGTTGTTGAAGTTTTTAAGACAAATGTGCAAAAAGAGGCAGATAAAGATTATGTCATTGCCGTTATTCAAACCCAATTTCCCGATTATAAAATCAACTTTGATTTAGAAGATTGCGATAAAATATTGCGTATAGAAGGTATTGATCTGGAGCCCGACAATATTATCGATTATGTAAATTGTTTGGGATATACTTGTGTAAAATTAGAATAATTAGACTATGATAAATTTTATTGTTTTTTGCTTTTTACTGTTAGTGAAACAGTTTTAAGAATCCGTTTTTTTGAGATCGGAAAGTTTTCTTTCGTATAAGTACGCATTATTTTTTAAATTTGTGTTCTTATGAAAAAAAAGCCTTCCTTTTTTGACTTTACTCAAAAGGTCAATTACAAAAACGAAATTTTAGCGGGATTAACAGTTGCGATGACCATGATTCCGGAATCATTATCGTTTGCAATTCTAGCCGGTTTTCCGCCTTTGGCAGGCTTGTATGCTGCTTTTATAGCGGGCTTGGTTACCTCAGTTTTTGGAGGGAGACCCGGAATGATTTCGGGTGGGGCAGGAGCGACCGTTATTGTTTTAATCGCTTTGATGAAATCGCACGGCATCGAGTATGTTTTTGCAGCCGTCGCACTTGGAGGGATCGTTCAGATCTGTGTTGGACTTTTTAAACTCGGAAAATTTATCAGACTGGTGCCACAGCCAGTGATGTATGGTTTTGTAAACGGGCTTGCGGTAGTGATCTTTATGTCACAGCTGGAACAGTTTAAAACCGTTGTGGATGGCCAGACTACGTGGCTGCAAGGTTCTCCGTTGTATATTATGCTGGGTTTAGTTGTGCTTACGATTGGGGTTGTAGTGCTTTTTCCAAAGATAACAAAAACAGTTCCGGCTTCTTTAGTAGCTATTATGGTCGTATTTGCAATCGTGCTAATTTTTAATATTGAAACCAAAACAGTTCAGGATATTGCTTCTGTGCAGGGAGGATTTCCACCTTTTCATATTCCGAATATTCCAATTTCTTTTGACACCTTAAAAATCATATTTCCGTATGCGGTAATCGTTGCCGCTGTTGGTTTAACAGAAGGTTTGCTGACTTTGAACCTTGTTGATGAAATAACAGGTACAAGAGGCAATAGTAACAGAGAGTGTATTGCTCAGGGAAGTTCCAATATCTTGAATGGGTTCTTTTTTGGGATGGGCGGCTGTCCAATGATTGCACAGACACTGGTCAATCTTTCAGCCGGTTCGAGAGCGCGACTTTCGGGAATAATCGCTTCGTTGACTATTTTAGTAATCATTCTTTTTGGAGCACCGGTCATTGGAAAATTACCAATGGCAGCTTTAGTAGGAGTGATGATGATGGTGGCGGTTACCACTTTTGAATGGACGAGTTTCAGAGTCATTAATAAAATGCCGGCACACGACATCTTTGTTGGGATTTTAGTGGCAGTAGTTACTATTTTATTGCACAATCTGGCTTTGGCGGTTTTGATTGGAGTGATTGTTTCAGCCCTTGTTTTTGCCTGGGAAAGTGCCAAAAGAATTCGTGCCAGACATTATATTGATGAGACAGGAATAAAACATTATGAAATTTACGGACCCTTATTCTTTGGTTCGATTGCTGCTTTTGTAGAAAAGTTTGATGTGCTAAATGATCCTGACCATGTGATCATTGATTTTAAAGAAAGCCGAATTGCAGATATGTCCGCTATTGAAGCATTGCATAATTTGACAAAAAAATACAGTCAGTTAAATAAAGTGATCGAATTGAAACATTTAAGCGAAGATTGTATTGTTTTACTTAAGAATGCTGAAGCTGTTATTGCCGTAAATGTAATTGAAGACCCAACGTACAAAGTGGTCTCTTAATTGTTTAATGTGTCAATTAGATAATTAGATAATTGCTGTACGTTACGCATAGAATTTTCTAATTATCTAATTGCCACATTTCCTAATTATTTTAGCATGCCGCTAACCTCGCTAAACTTTCCGTCGACTTCATCGATTTGTAAGCCCAGCAGGTGTGCAATTAAAGGATATACCGAAACATTCTGAAAGGATCTTACTGTTTTGTTTACTTTAAAGGCTGGACCTTTTGCGTAAAAAATGGCCTGCATGTCTTTCTCTTTATTGTCATATCCGTGTGTGCCTCCGTTTACCTTCTGAGAGGATTCTTTTACCAGACTATACCCTTTTTTGGCTTCAATTACAAAATCATGAACTCTTGGATTAGTGCCGTAGTGCAGTCTTTTCGGAACCTCGTTTGATCTCCAGAATTTAATATGAGGTACTTTTTTTAAAGCTTTTGCAATAGAATCCTGAAAGCCCGGTTTTGCCTGTAGGCTCATAATTGGGTTGATTACGGCTTTGTAATCCAGCCATTCGGGTTTTAGATAATCCAGAATCGCTACTTTTTTATCGTTGCTAATATTGGCCATTCCGTGATCTGAGACGATAATTAAATTGATCTGTTTTCCAATAGACAATTGATCCAGTTTAGAAGATAAGAGTCCCATAAGAGTATCCATCTTTCTGATTGCTTTTTCGTTTTCAGGAGAAAGCGGACCAAATTGATGCCCTGAACGATCGGGCTCATCAAAATAGAGGCTGATAAAATGCGGACGCTCTTTTTCCGGGAGCTGCAGCCATTGAATTACAGTGTCGATTCGGGTTTCATAAGGGATTTTGTCATCGTACTTTTTATAGATACCCGGTCTTTTCTGATCGGTATCTGAACCCGGCCAGAAAAAAGAAGCAGCCTTTATACCTTGTTGTTCGGCAACATTCCAAATGGGATTTCCACCATAAAATCGGGAATCATTTTTGGCATTTGTTGATAGAGAAAAAGATTCGTTTAGCGCTGCATCATAAAAAACATTATTAATAATTCCGTGATGATCAGGATAAAGTCCGGTCACTATTGCATAATGATTAGGGAAGGTTTTGCTCGGATAAGAAGGTCGCATTGATTTGGCGTGAACACCTTGTTTAGCAATCTTTTCAAGATTTTGAAGTTTAAAATGTCTGGCATAATCCCAACGAAATCCATCCATAGAAACTAAAACTACATAAGTATCTTTATTGGTTTGTGCATTTAAAATAAAAGAAAGCGAGAAGAAAAGTACAGATAGGAGAGCGGTAAAATGCTTTTTCATTGTTGTAATTATTGAGTTGCAAAGTTATCAATAACCGTTTTCATCCGCAAAAACAGAATGTTAAACAATCATAAAGTAAAAATTGTTTGCCACGAATTACGCGAATTATTTTTTGACATTGCACATAAAAATTAGTGTAATTCGCGGTAAATGAAAAACAAAAAAAACGCCAGATAGAAATCTGGCGTTTTGAATTTGGAAGAAAAGAACGATTACATCATTCCTGGCATACCGCCACCCATTGGCATTCCGCCAGCGCTTTCTTCTTTAATATCGATTAATGCACATTCAGTAGTTAAGATCATTCCCGAAACTGAAGCAGCATTTTCAAGAGCCACACGAGTTACTTTTTTAGGATCGATAATACCAGCTTTAAGCATGTCTACATATTCGTCAGTTTTTGCATTGTAACCAAAGTCACCTGAACCTTCACCTACTTTTGCTACAACTACAGAACCTTCAAGGCCTGCATTTTCAACAATAGTTCTTAATGGAGCTTCAACAGCGCGAGATACAATCTGAATTCCGGTTGCCTCGTCAGCGTTATCCGCTTTAAGGTCGGCCAAAGCAGCTTTTGCTCTTAGTAAAGCAACACCACCACCGGCAACAATTCCTTCTTCAACAGCAGCACGTGTTGCGTGTAACGCATCATCAACTCTGTCTTTTTTCTCTTTCATTTCAACTTCAGATGCAGCACCAACATAAAGAACAGCAACACCACCGGCCAATTTAGCCAAACGCTCCTGTAATTTTTCTTTATCATAATCAGACGTTGTAGTTTCCATCTGACCTTTAATTTGGTTCACTCTGTTTTTGATGATATCTGCTTCACCAGCACCACTTACAATTGTAGTGTTGTCTTTATCGATAGAAACTCTTTTTGCTGTTCCTAACATTTCGATAGTAGTGTTTTCAAGGGTATAACCTCTTTCTTCAGAAATTACAGTTCCACCAGTCAAAATAGCGATGTCTTCTAACATTGCTTTTCTTCTGTCACCAAAACCAGGTGCTTTTACAGCAGCAATTTTTAAAGCTCCACGTAATTTATTCACTACAAGAGTTGATAAAGCCTCTCCGTCAACATCTTCAGCAATGATTAATAATGGTTTTCCTGATTGAGCAACTGGCTCTAAAACAGGTAGTAATTCTTTTAAAGAAGATACTTTTTTGTCGTATAATAAGATGTATGGAGCGTCTAATTCAACTTCCATTTTCTCAGGATTTGTTACGAAGTAAGGAGAAAGATATCCTCTGTCAAACTGCATACCTTCAACAACATCTACAAACGTATCAGTTCCTTTAGCTTCTTCAACAGTAATAACACCTTCTTTACCTACTTTTGCAAATGCAGTAGCGATTAGTTCTCCAATCACTTCGTCATTGTTTGCAGAGATAGAAGCAATTTGTTTGATTTTATCAGAATCACTTCCTACTACTTTAGCTTGTTTTGCAAGATCAGCAACGATTGCTTCAACAGCTTTGTCTATACCACGTTTCAAGTCCATTGGATTTGCTCCTGCAGCAACGTTTTTTAAACCTTCTTTTACGATTGCCTGAGCTAAAACTGTAGCAGTTGTAGTTCCGTCACCCGCTAAATCATTGGTTTTAGAAGCTACTTCTTTCACCATTTGTGCGCCCATGTTTTCTAATGGGTCTTTTAATTCGATTTCTTTTGCAACCGAAACTCCATCTTTAGTAACTGTTGGTCCACCAAATGATTTTCCGATAATTACGTTACGACCTTTTGGTCCAAGAGTTACTTTTACAGCATTTGCTAATGCATCAACACCACGTTTCAATCCGTCACGTGCTTCAATATCAAATTTTATATCTTTTGCCATTTTTTTAATTTTGTTTAAAGTTTGGTTTGTTTCAAGTTAATGAAGTTCTTAAATTCTTAATACTTCGTACTTAATACAATATTTTTTTAGATTATCGCCAAGATATCATCCTCACGCATAATCAAATAATCAGTTCCTTCCAGTTTTAATTCTGTTCCTGCATATTTACCGTAAAGAACAGTGTCGCCCACTTTTACAGTCATTGTGTGATCTTTTGATCCGTTTCCTACTGCAACTACAGTTCCTTTTTGTGGTTTCTCTTTGGCAGTATCCGGAATAAAGATTCCTGAAGCAGTTTTAGTTTCAGCTGCAACAGGCTCAATAAGTACGCGGTCTGAAAGCGGTTTTATGTTTAAAGCCATGATTTTATAATGTTATTAGGTTATACGTTTTTTAATGTTCTAGAAACTTTCAGAAACTGTGCCATGCTCTTAAAACTGACATTATTTCTTAAAAAAAATGCCAGCTTTGACAGGCTGGCATTTTATATTGATATCGAAAATTATTATTTTGCTGCAGGTGTTGCCGGAGCAGGTGTTTGTTGAGCCGGAGCAGCTGGTGTAGCAGCAGGCGCCTCAGTTTTTTCAATGATTTTAGATTCACCGTCACTTAATGATCCTGTGAAGCTTAAGCTGGAAAGCAAAATTAAAGCAATCAAAATAGTAGCTAATGTCCAAGTACTTTTGTCTAAAAAGTCAGTTGTTTTTTGTACTCCACCTAACATTTGAGTTCCGCTGATAGTAGAAGACAATCCGCCTCCTTTAGGGTTTTGTACCATGATTACTACGATCAATAGAAAGCAAACTATTGTGATTAAAACTAAAAAAATTGAAAATGTGCTCATTGTTTAAATATTATTGTTATTTTGTTGTAAAATCTTTATATCCGAAATACGGTCTGCAAAGAAACTAATTTTTTCTGGATATTTCAAAATTAATATTTCATATGCTTGTATTGCTTTGGTGTATTTTTTTTGTTCCAAATATACTCTGGCTAAAGTTTCAGTCATTAAGTAGGAATTATCCTCTTTATTAGGGTCGGATACTACTGTTTGTGTTATTGCAGTCTGTTTGATCGGAGAGATTTTCGGATTGGTTTCGATGAATTTATCAATTAATTCCGCCTTTTTCTTTTTCTCATCGTCAATTGTTTCCGATTCAGCTGCTTTTTCAGACTGTTTTATTTCGGCTGAAGTTTCTTCAGTTCTGTCAATTGGTTCTGTTCGGGACAATTGCAGCCATTCCTGAAAAGAATGTTTCTCGTTTACCGAAAAATCTAAAGGCTGTCCAATTTCCAGGTTTTCTTCTGCCGTTTTTACACTTTCCGAAATTTCAATTTCTTTCGGTTCTTCGGCTGCTTTAGGCTGTTCAGGAACAACGGTTGTTGCTTCTTTTATAGAATTTAAGATCGATTGCTCGATTGGATTCACTTTTACTTCCTCTACTTCCGCAATCTCTTCCTCTACTATTTCATCGAAAAAAGTAGGTGTTGGTTCTTTAACCGGAGGTAATGCAGCTTCTTCCGGAGCTAAATTTACTTCTGGCTGCTCCGTTTTGGCAGGTTCTTCCACAGTTATTGAAGCAGTTTCCTGAGGAGTGACAGAAACAGCTTGTTCGATAACAACTTCACCTGGTTTTTCTTCTGTTTTTACAGGGGCTTCAAAAGTTACAGCTGCTACTTCTTTTACGGTATCAATAATAGATTGCTCAATAAATGGTTTAACAGGTTCTTCTGCTATTTTTACAGGTTCTTCAAAAGTTACCGCTGCCACTTCTTTTACGGCATCAATAATAGATTGCTCAATAAATGGCTTAACAGGTTCTTCGACTGTTTTTACAGGTTTTTCAAAAGTTACCGTTGTGGCTTCTTTGATAGAATCCAGTATAGATTGCTCGATTGGATCAACTCTGACCTCAGTTGCTTTTTTTACTTCTTCAAAGGAAACAATTTCACTGTCAAAAACTTTAATTTCGAGTAGATCTCTCAGTTTTCGGTCGTAATAGTCACTCTGAATCGAAGTGAAAGTTTCAGAAGTAATAAAATCAAATAAAACGGTACGATCCGTAGTATGTGCTGCCGTAACTTTTAAGGCATAATTATACTTAAAGCTGTTTTGATCGTAAAGCCCTTTCAAGCGCAATGCCCTTGCACTTTGAAAATAGGGAAATTCATTCAAAACACTTCCTAATGCCTCTGCCTGTTTTTCTGTAATAGTATCAGGTTTGTTCATTAAGTAGGTATAATCCGTTACATTCATTTATTCTTTGTGTTTAATCGGTTAACTGTTAATCGTTTTTATTGGTTTTGCTGTTTAATCGATTAAACGGTAAAACGTTTTAACGATTCAACAAATAAGCAAACTACCATTTTGCTAATGACTCATTGAAAATATCTTGTGTGATTCTTTCAAAAATAACCTGAATTGCTGTATTCAGAGTAGCTCCGGTAGGCAGTCCCTGTCCTTCGAAATCATAGTAGAATTCAAATGTTTTTTCGAAATCATCTTTTTCCTTCTTCTTGTTTGTAAACCTAACATTTACACGAACAGTCAAACGGTTTTGAGAGGCTCCCTGATTGGCAGTTGCCGTCATTGGAGTGGTTCTGTAATCTACAATTTCTCCTTCGTAAACTAAATCACCGCTATTGCTGACTAAGTTTAAATTGGTTTGATTTTGAATTAAATCCTGTAACGTTAAGGTAAAAGTTCGGTCAATTCCCGGTTCAATTAAATCAGCATTATTCTGAAAAAAGTTAACCTGAAAAGTTTTGGCATCGATGTTTCCTGTTCCGGTAAAGTTGTAAACCGAACAACCGCTTAACAGGAACAAGCTCATTAAGGCTAGTAAAGAATATATTTTTTTCATAATATCAATTGGGGTAAAATCCAATGTTTTAAATTCCAAATCTCAAATTCCAAATTCCAATTTTTGGGAAACTCTATTTTTTTTTCAAATATAACAATTTGAATTCGCCGCTAGCGAACTCAAGAAGCAATTTGGGATTTATTTAGATTTAACGTTCAAACTTGGAGTTTGGAATTTAGACGTTGGAATTTGAAACTTGTTTTTTTTATAAATCGAATTGTTTAATTTTCCTGTACAAAGTTCGTTCCGAAATTCCCAGTTCATCTGCTGCTGCTTTTCGTTTTCCTTTGTTTTTTTCTAATGATTTTTTGATCATTTCGATTTCTTTCTGTTCCAAACGCAAAACCTCTTCTTCTTCGATGGTTTCTGCAAACAAATAATTGTCATCCTGCATCTGATAATTCTCTTCGCGGGCAGTAGGCGTCATTACAGCGGTTCTTGGTTCTTCTTCAAAATCAATTTCGCTTTCGTTTTCCTGCGAACCGTATATTTTCTGAATTAAATTCGGATTGATATCCTGCACTTTTGTGCCGTTTTTCATTAATTCTAAAGTGAGTTTCTTCAAATCGTTCAGGTCGCTTTTCATATCAAAAAGTACCTTGTACAAGATGTCTCTTTCCGTACTGAAATCACTTTCTTTTTTATTGTCGTTAATAACAGAAGGCAAGTTGCTTCCTTCGGTTGGTAAATACGATTGTAAAGTAGCTAATGAAATATCGCGATTGGTTTCCAGAACTGAAATCTGTTCGGCCACGTTTCGCAATTGACGAATGTTTCCGTTCCATCTGAATTTTTGAAGAAGCTGTACCGCATCATCGTCTAATTTTAATGGAGGCATTTTATATTTGTGTGCAAAGTCGGCAACAAATTTTCGAAACAATAAATGGATGTCGTCGTTTCTTTCGCGCAATGGAGGCAGTGTAATTTCGACAGTCGTCAAACGATAATACAAATCTTCACGGAACTTTCCTTTTTCGATTGCATTGAAAAGGTTAACGTTTGTAGCGGCTACAATTCGCACATTGGTTTTCTGAACCTGCGAAGAACCTACTTTGATAAATTCACCATTTTCAAGTACACGAAGCAAACGAACCTGAGTGGTTAAAGGTAATTCTCCAACTTCATCGAGGAAAATCGTTCCGCCATCGGCTACTTCGAAATAACCTTCACGTGTACTTGTAGCACCTGTAAAAGCTCCTTTTTCGTGACCAAAAAGCTCACTGTCGATAGTTCCTTCCGGAATAGCTCCACAGTTTACAGCAATATATTTTCCATGTTTTCGGTGTGAAAGCGAATGGATGATTCTTGGAATATTTTCTTTACCTACACCACTTTCCCCGGTTACCATTACCGAAATATCAGTAGGCGCAACCTGAATGGCTTTTTCAATAGCGCGATTTAGTTTAGGATCGTTTCCGATAATCTCAAATCGCTGTTTTATTGCTTGAACTGTTTCCATGTATGTTTTTGTTTCAAGTTTTGTTTGTTTCAGGTTTCAAGTTTCAAGTTACGCAAAGAACCTGAAACTTGAAACCTGAAATAACTTTTTTAATTCATTTCAGAATATCCAACAGCTTTTCCTTTTAATGTTCCTGATGTACAGCTTTCGATTTTGACATTTACAAAGTCTCCAATCGTGTAATTTTCTTTTGGGAAAACCACTGTAATACTTTGTGAATTTCTTCCTGAGAATTCTTCAGTTGATTTTTTAGAGACTTTCTCGACTAAAACTTCAACTGTTTGTCCTACGAATTCCTCACTGCGGAACCAGGCGTGTTTTTGTTGTAAATCGACAATTTCCTGTAATCTTCTGGCTTTGGTTTCCTCTGCAACATCATCTTCCATTTTTCTTCCGGCCAAAGTTCCCGGACGCTCAGAGTAGGAGTACATATAACCGAAATTATACTTCACATATTCCATTAAACTCATAGTGTCCTGGTGATCTTCTTCGGTTTCTGTAGGGAAACCGGCGATCATATCCTGCGAAATCGATGCGTTCGGAATGATGGCTCTGATTTTATCAATCAAAGTCATGTATTCTTCACGAGTGTGCAAACGATTCATTTCTTTTAAAATTCTGTTACTTCCCGACTGAACCGGTAAGTGAATGTGTTTGCAGATATTAGGGTGTTTTGCGATAACGTGCAATACACTTTCGTGCATGTCCTGTGGATTAGAGGTCGAAAATCGGATGCGCATTTTTGGGAAACCAACGGCTACCATCTCCAGTAACTGATCGAAATCAACTGCTGTTGCTTTTTGCATTTCAGAGGCATTTACGAAGTCCTTCTTTAATCCTCCGCCGTACCAAAGGTAACTGTCGACATTTTGACCTAAGAGCGTAATTTCTTTAAAACCTTTGTCCCATAAATCCTGAATTTCATTCATGATACTCTGAGGTTCACGGCTGCGCTCACGTCCGCGTGTAAAAGGCACAACGCAAAACGTACACATATTATCACAGCCACGGGTAATAGAAACCAGGGCAGTAATACCGTTACTCATCAAACGAACGGGTGAAATGTCTCCGTAAGTTTCTTCTTTTGATAAAATGACATTGATGGCATCGCGTCCTTCTTCAACTTCTGCTAATAAATTCGGCAGATCCTTGTAAGCATCAGGTCCAACAACAAGATCGACTATCTTTTCTTCTTCTAAAAACTGACTTTTTAAACGTTCGGCCATACAGCCCAAAACGCCTACTTTCATTTTCGGATTGATGCGCTTTACAGCATTGTATTTTTCCAGACGTTTGCGAATAGTTTGCTCTGCCTTATCCCGAATTGAACAGGTATTTACCAGAACTAAATCGGCATCTTCAAGAGTTTGTGTAGTATTAAAACCGTTTTCAGATAAAATGGAAGCTACAATTTCACTGTCCGAAAAATTCATCGCACAACCGTAACTTTCAATAAAAAGTTTTTTAGTATTCTCAGGTTTATTTTCCAAAACGAGGCTTTCACCTTGTTTGCTTTCCTCAATAATCTTTTCCATTGTATAATTTCAAAGTGCAAAGATAAGGGAAATGCCGTGAATCTGACAAGATGGCAGAGAAAAGATTTTAGATTTATGATTTTGTAATCTGTGAGATGTGATCTGTGAGATGTGATCTGTGAGATGTGATCAACAATTAACAATTAACAATCAACAATCAGCATCTGCAATCCAAAAAGTTATACCTATATATGTATAAAGTGAGATTACAGATAAATCTGCAATTTTAGGAAACATAATACTAAAATAACTCAAAAATGAGTTCGCGGAGTAGATATTTAAAAAAAATAGATACTTTTGTTGCAGAAAAATAGAGCAATGGCAAAGAATTTAGTAATAGTGGAGTCACCTGCAAAGGCGAAAACGATAGAGAAATTTTTGGGAAGTGATTTTCAGGTAGAGTCAAGTTATGGGCACATAGCCGACTTACCATCAAAGGAAATAGGAGTGGATGTTGAGAATGGTTTTAAGCCTAAATATGAAGTTTCTCCGGATAAAAAAGCCCTGGTAAGTAAGCTGAAAACACTATCTAAGAATGCCGAAATGGTTTGGTTAGCGAGCGATGAGGACCGCGAGGGGGAGGCTATTTCATGGCACCTGGCGGAAGAATTGAAACTGGATACCAAAAAAACCAAAAGAATCGTTTTTCACGAAATTACAAAGACTGCAATTCTTAAAGCAATCGACAATCCAAGAGAAATTGATTACAATTTGGTAAACGCACAACAGGCACGTCGTGTTTTGGACCGTTTAGTAGGTTACGAATTGTCCCCGGTATTATGGAGAAAAATTAAAGGAGGTTTGTCTGCAGGACGTGTACAATCGGTTTCTGTGCGTTTGATTGTAGAGCGTGAGCGTGAAATTCAGAATTTTAATGCAGTTGCAACTTATTCTATCGTTGCAGAATTTGTAAACGAAGCAGGTAAAGCTTTTAAAGCAAAATTGCCAAAGAACTTCAATACTAAAAAAGAAGCCGAAGATTTTTTAAATAAAAACATCGGATCTCAATATCAGGTAGCCGATTTAGAAACTAAACCTACCAAAAAATCACCAACAGCACCTTTTACAACTTCAACGCTACAACAGGAAGCAGCAAGAAAATTGTATTTGCCGGTTGGAATCACCATGCAATTAGCACAGCGTTTGTACGAGGCCGGATTGATTACTTATATGAGAACGGATAGTGTGAACCTTTCAGCTGAGGCGATGAGTGCGGCTGAGGCTGAAATCATAAAATCATACGGAAAAGAATTTTCTAAGCCGAGAACTTTTGCCAACAAAAACAAAGGAGCGCAGGAAGCACACGAGGCTATTCGTCCTACTGATATGTCGCGTCATACCGTGAACATCGATCGTGATCAGGCTCGTTTGTATGATTTGATCTGGAAAAGAACCCTGGCTTCACAAATGAGTGATGCACAATTGGAAAGAACAAACGTAAAAATCGAGGCGAACAATCACGATGAGATTTTTACAGCTTCAGGAGAAGTTTTACTTTTTGAAGGATTCTTAAAAGTGTACTTGGAAGGACATGATGATGATGAGGAAGAACAGGAAGGGATGTTACCAGCCTTAAAAGTAAACGAAAAATTAGCCAACAACTATATTACAGCAACCGAAAGGTATTCAAGACCTCCGGCACGTTATACGGAAGCTTCGCTGGTAAAAAAATTAGAGGAATTAGGAATTGGACGTCCGTCTACCTATGCACCAACGATTTCTACCATCATCAACAGAAATTATGTTGAAAAGGGAACTCTGGAAGGACAGGAGCGTAATTATACTCAGCTGACGTTACAAAATAGTAAAGTTGGAGAGAAACTTTTAAAAGAAAACACAGGTTCAGATAAAGGTAAATTAGTGCCTACAGATATCGGAACGATTGTTACTGATTTCCTGGTGAAAAACTTCGGAAACATTCTGGATTACAATTTTACAGCAAAAGTAGAACAGGATTTTGATGAAATTGCTGAAGGAAATATCGACTGGGCAACCATGATGCAGGAATTCTACAACAAATTCCATCCTAATGTAAAAGAAGTTGAGGCGAATGCTGAACGTGAAAGCGGGGAGAGAATTTTAGGAAAAGATGCTGACGGAAGACAGGTTTCTGTTCGTTTAGGAAAATTTGGCCCAATGGCTCAGATTGGAGAAGCGGATGATGAAGATAAAAAGTTTGCCAGTTTAATGTCAGATCAGAATATTGGGAGTATTACACTGGAAGATGCTTTGAATTTGTTTTTACTTCCTAAAAGTTTAGGAGAATATAAAGGAGAAGAGGTTGAAGTAAATAATGGCCGTTATGGTCCTTATGTACGTCATGGAAGTGTTTTTATTTCATTACCAAGAGGAGAAGATCCTTTAAGTCTTTCTAAGGAAAGAGCTCAGGAACTGATTGACGAAAAAGCACTTGCTGATGCACCAATTGCGGTGTATAAAGGAGAGTCGGTTCAAAAAGGAGTGGGTCGTTTTGGTCCGTTTATCAAATGGAATGGTCTTTTTGTGAACGTGAGCAAGAAGTATAATTTTGATAATTTATCTCAGGCAGATGTCGAAGAATTGATTGAAGATAAATTGCAAAAGAATATTGATAAAGTGCTTCACAATTGGGAAGAAGAAGGTATTTTGGTTGAAAAAGCCCGTTGGGGTCGCTCTGTGATTACCAAAGGGAAAATCAAGATTGAACTAAGTAAAGATGTTGATGCTACAAAATTAACCTTAGCTGAAGTTCAGGAAATGATTGCCAAAAAAACACCGGCTAAAAAGACTCCGGCTAAGAAAACCGCAACTGCAAAGAAAACAACAACCGCAAAGAAAGCTCCGGCTAAAAAACCAGCTGCAAAAAAGAAATAAAAAATGGAATTTGATTTTCTAGAACCAGTTAACGAAGGGATTTTAAAATTTATTAATTCGTTGTCTTCACAGGAACTGGGCAGTAAAATAGTTTTACATACTCAGGATCAGTTTCCGGATATTAGCAAAATAACCATTGCCGTTATTGGAGTTCTGGAAGATCGCCGTAATAACGATGCTGTGAATGTGGTCAATCTAAATGCGGTTCGTAAAAGACTTTACAGCATGTTTCCGGGTAACTGGGATGCTTCGATTGCAGATTTAGGAGATATTTTGGCAGGCGATTCTGTAACGGATACTTACTTTGCTTTAAAGAAGGTGACTTCTGCCTTGATTAAAAATAAAGTGATTCCTATAGTTATTGGAGGTTCACAGGATTTGACCTATGCTTTGTATCGTGCCTATGACGATTTGGAGCAAATGGTAAATATGGTTGCGGTAGATAATAAGTTTGATTTTGGTAAAGAGAATGAAACCGTTTCGGCTAATTCTTATTTGACTCAAATTATTATCGATGAACCTAATAATCTTTTTAACTACTGTAATATAGGGTATCAAACCTATTACAATTCACAGGAAGAAATCGATTTGATCGAAAAACTGTTTTTTGATGCGTATCGTTTGGGAGAAATTTCAAACAATATTGCTTTGGCAGAGCCTGTTTTCAGGGATGCCGATTTAGTTAGTATTGATTTGAATTCGGTAAAATCATCGGCTTCAGGAAACATGATTTCATTTGAACCAAACGGTTTCAATGGAAAAGAAATATGTTCGTTAGCCCGATATGCGGGAATTAGTGATAAAGTTTCCTGTTTCGGAATTTTCAACCATAATAGTACAAGCCCGGAGGCGGCTATTATTGCACAAATCGTGTGGTATTTTATCGAAGGATATCACTATCGTTCTAAAGAATATCCATTTGGTAGTAGAGCAACGTACTTAAAATATATTGTTCCTCTGGAAGACGAAGAATTGATTTTTTATAAAAGTGATAAGACCGATCGTTGGTGGATCGAAATCCCGTTCGAATCGAACGGTCACAATAAATTAAAACGAAATACGTTATTACCGTGTTCATACGATGAGTATTTATCTGCTTGTAATCAGGAATTGCCTGAAAGATGGTGGAAAGCGCAACGAAAAAATGCTTTATAAAATGAAATTTCAACAGAAATCTTAATTTTTTAGCATATTAAAAATACCGTTAAGTAGTATTAGTAGGAAAATAAATATTAAGTTTTATAAATTGCGTTTTACGTCGATTTTTTGCGCTAGTTTATCGATGAAATATTTTTTTTTTATTTTATTTAACATTATTTTTGACCAATAAAATAAATTTCGCAACTAGTATTGTTTTTTAGATAAATAATAAATACGTTTACGGACTTATAATAATGAATAGATAATCCCAAATTTATATGAAGAAGTTTATTGCATTTGCAACAATGTTAACACTAGTAATCGGCTGTGGTAAGTCAGGTGACAAAGGTGAGTTAGTTGGTGTTACAGGAGGTAAATGGCATCCTGAGAAGCCTTATGGAATGACATTAGTTCCTGGTGGATCTTTTATTATGGGTAAATCAGATGCTGATTTAGCTAATGTGGAGGATGCTCCTACCAGAACGGTAACGGTTCGTGCATTTTATATGGATGAAACGGAGATCACCAATAGTGAGTACCGTCAATTTGTAGACTGGGTAAAAGATTCTACAATGAGAGTTCGTTTAGCAATTTTGGCCGATATGACAGGGCAAAAACCAGCTGGTGACTCTAAAGGTAAAAAAGGCGGCAGTATTGCTGATTATGCATTTAATGATTCAGATCCGGAGAAAATGACGGCATATGATAAATATATGTATGATAACTACTACAGCGTAGGAACAAAAGATGATCCGTATGCAGGTAGAAAACTAAACAAAAAAGTGAAGTTAATTAAGGATACAAAAGCGTATCCGGACGAGTACTATACTGAGGTAATGGATTCTATGTATTTGCCAATTGAAGAGTCATACAATGGCTTAAGAACAATTGATGTAAACAAATTGAAATTCCGTTATTCTTGGATGGACATTCAGGCTGCAGCGAAAGCTAAAGTTGGTAAAAGAAAAGACTTCGTTAAAACAGAGCAAGTTAGCGTATATCCTGACACAACCGTTTGGATTAAAGATTTCGCTTACTCTTATAATGAGCCAATGCACAATGATTATTTCTGGCATAAAGCTTACGGAGATTATCCTGTAGTGGGTGTAACCTGGAAGCAGGCAAAAGCATTCTGCGCATGGAGAACTTTGAACAAAAACAGTTACATTAAATCTAAGAAAAAAGGACGTGACTTAGTAAACTCTTTCAGATTGCCAACAGAGGCAGAGTGGGAGTATGCTGCAAGAGGAGGTCTGGAATCAGCTACTTACCCTTGGGGAGGTCCTTATACGAAAAGCGACAGAGGTTGTTTCTTAGCAAACTTCAAACCAAGCAGAGGAGATTATGCTGCTGATGAGGCATTGTACACCGTTGAAGCTAAATCTTACGAAGTTAATGGTTATGGTTTATACAACATGGCAGGAAACGTTTCTGAGTGGACCGATTCAGCTTATAATCCAAATGCATACGAATATGTTTCTACAATGAATCCAAACGTAATTGACGGAAACAACCAAAGAAAAGTGGTTCGTGGAGGTTCTTGGAAAGACGTTGCTTATTTCCTACAGGTAAGCACACGTGATCACGAATATGCTGATTCTGCAAGAAGTTATATTGGTTTCAGAACTGTACAAGATTACATGGGAACTCAGGCGACTGGAAGCGGAAAAAAAAGAAAGTAAATAATTAAAATCAAATTCATAACCAAATCAAATCTATTTTAAATTAAAACCTAAAAAAAAGTATTATGGCATTATTAAGTAAAAAAGCAATGAATTTCGCTTATGGTATGGGAGCGGCAGTAGTAATTATTGGAGCTTTATTCAAAATTACTCACTTTGAAATTGGACCATTAACAGGAACTGTGATGTTATCAGTTGGATTGGTAACTGAGGCGGTAATCTTTGCTCTTTCTGCTTTCGAACCAGTTGAAGACGAATTAGACTGGACTCTTGTTTATCCTGAATTAGCAAACGGTCAGGCTAGAAAAAAAGCTGACAAAGTTGAGACTACAACTGACGCCCAAGGATTGTTGTCTCAAAAATTAGATGCAATGTTGAAAGAAGCTAAAATTGACGGTGAGTTAATGTCAAGCTTAGGAAACAGCATCAAAAACTTCGAAGGAGCTGCAAAAGCAATTTCTCCAACAGTAGATTCTATTGCAGGACAAAAGAAATATGCTGAAGAAATGTCTATGGCTGCTGCACAAATGGAATCATTAAACAGCTTATACAAAGTACAATTAGAAAGTGCTTCAAGAAATGCACAAGCAAACAGCGAAATTGCTGAAAATGCTTCTAAATTAAAAGAACAAATGCAATCTATGACTGCAAACATTGCTTCATTAAACAGTGTTTACGGTGGTATGCTTTCTGCAATGAGTAACAAAGGATAATTAGTTTTTGACTATTATATTAAATTTATTAATAAGAACTAATTAGAAAAAATGGCAGGAGGAAAATTAACCCCTAGACAGAAGATGATTAACCTGATGTATCTGGTTTTCATCGCAATGTTGGCAATGAACGTATCAAAAGAAGTAATTTCAGGTTTTGGTTTATTTAACGAAAAATTTGAAGCTTCTAATACAACAGCAATTACAAATAATACCTCTTTATTAACAGCTTTAGATCAAAAAGCAGCTGAGGCAAAAGGAGAATTTGCTATCGCTGCAGAAACAGCTCATAAAATTGAAGCAATTTCAAAAGATTTTTACGCTTATATCGGAACTTTAAAAGCACAATCTGTTAAAGGATTTGAAGCGGATAAAGAAACAGGTAAGTTGCCTTATGAATCTATGGACAGAGGAGATAATATCGATAACTGGTTTACAGGAGACGGATATACTGCTAAAGGTAATGAGATCATAGCAAAAATCGAGAAATATAAAGCTGATATTAAAGCTACTTTAGGATCAGATAAAAAATACGCTAACATTATTGCGGAAGTAAATCAAAAATTTGATGTTTCTGATGTAAAAAACAAAGACGGTATAAAAGAAAAATACTTAGCTTATCATTTTAAAGGTTTCCCGGCAATTGCTTCAGCTGCAAAACTTTCAGCTTGGCAAAATGACGTTACAAAAGTGGAAACAGATGTTTACAACAGTGCATTAGGAAAAGCGGCTGTTGCTGCTGCTTCTTATAGCAACTACCAAGCGATTGTTGTTTTAGACAAAAACGCTTACTTCCAAGGAGAAAAAGTTACTGGTAAGGTAGTTTTAGGACGTTATGACGAAAACACAAAACCAACTTCATTCCAAGGTCCTGGACAAATCGTTAACGGACAAGCGGTTATCTCATTAACTGCCGGAGGTGTTGGAGAGCAAAACATTAACGGACAATTTACTTTCTTAGAAGATGGTAAAAACATTCCACTTAAATTTGCCGGAAAATATGTTGTAGTACCAAGACCAAACTCTGCTACAATCTCTGCTGATAAAATGAACGTAGTATATAGAGGAGTTGTTAACCCAATCTCTGTGTCATTTGCTGGTGTAGATGCTAACAAAATTGTAGCAAGTGCTCCAGGATTAGCTTCAGCTGGTAAACCAGGAAAATACAACATGAACCCAGGTTCAGGTACTGAAGCTACCATTTCTGTTACTGGTACATTACCAAACGGAGATAAAGTTACAGATAAGAAAACATTCAGAATTAAAGGTATTCCTGGACCAACAGGTACAATTAGAGGAGAAATGGGTGTTGTTAAAGGACCTAAATCTAACTTAGAAATTGCTACTATTGGTGCTAAATTACTTGATTTTGATTTTGAAGTTGGTTTAGATGTTGTTGGATTTAACTTAAAAATCGCAGGACAGCCTACAGTGGTTGTTAACGGTAACAGATTAAATGCACAATGTAAATCAGTTCTTGCAAGAGCTGGAAAAGGAGACCAGGTTACTATTTCTGAAATTAAAACTAAACTTGTTGGAGCTGGTAGTTACTTATTGCCAAGAACTGCTCCGGTAATTTACGAAATACAATAATAAAGTAGATAAAACTACAATTCAATATCTTATAATGATATCATGATGAAAGTAAGAAATTTTTTAATAGCTATTGTTTCTATCGCTGGAGGTTTTTCTTCTTATGCGCAATCGAATTTGCTTAATGCAAAAACACCTGATCAGATAGGACTTAAGACTCCTGCGCAACTTATTTCTGATAACGATAAGCCTTTAGCTTATGGTTATGTAGATGATAGAGATATCTTAATGGGAAAAACTACTTGGGAAATCATTGATTTAAATGAAAAAATAAACTTTCCAATGTACTTTCCGGTTGATACGGCTAATATTGGTTCTGACAGACGTTCACTTTATGACGTTTTGACGAAAGCTGTTAAAAACGGTAAAATAACTGAAGTATATAGCGACAGTTATTTCAATACTAAAAAATCTTTGAAAGATATTCAGGGTGCATTATCTCGTATTGATACAACAGATGCAGGTAGAGAATTAATCAACCAATATCCGGACGACTATAAAACACGTGTAGTGAAGAAAAAAGTAGTTACGGGTACAGGTAAGAAAAAAGTAGTTTCGTATGTGGATGAAACTGTTGGACCAACAAGAACGGTACCTGCGGAATATATCCTAAAACAAGACTTAACTGCTGCAGATGTTACACAGTATAAAATTAAAGGATACTGGTATTTTGACAAACGTCAGAGTGAATTGAAATATCGTTTACTTGGAATTTGTCCAGTAACTCCGGATGTTTACACGATGAACAGTGACGAAAAGGATTATATCGAGTTATTTTGGGTTTTCTTCCCTAATGCCAGAGAGGCACTTCACGAAGCAAAAGCATTTAACGACAGTAATTCTGCACTTCCAATTTCATTCGATCAGATCTTAAATTCAAGACGTTTCAATGCTGTTGTTTATAAAGAAGAAAACTTGTACGGAGATCGTGAGATCAAAGATTACATGAAAGACAACGCACAAAACCAATTGTTAGAATCTGAAAGAGTAAAAGAGAAGATTCGTAACTTCGAGCAAGATATGTGGAACTACTAAGTATCTGAATAACAATATATCAAAAACTCTTACTACATTTGTAGTAAGAGTTTTTTTTTGTCCATTAATAAAAGAATTAATTGCTGAAGGGAGGGATCGAGATTTTTTTATAAACTGTTCCAGGTGCCTTTATGGTGCTCTTATCGGGTTTTTTGGTAGATGTAGGAAAAAGAACAATAAATAGTATAAGTTTACGTTCAATAGATTTTAATCGTCTCATTATGAAAATAAGAAAGTTTTTAATCGTTATTGTTGGAGTTATCGGAAGTTTTAGTTCTATAGCACAATCAAATTTACTGAATGCAAAAACAGCAGATCAAATTGGGATAAAGAAGGCGTCTCAGATTGCTGCAGACAATGATAAACCTTTGTCCTATGGTTACGTAGATGATCGGGATGTTTTGATGGGAAAAACGACCTGGGAGATTATTGATTTAAATGAAAAAATAAACTTTCCTTTATATTTCCCGGTAGATACAGCCAATATTGGTTCGGACAGACGTTCGCTTTACGACGTTTTAACCAGAGGAATAAAAGCGGGCAGAATCACAGAAGTGTATGCCGACAGCTACTTTAATACTAAGAAATCACTTAAAGACATTCAGGGCGGACTATCGCGTGTCGACACCACGGATGCCGGTAGGGAGTTAATCAACCAGTACCCGGACGACTACAAAACGCGTGTGGTCAAGAAAAAAGTAGTTACCGGAACAGGTAAGAAAAAAGTAGTTACTTATGTTGACGAAACAGTTGGTCCGACCAGAACGGTGCCGGCGGAGTATATTTTGAAACAGGATTTAACGGCAGCAGATGTTACGCAGTATAAACTAAAAGGATATTGGTATTTTGACAAACGTCAAAGTGAATTGAAGTATCGTTTACTCGGAATTTGTCCGGTAACACCCGATGTTTATACCATGAATAGTGATGAGAAGGATTATATTGAGCTGTTTTGGGTTTTCTTCCCTAATGCGCGGGAAGTATTAAACGAAGCGAAAGCATTTAATGATAGTAATTCTGCACACCCTATTTCGTTCGATCAGATTTTAAATTCACGACGTTTTAATTCGATTATCTATAAAGAAGAGAATGTATATGGGGATCGCGAAATTAAAGACTACATGAAAGATAACGCACAAAAGCAGCTGTTAGAATCTGAACGGGTAAAAGAGAAGATTCGTGACTTCGAGCAGGATATGTGGAGCTATTAAGGATATCGTAACATTATACCAAAAACTCTTACTACATTTGTGGTAAGAGTTTTTTTTATTTTACCCTATTTACACATGTTGGATTATATAATCGTTGGATCTGGATTGGCTGGAATTTCATTTGCTGAAATTGCGCTTAAAAACAATAAATCTATAGTCGTTATAAGTGACGAATCGCAAAATTCATCAAGAGTTGCCGGAGGCTTGTACAATCCGGTCATTTTAAAGCGCTTTAGCGAGGTTTGGAAAGCCCAAGAACAGCTTTCCTTAATGGACGAATTTTATGAAACCCTTGAAGGTAAATTGAAAATCAAGGTAAATTTTAAACTTCCAATTTTAAGAAAGTTTTTCTCCATAGAAGAACAAAACAATTGGTTTTCGGCTTCAGATAAACCACTTTTAGCGCCATTTCTTTCTACCAAATTAATCTTTAAAAAATACAGCGGTATTGAATCTCCATTTGATTATGGCGAAGTTTTGCATACCGGTTATGTGGATACCGCGCTTTTATTGGACAAATATCACGAATACTTACTTCAAAATAAAATATTCCTTCAGGAGTCATTTGAGCATGCACAACTGATTATTCACGAAGATTTTGTGCAGTATAAAGAATATCAGGCCAAACATATTGTTTTTGCGGAGGGCTTTGGCTTGCATGCCAATCCGTTTTTTCAGGATTTACCGTTAGACGGGACTAAAGGAGAACTTTTTGTGATCAAAGCACCAGATCTTGATTTAGATGTAATTGTAAATACCAGCGTCTTTATTTTGCCTTTAGGGAATGATTTGTTTAAAGTTGGTGCAACCTACAATTGGAAAGACAAAACCGATGCACCAACAGAAGAAGGAAGAACAGAGCTAATGGATCGTATAAAGGAAATTATCAGTTGTGACTTTGAAATTGTTTCGCATTTTGGCGGAGTGAGACCAACTGTACGCGACCGAAGACCCATGATAGGAACGCACCACCAATACCCATCCCTACATCTTTTAAATGGCTTAGGGACACGCGGCGTTATGCTCGGACCGGCAATGGCCAAAGATCTGTTTGATTATATCGAAAACCAGCAAGCTTTAGATCTGACAATTGATATTCAGCGTTTTTATAAAAAAAGAAAATAGTTTTATTCTTTTCCTGCGTTGGGATCGTACGAAACAAACATGTTGATGTACAGGTTTCTGGAAAGCCTTAAAACAAACGGAAACAATAGAATTAAAGTGATAACAATAGTCAGGAAAGATTCTTCAATTGAAGTTTTAAAAAACACAAATGAAACAATAAAAGCTGCAATTCCTACGGCAACATTTAAGCCATAACTCACATACATTGCACCATAAAAAAACGACGGTTCAATCTGGTACTTTAATCCGCAGTGACTGCAATTTTCGTTCATTTTAAGAACCTTGGTCAAATGCAGCGGATTTCGGTCTGAATACATACTTTCTTTCTGGCATCTTGGGCAGCTTCCTGTTAGTATACTGTTTAGTTTGGATCCTTTTTTTAACATGGTTGCAATTCAATTAGGTGTTGAAGTTATAGCGAATCATTTTCTGTTTTTAGTGTGAAGTTTTTTGTCACTGAGAAAAAATATTCAAAATTTATCTTACAAAGAAGAGTGAAGCAAAGATACTATTTTAGTTTGTATTTTTCGGCATAAAGCAAGCTATGACTTGTTATGACTGCCAGATGCGGTTTTTTTGAGCAACCAAACTCAATTTGTTAATAAATATTTTCGGTTTTACGGAAACCCACATTTTTACTTAGCTTGCTTTTTGTATCATTGTATGTTTTATTTTTTTTTAAAGGCATCTTAACGACAGTAAATTTAAAGAAAAGGAAAAAAAAGACATCGGTTTATCAAAGAGTATTATTGGGTTAGGCTGGGGCTAAATGAGGAGGCAGGGTCTGATTTTGATTTGGAGACTTCGGTTATAACAATCAATAATAAGAAAGTTAAGGGATAAATTATAATAAACAGGTATTTCTGTAAGCATTTTAAAAAGCATTCATTTGAAAATAGAGTATAAAAAATATACCCATATCTCTTTCGATTTATGGCTGACATTGATAAAATCCAATCCGGAATTTAAGAAAAAAAGGAATTTATTATTTAAAAATTTCTTTGAAATTGATAGTACGATGGATAAGGTAAGCGAGGTAGTAAGATACTATGATGTTTTGGGGAATAATATTAACGAAAAAACAGGATTGAATATAGATACGTATGAACTTTATTATCTAATTTTAAGCGCGCTGCAAGTTGATATTGCTAAAATTGATACCGATAAATTAAGTCAGTTTTACGAAGAAACAGCTGCTTTATTTATGGAGTATAAACCAGAATTGATTTTCCCGGATACAAAGAAATTATTTCAGGAAATGACAAATGAAGATAAGTCTATTAATATCTTAAGTAATACCGCTTTTATTAAAGGCAGAACCTTAAGAAAGTTATTGGCACATTATGAATTGACAGATTATTTTAAGTTTCAGATTTACTCTGACGAAGTTGGATTTTCAAAGCCAAACAATGAAATTTTTCAATTGGTTTTTGACGAGATTAATACCTTTAAAAGTGCACAAAAAAAAGAGATATTGCACGTTGGAGACAATAGTGTTGCCGATTATAATGGCGCAATTCGTTTTGGATTTGATGCACATCTATTAAAAATATAAAAGTGAATAAAAGTTACAGCTTACACAAGATTCTTGACAGCGATAATTGTCCGTTTAGAGAACAGGAATACAGTAAATTTAAATTTGGAGATAAATCATATGCAGAGCAATTTGCAAAAGATTTGTTTGAAGGTTTTGTAAAACAATTTGGAGAATTGCTGTTATCGTCAGAGCAGGAAATTGTTATTCTGCCAAGCCCATACCTGTCTATACCTACAGCTTCGAATTTTTTATGTTCTTACTTTAAAAAAGAACTGAATAGTTTCCTCTTTAAGAATGGTAAAAAGACCAGTATAGAATCAAAAATCTACAGAAATCAAACCTATGTTACAGATTACGGGAATTTAGATTTCGAGGAAAGAGTGAAGTTAATTTCGAACGATACCTACTATATCGACCGCAATTTTATAAATGGAAAGCTTTGCATTTTTGTTGATGATATTAAAATTACGGGTAGTCACGAACATACTGTCAATAAAATTCTAAATCAATACAATGTAAATGGAGATTTTGTTTTTGTGTATTTCGCAGAACTTGTGAATAAAGACATTCATCCTAAAATTGAAAACCACTACAACTACTATGCGGTTAAAAATGTTGAAGATATTGTTGAGATTATAAACAGTCCTTCTTTTCAATACAATACCCGAATTGTCAAGTTTATTTTAAGTTTAAACGAAGAGCAGTTTAGGTATTTGGCGGAAAATATATCAATCGAAAAAACGAATGACTTATTTCATTTGGCAATAAGCAATAATTACCATCAGATTTTAGAGTATCAATCAAACATTAATGTAATAAAAATAGATTAAAACTATGGCTATCAATTTACAAAAAGGACAACGTGAAAACATAAATGCACCCAAATTTACCATTGGTTTAGGATGGGATACTAACAGCAGCAGTACAGGATCGGGTTTTGATCTTGATGCGTCGGTATTTATTTTGGGAGACAACAAAAAAATAATATCAGATTCACATTTTGTTTTTTATAACAATCTGAAATCACCAGACGATGCGATAATACACACAGGTGATAATTTAACCGGAGACGGAGACGGTGATGATGAGCAGGTAAAAATTGATTTGACTAAAATCAATTCAGCAGTAAAAGAAATTTGTGTTGTAGTGACCATTCATGATGCTGAAAACAGAAGACAAAATTTTGGTCAGGTTAGAAACTCTTTCATTCGTATTGTAGACGAAAGTAACAACAGTGAGGTGGTTAAATATGAGTTAGAAGAGGATTTTTCAATAGAAACAGCTGTAGAATTCGGAAGAATTTACAACAAAGACGGACAATGGAAATTTGAAGCTATTGGCGTTGGAATGAAAGGCGGATTAGAAGATTATTTAAATAAATACAATTAAAAAGATATGGCAATTAATTTAGAAAAAGGACAACGTATCAGTCTTGAAAAAAGCAATGGTACTAAATTACAAAATATTTGTGTTGGTGTAAACTGGGGAGCAATTGAGAAAAAAGGCTTTTTCGGGACCAAAAAAGAAGCAGTAGATTTAGATGCAAGCTGCGCGGTTTATGACGACAAAAAAAATCATATTGACTCCGTAAATTTTAGAAAATTATTATCAAACGATCGTGCGATCAAGCACAGTGGTGACGATTTAACAGGAGATTTAAATGGTGATGACGGTTTAGATAATGAAGTAATTACTTTAGACTTTTCGCAATTATCACCGGCTGCCAATCATGTTGCCTTTTTTATAAATAGTTTCAGAGGACAGGATTTTAAAGACATTCCTTTTGCGTCTATCAGGATTTATGAAGGAACTCCAACAAAAGTGAGTCAGGAATTTGCCCGTTATGATGTTGCAAATGACGCTTCTTTTGCCGGAAATGTTTCTATGGTTTTAGGTGTTTTTTATAAAAGAAACGGAGATTGGAAATTTAGTGCAATTGGAACACCAACCAATGATAAAAAGTTGGAACAGACTATCGTTACCATTCAACAAAACCATCTATAAATAAATTATGTCAGAAAATCAATTAGTTGCTCAAGAGAATACTGCATTGATTGATAAGGATGGAAATGTAAACTTAACTTCAATTTCTGAAACGGAAGTTAATAGTTACAAGTCGATCTCAAATCAGTTAAATGAAAATGATACGAATTCAATCTTGAATTATGGAGCTGATATCCAGAATTCGATTGCGAAGCAAAGTGATACTTTTTTAACCAATGTCAGAACTTATAACTCAGGTGAAGTTGGTACATTGATAAATGACTTGCTTACGGAGTTAAATTATGTTGATGTAGATCAGTTGGATCAGGGACCGTTTAAACGATTCCTTTCTAAAATTCCGATTCTGAACAAATTGGTAGTTGATGTAAAAAAATTATTCCAGCAATACGATAAGATTACTGTAAATATTGATAAAATCAGTAATAAAGTAAAGGCAGGAATGATCAACTCTGTAAAAGATAACAGTGCCCTTCAAACCATGTTTGACGGAAATGTGAATCTTATTAAAGAGATGGAAAAACACATTATTGCAGGACAAATTCGATTTAAAGAATTGGGTGAAGAGCTTGCTGTAATGGAAGGTAATCCGGCGCAATACCAGGATTATCAAATTTCAGATAAAAGAAACTTTATCAATCGTCTGGACAAACGTCTGGCCGATATGAAAATTGTTCGTTTTATTATGTTGCAGTCTTTGGCGCAGATTCGTGTGGTACAAAACAACAACACTTCTATTGCAGAAAAAGCACAGTCGATTTTGACAACCACCATGCCGGTTTGGAAGAATCAGTTAACGCTTGCGGTTGCCTTACAAAGACAAAAACAGAATATTGAAGTACAGCGAAGAGTATCTGAAACAACAAATACGATCTTGCAGAAAAATGCTGAAATGCTAAAACAAAACAGTATTGAAGTAGCAAAAGAAAATGAAAATACAGTGGTATCTCTTGAGACTTTAAAAATGACAACAAAATCATTGATTGATACGTTGACAGAAGTAAAACAAATTCATGAGCAAGGTACTGAAACCAGAAGACAGCTTGATGCAGGATTACAAAGTCTTGAAGTTGAACTAAAAAAGGGTGTGATAAGTTAATTGAACAGAAATCAGTTAAATGCAAGAGGAAGAGGAACGGTTTGTTCAAATAATAAAAGATAGTAATAGAAAACTTGTGATTTTAGAATTGTTATCCAATTTCTTTAGTCACAAGGATTTTGTTGGTGTTTTAATAAAAACAAGAATTATTCATGCTCTCTTTGAAAACAATAAAACATTAGACATAAATAAACTTGAACTCTTTCATATACAGTTTACAAGCAGTTTTATTGAATTGTTTCAGAAATTAAAAAAATCGAAAGAACAGCAGTATCTTTTGATTTCTGATGAGATTTATATCAATGAAGATATGATAATCAAATTAGAATCAGAAATTGGAGAATCCGGATTTGCAGAAAAAGCAAAGACACATGCAAAAAACATGTCCGGAAAAATTGAAGAACTCTATAGTATGTTTGTCAATGAAAGCTCAGATTTTTTTAATTGGAACGAAATTATAAGTTTTTCAGACCGTGTCAAACAAGAATATTATCGGGAGATCACAGTTGAAGAATATGAAAAAATAGCCTCTTTAGATAAGAAGTGGTATGAAAATAAACATGTAAAATTTGAAAAGAAACTTTTAGGAAGACTGAATATCCTGAAATTTAAAATTAAGTTTTTGTGTGGACTGGTTTGCAATAATGAAGTTATTGAGGTATTCGAATTTAGAGACACTAATGATAGATTTATTTTTTTAGTTAATGAAAAAGTATTTTACTTTTTAGAGGAGTCAACAGCAAAAGAGTTTAATCTTGTTAAAAACGACTCCGTAAAAGGGGAGATTATCACACAGCTAAAAGAAAAAAATACAGCATTAACAGTCGAATTAAGTACCATAAAAACATCATTTCCTGAAAATGTGAGTGGTGTATTGGGAGAATATTTGAATAAAATTTCATCTATAGATTTTATTGAAGATCTTCAAAATGTAGATGAGCAAACCAATATTTTAAAAACAATGTTAAATATTAATATTAAATAAAAGAAAAATAAAATGGCAATTAATTTAGAAAAAGGTCAAAGACAGAGTATTGAGGCACCAAAATTTATTGTTGGACTTGGCTGGGATAGTAATTCAAGCAGTACAGGAGAAGGTTTCGATTTGGATGCTTCTGTTTTTTTAGTCGGTGCTAATGGAAAAATTCCTAATGACAACCATTTTGTTTATTATAATAATTTGAAATCACCTGATGGTGCTGTAACACATACCGGAGATAATTTGACCGGAGCAGGAGACGGGGATGATGAAAAAATTCAGATCGATTTGTCTACAGTATCACCGGATGTAAATGAAATTTGCTTTGTTGTAACCATTCATCATGCGGATACCAAAAGACAAAATTTTGGTCAGATAAGAAATTCATTTATCAGAATTATTGATCAGACCAATACAGAATTAGTGAAGTACGAGCTTGATGAAGACTTTTCTATTGAAACAGCTGTTGAGTTTGGAAGACTTTACAAACGAAATAATGAATGGAAGTTTGAAGCTGTAGGAATTGGAATGAAAGGGGGTTTGCAAGATTATTTGAATAAATACAATTAATAAAAAACAATGGCAATTAATTTAATCAAAGGGCAAAAAATTGATTTGATAAAATCAAGTGGTGAATCATTAACCAATTTTTGCGTTGGTGTAAACTGGGGTGTAATTGAAACAAAAGGATTCCTTGGACTGTCAAAAAACGTGGTAGAAATTGATTTAGATTTGAGTTGTGTACTGATAGACGATCAGAACAAACTTTGCGATCATTTGTACTCTCCTTTATACAAAGTAGAAGCCTTGCAGCAGTTTGGCCTTACAAAAGGAAAATTGTTAAGTGCTGATGGAGCTTTAAAGCACACCGGTGATGACCTTGCAGGTGACAAAGGCGGAGATGACGGTTTAGATAATGAGATTATTACAGTTGACCTTTCTAAAGTTGATGCCAAAGTGAATCAGATATTTTTCTTTTTAAATAATGCAGGAAAAGAGGATTTTTCTAAAATTCCTTATGCGAAAATCAGAATGTACGAAGGTACTCCAACCAACGTAGTTTCAGAATTTGCTTCTTACAACGTTTCTGCTGATTCAAAATATGTAAACAAACGTTCTATCATTATGGGAAAATTGTACAAACATAATGGAGAATGGAATTTCAGCGCAATTGGCGATCCAACAGCTGATACATTTTTAGGACAGACGATTCAAAAAATACTTCAGTCTTATCTGTAATGGTAATCTTTTTAAACAATAAAAATTGAAAGAATCTGCACGACTGCTTGTGGAGCTCTATTGAGATTATATCAAAAAAGATGTAATGCAGTGGAGTAATGTGTATGTCAGCAAAAATGATCAGTTTTTGATGATGCAGATACTCTAAGGTGTCTATTTTGTATACCCTTGGTTTATGACGATCAGTACTTGTTTCAATGGCAGGGAAATCGTAATATTGCCCGCCGTAAGTTAACTTCACTAAAAGATTTTACCAAAGACAAAGAAATACCTATTGGAGCAATGATAGAGCTGAATTACAAAAAAATCTTTCACAAGAAGAAGCAGCAAGAATTATCAGAATTATAAATGCCAATCAATAAATTTTAAACTAACCTAATTAATATTCAAAATGAATCAACACCCTATTTTTTCAGAACACCCGGGATTAATAATCGTTTTTGCGATTGCAATTGTGATTATGCTTTTACTGGATTTGGGAATTTTTAGTAAAAAAAGCCATGAAGTAAGCAACAAAGAAGCAGTAACCTGGTCATTAGTATGGATTAGTTTAGCGATGATTTTTAGTGGTTTGGTTTATTATTTTGCAGGACCGGCGAAATTTTACGAATTTCAGTCGGCTTACTGGATTGAGAAAGCACTTTCTGTAGACAACCTTTTTGTATTTATATTAGTATTCAAGTTTTTTGATGTAGCCAACCAAAACAAACACAAAGTTTTATTTTGGGGTATTATCGGAGCATTGGTTTTGAGAGCGATCTTTATCTTTTCGGGAGCTTTTTTAATCGAACTTACTTATTTAAACAAGCTTTTAAGCCTGGTTGGAATTGCAGGTTTCAAATACGATATCAATTTAATCATGACGGCTTTCGGACTGTTTTTGGTTTATGCAGGAATCAAATCATGGTCTGCTGGCGATGATGACGATGAAGAGGATTATAACAATACCAGAGGAGCAAGATTAATCAGAAAGTTTTTTAGCGTTAGCGATAAATACGACGGAGATAAATTCTTTACATTCGAAAACGGAAAAAAACTTGCAACACCACTTTTAGTAGTAGTAGCTGTAATTGAGTTTACCGACTTATTGTTTGCAGTAGATTCTATACCGGCAATTTTCGCCATTTCGAATGATCCGTTCATTCTCTATACGTCTAACATTTTTGCTATTTTAGGACTTAGAGCCTTGTTCTTTTTATTGGATAACTTCATTCACTTGTTCAGTAAATTACAATATGGTTTAGCTATTATTCTTTCGTTTATTGGAGTAAAAATGATTATTTCTCCATTTTATCATATTGAATCTGTGTATTCATTACTTGTAATTGGTGGAATTCTGGCAATTTCAGTAATTGCATCAGTGATGTTACCAGAGCCAAAAGAGGCATAAGGAATACAATAAATAATATATTAAACGGATAAAGGTCATTTAGACTTTTATCCGTTTTTTTTATGAAAATGCCTTGTACCATTTGTTTTTAAAACGACAGTCGAAACTTAAATTAATTGTCATACTTTTGCACTTTCAAAAAGTAAAGTAAATAAGGTACTTAAAGCCTTCACTGCTTGCAACAATAGTTACACATTATGCTTAATATACACAATCTTTCGGTTTCTTTTGGAGGAACATATTTATTTGAAGAAGTTACTTTCCGTTTAGGAGCCGGCGACCGCGTAGGTCTTGTTGGTAAAAACGGAGCTGGTAAATCTACAATGCTTAAAATGTTAGCAAGAGATTTTGCTCCTGATTCCGGGGTTATTTCCCAGGAAAAAGATATCCGAATGGGGTTCTTGCGTCAGGATATTGATTTTGAACGCGGTAGAACAGTGTTGGAAGAAGCGTATGAAGCCTTTACAGAAATTAAAATTGTAGAGAAAAAACTAGAAGAAATCAATCATCAATTGGTTACCAGAACCGATTATGAAAGTGAAGAATATGGCCAGATCATCGAAGATTTATCTGATTACACCCATCGTTTTGACCTTCTGGGAGGGTATAACTATGTAGGAGATACCGAGAAAATTCTTTTAGGATTGGGTTTCAAAAGAGAAGTTTTTAACAATCAAACCGAAACATTTTCGGGAGGTTGGAGAATGCGTATTGAGTTGGCTAAACTGCTACTGCAATCCAATGATGTATTGCTGCTGGATGAGCCAACCAATCACCTGGATATTGAGAGTATCATTTGGTTGGAGAGTTTCCTTCGTAACTATCCGGGAGTTGTGGTTATTGTATCGCACGATAAAATGTTCCTTGATAATGTAACCAATCGTACCATCGAAATCTCCTTGGGGAAAGCCTATGATTTTAATAAGCCGTATTCGCAATACTTAGAATTGCGTCATGAAATTCGCGAAAAGCAATTGGCAACTCAAAAAAATCAGGCGAAGAAGATTGAAGAAACTGAAAAATTAATCGAAAAGTTCCGTGCAAAAGCTTCAAAAGCTTCGATGGCGCAATCGTTAATTAAAAAGTTAGATAAAGTAGAAAGAATCGAAGTGGATGAGGATGATAATTCGGTGATGAATATTTCGTTTCCAGTTTCAAAAGAACCGGGAAAAGTAGTAATCGAAGCCGAACATGTTACAAAAGCTTACGGAGATAAAGTTATTTTAAAAGATATTGATTTGTTGGTAGAACGCGGAAGTAAAATTGCTTTTGTGGGACAAAATGGTCAAGGGAAATCGACTTTTATTAAGGCTATTGTAAACGAGTTTGAATATAAGGGGAACATCAAATTAGGACATAACGTACAATTGGGTTATTTTGCTCAAAATCAGGCAGAATATCTTGATGGTGAAATCACATTGTTGCAAACGATGGAAGATGCCGCAACCGATACCAACCGTATGAAAGTTCGTGATATGTTGGGATCCTTTTTATTCCGCGGAGACGATGTTGAGAAAAAAGTAAAGGTACTTTCAGGAGGGGAGCGTAACCGTCTGGCACTTTGTAAACTGTTGTTGCAGCCTATCAATGTTTTGCTGATGGATGAGCCTACGAATCACCTGGACATTAAATCGAAGAACGTTTTGAAAGCAGCACTTCAAAAATTTGGAGGAACGCTGTTATTGGTTTCTCACGATAGAGATTTTCTTCAGGGAATGTCGAATATCGTTTACGAATTCAAAGATCAAAAGATAAAAGAATACTTAGGAGATATTAATTATTTCTTAGAGCAACGCAACTTGGAGAACATGCGTGAGGTTGAGAAAAAAGATGTTGCGAAAGCTGCGGCTCCTAAAGAAAGCAATAAAACTTCTTACGAAGATCAGAAAAAAGGAAAAGCACTTCAAAACCGATTGAGTAAAGTAGAGAGTCAAATCAAACAATTGGAAAAAGACATTCAGCACGATGATAAAATGCTGGCCTCGAATTACGACAAACACATTGAAGACGCCTCATTTTTCACCGCATACAACAAAAAGAAAAAAGACTTAGATCAATTGCTATTGGATTGGGAGATCGTTCAGGAAGAGATTGATAACTTTAATGCTTAATTAGTTTTCAGTTGCTGTCACAGTCTTCGGTCTCAGTGTCAGTTTTCAGTTTTGAAATGAAAATATAACTTTGTCAAAGGCTTGAACTTTGGCAAAGTTTTTTTTATACGTAAAGTTTATCGCCTCTAATAAAAAACATCTCACATTTCACAAAATAAGACCAATAGATTTAGAGTGCATAATAGCTTCACTGCTGTCTTTATAATAACAAACGGAAACCTCTAAATTTTCGAGATTTTTCAGGATCGTTTTGGTGGCTTCTTTTTTGTGTTTCCCTGTTTGTCTGATATAAACTGCTTTTACGGTTACAGGAAATATTTTGCAGATGCGCTCATACAAAATGGGATCTTGCTGCGAATCATCTCCTAATAAAACATATTTAAGATTGGGGTAGAATTCCAGAACGTGTTTTATTTTATCAAATTTATGATCGTGATTCCCATGTCCGCTCATAAAGAAATCGGCGATTCCTCTTTTGATGTCTTTCAGCAGAATTACGGCTCTCGGCAGATGATGTATTTTGGTAAATTTGACAATAAAACGATACAGATTCCATTCGCTGCTGGATACATAAAAAAAAGCGTTTTCCTCTTCCTTATTATTTCTTCCGGCTGAACTCAAAGCCTGATAATGCGGAACAACACCTTTAAAAACCTTACGGTCATTCACATTTTTAAATAAAAGAACATATATTTTCCGAAAGAAATTCCCGGTATGCGAAATCAGAAAAGTGTCATCAATATCGGAGATAATACCTAGTTTTCCTTTGTGAGGTCTAATAAAACTGCCTTTTTCGGTTATGGTCTCCGTTTTATGTTTAATGCTGACTTCGTATTCAATCCACCCAAAATGAGTTTCTTTTTCCAGCGGAATACAAAACTTAAAATAGCCGTCGTCCAATGTTTTGGTATGAATCTCCTGATTGCCGCATTTTAGATAAATATCAAAATTTTTGATGGTTTTTATTCTGAACTGATTGATAATTGAAGTGGCATTTTTGAAGTTTTTCTTCTGAAAATCATACTCATAGGTTCTTCTGAAAACATGTCCCATTACAATTAATTCTTCTTCATTGGCGTAACCGCGATATAATTGTAAAATTGGTTTCATTAATTGTGTATATTTATGGATGATGTAAATTAATTATTTTAATTGATTTTAAAAACAAAACTTTGAAAAAGAATATCCTATTTGTGGTAAACCCTATTTCGGGAGATCTGGATAAATCAGATTTAATATCTGTCGTGGAAGAGTTCGCGGCTACCAATAATTTTGATTTGGAAGTTTATGAAACGACCGGAAAGAACGATCAGAAAAAAGTACAGGGGCTTTACAATCAGTATCAGCCCGAACGTATTGTAGTGGCTGGGGGAGATGGTACCATAAAAATGGTGGCCGAAGCGGTGGAGCAGTTTGATGTCGTTATTGGCATTTTACCCGCTGGTTCAGCCAACGGATTGTCGGTCGATTTAAACCTGCCGGATACCATCGAGGAGAACCTGAAAATAGCTTTTTTGCATCATTATATCGAAATGGATATGATTAGTATTAATGGCAAAAAAAGCATTCATTTGAGTGATATTGGCGTAAATGCTAATCTGGTGAAAAACTACGAAGAAAGTAATTTACGTGGTTTCTGGGGGTATGCTTTACAGGCATATTCGGCTTTAAAAGAATCAGAAGAGCCTTTTGTAGCGACAATCTCGGCTAATCATGAAACCGTCGAGCATACCGCGCGAATGATTGTTATTGCCAATTCTCAGAAATACGGCACGGGTGTTATCATTAATCCAAATGGTGCGATGAACGATGGAAAGTTTGAATTGGTGATCTTAAAAAGCCTAGATTTATTATTAATCGGAAAAATTATTACAGGAAATATGCCAATTGATTCGGATGATATTGTAATTATTTCCACAGATAAAGCGACGATAAAAACCGATTATCCGGTGAATTTTCAGATTGATGGAGAATATTGCGGAGCGCAAAGCTCGCTGGAAATTCACATTCTGCACAAACAAATGAAAATAGCAATCCCTTAGGGGGAATCCGATTGTGTAATGTGTCGCCCCGATGGGGCTAAAACCGGTGTTTGAATTTGTTTCTATAAATATTGTACTCCTAACGGAGTTGCTTTTGTGATTTCGGGAGAAAATAGAAATTTAGGAATTCTTTTGCCTCCTTCTAAATTCCGTAGGAATGTATATGTTGTAGCAACGGATTTTAATCCGTTGAAAATAAGGTGTGTTTTAATTAGTTCCGTAGGAACGATATATATAATCGTTTTTTATTAACGATTTTCGATTAACGATTTTTGATTTCAGATGTTGGAGGCTGGGTAAAACCGATTGCGAAATGTATCGCCCCGATGGGGCTAAAAACGGTTGTTGAATTTGTTTCTATAAATATTGCACTCCTAGCGGAGTTGCCATCAAAATTCCGTAGGAATGTATATGTTGTAGCAACGGATTTTAATCCGTTGAAAAATAGGGATAGTGTTTTCAAGAGTTCCATAGGAACGATCTGTATAACCTTCAATCTAAAATCTCTTAACTAGCATTATAAATTCAGGATTTATTTAAACGGATTTCGTTCCTGCCAGTCTGTTTTGGGTTCGAGATAATTAAACAATCGGCCAATATTGTGATTGATAAGGGTATTGCTGTGGGTAATTAATCCGTACATCTTGACCGGCTTTGCTCCAACAGAGCTTTTAATTTCCAGGGCTGTTCGGGCAAACACAACGGTTTTGAAACCGTGATTGATCGAATAGGCAATCATGTCGTAAAGCATGTTCAGATACAGCATTTTTTCGCGTTGAATGGTCTCATCATAGCCTAAAAAATAGGTATCCATTGCCTCTCCATTTTTTATGAGTGTATTAAAGCCTATTAACTTCTCTTCTAAAAAATAGCCATAAAATAAAAAATTATCTTTCATGATTTCTTTAAAAAAGCTAAAGTGATTTCGGGCTAAGAAGAAGGTGTTAAAAGGGGCGTTTTTGGCCACATGAAAATACAAATCGTAGATAACATCCTCGTATCGCTTAATGTCGGCTAAAGACATTTTTCGTTTCTCAATTCCGTCTGCTTTTTTCCGGGCCCGTTTGTATTGATCGCGATATTTTTTTGACAGTGCATCAATATAATTTTGTTCAGAAGTCCATTCTTTATGGATCTCAAAAATCATATTGGGTTGGGTCGAAAAGGTATAATTGTTTTTAAATTCGGCCTGTAGGGGGATAATTTCAGTCGCTGTAAAATCTTTTATACTCGTAATATGAACTTTTTTCCCGTTTGCTTTCAGGTCTTTTTTAAGCTGATTAATAGCTTTGTGCAGTGTTTTAAAGGCTATGGGTAGCTTTACGTCTGAAGCAAATACAAATGCATTTTGTCCGGTAAGCATATTGTTTCCCACGAATAACACATGAGAGGCAAAATTCTTAAAAGCAAAATTACGCACAGAGGTTTTTAAACATTGGTCTCGTTCGCCAAAGGAGTCTAATTTTTCGGTAAATAGAAACTGAGTTAAAACAATTCCTGTCAGTTTGTTGTCGCTGAAAATTCCAATAAAATGACATATCATATTTACCGGACAGGAGTTTTCCAGTACTTCAAGATATTCTTTGGTTAAAAAAATATTCTCTACGGCCAGAGAATTCCATTCTAAGGGCAGTAGCGACGCGCTGTTGTATATTTCGAAAGAATAGGTTGTAGTCAAAAGAGTGAGCTAATTTCTTCAAAATTAGATAATATTTATAAGAACTCAATTGCTTTAAGTTATTATTAAGAAAACCCGTCTGAGTTTTAATTTCAAACGGGTTTATAAGTTGTTTATTAGGCAAATGCGCAGATGATTCCGCCCATCAATGTAAGCGAAACTGCCCAAAAGCCAGCATGAATAAAGATGTATTTCCATGATTTTCTCTCAAATAAACCATTGATTCCAATCACCGGTAAGGCAAAAAACAAGGCCGACATGAATCCGTGAAGGGCACCATGTTTAAACGTGCGGTAGGCTAATCCGTAATCATTCAGAAAAGCGGCATAGGAAGGTTTTGCAGTGGCAACCAAAGGAGGTCCGCCCACCATTCCCAAAGCACCGGTTTGATGAATGGTTAGTGACATTAGAATTACGGTAATCATTAAGGAAAAAAGGTACGTAAAACCAAATATTTTAAGCATATTTCCTGTTCGAAGATCTTCTTCTGTGAGATTATTTTCTCTCATCCAGACAGTTCCAAACACTTTTGGGTTGTACCAGATAAATCCAACAGCCAGTGTTACGACTGCAGATAAAAATAGGGCAATAGGGTTAAATTCCATAATATGAGGTTTTTAGGATTAGTTGTTCAAATTTAAACAAAAAAGTTGCAAAAAACACATTTTATATAAGTAGTAAAATTACGGTTAAATTAATTTTTATCAACAGTTTATCGACATTATGTGCTTTATAACTGTGAAATGTATAATTTTATGCCATCAATAAAACCCCAATTTTGTGATGAAAAGCTTAACCACATTTTTTTTAGCTTTTATTTTTTCTCTCAATATTTTTGCTGACACGGTTTCAGATAAAGAGAAAGAGGCGCTTATCAAATTGTATGATGCGACAAAGGGTTCGGACTGGAAAGTAAAATGGGATTTATCACTCTCGGTCGCCACCTGGCACGGGGTAATCGTTAAAAATGGTAAAGTTGTCGAACTGCATTTGGCGAATAACAATTTAGAAGGAAATCTGCCTGTCGAATTGTTTGCTTTGGTCAATTTAGTCACCATCGATTTGCACGATAATAAAATTCAGGGACAGCTTCCTTTAGAGATTGGAAAATTAAACCAATTAGAGACTCTGGCGCTATTCAATAATGAAATTCAGGGACAGTTACCGGGTTCTCTTTATACGATCAGAACTTTGAAAGTTTTGCTTTTAAACCAAAACCAGCTGTCGGGCAGTTTAAGTAAAGAAGTGGCCAACTTTAGTGCTTTGCAAAACCTGAGTTTGTTTGATAATAATTTTGAAGGAGAAATTCCAAATGAATTGGAAAAACTACATCATTTGTCTGAATTGAATCTTTCGTATAATAAATTTAAAGGTGGCGTTTCGAAAAATCTGATTTTGCTGGACGCTTTAAATATGACGATGTTTGACGAAGAAGGGAATCCTTTTTTATTAGAAATCGCCGCTGAAAAAGAAACTACAATGGTTACCCGAAATTAATCGCGCTTATGAATGAATTTTACACTCGTTAAAAAGTTGATTAAATATATTTAGTTAATTGTTTAAAAACCGTAATTCGTTACGGTTTTTTTACGTCTGAAATTTACCTTTTCGAAGCAGAAAAAATAACATTTTTTTTAGTCCATTGCTTTTTTTTCATAACTTTAATTCTTCAATTTGCAGAAGAAACAAATTGAGAGTACAATAAGAGAATCTAACCTTTTTAATAATAAAATTATGGTAGTACAGTATCAGGGAGAGCAACACGGAAAAGCGACAGCATTTACAATAAGAATCATAGGAAATAATTTGTCTAAAAGCAGTTCAAATTACCAGATTGATTTATTGGTTGGGGACAAGCAATTGCCCACTTTTACAACGGGAATTCACCAGAGCTTGTCCAATTGTTTAAAAGAGATCTATTTGTTCAGAAAACATAATGGTATTACTTTTCAGCCTTCGTCAGAAAAAATAGCACCACTTTTAGTTCCGTATGATCTGGTTTTATACAACTATAACAAATATGCTTTGTTTATGGCCTAAACCAAGTTTATTTATCATAAAAAATTACAAAGACTGTCTTTAGAGACGGTCTTTTTTTTGCTTTATAATGCGGCTTTTGAACTAAAGTTTTTATATTTTTTTCTTTCGGGCATTTCTGTTTCATAAATTTTATTATGTTTGCTAAATCGATTTAGCAATATCTGAAACACTTTTAGCCATGAAAAAAATTCTTTTAACCTGCTTTTTTATTATCGTTTCGAATACTCTGACAAAGGCTCAGGAACTACAGTCTCCTGATGGGAATTTGACACTAACTTTTACTTTAAACACGGAAGGTACTCCGGTGTATTCGCTGAGTTATAAGAAAAGAGAGGTAATCAGAGAAAGTAGGCTTGGTTTTGTTTTAAAATCAGATATCAGGATGAATAAAGGCTTTCAGATTGTCGATACAAAAAAACAGTCGGAAGACAATTCGTGGAAACCGGTATTAGGAGAACAAAAAGAAATTAGAAACCAGTACAATGAACTGAAAGCTGATTTGATACAGGAAAAGAGTCAACGAAAGATCGCTATTTATTTCCGCTTGTTTAATGATGGCCTTGGCTTTCGATATGAATTTCCGGTACAGGATAACTTGCGTCATTTTATTGTTCAGGAAGAAACTACCGAGTTTAATTTAACGGGAGATCATAAGCTTTTTTGGATTCCGGGAGATTATGATACCAACGAATATAGTTATACCACTTCGAAAATATCAGAGATGCAGTCTTTGGTATACAATGCTACTCACGTTTCGCTGGCTGCTCAGACTACGATTAAAAATCTGGCAACTCAGACGCCTTTGATGATGAAGACGAATGACGGACTTTATATTAATATTCACGAAGCAGCTTTAAAAAATTATCCTGCAATGTGCCTGAACGTTGATGATAAAACGTATTCGTTGAGTTCACATCTGGTGCCGGATGCTGTTGGAAATAAAGGATACATTCAGACAGGGAGTTTCACCCCGTGGCGTACTATTGTGGTGAGTGATGATGCCAGAAATATTCTGGCTTCAAAAATGATCTTAAACCTGAATGAGCCCTGCGCATTTGAAGATACGTCATGGATCAAACCAGTAAAATATATTGGAGTGTGGTGGGAATATTTTACCGGTGGAGGATCTACCTGGGCGTATTCGGACAATCAGGATGTGGTAATTGGTGCTACCGATTTTTCTAAATTAAAGCCCAATAAAACGCATGGTGCCAATACCAAACACGTAAAAGAATATATAGATTTTGCCGCGGCAAATGGTTTTGATGCTGTTCTGGTAGAAGGATGGAATGAAGGATGGGAGGATAATACCGCTTTTAAAAAAGAACGCATTTATAGTTTTACCAAAGCCTATCCCGATTTTGATGTGAAAGATTTAAGTTCGTATGCGAACCAAAAAGGAGTGAAGATCATCATGCATCATGAAACGACTTCTTCAACTGCAGAATACGAACGACAATTGCATGATGCCTTAAATTTTATGACTGACAACCAGTACAATGCAGTAAAAACAGGTTATGTAGGGCCAATTATTCCAAGAGGGGAACACCATGACGGGCAGCAAATGGTCAATCATTATACCTATGTGGCCAAAGAGGCAGCCAAACATAAAATCATGGTTGATTCTCATGAAGCGGTCCGTCCAACAGGATTGCATCGTACCTATCCCAACTGGTTTGCGCAGGAATCGGCTCGCGGAACTGAGTTTGAGGCAATGGAAGGAATTCATCCGGATCACACTACAATTTTACCGTTTACACGTCTTATGGGAGGCCCGATGGACTATACACCGGGAATTTTCCAGGGAGATTTATCGGTATACGGATCAAAGAAAAACAAATTGAGCACAACCCTGGCGAAGCAGCTGGCGCTTTATGTAACCATGTACAGCCCGTTGCAGATGGCAGCTGACTTACCTGAAAATTATATGCGTTTCAAAGATGCTTTTCAGTTTATCAAAGAGGTCGCATTAGACTGGGATGAAAGTTACATTCTCGAAGCAGAACCGGGCGATTACATAACAATAGCTAGAAAGACCAAAGGAAAGCAAGAATGGTTTGTAGGCGGAATCACAGATGAAAACCCGCGTACAGCTTTGATTGATTTTAGCTTTTTGCCGGCAGGAAAATCGTATAGTGCAACGATCTACGAAGACGGAAAAACGGCAGATTACAAAACCAATCCGCAATCGTATAACATTCGCAAAGTGACAGTAAACAGTAAAACCAAACTAAAGCAAAAACTGGCTTCCAGTGGTGGAGTTGCTATTGCTATTAAGTAAGAAGTGAAAAGTGGTACACGGATTCCACAGATTCGCTAAAGCGAAAACGCGGATTAAACGGATTTTTATCTTTTAGTCATAGCTTATAAAAGAATTAAAAAGCCTTCCAATTCGTGGCAAAAAAAAATAATAAATAACCAGAGGGCGAGACCAACCCGTTCCTCTCAATGACATAAAAAATGAGCATGAAAATCTATCCTTTACAATTTGAACCCATACTAAAAGACAGAATCTGGGGAGGCGAAAAACTAAAAACCATTCTGAATAAACCCATCACCTCAAAAATTACAGGAGAAAGCTGGGAATTGTCTACCATAGAGGGAGACGTGAGCATGGTTGCCAACGGAGCGTTAAAAGGGCAATCGTTGACCGATTTAATTGATCAGTCACCAAATGAAATTTTAGGAACCTCAGTTTACGAACGATTCGGGAACCAGTTTCCTTTGCTGTTTAAATACCTGGACGCAAGAGAAGATTTGTCGATACAAGTACATCCGAATGATCAATTGGCCAAAGAGCGTCATAATTCTTTTGGTAAAACGGAAATGTGGTATATCATGCAGGCAGATGCCGATGCGAGAATTATTGTTGGTTTTAAAGAAGATTCGAGCAAAGAAGAATATCTGGAAAATCTTAACAATAAAACACTGGTTTCGATTCTGGATGATGTAAAAGCCAAAGCGGGTGATGTGTTCTTTCTGGAAACCGGAACTGTTCACGCGATAGGTGCTGGACTGGTTGTGGCAGAAATTCAGCAAACATCAGACATAACGTACCGTTTGTATGATTTTGACCGCACAGATGCGCAGGGGAATACAAGAGAATTACATGTTGATCTGGCTTTGGATGCGATCAATTATAACAAAGTCGATACACAAAAAAAATATGAAACTGCCGCAAACAAATCGAATGTGATGGTGGATTGTCCGTATTTTACCACTAACTTTCTTCCGCTTGACGGGACAGTTGAAATCAGTAAAAAAGGAACAAGCTTTACCGTTTATATGTGTACCGAAGGTCATTTTGAAATTCGCTATGAAAATGTAAACTATCAGTACAAACAAGGTGATACCGTCCTGATTCCGGCAGGGATGCACAGTTACGCCATAAAAGGAACCGCTTCCATTTTAGAAGTATACATCTCATAAAGAAGGTGACGGAGCCTATTTTTGTCACATTACAGGTCTTTAATTAGGGTTCGTAAAAACTTTATCGCTTTGAAAAATAGAGAATTGAAGAGAATTCATATTAAAAATAATAGCGATTGTCACGAACAGCAAAAATGATTAATAGAGAAAATACCTGTAAATACTGATGATTATATGTTTAATTAACTTTAAAATAATGATTTGTATAAAAAAAAGATTTACAAAATCGTTTTAGTAACTGTTTTTGTATATATTTGTGATATAATTAATAACTGCTTAATAAAAAATTAACTCATTAGATGAAAAAGATTACTATTAAGGATATTGCTACAGAGGCTCAGGTATCCATATCTACTGTATCTTTTGTCATCAACGGTAAAGGGGAGAAAATGGGCATTAGTCCGGCAGTAATCAAAAAGGTGCAGGAAGTGGCTGAAAAGCTGAATTACAGACCAAGTATGATTGCGACCAGTCTGAGAACCGGGAAGACCAGATCGATCGGACTTATTGTCGAAGATATTTCGAATCAGTTCTTTGCAGACCTTGCCAGAGTTATTGAAGATGAAGCAAAGAGTATTGATTACAGAGTTTTTTATTGCAGTACAGGAGGAGATGACGGACGTTCTGAAGAATTAATACACAGTTTATTACAGGCAAATGTAGACGGCTTTATTGTGACTCCAACGCAGAATTTGGAAAATAGTATTGACCTTCTTTTAAAGTTAAAAAAACCGGTCGTATTAATTGACAGGTATTTTCCGGGACAAAGAGTGAGTCATGTGGTGATGGACAATTATGAAGCTTCCAACTCGGCTGCAAAATATCTGATAGCTAAAGGCTGTAAAAACATAGCGGTGGTTAACAATACCTCCGAAATGATTCAGATGAAACTGCGTGAGGATGGCTACAGGGATGCTTTGAAAGAAGCAGAAATGTACAACCCGTCGCTTGTTCTTCATATGGATTATCATACCAATGAAGAAACAAGAATAGCCGGTATAATTGGGTTCTTTGAGAAAAATCCGGAGATCGATGCTGTTTTGTTTTTGGCAAATTATATGGGGCTTGCGGGACTTCAGGCTTTTAGAAGAATGGGAGTTAAGATTCCTGAAGACATTTCGGTTATTAGTTTTGACGATCACGACAGTTTTAAATTGCATACGCCAACGATAACTGTTATTGCACAGCCCATAGAAGATATCGCTGTAAAATCCATCCAGTTGTTAATGAGTCAGATGACGGATATGGAAAAATTTGAAATAGAAAAAAGTCTTAAAAAAGGAAAACTGATTGTTAGAGAATCGGTTTAACTTTTTGGGAAGAAAAAATAAAGAGGAAAAGAAACGTATCGTTTTTTTTTACTCCTTTTACTAAATCGTTTTAGTAAATTTTAGGTCGGATAAATGGAGAATCAATTGTTTTTTTGACCGGTTTACGATATCGATTTCTTAAAAGAAAGGCTAATAAACATGACTATTACACCAAGGTATTTATAAGGTGAAAGCCTTATAAATACCTTAAATCTAAAACCGAGTGCAAAATTTTTATTAATTATTTAAAAACAATCAAATTAAAAACAATCACAAAAATCAAAACAAACAAATAACCAAAAAAAAATGCTTATGAAACGAATATTGGCAGTGTTAGGAATGGTGTTGTTCAGCAGCTTAGGAGTTGTGGCGCAAAACCGATTGATAACAGGCATAGTGGCTGATGCAGAGAACAAGGGAATTGTTGCTGCATCGATTGAGGTTCAGGGAAAACCGTATAGTGCAATTACTGATGCGGAAGGCCGATTTAAAATGAATGTTCCCGAAGGACCGGTTACTTTAAAGGTATCCTCTATAGGTTTTTCATCGCAATCAATCGTATTGCAGCAAAACCAAAACAAAATTTCAGTGGTATTGGTAGAAAATACTCAGGAATTAAAAGACGTTGTAGTAACCTCGTTTGGAGTTAAAAAACAAAAGAAAAGTTTAGGTTATGCCGTTGGAGAACTGAAAGGCGATGACCTGACAAAAAATAAAGAAATTAACTTAGGGAATGCCCTTCAGGGGAAAATTGCCGGGGTTAACGTTTCTGCGCCGGTTACGGGGCCGTCAGGATCCAGCCGTGTGGTAATTCGTGGAGCAACTTCGGCTTCAGGATTGAACCAGCCTTTATATGTTGTGGATGGTATTCCAATTGATAACAGCCAGCAAGGAAACGCAGGAATGTGGGGAGGAGCTGATAAAGGAGACGGTATGTCTTCTTTCAATCCTGATGATATCGCTTCTATGTCGGTATTAAAAGGTAGTGCCGCTTCTGCTCTTTACGGATACAGAGGATCAAACGGTGTAATCTTAATTACGACTAAAAAAGGAAAAACAGGAACCGGAATTGGAGTAGATTTTAGTACCAACTCTACTTTTAATACACCGGCAAGTTTATTGAAATGGCAAGATCAATACGGAGCGGGAGCACCGGTAAATGGTGTCGCTACAAGATTTAAAAGCCTACAGGAACTTAGAGATGCTTATTATTTTGCGTGGGGAGATAAATACGACGGAACACCTTCTTTGGCTATTGACGGAACTACTAAACCTTACCAGGCTTACGGAAAAGATAACGTTGAAAATTTCTACAGAACCGGATTTTCTTTCAGTAACACCTTGGCTATTTCAGGTGGAAGCGAAACTACTAATTTCAGATTGTCTTTCGGAAATACAAAAGATGAATCGATCATGCCGGGAACAAACTTTGGCAGAAATAACATTGCTTTAAGTTTAAATTCAGCAGTAAATAAAAAAATAAGCATCGAGTCTAACGCTCAGTACATCACAGAGAAAAGTCGCAACCGCCCTTATTTGAATGACTCTCCAAGAAACCCTTCTTTTCCAACTACTTTCCTGACACCCGGTACTGATATCAGATGGATCAGTAATGGTTTTGATGAAAATGGTGGCGAGGCTGATTATTTTGGAACAAACAACTACCACACAAATCCTTACTTTGCATCACAATCGCCTTTAAACGATGACCTTAGAAAACGTTTTATCGGTTCTGCAAAAGTAAATTACAACATTACGGATAAAATCTACGCAAGAGCAGTTCTTGGAGTGGATGATATTAACTATGAGTACACGGAGATTGAGCCTACCGGAATCAACTACCTCCCGGGCGGATCTTATGAAAACAGATTAGAAAACCGTTCAGAATATAATGCTTCGGGTTATTTAGGGTACAAAGGCGATATCGTTAAAAACCTTTCTTTAGATGCTTTCATTGGAGCTAACCGTCAACACAACAGATTTAGCGGAATTAAAATGAAAGGGAATAACTTCATTGTTCCATTCCAATATTTCTATGGAAATACACAACCGGCTCAAACGGAGAAATTATTTGGTGAAACTGAAGTAAACTCTCTTTTTTATTCTGCCGATATCGGATACAAAGATTTCTTATATGTAAGTTTAACAGGTCGTGAAGACTGGTTCTCTACTTTAGATCCATCCAGCAACAGCACGTTTTATCCATCTGTGAGTTCAAGTTTTATTTATTCGGAAGTAATCGATTTACCGGAATGGATGTCATACGGAAAATTCAGAGCAGGTTGGGGTAACGTAGGAGGTGGATTGCAGGAAGCTTATGCTTTATCTTTAAATTATACTTCGCCAGACGGACAAACTGATTCTTTGGGACAACCAATTTTGGGTGTTAAAGGAGAAACAGTTCCGAACAAATTTTTAAAACCTTATAACGTAACTACAATCGAGTTTGGTTTCGAAAATACATTCTTCAACAACAGAGTAAGTACCGATTTGACTTTCTACAGCAAGAAAACGACGAATGATATTACAGATGCTGATATTTCTCAGGCATCAGGTTACAGAACAACTAAAATTAACGTGGGAGAAATCCTGAACAAAGGGGTTGAATTTGCAGTTAATGTAAAAGCGGTTAAAACACCAAATTTCTCTTGGAGTGTAGGCTATAATTTTGCTTATAACAATAGTGAGGTTCTTAACCTTTCAGATAAAATTACAACCAAATCATTGGAAGGAAACAGAGACGGAAGAGCTTCTGTGGTGTTAGAAAAAGGACAGCCTTTTGGAGTAATCAAAGCCTATGACTATTTAAGAGATGCTAACGGAAACGTCGTATTGGATACTAATGGAAAATTCCTGAGAGGGAACCTGATTATTGCAGGACAAGGTGTTGCACCAACATCTATGGGACTTTCAAATGATTTCCAGTATAAAAACTTTACACTTTCAGTTTTTGTAGATGCTAAATTTGGAGGAGAGATTTATTCTGCGACCAACCAGTTAGGAGCCCGTTACGGATTAACAGAACAAACACTTTCTGGTCGTGAAGGCGGAGTTGCCGTAACCGGAAAAGATGTTAACGGAAATGCGGTAAACACAACCGTTTCGGCTTACGATTACTGGAGAAGCTATAGTGATGTAACTTCAAATTTTGTATACGATGCCGATTTTGTGAAACTAAGAGCCATTTCATTTAGCTATAATTTCCCAAAAACATATTTGTCAAAAACACCATTTCAAGCCATCAGCTTAGCGTTTTCAGCACATAATTTATGGACGATTTACGACAAAGTTCCAAACATTGACCCGGAATCAAACTATTCTAATAGTAATGCCCAAGGTATGGAAAGAGCTTCGATGCCTTTGACCAGAAACTATGGATTGACACTTAATGTGAAATTTTAATAATCAAACCGAAAGATGAAAAATAAATATATAAAAATATTTTGTATCGCAGTTGTGGGGGCAATGACATTGGCTTCATGCGATAAAGGATTCGAAGAGTTAAACAGGAATCCAAATGCTTTGCTTGATCCGGCTGTAAAATCAATGTTTACACTTGCTGAGATCTACGTTGACGGACAAGATTTTTCAAATACCAGAGGAAATAACCTGTATGCAGCACAAATCGTTCAGCAATTTTCTTCATTAGGAGGACCAGGTTCAAAATATACCTATTCTCCGGAATATTCTGCAGCACTTTTTGGGGAGTCTTACGGTAAAGGATTGAATCAGATTTTTCAATTAATGTCGGTTGCAAAAGACGCACCGGAAAACTCAAACATGATTCAGGCTTGTAGAATCATGAAGGTGTTTATGTTTCAAAAATTGACAGATACTTACGGTGAAGTTCCTTATTTTGATGCAGGTAAAGGATACAATGGAAACGTTTTTGCCCCAAAATATGACACACAGGAAGCGATCTACAATGATCTTTTAAAAGAATTAGACGAAGCAGGTGATGCTTTAGATGCTAATAAACCATTCGTTGGTAATGCCGATTTGTACTACCAAAGTAATGTTGCCAAATGGAAAAAACTGGCGAACTCTTTAATGTTGAGAGTAGCGATGCGTTTGTCTAAAGTAAATCCTGCCAAAGCAAAACAATACGTAGAAAAAGCAGTATCAAAAGGTGTTTTTACTTCTAATGACGACAGTCTTGTTTTAAAACACGATTCAGGTCCGGCTGGGGTTAAAACCAATCCAATTACCTCTTCATGGGTTCAAAATGATTTGAACAAAGGAGATGCAAACATCAAATTCAGTAAAACCTATATCGATGCGTTGAAAAACAGTAACGATCCGCGTTTAAGAATCTACGCTAAACTAGAGGCTTCAGGAAATAACAATCCGGCAGTTCAGCAAGGTCTTGCAAACGATGCTAAAGAATTTCCGGGAGGAGACAAAAAACTGTTTTCAGATCCGAACACTTCTACGGTTTTACGTTTAGATGCCCCAACTTTAATCATGTCTTATGCTGAGGTACAATTTATATTAGCAGAAGCTGCGGTAAAAGGCTGGAATGTTGGAGGAAATGCACAAAAGTTTTATGAAGACGGTGTAAAAGCTGCAATGCAAATTCTGGTAATTTTTGGAGACAAAGTACCGGCGGTTACAACTGCAGAATACAATACCTATATCGCGGCGAATCCGTTTAAAGCGGCAGGAACCGAAGCTCAGAAAATCGAGCAGATTATCACTCAAAAATGGATTGTATTACTTTTCAATGGTTTTGAAGCATTCTCAGAATACAGAAGAACAGGATATCCGGTTTTAGTTCCTGTGAATGATCCAACAGGAGAAACAAAAGGAACTGTACCAAGAAGATTAATCTACGATCAGTCCGAATTGATCACAAATTCGGCTAATTATAAAGAAGCCATAGCACGCCAGGGGTTAGATTTAATGACAACCAGAATCTGGTGGGATAAACAATAGTTTAAAAATTGTGGTGAGTTAGTTGAGTTAAGCCGGGTAGGGATACCTGTACCTCCCGGCTTATTTTTAATTTTCTGTTTGATTTTCATTACATTAGAGGAATGGTATCGAAAATAGTTCGCCAGGTTTAAATCCCTTTTTTTCGCAAAAGACAAGTTGCTTCTGCTGAAAAAGATGGAATAACCATTCAAAGAACTTATAATTAGACAGCCTTTTAAGGAATCGAAAATCAGAAATCGAAGATCTAAAGTCAACAATCTAAAACGAATTAAAGCTAGGCAGCCGTAAAAAAAGGAAATGATTTCAGAGTATTTTGTTAGTTACTTTTATTCCGTATTAAACCTTTAAGCGAGAAGGAAATAATTAAAAAATAATTATCCTTCTCCAACTGCCGGCGACCGAATTAAAAAAAATGAATTACACCCAAAGCGTTAATTTATTGTTCAGCTAATACCGATTCAGTATTCAATGTAGTCTCATAAAAAGCGGACTATTTCATAGGATATCGGCATTGTACCAGAAAATAAACGACTAGATATATAATTATAATTGGTATAAAATGGAGTATACAAAAAGATTTTATTGGTTTGTCGGCGTTTGTCTCGCCAATTTTTCATTGGCGGCAAATGCCCAAAACACAGATTTAAAAACCGGCTGGAAGTATCGGGAGACTAAAACGACCCAATGGCACCCTGCGACAGTTCCGGGAGAAATACATACCGATTTACTCAACAATAAAACCATACCGGATCCATTTTACCGGGACAATGAAAAAAAACTGACCTGGATTGAAAAGAAAGATTGGGAATATAAAACCACTTTCAAAGTAAGTCCGGAAACTTTAAAAAAGAAAAATACCGACCTCGTTTTTGACGGATTGGATACTTACGCCACCGTTTATTTGAACAATCAGCTGGTTTTAAAAGCCGATAATATGTTCCTGCAATGGCGTGTTGATGTAAAAAAGATATTAAAATCAGGAAACAACGATTTGCTTATTGTGTTCAAATCGGCACAAAATGTAGTCGATTCCCTGGCCAAGAAAGATTTACCGTTTGTAATTCCGGACAATCCACGTGCCTATGTACGTAAAGCGCAATACCATTTTGGATGGGATTGGGGACCGAAATTCACCACTTGCGGAATCTGGAAAACACCGAGGTTAGAAGCCTACGACAAAAAAACTCCGGAGAAACCCTATGTATTAGATCGTAAAATCGAATTGGTTCAGGAACCGGATAAGGTTGGTAAAACCTTTTATTTTAAAATAGATGGAAAGCCTGTTTATATGAAAGGGGCCAATTACATTCCGTCAGATGCATTTCTTTCGAGAGTTACCAAAAAAGAATACGAGAAAGTAATAGGCAGGGCCAAAGAGGCCAACATGAACATGCTTCGCGTTTGGGGAGGCGGTATTTATGAAGACGATTATTTCTACGATTTATGTGATAAAAATGGTATCTACGTTTGGCAGGATTTTATGTTTGCCGGAACAATGGTACCGGGAGATGACGCTTTTTTTGCCAATGTAAAAAAAGAAGTGCAGTATCAGGTGAAACGTTTACGCCATCACAAGAGTATTGTTTTGTGGTGTGGAAATAACGAAATCGACGAAGCTTTTAAAGATTGGGGATGGCAAAAAAGCATGAAAATGCCTAAACAGGATTCAATTCGTTTATGGAAAGATTACGTTCGTTTGTTTCAGGACAGTATCCCAAAATGGGTAAAAGAAGTAGACAATAAACGACCATATATCAGCTCTTCGCCATCATTCCACTGGTCGAAAGCAAAAAGTTTAACCGAAGGCGACAGTCATTATTGGGGAACCTGGTGGGGACTGGAAGATGTTGAAGCCGTACAAAATAAAACAGGACGTTTTGTGAGCGAATACGGAATGCAGGCGATGCCAAACTATTCGTCTATCGAAAGATTTACAACTCCTGAAGATCGATATTTATATTCCGATATTTTACAGGCCCATCAAAAAGCCGGAAAAGGATTCATGAAATTAGATTCGTATCTGAACAGGTATTTCATTGATTCGACCAAAATAAAGAAAATGAATGTGGAAGATTATACCTACCTCACACAGTGTTTGCAGTATTATTCGCTTAAAAACATTATCGGAATCCACCGTTCCAAAGCACCCTATAATATGGGAACATTGGTTTGGCAGCTCAACGATTGTTGGCCGGTAGCCAGCTGGAGTGTTACCGATTATTACGACAGACAGCCTAAAGCAGCCTGGTACGCCATGAAGGAAGCTTATCGCGATGATAAAACTCCTGAAATTGATTTAACCCGTCCGATTAATCTGAAACTGGAGGACCCAAAAATTACCTGGCAGGTCAAAGGCAATCAGCTCATTTTAAAAGCTTCAAAATTCGCCAAATACGTCAATGTTTCGATAAAAGGATACACCGGAAAATGGACCGACAACTATTTCGATCTGAAAGCCGGAGAAGAAAAAACAATTACGTTTGAAGGAAAAATGGCAAAACCGGAGGTTAGAGTTTATTCTCTGTATGATGTTCTTAAGAGGTACTAAGGTTCTGAGAGGCTGAGGTTCTGAGTTTTTTAGGTACAAAGTTGCAAAGGTTCAAAGGTACAAAGGTTCAAAGCGACATAGGTTTTCTGGCAGTGCGTTTGCTTGGCGAGCTTTGCGTAAAACTTTGCGCACTTTGCGGTTAGTTTTTTAGGTTCAAAATTAAAAAATACCTGTGTAAATCTGTTTAATCAGTGTCATCCTTGGCCCATCACACAAGTCAAATAAAATAATATATGTTTACAAAATACAACAAAATAGCTTTTAGCGGCATCTTAGCTTTAAATCTATTTTTTGCCAATCCTGCAATTTCACAGGAAAAGAAAGCAAAACAAACCCATTTAGATTACACCCAATATGTAAATCCGTTTATAGGCTCGGCGGGTCACGGGCACGTATTTGTGGGAGCCAATGTTCCTTTTGGAGCCGTACAACTAGGGCCTGTAAATGTTTTTGAAGGCTGGGATTGGTGCAGCGGATACAACTATGCGAGCAATACTATTTTGGGTTTCACACATACCCATTTGAGCGGAACGGGAATTGGAGATCTGAACGATATTCTTTTATTGCCGGTATCTGGAAAAGTGCCGCTTACCAAAGGAACAAAAGAAGACATGACCACAGGTTACGGATCTTATTTCTCTCATCAAAATGAGGTAAGCAAGGCCGGATATTACAGCGTTGTACTGGATAAATATAAAATTAAAGCAGAGCTGACAGCCAGCGAAAGAGTAGGTTTTCATAAATATACTTTTAATGCGACTACCGATAATCACATTTTATTGGATCTTGCGGACGGAATAGGTTGGGACAAACCGGTAAAAACATTTATCAAAAAAATCAACGAAACCACTCTTGTGGGCTATCGTTATTCTGCAGGCTGGGCGGCCGATCAGCGTATTTTTTTCACAATGGAATTTTCTGAGCCAATTTCGAATATGGCCTTGTATGATGCTACCACTGCAATTGCCGGAAACGAGGGAGAAGCTTTAAAAATGAAAGCTGTTTTGGATTTCAAAACGTTAAAAAACAAACAGATATTAGTAAAAGTCGGGATATCTCCGGTAAGTTACGAGAATGCTTCGGCAAACATTAAAGCCGAGATTCCGGGTTGGAATTTTGAGGCTGTTGCCAAAGAAGCAACTTCGAAATGGAACAAGGAACTGAATAAAATTCAGATCAAAGCCGACGATAAAACCATGAAAGTTTTTTACACGGCCATGTACCACACCATGTTTGCACCTTCCATCTTTAATGATGTCAACGGCGATTACAGAGGTACCGATAAAAAAGTGTACGAAAAAGCAAATTTCACCAACTACACCACCTTTTCACTTTGGGATACGTATCGCGGACTACATCCATTGTACACCCTTACACATCCGGACAAAATCAATGACATTGTAAAATCGTTTTTGGCCATTTACGAGCAGCAGGGAAGATTACCGGTTTGGCATTTAATGGGGAATGAAACCAATACCATGAATGGAAACCACTCCATTGCCGTTATTGTAGACGCCTACATGAAAGGATACAGAGGTTATGATATTGCGTTGGCCTATGAAGCCATCAAAAAAACAGCGATGCAAACCCGTGACGGAATGGATTATGTACAAAAACTGGAATATATTCCTGCCGATAAAATGGTAGAATCTGTTGGAAATGCTTTGGAATACGCTATCGACGATTATTGCGTAGCCCTAATGGCAAAAGATCTGAACAAAACTGAAGATTATAACTATTTCTCTAAAAGAGCCAATTTATACAAACTTTATTTCGACAAAGAAACTACGTTCATGAGAGGGAAATTAACCAATGGAAATTGGAGAACACCATTCAATCCGCTTTCATCAGCGCATCGTAAAGACGATTATGTAGAGGGAAATGCCTGGCAATACACCTGGTTAGTACCACAGGATCCTTATGGTTTGATCGATTTGTTTGGAAGTGAAGACAAATTTCTGGCCAAATTAGACTCTCTTTTTCTACTAACAGACAAAGTAGAAGGCGAAGAAATCTCTCCGGATATTAGCGGTTTAATAGGGCAGTATGCACAAGGAAATGAGCCAAATCACCATATCCCATACCTGTACGCCTATGCCGGACAACCTTGGAAAACAGCTAAGTTAATCCGTGAAATCGATGATAAATTTTACTCGACAAAACCGGACGGATTATGCGGAAATGAAGATTTAGGACAAATGTCGGCCTGGTACGTTTTGTCATCAATGGGATTCTATTCGGTTAATCCGGCAAACGGAGTCTATGTGTTGGGAAGCCCGTTAGTAAATACAGCAACCCTGCATCATAAAAAAGGCATTTCGTTTACCCTCAAAGCAATCGATAACAGCAAAACGAATATTTATATCCAAAAAGCGGAGTACAACGGAAAACCTTACACAAAATCATACATCACACACGATATGATTGTAAAAGGAGGAGAATTGAAATTGTATATGGGAAGCAAACCGTCGACTACTTTTGGAGTGAAAAAAGAAGACAGACCGCTTTAAGATCACAGATTTTAGATTTTAGAATAAAGAATAAAGAGTACAGATTTTAGATTTTTAGAAGGATCAGTTACCGTTTTTAGCTTATAGTCTATCGCTTAAAGCCTAAAGCAAAAAAATAAAAACATGAAAATAAAGAGTTTACTTTTTTTAGGGATACTACAATGTTGCATTTTGGTGAATGCGCAAGTCAAAACCATAGACGCTGTCGAATATGTAAACCCTTTAATGGGAACACAGTCTTTGCATAGTCTTTCAAACGGAAATACCTATCCGGCGATTTGCAGACCCTGGGGAATGAATTTTTGGACACCGCAAACCGGAAAAATGGGTGACGGCTGGGCCTATATTTACACCGCCGATAAGATCAGAGGATTCAAACAAACCCATCAGCCTTCGCCGTGGATGAATGATTACGGACAGTTTTCGATCATGCCGGTAACCGGTAAAGTAGCTTTTACAGAAGACGAAAGAGGAAGCTGGTTCAGCCATAAAGCTGAGGTTTCAAAGCCGTATTACTACAGCGTTTACCTGGCCGATTATGATGTAACTACAGAAATTACGACTACCGAAAGAGCCGCACATTTCCAGATCACCTTTCCGGAAAACGAGCAGTCTTCTATCGTAATCGATGCTTTTGACAAAGGATCTTACATCAAAATAATTCCGTCTGAAAATAAAATCATTGGATATACGACGCGTAACAGTGGGGGAGTTCCGGAGAATTTCAGAAACTACTTTGTACTCCAATTCGATAAGCCTTTTACAACTAATGCCACCTGGCACGATAAAGTTCTGGAAAAAGACAAACTGGAATTAAAAGACAATCATGTAGGCGCAGTTGTTGGATTTAAAACTAAAAAAGGAGAAGTAGTAAATGTAAAAGTATCCTCTTCTTTTATCAGTCCGGAGCAAGCGGAACTGAATTTAAAGAACGAATTGGGTACCGCATCTTTTACTGAAACCGTAGCACAATCCAAACAGGAATGGAATAAAGTCTTAGGGAAATTAAATGCCGAAGGCGGAAGCGAAGAACAGTTAAAAACGTTTTACTCCTGCTTGTACCGCACCGTTTGTTTTCCACAAAAACAATATGAGATAAATGCAAAAGGAGAAATCGTACACTATAGTCCGTATAATGGTAAAGTATTGCCGGGTTATATGTATGCGGGAACAGGTTTTTGGGATACTTTCCGTGCCTTGTATCCTTTGTTGAATCTGGTTTATCCTTCGATCAATAAAGAAATGCAGGAAGGATTAATCAACGATTATAAAGAGGGAGGCTTTTTGCCGGAATGGTCAAGCCCGGGATTCAGAGACGTGATGGTAGGAAACAACTCCGCCTCAGTAGTTTCAGATGCTTATATCAAAGGATTACGTGGTTACGACATCAACAAATTGTATGAAGCCTTATTGCACGGAGCCAATAACGAAGGGCCATTAGAAGCAGTAGGACGAAAAGGAGTGTCGTATTACAATACTTTGGGGTATGTGCCTTATGATGTGAAAATCAACGAAAATGCAGCCAGAACTTTAGAATATGCCTACGATGATTTTACAATTTGGAAATTAGCCAAAGCACTAAACCGTCCGAAAAAAGAAATCAGTTTGTTCGAAAAAAGGATGATGAATTATAAGAAACTTTATAATCCTGAAATCGGATGGATGAGCGGCAGAAACAAAGATGGAAGTTTTCCTAAAAACTTTAATCCGCTTAAATGGGGAGATGCTTTTACAGAAGGAAATGCTTTGCATTATAGCTGGAGCGTATTCCATGATGTACAGGGTTTGATTGATTTAATGGGAGGGGAGAAAAAATTCACGGCCAAATTAGACGCTGTTTTTGCAACACCTCCGGTTTTTGATGATAGTTATTACGGAGCTGTTATTCATGAAATTCGCGAAATGCAAATTATGAATATGGGGCAATACGCACATGGAAATCAGCCGATACAACACATGATTTATTTGTACAATTATGCCGGAGAGCCTTGGAAAACACAATATTGGTCAAGAGAAGTTATGAATCGTTTGTACAAACCAACCCCGGACGGTTACTGCGGTGATGAAGATAACGGACAAACTTCGGCCTGGTATATTTTTTCTGCTATGGGATTCTATCCGGTTTGCCCGGGAACAGACGAGTATGTGCTTGGAGCGCCTTTGTTTAAAAAAATTACGTTGGAGCTCGAAAATGGAAAGCAATTGGTTATCGATGCACCGAACAATTCGGCCGACAACAAATATGTTCAGGAATTAAAATGGAACAACACCACTCATACCCAAAACTTCATCAATCATTTTGAAGTACTAAAGGGAGGTGAATTCAAATTTGACATGAGCAGTAAACCTAATTTACAAAGAGGAACTTCGGCAAGTGCCTATCCATATTCTTATTCAACTTCAAAATAATACTATGCAGTCACGTAGAAAATTTATAAAAAATACAGGGATTTTTTCAGCAGGATTATTGGCCCTTCAAACGGATGTTTTCGGAATGCAATCGGACGCGTTCAATTTTTCGATCAAAGATTTTGTAAGCAAAAGACCCCCGCTGGCAGAACGAAAATTTACCAGTAAAGCTATTGAAGCTGCAATTGTAAGAATCAAAAAACAAATTGCCAATCCGGAACTCGCCTGGTTGTTTGAAAACTGTTTTCCAAACACCTTAGACACTACTGTTGATTTTGAAATCATTGACGGAAAACCAGACACTTATGTTATTACAGGAGATATCGATGCAATGTGGCTGCGCGACAGTACAGCACAAATTTGGCCTTATATTCCGTTTATAAAAGAAGATAAAAAACTGGCAGAACTGATAAAAGGAGTAATCAATCGTCAGACCAAATGTATCTTACTCGATCCTTATGCGAATGCTTTTTACAAAGATTTTGCGCAAGTAAGTGAGTGGAAAAATGACATGACCAAGATGCAACCCGGGATTCACGAGCGCAAATGGGAGATCGACAGCTTGTGTTACCCAATACGATTGGCACATGGCTATTGGAAGGAAACAGGAGACATTAGTTTGTTCGACAGCAAGTGGAAAGAAGCGATGCTTTTGGTATTGCAAACTTTCAAAGAGCAGCAAAGAATGCATGATAAAGGGCCTTACAATTTCCAACGAGTTACGGCTTGGGCTACAGATGGTGTACCTTTAAGCGGTTACGGTTATCCGGTAAAACCATGCGGATTAATTGTTTCGACTTTCAGACCAAGTGACGACAGTACGCTGTTTGGCTATTTGATTCCGAGTAACATGTTTGCAATTGAAGTATTGGGGTATCTGATTGAAATTTTCTCTTTGCCGGCTTTAAAAGACGATAATTTAGTGGCTAAAGCCAAAGAATTGCGTGGGCAGGTTCAAAAAGGACTGGAAGAAAACGGAATCATCGAACATCCGAAATTCGGAAAAATCATTGCTTTTGAAGTCAACGGTTATGGTAGTTTTCACATGATGGACGATGCCAATGTTCCGTCTTTATTATCGTTACCTTATTTAGGCGCTATAGCACCGGACAATCAACTGTATCTGAATACCCGTAAAGTAGTACTTTCAGAAAACAATCCGTTTTTCTACAAAGGAAAAGCAGGAGAAGGTATTGGTGGACCACATACCGGAACCGATACCATCTGGCCAATGAGCATCGTTTTGAGAGCCATTACCAGCGTAGACGAACAGGAAATAAAACAATGCATCAGCAATCTGATCAAAACCAATGCGGATACCGGTTTCATGCACGAATCTTTTCATAAAGACGATGTAACCAAATTTACCCGAAAATGGTTTGCATGGGCCAACACCTTATTTGGAGAAATGATCGTACATACCAGCATTCATTATCCTCAAATTTTAAAAGACAAAAACATTTAAAAATAAATATACCATTGAGAGATTGTCCTAACCATTAACCCGTCAGGTTTAATTGGAGGGTCAGAAACAGGTTGCTATAGGGTTTGCCTGATCTCTTAATAATTCAAAATAAAATAAGAATGAATAAAGAATATGCCGTTGGATTAGACATTGGAGGTACACATATCACCGCAGCGATCATTGATATAGTGGACATGAAAGTGATCGATTTTTCACTGCACAAAGAATCTTTCGATTCAAATTTGCCTGTAGCGGAAGTAATGACCATTTGGGAAAAAGCAATTCGCACTGCGATAGAAAATTCAAAAGTAGAAATTACTACAGGATTGGCAGTTTGTATGCCGGGTCCGTTTGATTATACGAATGGTATTTGCTGGATAAAAGACCAATCTAAATACGAACATTTTTATGGGTTGAACATTCGCGATTTGTTTCAGGACAAACTGAATTTGTCGAATGATTTTCCGATTCTTTTTGAAAATGATGCCGTTTGTTTTGGTAAAGGAGAAGTTTTTAAAGATGCTGAAAACCTTTCTAAAAAAGTAATGGCAATCACGCTTGGTACCGGACTCGGAGCTTGTTTTATAGACAAAGGAGAATCGATTAGTGCGGGAGATTTAGTTCCGGAAGACGGAGAAATATACAATCTGCCTTATAAAGAGGGGATTGCTGAAGATTATGTTTCTGCACGTGGGCTTATAGCGGGTTATTTTGCTTTAAGCGGAAAAAAAGCAAACAATGGTTTAGAACTTTTTAATTTGGCTAAAGCCGAAGACAAAGTAGCGATAAAAGTGTTTGAAAAAATGGGAGAAGATTTAGCGGCGATTGTTATTCCGTGGTTAGAGAAATTCTCAGCAGATAGCTTTATTATTGGAGGAAAAATAGCAAATGCAAGCGAATTTTTTCTGCCTGTTTTCCATAAAAAATTAAAAGAAGCAGGAAGCGAAGTTAACGTTTCTGTTTCTACAGATAATGAAATAGCAGCATTATTAGGCGCAACAAGTTTGCTTTATACAGCATAGTTTTGATTATATTAGATGCCACAGATTAAGAAATCCATTTGAATCTTTTAATCTGTGGCAAAAAATAGTTCGTTGGCCCATAAAAGAATAGATATGACAAATTCAAATCGCAGAAATTTTATAAAAACGGCAGCTATAGCTTCAGTTGCTGTAGCCTTGCAATCGTTCAATTCAAATTCGGAAGAAGAAGAAAAAAACATAGTTTCTAAAAAAGGGAAGAAGCCGATTGTACTTTCTACCTGGAGGTTTGGAATTCCTGCCAATGAAGCAGCCTGGGAAGTTTTAAAAAACAAAGGAACTGCTTTAGACGCTGTGGAAGCCGGAGTTAAAATTCCGGAGGCAGATCCTAAAGAAAGAAGTGTAGGGTACGGCGGACGTCCGGACAGAGATGGCCGCGTAACGTTGGATGCTTGTATTATGGATGAAAATGCCAATATAGGATCGGTGGCTGCTTTAGAATACATCAAACACCCTATATCGGTTGCGAGAGCAGTAATGGAAAAAACACCTCATGTGATGCTGGTAGGCGATGGAGCCTTGCAATTTGCAGTAGCACAAGGTTTTAAAAAAGAAAATCTACTGACAGAGGAGTCTGAAAAAGAATGGAAAGAGTGGTTAAAAGACAGTAAATACAAACCCATTGCCAATATCGAAAATCATGATACCATTGGAATGATCGCTTTGGATGCCCACGGAAACCTTTCGGGAGCCTGTACAACAAGCGGAATGGCGTTTAAAATGCACGGACGTGTTGGAGATTCTCCAATTATTGGAGCAGGTTTATATGTAGACAATGAAATTGGAGCGGCAACAGCCACCGGTCACGGCGAAGAAGTCATCAGAATTTCGGGCTGTCATCTTGTGGTTGAATTGATGCGACAAGGTAAATCTCCTCAAAAAGCCTGCGAAGAAGCCGTTGCCCGAATTGTAAAATTAACAAAGAACAGAAACAAAGACTTAAAAGACATTCAGGTGGGTTTTATCGCCCTGAACAAAGCCGGAGAGTATGGCTCATATTGTATTCAGGGAGGTTTTAACTATGCCGTTTATGACGACACCGGAAACCGTTTAATCGATGCCGATTTTTTTCTGAAGTAAGATATTAATTTCGCTTTTCATAGCGTTAGTTATTTTGTAATGCGCAAGGATCACTGGATCTTTGCGCATTTTTTATTTTAACTGCGTTTAATAATGCGTAAACAAGAAATAAATAGGTGTAAATCCGCGTTTTCGCTTTAGTGAATCCGTCTTATCCGTGTAGATTATTTACAGCTCTTTTAGGTTAGTCCCACATTAAGTTTAGAATTTGTTCCTCCCGTTGGCACAACTAAAGATAAACACAACGAATAGTCTCATACTCATAAAGTTGAGAAGACAAAGTAAACTACAAAAAAAAGCTTCGGAGAGATCCAAAGCTTTTTTGCGTTTTATAATTTTAACTGCGTTTAATAATGACGTAAATAAGAAAGAAATCGGTGTAAATCTGCGTTTTCGCTTTAGCGAATCCGTCTCATCCGCGTACACTATTTGCAGCTCCGTTGGGTTAACTCACATTGTTTTGAGTTTATTCCTCCATTGCAGTTTCAAATTCCATATGGTCAATGGTTTCTACGGCTGCCTGTGCGGGTTTAGATGCTTTTAGTCTATTGAATCTTTCCAATTGTTCTGATTCTCCCTCTTCACCACTGAAATAAGGAAAAACATCCATAATAGGAGATTCAGAAACTGCCGGGATAGAATATTCTCCCATTGTGCTTTGCATTACGTGCAGCGTGTTGTCGTAAGCTTCTCTTACATCATTTGCCTGAACCAGCATGTACATATTTGATTTTCTTTCCTTACCGCTTTCTTCATCATAAGCCAATAAGGATACTTTGGATTTAAACCAACGGTCTGTATTTTCAAAAGGGTGAATTTCGGCGTAATTGGCCACTTTTATATTGGTGATTTTAAATTCCTCACTAATATAGGCCGACATCTCTTCATTAATTCTTCTCTCAGCTTCTGTATAAGACAAAGCATCTACCAAATAAGGTTCTGTTAAAACCTTTTGTCCTCCGGTTTCATCTGTCTTTCTATATTTCACTTTGCATTCGTACCAAGTTGCGCTCATCTTTGTTATTTTTTAAGGATGCCAAAGATAGATTTTACAGGAAAAAAAACTCGGAATTTGCAAAATAGATATTCACAATTTCAACGTTATTTTGGTAAGGTTTTGATTTTTAGCGCTTAAACTTTAAAAGGTGGAATTTATTCGAATCGTTGCTTTTATTAAAGCTAATCCTTCAATATTTTTTAGAAGAACCTCTTTTGACTGATGCTGGCTGTTTTCACTTACCAATTCAATCCAATCGTCGCCTTTGTCTGATTTTTGGATCCGTTTGAGCAGTAAAAATTCTTCAAGATCAGCTGTTATGATAGCGATCAGATACAATTCTCCCCAAATGATATGCTCGGCATTGTTGCTTACTTTTTTATAGATAATTAGATCTCCGCTTTTTAAAAGCGGGTACATACTGTCGCCACTCACATAAATGGCTCCGTCGCATTTGGGTAAGTTAGGAACCGAAACATAATCTATGGGCTTTTCGTTGGTTTCTTTAAACAAAGAAACGGCACCTGCAGCGGTTTCAACATCGAATACAGGTACAAATTGCTTTTTTATTGTTTTTGAAGTGGTGACTTCATAGACCGAAGCAGGTTCTTCAATCTCGCTCATTTTAATCCCCCATTCATATTCAAAAAAAGCAGCATTTTCAAGCATATGACCTTTTCCCGTCAAAAGCCATTCCGGACTAATTTCAGGATAAATGCGAAGTATCTGCTCAATTTTTGATGCGCCAACATCTTTTACCTTATCTAAAAAACCATTCGAAAGTCCCGTTTCAATATAAAATTTTCTTCGGTTAATTCCTTTATAATCAATTATTTGTAAGATTCTATTTATAATCATTGTACTGTTTTTTAGATTATTAGATCTTTTTATGAATGTTTGTAGAATATAATCTATATATTTGTAGGTAAAAAGATACAAAAGTATAATTTAAACAAACGTACGAAAAAAAACACGAAATATATTAATAAAGCGTAAGATCGTCAAAATTTCAGAAAGAAAGTAGCGCTTGCTATTCCCAAGGATTCTTTAAGTTATGTGAGGATAGAAAAAGAGAGATGAGGTTTAACATAAAAGAACAAAACATGAATTATACGCCAAAAATAGACCAGAATAATCCGCATAGTGAACGATTGGAAAAAGCGATTACAAACCTGCTTCCGTTTGTTGCGGCAGAAGCCGTTTATGTGTCGTACAATCGACGTAATAAAGTAATGGTAATCACTTTTATTATGAAAAAAGAGTGCAATCAGGATACAGAAGCTCTGAGTGTGGTACTCGATAAACTCATAAAGGTATATCCCGATTTTATTTTTAAATTTATCGATTCTGATTGTGCCAGCCTGGGCTTTAGAAAAGGAAAACCTTTCTTTATTCGGCATTGCACGCTAAAAGAACTGGTTTATTTTGAGCCAGGTGCTGAAGTCTTTTATCCTCAAAAAAATACATCAAAAAAACTGATAAGGAGAGCCAGAAAAAGATTTTACCTTGATCTGGAAGCAGCTGTTGTGTCCTTTAGAAATGTATCGGTTTACACCGGAAGCAGTAATAACATTCCAATTGCCTTTGCCCTGTACCAAACCCTGAGGTACATTTACATTTGCGCCTCCGAATTTTTTACCCCTGTTTTTATTACTTCTACCTGTTTGTTTACCCATTACGATTATAGCATCGGTTTTACGCCTGAATTAAAGAAAATACTCAATAAAGATGTTGAGACGGATAACGAGATACTTAAAATGCTTAATATGAGCTATTCCTGTGTGATGGAACATAGGGAGGCAGATGACATTAACCCGGAGTTGCTTGCAAAGGCAAAAGCAAAAGTGGAATTGTTACAAAAGGAGATTAATAAACTTTTTTTAGAGTATAAAATAGTATGCAGAGAGAAGATGCAGAAACTGAGTTATCAAAAATGTACTGCAAAACACATTTTCAGCGATAAAATTCCGTCGAATTATTTTATTGATGATGCTTTGAAGAATATTGGAGCTGTAATAGCTGCAGCTTTTGAGGTAAGATGTATCTATTGTTTTGGTTATACGATAAATCATAATAAGGAGCAAGGGGCTAAGAATTATTCGGATAAACTTCCCCGTTATCATTTTTATTTACTGATCGTGAGTCCGGAGCCCTTTGAAGATGAAGTACGTTTGATGAAAGAGCTGATTCAGGAAAAATTTGAAAGCAAATATAAAGTAACAATTCTTAGTCATTGCTCAGAATCGATTAGTAAGAAGAGACAGGATCAGAAATATTTTTTCGATCACATTTTTACAAATGGACTTCTGGTGTACAGCAATCCTTTTTATCTTTCTTATCCTAAAAAATGCATTGCAAAATGGGAGTCTCCTGTTAACGAAAAATACCAGCAAAGCAGATTATCAAAGGCACAACAATTTTTTGATCAGGCGCAGAATTCTCTCAGTTATGATTCTGTTGGCATAAAAAAAGTACTTTTCAGAAAAGTAATCGAGCAAATTTGTGCAGGGCTTATCTATTTGCATTTAGGTTATCCTTCGGGTAAATTGTCAATAGACAGCCTGTTCTCTTTATTAAAATACATTCAGGATATCGAACTTCCTTTTGATTGTAACAATGAAAAGGAAAAAACGCTTTTTCGTTACCTTTCCGAGACAGCGGTAGTGCCTATAAGTGCAGCAAAACAGTACGTTAAGAACGAGTATGATAAACTTATTGAGTATAAGTGTATCTTGTTTTTGAAGCATGCAAATGATCTGGCAGAGAAAGCAGCCGAAAAATTAGATTATAAGAAGACACGTTTTTTTAGTTAATTCCCGGACTCTGTAAAGAGTTCTATTAAAAATTGCACAAAGGCTTTTGACTTGGTGCAATTTTTTTAGTTTTTATAAATTATAAGAAAGTTATTAAATAAAAAAAGCTTCAGATTTCTCTGAAGCTTTGTCTTTATAAGAGGACGTCTTAAAAATTTGTATTTACTTTTTTAGAACGGTCCGCAACATAGGAAATAAGCCAGGTTATTGGTCCTTCTTTTACAAAGTATATTTTTTTCTTCTCTAAATTTGGAATACTTTCTACGCAGGCTGATAGTATGTTATTTGCCGAAATAAGGTACTTCTGATCGTATATGTTTAATACTCTTGCCGCTTCCTTGTTGGTTTTAGAAAGGTTGTTAAACTTGTTGAAATTATTCTTCAGGATCGCATCATAATCGATAATATCTTCAAGTTTTATAGGCAGGAAATGATCTTTGGTGTCTTCATTATAATATAATGTGGTAAAGGCCCAAACAGCTCCACCGGACAAATAGATCTTTTCTTTTTTTAATAAAAGAGGATTTGCATCAAGCATTTCTTTGATCTTTTTACGAACCACCGGGTTAAAATCAAAAGACTTTTCCTGATATACGGACATATCACTCGCCTGACTTTGGTTTACAACCGTCTTTTTTACAGCATCAGTAAGAGACATAGTACCAAAATCAAGTTCCAAAGGAATAAACTCTAATTTGTTGTCAGCAAGTTCATCGATGTAACCACCTTTAGTACTCGCAGCACCAATATCAAGAAGCAGAGCGTTAGCATAATCAACAGGAGGTATAGAACCTTTAACTAGTATTTTAGCTTCCTCGTCAACATTAATAACATCAAGCTCTTTGTTGGTTAGGGTACTGATTTTGTTTTTTAAAGCATCAAGGTTGCGGGCAGATCCGAAAACAGAAGAAGCTACTAAAAAGATATTTTCTTCAGGGATTTTAAATTGTGCTCTTATTTTTGTCAATTGAGTAAAAACGATAAGACCGGCTTTGCTGATGTCTTCCTGAGTAAGTTCGCCATTTGTAGTGATGTGTTTGGCAAAACTAAGACCTTCATCATTTGAGTAGTAAGAAATTTTATAGTCCGCTTTTTTGATATTGTTTACTTCAAGGACTGTAACCTTTATTGTTCTGCGTCCGATTTCAATTCCGGCATAAAGATTTTTTTGAGCAAATGTACTTATGGAAAAAAATAAACTGAAAAGTATAAAAACTAGGATTTGGGGGGTGTTTTTTTTAAGCATTGTATTTAATTATGTTATAATAATTTATTGATAAAGATTGTAAGTTGTTGTTGTTTAGAAATTATAAGGTTAAGTAAAAAAATAACGGTTTTTTAAAGTAAATAATTTAAAACCGTAGAAATGAGTTCTTAAAAGTGATTCAGTTTTTTGTTGTGATAATTTTAAAAAGCAAAAAAAGCTTTATAATTGTTAATGTATAAATGACTAGATTAAAGAGTAATTGCCCATCAGGACTGATAAAAAACTACTAAATATTCAGGGCGCAAATTTATAAAAACAATTACGAATACAAACCCGGTTATTAAGAAAACATATTATTTAATTGTTAAGGAAATCCCGTAAAGTAATTGACAGACAATTCCGTATTTTTTGAGTATTGAAAAAGAATACTAACAGGAAATGATCTGATAAGAGGAGTCCTCGGATATTTACGATATCTCTTAAATTTGTTCTGTTTTCAGCATAGTTTGCAGTTTTAACCAAGAGTAAGTATTGTGATATTGCGTTGTATTCTTCCTGAGGTTTTCGTATTTTATAGTAGTTTTGTTTTTAGAAACGGCACAAAGTAAGAGACAATTGCGTCGTATTCAGGAGAACAATCAGGGGAGTGGGGTTTAATAAAAAAATTAAGGAGATGAAACAAAATATTTATGATGATACAGATTTTTTTGAAAACTATGGTAAAATGCTGCGTTCGATAGATGGATTGAACTCAGCAGGAGAGTGGCATGTTTTGAAAAAGATGCTGCCCGATTTTCAGGGAAAAAATGTTCTTGATCTTGGTTGCGGTTATGGATGGCATTGTATTTACGCAAAGGAACAAGGAGCAGAGAATGTCATTGGAATTGATTTGTCGAAGAAAATGATTGATAAAGCAAAGGAAAAATCGAAGGGATTATCAATAACCTATCACCAAATGCCAATTGAAGATATTGTATTTGAAAAGGAACAGTTTGACATTATTTTTAGTTCGCTTACCTTTCATTATGTACAAGATCTGGAAGCTCTTTTTCGTAAGATCAATCAGTATTTGAAGAAAGGCGGGAGTTTTGTTTTTTCTATGGAGCATCCTGTTTTTACAGCAAAAAATGAGCAGGACTGGTTCAGGGATAAAAATGAAAACCGACTACATTGGCCAGTTGACAATTACCAGTACGAAGGAGTGAGACAAACGTTTTTTTTAGGTCATGAAGTAGTAAAATACCATCGTACTGTAGCCAGTATTCTAAATATGGTAATTAATTCAGGTTTTAGTATTACACAAATAGCGGAGCCTAAACCGTCAGAGGAAATCATTGAAAAATATCCGGAAATGAAAGAGGAATTAAGAAGGCCAATTTTTATTATGGTTGCTGCAGGTAAATCATAAAGGAATGAATTATAGACTGATACTGAATAATCGATTTCAATTTATAGAATACTATTTAATTAAACAGGGGTAAGAACTTTTTTCTGTAGTACGTCCTCCTAATTATAAAAAAGTAAAACCCGCTAATTTAGCGGGTTTTACTTTTTTTATTTGATGTTAATTTATGAAAGGAATCGGGCTGAAGTATTGGTTCTCATTTAAGTTTTTTAAACAACCATAAATATCATAATCTGTTTTCCAAACAAGCTCGGCTGCTTATGAATATGCCTGGTTTCGATATTTAAAAATGAAAATAAAGCTTTTTGAGTTCTGAGATAGGCTATTTTGTATTATCCGGGCTCTATATTCTTAGTTCTCTAATATTATATTTGTTTAAGCATTCCGACCTCTTTTTGCCCCCGTTATTTCGATTATTTTTTCAATTGTATGTGAATAATATTTCTTGTTTGGATAAAAGTTTATTTGCTTTAGTTTTTTTGCTTCCAACAAAGGATTCATATCTCCATCTTTACAATCACTAAAATTAATTACTTCCAAATTTGACATTGCAGTAATGAATTTTATAGATTCAAGATTGTCTATTGACAATTCTTTTATGCTTTTATTCTTTTGCAAAAATGAAAAGTCTAATAAATTTTTACATTTTTCAATAACTAATTTTTCTACCCCAGAATTATTAAGTTCTAAAATAGAAGTCAGTTTCGGACTGTATCCGATTGAAATTTCATGCAGATTTATTAATTCTTCAATTCCTTTTAAATTTTCTAACTTATTTGCTTTATAAATATGTAACCTTTTTACAGATTTTAGGCTGCTTAAAAAATCCAAGTTTTCAGTAGGATATCCAGAGGATATTACTAATGAATCTAATTTTTTATGGTTATTTAAATTGATTATCTTAGGGGAATAAACCCCTCCAAACTGAGTTAAATTTGTAAATCTTGAAATATCTAATTTAAAATCAAGTTTATCAGAAATATGCAAAATTTCCAAGAAAGATAAGTCATAAATTCCCTCCCAATTCTCAATTAAGGTATTGTCCAAATTGGTTAAGGTTAAAATTCTTATCTGATTTGAAATTTTTTTCATCAAACTAAAATCAACTCTTTGCTCAATTTTACCAATAGTTCCTTTTAATTGGATTTGAGATATTTTATTCTGAAACACAAAATCTATTCCTTCAATAAAATTATTGGAATGAATTATAACATATTTACCATTACTATTCTCTCTTATTTTTAAATCCATATTGTTTATTTACATTTAATTCCGCTCACTTTATTATACTCTAATTCAAAATCATCTGCATTCTGAATCACTTGATTATAAAGAGCTGTATTATTTACCTGAGCATCAGCTAATTTCTTTTTACCAGGAGAATTAATTTCATTCGCAAAATCTGCATCAGATACAGCATTATGTCTATCCATAAGCTCTGCTTCAACCATTAATCCCATATCGTTATTTCCATAGTCTACATGCAAACCTTGGGTCACATTCGCAGAACCTCCAACTCTTTGTTTCATAGATGCATACATTCGATCGGAAGGTCCTTTACCTACATAAGAAGTTGTGCCGTCTGTAAAGAAATAGGTGCCCGTTAGTCCAAAAATGTCTATCCAAAAATTTGAATCAAACACATATCCGTAAACACGAATTCCTCCCTTTAACCTTATAGGATCCTGCGATAAGTACAGTCCTGACTCAGGATTATAATACCTAAACCTGTTATAGTAAAGTTCCGTCTCCACATCCTCATATTGGCCCAACTGTCTAAAAGGAATAAAGTTTCTATCCCCTTTAAGATCTTTTAAACAACCATAAATATCATAATCAGTTTCCCAAACAAGTTCACCTGTTTCTGAATAGGCCTGTATTGGTCTTCCAATATAATCGTTTATTATACTATATTTTTCTTCACCAATAATCTTAGCGCTTGGTACAAAAGAACCTCCTTCATAAATCCAGGTTATGAGATTATCAACGGGTTCAGTTTTGTCATAAACTAAATCATCGTCTTGAATAACAAGTTGAGGTCTGTCTTTTAGATCGTATTTCCACTCGTGAATAAGAACGTTTCCATCCCAAACATAACGATTTATTTTCTGGTTTGCAATTTTTGCCGTACGTCTTCCCAGTGCATCGTATTCAAAACGTACAGCTTTACCATCAGGGTTGGTTACACTCTCAAGCATGCCGTTGGCCAGCCAGGTATAAGTGGTATCTCCGTACTGCCAATGCTCGTGTTCTTGCTGTAATTTTAGTTCTTCTTCTTTATTCACTGCGAGTTTGTCAATCCAACTGGTAGGCTCCTCAAAAACGAGTGCCTTGGTAATGTCACGGGTACTTTTGTGTACTAGATTCCCGAGTTCGTCGTATTTATAAAAGTACTTTTCATCCTGTAACAGTTTGCCGCCTTTGCCATATTTACGGTCACTTTGGTCCTGCGTTTTGTATAAATTACCTACCGCATCCGGGGTTTTATAGAGTTCTTCGTTCCCATTGTAACTTTTAGCCAGATTACCAAAGTCATCATAATCAAAATAGATCATGCCACCGGTAAGCTGATTGACTTTACTGCGGAGCTGCTGGTTGGTATCCCAGTTATAATAACGCGAGCCGGTACGTTTGCCGTTTGCAAAAACGTCCTGCTCTTTTTGTTTACCGCTGCTGTTGTAGCTGGTTTTGATGTGCAATCCTCCTGTGGCAAATCGCTCTATTTCGTGTCCTAATTCGTCTCGTTTCAAGGTGGTCTCCCAAGCCTGATGCTGTTCTTTAAGCTCCTTACTTTGAGCTTCGATACGCTCTAATTGTCCTTTTTGGTTGTAATGAGTGCTGATATCGGTACCAAGACTGGTACTGATATGAATACGTTGTCCTAATTCGTTATAAGTAGATGTAAGTGTTATGCCATTTTCGATAGCATCGAGCTGTTGTTTTTGCGTTTCCTCTATGATACGCCCCATTTCATCTCGTTCAAAACGAATACTTACGTTTTGATTGACGGCTTCTATCAGCAATCCATTTTTATTATAGGTATAGGTTTCCCAGGTGCCATCGTGATAATCGGCTCTGGTGATGCGTCCCAGTGCATCCTGCTCGTAGTCGGTAAATTTTCCGCCTCCGTGGTCTATTCTGGTTACTTCACCGGCCAGGTTACGATTGAATTTTTTTACGATGCCATCAAAAGCGGTTTCACGCATGATGTATCCGGCCTTGTTTCGGCTAAAACTATAACTTTCGTTGTCCTCATTTTTTATGCTGGTAAGCTGCTCCATTTTGTCGTAGTTAAAACGGACTTTTACGCCGTTTTGCTCTCTGGTGGCCAGACTTCCCAATGGGGTATAACTTAATTTTATATCGTTTTTTTTGTCTTTTAAGGCAATTATTTCATCATAATTGTTGTAGCTGAATTCGATAACGTTACTGTCTTTCTCTACAATTTGCAGCACTCTGTCCAGCGCATCATAGGTAAAGTAATCGGCCATTTGCATTGGAGTGTAGATCGCCTGTACACGACTGCGGTGGTCATATTCCCATGATTTTAGCTTTTTATCATTTTCTCTCCATTCGATGAGGTTGTATTGCTCATCATACACCAGTTCAAGCTCGTTGTTGTTTTTGGCAACAGTGGCCAATAGTCCGTTTTCATAATAAGCAAAATGGGTACTGGTTTTGTCAGGTGCAATTATGGTTTTAAGCTGATGTGGTTTTTGGCCTTTGTACAGATAGATTGTTTTGTTGCCTTCGGGATCTATGGCAATCGAAGGACGATTTTCATCGTCGTAGATCATGATTTCTTCTGTACCATCCGGGTAAACCGTTCCGTTTTTATTGCCTCTGTCATCATAATTAAAGCCCAAAACACGTCCTTCGGGATCAATCTCCCGATAGAGTTCCATAAATTCGGTATAATCGTAAAATGTACTGTTCCCCATTGGGTCTTTTACCTGAGTCACAAGCTGGTTAGGCTCATAATAATAAGTGGTTACAGCTGCGTTGGCATCGGTTACGATGTTGTAGCCTTCTTCGGTGTGGTATTCGATCCAGCCTTCCTGCCAGCCGCCTTCACCCCAGGTGTGAATACATTTGTTTTGAGTATCGTATTCCCAATAGAAAGTTTGTCCGTTGCGGTCGGTTTTCTCGACCATAAGGTGGTTTTGGTAGGTGATGCGGGTTGGTACTCCTAATGCATCAATAATGGCAACCATATTATAATGCTCATCGTATTCATAAGCAACCAAAAGCTCATCTTGTTCTGGAGCAGCAAGTTCCAGTTTTTGAATAAACCCGTCTTTGGTGCTAACTTTAATGGTTCTGCCTGCCGAATCGATGATGCTGTTCAGACTGTATCCTTTAAATTCAAAAACGGTGGTCAATCCATCAGGATTGGTTATTTGAGTGAGCTGGTATTTTTTGCCGTCAAAAAGGGTAAAATCATAAAAGAGTTTGCTTTTATGATCGTAAGCCTGGTAACCATCACGAGTTCTTTTGAGGGTTGTTTTTTCCTGACGAAGGTAAAATTCTTCCTCAGGCAACAGCGTTGGAAATGCAACCACCCTGCCATCGTCCATGCGAAGCCCTAAAGCATCTTCTTCAGGATATAATTCTACGGCTCTGTCGTATACACTATGTACACCATGTCCAAGCCAGCCTACATACTGGGAATCTGAATACCAGTTACGTCCCCAATTAAGGGGTATAGGGCTTGTAATATCAAAATCACTGCCTTCATAAAAAACGGCTCCGTTGATTAGATTTATAGGCTCGAAACCCGCTTTACACAACAATCTGCTGAGTTGGTTGGGGCCTATAGCGCCTTTAAGAAATTTATTGAATGCTTTTTTGCCTATTTTCATTAAGGTACTAAAACCTATACTGGCGGCCAGTCCGGTAAGCATCCCACCCCAATCGGGCGGATAAGGACCTCCAACCATAACCGGTTTCCCGGTAGGGATAGGCAAAGAAAATGAAGTTGGGGCAAAAAGGGTTGGGGCAAAAGGTATCATTTTCTTTCCCACTTTAGTTTTTCCCAGAGACATCGAGAGTGGAATCCCAATATCATTACAAGTCATTAACATATGACCTTTGGGACTCATTCGGGTGCTGTCTGAAAATACGGTTTGAGAAGCAAAAAAGTTCATGCTTTCGTGGCCAATAATAGGAGTCATCAGCCAGGGCGGTGTAAAAAGCGGAATGTGTACCAGTGGAATGATGATACCACTGGTGTCTGAATTTCCTCGTTTAAAACCATTTACATGCACGCTGGTGCCTAAAAATGGAACATAATCAAAAGGGTCAATGACAATACCTATGTAAGGATGAAACGGATTGAAAGGGGGTAAGGTGGTAAAATGGATGTCTATTCCCACCACAATGGTCAAATGGTTATCGGTTAATAACATAATTTAGTAGATGTTGATTAAGTGGTATTCCTTTGGTTATTTGATATTGGATTGTCTTTATTCTAAAATGTTTGTCACTCTATATGATAATTGCTTTTTTTATGAATGTTTTACTTTACTTTTTCTCTTGTAGGAAGAAGAAGCGTATTGAAATACAGTTATGAACGAAAATACAACAGTAATTTGAATAAGTCAATAAATTTGTAAGATTTGTTAGAAAAAATAACGTTTATATTACACAATATCAACAGTTAAGATTCTCGAGTGATTGTGAGCCATTGTTTCGTATACTGATTTTACAGGGGATGTAGGGGATATGCAAATAAGAAATAGAGACCAGGTTAAAGGGGAAATTAAATTTTTAGCTTGGGTCAAATGTTGGTAAATGCTCTTCCTATTCCGGTTTTTAAATATTGTTTTCTTTTTAATGCCTCAGATTTAGCATTGAAAATTCTACAGGGATGGCTATGGTGGTGATAAATAGTGGTTTATGATTCTGCTTTTTTTTAAGTAGTAATTTTAACAAGGACTTTAAAATTAAAAACTGAATTCGTATATTGTTCTGCTAAAATCAAATATGCCAGGCATATACATTTTAAAAATACCTGCTTTCAAACGTTTTTCAGTTCATTTTAATAGAAATCATTTAGACTATGAAAAAATCATTAATGCTCTGCATTGCATTCTTAGCTCTTACAGCGTGCTCAAAACATCAAAAGGAAAAAAACATTGCTATCACCGGAATAGATTCCACATTGCGACCTGGTAATGATTTTTTTAAATATGTAAATGGTAAATGGTACGATTCTGTATCAATACCTGCATCTCAGGCCGGAGTTGGTGTTTATATGTTTATGAATTATCCACAGCGAATGCGACTGCAAGGAATATTGGACAGTATTTCGCAAAGCAAGAATCCGGAAGGAAGCGTCGCACAAAAGGTAGGAGATTTTTATGCATCGGGTATGGATACTGTAACGATTGACAAACGCGGTTATACACCTATCAAACCCCTGTTAGCCAAAATCGAAGCAATTAGCGATTTACCATCCTTAATGAACTTCGTGGTTAATGAAGTAAAAGTAGGCAATTCGTCTATTATAGCTTTTGGAGTGTCAACCGATGATAAAAACAGCAGTATGAATATTGCTCAAATTTATCAAACGGGTATCGGTTTGCCTGATAGGGACTATTATTTCAAATCGGATTCATCCACTGTTGCGATACAGGAATCGTACAAAAAATTCCTTACTACATTATTTCAACAAACCGGCAGCGATGCCAATGAGGCTAAAAAGAATGCTAATTTGGTTTACGACATAGACAAACAACTCGCTGTTGCGCATAAAACAAAAGTGGAGCTTCGGGATGTGCAGGCCAATTATAATAAAATAGCGGTGACAGATCTTGTAAAAAGACACCCCAACATTGGCTGGACTGTTTTTTTAAATAATTTAGGGGCTAAAACCGATTTCATTAATGTAGGTCAGCCGGCCTATTATGATGCCCTTAATAAGCTTTTAAAATCCATCCCTATTAATAATTGGAAAATTTATCTGAAAGCAAATTCTTTAGAAAGATATGCAGATGATTTAAGTAAACCTTTTGTAGACGCCTCATTTGAATATACCAAAGTGCTTTCGGGTCAGGCTGTTCAAAAATCACGTGGCGAAAAAATGGCTAGTGTTCTTGATTCTTACTTAGGTGAAGCGCTGGGCGAATTGTACGTAAAGAAATATTTTTCGGAAGAGGCTAAAAAACGCATGTTGATCCTCGTGAATAATCTGCAAAAAGCCTATGCCGTAAGAATTGATAAATTGGAATGGATGAGTCCTGTTACAAAGCAAAAAGCGAAAGAAAAATTGGCAGCCATGACTAAGAAAATAGGATATCCGGATAAATGGAGAGATTATAGCAAGGTGCGTATTTCCAGGGATGCCTATTTTGAAAATATGGTTTCGGCCGCTACAGCTGCCTATCAATTTCAATTGGCAAAATTGGGTAAACCAGTCGATAAATCAGAATGGTATACTACAGTTCCAACCGTTACGGCATATAATAACCCTACAGCAAACGAAATTGTTTTTCCTGCAGGTATTTTACAACCTCCGTATTTTGATAATAATGCCGATGATGCACTTAACTATGGAGGTATCGGAATGGTGATTGGTCACGAAATAACCCATACTTTTGACGATCAGGGTGCTCAATATGACAAGGATGGTAACTTAAAAAACTGGTGGACAAAAGAAGATTATGCACAGTTTAAATCAAGAATACAGCAGGTGATCAATTTGTACAGCACCTATACTGTTTTGGGTGATCTGCACATTAATGGTGCCATGACAGTTGGCGAAAATACGGCAGATATTGCAGGATTAGCAGTTGCTTATGATGCTTTTAAAATGACGGAACAAGGAAAAGGAAACACAAAAATAGACGGCTATACTCCAGACCAGCGTTTCTTTATTTCTTTAGCCAAAATTTGGAGAGTAAAAATGAAAGACGAGTTCCTGCGTTTGTGGATTAATAATAACCCACATTCTCCACCAATTTGGCGTGTGAATGGTACTTTAATGAATACTACACCTTTTTACGAGGCCTTTAATGTACAACCTGGAGATAAAATGTTTTTACCGAAGAAAGACAGAATAACAATTTGGTAATACACTTGTTCTCTGAAGTGTCTCTATAGAAAAAATGCGCAAAGATCTCTGTGAACTTTGCGCATTTTTTTTTGGTTTCTTAGAAATTGTAAATTTTATAAAAGGCTCCTAACTTTTTATGATTTAGCTTAAAAGGAAAAAACTCCAGATTTCTCAGGAGCTTTATTTTTGATATTTTTTGGAAATGATTATTTCTTAATTTAATATTTCCACATAGGAATAAGAATTAAAGATAAAGTTATCCGGACTAAAAGCCTTAATTTCAAAGATAAAAAACATCTCATAGAAATGTCTTTTTTGTCAGATATTATGCTCAAATTAGAAAGGGATATCAAGCTTATATCCTTTGCCGCGTACAACGACAATTTTGATGTTCGGATCATTTTCCAGTTTTTTTCTAAGTTTTGATATGAACATATCCAGACTACGGCCCACAATAACGCCTTCGTCTTCCCATATTTCTTTTTGCAATCGGCTTCTCTCTATGGTCTTGTTGGGTGACAATGCAAAAATGAGCAATACACGGGTTTCCGTAACAGTCAGGTCTATTGTCTTTTCATTGATGATAAGCTTGCGATCATTTGCATTGAATAATACTGAGCCCAAAGTGAATGTAGTAGCGTGTCGACTTTCGGGTAAATGTTTTCGAGGTTTAACTGATTTCAAAAAAAGAATTCCAACAAATGCTAAAAATGAAAGTCCCCCGAGAAGATATCCGTTTTTTGCCGTAATAATACCTGTTGGTTTAAACTTAATGTTAATCCTGTAACATGTTTTGGGCTGTTTTCTTCCGATACAAGCTACAATATCATCTTTCTTATTTTTTGAGATAGCGTATCCATAAGTTACGCTACCATTGTCACAATTAAGAACATTAACAATATAATTACTTGAGCCGGGAGCTTTGTCCAAAAAACGGCTGGTAATATTTAGTAGAGAATCTGGCTGAAAAGTAAAGTCATTCTCAAAATTGATTTGATATTCATTTTCGGCAATCTTTTTTACAGGAAGTACCCTTGATGTACTGTCACCCGACTGTAAAAGTAGTTCGTGACCGATCTTGCGGAGTAAAACTTCTCTTCTGGAAATATCAAAATCATTACCATCTCCCATATCCAAAGCCACACAGATTACAGAGATAGACAAGAATACTATTAGTGTAAACAGGTATCTGCGTTTTCCATAAAGAAGTTTTTGGCTATTAAGCATATTGTCAATGTTTTATTTACAAAGTTTACATTTTTATTTACAATTTAAATCTATTAAACCGAAAAATGTCAAAGTAATTTAGCCGTATAAACTTTAAAGAGAGATATAACTATGTTATTAATTAAACCAAAAAGAACATGAAAAAAATCATTTATGCGCTGATCTTATCGCTGGTTGTGGTAAGCGGACTGGTATTTGCAAATCGTGAAAATAAAAGTGAAACTTCTAAAAAAATAACTCAAAAACCAATCTCTATTACTGAGAGGGAAGTCAAATTGAAGAAATGGAAGGCTACGCCGGATGGTACTGTGTACAAAAAATGGGAAGAGTCTCCGGCAGGTAAAAAAGTGTATGCCAGTGAAACTAAAATAAGGAAGTCCATTTATGATTATACCAAAATGGATGGAATTATAACCTCACTTTCTCTTCCACCTGACTCAAAATTAGGTTTCGGGGTAATGGTAAGGATTAAAGGGAATGATTATATACTTAGTTTTGGGCCAGAAAACTTTAATGACGATGGATTTTGGCAATTACATGGTCTAAAAGTTAACGACAGAATAATTATAAAAAGCCATAGCGTATCGCATACTCCTAAGTATTCTTACCCAATAATATCGGGTGATTATGTAGAACGAGATGGCAGGATAATTTATAAACGTAAACTTCCTAAAGACGGTTGCTAGTAAATAAATTACGAAAGACATTCAAAATTTACGCTTTGTTGTGACTTTTTATTTAAGAAACAAAAGCTTCAGAGAAATCTGAAGCTTTTGTCTTAGTAGCGGGAAACATAAAAATATCTAACCGGTTTATTAGAAATTTTCATGAAATTATATCCGCTTAAAATTATAAGTTAAAGTTTAAAATTTTTGCCAATTAAGAGCGAATCCAATCAAAGTCTATTAAATGACTTAAGTTATCAGTTAGCTTATTATCGGGGTTTGATCGAAGGTATTTTCCATTAGCTCCATTAATGACTTGAACTTTTTCTCCAATATTCCAAGCACATTGACTGTAATTCCATATCCAAGTAGTAGCACTGTTGCCGGTAGTTTCTAATATTGAAATTGCTTCTGATTTAGTTGTTTTTATTGCTCTAGAATTAGAGTTTTCGTTCACAGTATGAAAAGCATAATGTGTTATAGCATTATTTGAGTCTTTCCATATTCCTGAAATTCTAAATTGTCCCATAGTTATTTGATTTTAATAGTTTATATTTTCAAATGTAACTAGTATAAAAAAAAGTTCTTTATGGAAAACCGTAATTGTACTTCCTTCTTCTAAATGATTGAAGAAATTTGAATTAGAGCATGATTCATGATTAAGAATTATTTTTGTTTACCTTAAAAAAAGGTACTAAATTGTAGTAAAAATATTTCTTATATTCGCTAAAAAAAGCCGCTTTATTACTCAAAAACACCAAAAAAAATAATTGGAGACAGTTTTTATCTGTATAATTGGGTTAAAACAATAAAAGAAAAGATGTAACAAGATTCAAAATTATGGAAGAATTAAAAAAGTCGATTAGTGCAATTTTATATGAACGAACTACAAGTCCACTTTTCGGAACCTTTATATTTTCGTGGCTTATATGGAACTGGAGAATTCCATATTTAAGTTTTTTTGTTTCCGAAAATAAATTAAGAATAAATAAAATTGATTACATTATTACCAACTGTAATGACAGTCACTATCTGATTACCTATCCTTTAATGTCAACATTTATATTATTGACAATTATTCCCTTTATTTCCAATGGTGCGTATTGGTTATCAATAAATTTTGAAAACTGGAAATCAAGACATAAAAATTTAATTGAAAGTAAACAGTTGCTAACAATTGAACAATCGATTGAATTAAGAGAGCAAATTCTTAAGCAAGAAGAGAGGTTTTCAAAATTAGTTCAGGACAAAAACTTTGAAATAGAATCGCTTAAAAAACAAATTGACAGTGACAAGACTGAAGAAAAAGTAAACGAAGTAACAAATATTTCAGATTCTGAACTTAAAAGTTTGGCTGAAAGAATCATGAATAATAGTGTTGAATTAGATAGTTTTAATAGTATTACTAGAGCAATTCAAAATAATTACAAAATGCAAAATGATGTAGGTACAACTAAGCTAATTGCTTTGCTAGAATCATATGATATTATTTATAAACCTGACGCGCTTTATAAATTTACAGATATAGGACGACGATTTTTGAGATTTATAACTGCATAAAAACCGCGTAAAATATCCGTCACTTGCTATTTGCACCTTATATTGGAAGTTTTATTTAGCGAAAATATTCTGTTCATAGTTGGAAACGGTTAAATGAGAAGTTAAGAATAAACGATATATCTAATGAGTAAAATACCATTGAAAAGCTTCTTCAAAAAAAGAAGTTATGAGCCGCAAGAAACTTTTAGTACCAAATTTGAAGGTGCAGTTTATGATATTGTTGGGCAGTTTGTGAAAACAAAAGTAATTAATCATTCTCTGACTAAAGGAGAAGAAAGAGAAGACCCGTTAATTGAGTTTTTAAAAGCAAACTTGCCAAAAACATACTCTGTAGTCAAAGGAGAAGTGGTTGATAAACTTAATAATAGTAGTCAGCAATTGGATATTATGATATTTGATAATTCTCGAAATATTCCATTTTATAGTGGTGGGCATTATATATTACCTGCAGAAGCTCTTCTAGGAAGTATTGAAATTAAATCAAAAATAACACAGGAAGAGGTACGAAAAATATTAAAAAGTGTTTCAACTCTGAAAAACTTAAAGCCTTTTGGGAAAAAAGTTGATATTTCAAAAAAACAAAGAAGTATCGAAGAAAAGGTTTCTTGTAGGTATTTTCATGCTGTTTTTGCATATGATACTGATATAGCAGAAACTAATTGGGCAAAAAAGGAAATGGAGAGAATTATCCGAGTAGCAGTAGAAGAAAAAAATGATTATACACTAATTGATAGATTCTATGTATTAAACAAGGGACTCATTAATCCAACAGTTTCTATGGCTAAAGAATCTAAAGACAATGCTGAATGTCTTTTACATTTTTATATGCATTTATTAAATTTTATCCAGAGAGAGAATAATCGAAGACAAACTGTACCTTACCTTGATTATGCAGGAAAACTATCTAAAGGCTGGGAAAAAATAATATAAGTTTACATTCAAAAGCTTTGGTTGAGGCGAGTACTCCACTCGTGAACGCAAAGTTATTTCAGGGTAATCTAAAACAAAAAAAAACACCAACTTTTTCAAATGGTGTTTTTACTTAGTAGCGGGAACAGGACTCGAACCTGTGACCTTCGGGTTATGAGCCCGACGAGCTGCCTACTGCTCTATCCCGCGATGTTTCGGGTGCAAAGATACACAGTAAATACGGTTATACAAAGGAATTTCGGAATTATTTTTAAATATGTGGTTTTTAATTGTAAGTTATTGGTTTCTAATTGTTTGTGTTTTTAGCTAAACGAGCTTAGATGTTGTACTTCAGTAATTCGGCGTATGGATCGCCTTTTAAGCTTAATAAAAAAGCAAAAGCGGGTTCGGTTTTGTAACCATTTTGTTTGAGTTTGATGATCTCTAATCGGAAATTTTCGCCTTTTGATTGCAGAATTTGATATTCTATGACCATGTGTCGATACGCATTCTGCTCTATGGTTGGAATGTTTTGCCCAAAGATCTCAATTTCAAAGGGATCTATTTTAAAATTCGCAATAATAGATTCTTGATTATCAATTAGTGCTTCCCGGATAGTATAGTTGTCCTTACTTCCGAAGGCAGCGTTGAGTTTTTCGATAAATTCAGTTTTGTTTTTCCAGTAACAAATAATATCCAGGTCACTGTTTTCAATATCGATCACAAGTGGGATCGTGCCTGCCAAAATTGGATCAAACTCAACAAGATCATCCAAAATCTTATGTTGAGTCAGGATTTCGTGGGCCTCAATTTGTTTGTGATTTCCGTTTTTTAGATAGGTGATAGTGGTAAAATCAATCATTACTATAATCTGTTTCTTCTTTAATTTCAGCTTTGAGTCTTTTGTTGATGTCGATTTTGGCATTTGTGAAAACAAAAATAGTGGCTCCAGACTCTCTGGCATATTTATTAGTGATTTCGCCTGCAATACGGGAAGACTCAAAGAAAGGACTGGTTTCCTTAAGCTCAGCCGTTCTTTCCCAGGAGTTTTTAACTCTGATGACGTTTTTGTAAGGTACATCAAGAACAAACCAATTGAGATAATCGGCATTAAAAGACACCGCTTTGATTCCTTTTTTAGAGTAATAGTTTATGGCTCCGGCCTGTCCGTAATTATCACAAAGTACCAGAGTTGTTTCGGGATTCGGGATTAAAGCATAAACAGAGTCTGTTTTGCGGGCGAGCTCTTTCCAGCCCAACATATCGGCAAAATCTTGCGGTAAGGCGTGCTCTTTTCCATCTTCCCATTTCAGCATTCCCATTTTTCGATATGCTTCCGGATTTTTTATGATATACTCCGGAGTTTTGTTAGGGAAAGCGAAGTCGTACATGGGGATAAAAAGCAATAATGGGATGATGATGAAAACGGGTTTCAGATAACGTTTCCAGCCTGTTTGCAGTGCCTGAGAAAGAAAAACAGCTCCAAAAGCAATATAAACGGGGTACAGCCCAATGGCATAGTAAGCTTTGGCTTTGAAATACAGAAAAACAATCAGTGTAAAAATGATCGAAGCAAAAAAGAATCTATATTTTTCGAAAGGTTTGTAGAAAAGCAAGGCATATAAAGCAGCAAGAAGTACAAAGAAAGAACCGATAAAAAATAACAATTGTTTTTTCAAAAATTCCATTCGATCCACATTAACGAGCTGTGTTTCGGCCAGTTCTTTCATATGATGTACAATAGGGAAGTGGTTGTTGTATTGCCATAAAAGATTCGGTAAAATCAGTACAAGTCCTAAAATCAGTGCCCAATAGAGTTTTTTCTCTGCGAATATTTTTCTTTGATTGGAGAGTAAAAGAGCAGGTAAGAGGCCAATAAGGAGAAACAGTATGTTGTATTTATTCAGAAAACCAATAGCAAAAATGACTGCGCCAATGTAAAACCATTTTTTGTTTTCGGTCGTAATGTATTGAATGATCACATAATAAAAAGAAGTCCAGCATAAGATGTCTAACGAATTGGGCTGGTACAGGATATTGATTCGCAACAACGATGAAAATAAAACGCAGGTAGCACCTAAAATCAGGGCGTATAGATTTCCTTTCAAAGTTTCAATAGTTTTCCAGACCACCACAAGCGTCAAAGCCCCAAAAAGCGCCGGGAAAAACTTTACCCAGAAAACGGAATTTCCAAGTAAAAGAATAAGATAAGAAATCCATGAAGTCACAGGAGGAACAGATAAATAACCCCATGCCAAATGATGTGCCTGATCAAGATGCAGGTATTCGTCGCGTTGCAAATCATATTCAGGACTTATTAAAAGATATTGCAGTATAAATTTTAAGGCGATAAACCCGAGTAAAATGGCAGTTTTTTTGGTCATGGTGGTTTTTGGTTTTTTAAGCGGTAATTTTTTGGTCGGATATTTTTCTGTAATCGTTTAAATTTAAAGCTAATATAAGTTTATTTTAGATGGAGGACAAAGGGTGATTTTTGAAATTTGGCGTAAATGCAAAAAAAAGCTCCAGAGAAATCTGAAGCTTTGTACGAAATTCAAAAGACGTTAGTTGGCTCTGCTTCTTTCTTCCTCATTTCCAAAATCTCTTTGTTTTGCTTTGATGTTTTGATTCCCGAATTTATAACTCAGCGAAATTCGGAACCCTCTGCTGTCACTATAGCTTTTTACATTGGTCTTAATGTCGTTTGAACTATAGGAAATTAGCGGTTTTTGCGCATTCAGTAAATCTTCGCCAATGAAAGTAATAGAAAGATTTTTGTTGAAAGTGAGCAGCTTCACCGAAATATCAAGAATATGCAAAGTCGAAATATTAAAAATTTGATAACGTCCAGGCAGTTGTAAACCATAATTTAAACCAAGAAATAGTGTTTTGTTGCTGTTGATCGTAAAATCATTATTGCTGTAAAGGTATCCGTTGTAACCATCGATTGACTGAATAAAAGCGGTTTTTGATTTTACATTTTGATAGTTTAAATTGAATCCGGTGAAGCTGTTCCACCACGACCATTTGTTGAAATTGTACGAGGTAGAAAGACCGATCTGATACGTATTGGCATAGTTTAAAGGAGTGTTTCTCGTAACATTTGTATTCGGGTCGATGATCGACAATTCCTGTCCAAAATCGGAAACCTGAGAGAAATAAACAGAACTTACCCATTTTTGATTTCGGATGAACGAAAACTCAAAATTATCAATCAGTGAAGGTTTCAAATAAGGATTTCCTTCAGCATAAAAGTAAGGGCTTGTTTTAACTACAAAAGGATTTAAATAATCAAAATCAGGTCTGCGGATTCTTCGACTGTAGTTTAACGAGAAAGAATTATTTTCATTTGGAACATACGTCAGATAGGCCGTTGGAAATAACTTTACATAGTGGTTGGTGTTGGTTTGATTCAGATTTTCAGAATATCCTTTGGTTTGTGTCGCTTCGATGCGTAAACCAATTTGAGTCTCCCATTGTGAGTTTATCTTTTTGCTTCCCGAAAAATACAAGGCCTGATTGTACTCTTTATAGTTAAAAACATTCGATTGATTGGTGTTAAAAACCGGCGCTCCGGTTTCGTGATCGTATACAACCAGATTGTTGTTTGTATTGGTATGGAAAGTTTTCGCTCCAAAACTAAGGTTTGCCCAGTCGTACGGTAAAGTGACATCAATGTTTGCCGAGTAATTTCGGATGCTATTGACATTGGAATTGGTGGAAGAGAAAAATCCGCCGGGGATCTTATTTTTACTGCTGTCTAATTCATTTCCGGAGAAGAAACGAAAATCACTTTTGTTATAATCAAAATAGTCCAGATCCATTGAGATATTTTTTCCTAAGCTGTCGATTGCAACCGAATTATGAAAGTTAACCGCATTCATCTTTGGATTATTTTCGCCATTGGCATTCGAAGTAATATAAGAATCCGTCCTTCCGTTCGCAGTATTGTATCGGGTCGTAAATGGGTTGTTTGCGTTCACTTTGTCTGTAAAACTGCCCAGATATTTGAGTCCGGTACTCCATTTGTCGGTAACTTTATAGTCAAAACCAAGACCTAAGCTCAGTACATCTGTGGTCGATTTGTTTTTAACTTCTTGTTTCCAGGTTTCATTGGTATAAAAAATAGAGCTTTCAGAAGAAGTTAGTAATTTTTGTTTTCCTTTGCTTACCGTAGCCTGTACCGAAAGTTTATCGTGATTGTATGTGAAAAGTCCGTTTGCGTTCCCGCCTGCGTATGTTTTCTGGGTGTACGAAGTTCCAATATTGGCATTCCACGAATTGGCTTTTGCCGTTTTCAATTTAATATTAATCAAACCGCTATTGCCTTCTGCGTCATATTTCGCCGGAAGAGTGGTAATCACTTCGATACTTTTAATATTATCCGCCGGAATTGATTTAAGAAATGCGGCCAAATCTTCCTGAGGCATTCTTTGCAAACGATCGTCGATCATCACTAAAATTTCACCTTTACCCACAATCGAAATCGCTTCATTTTGAACTCTAACAGTAGGTGTTGCTTTTAAGGCGTCTAAAGCCGTTCCGCCAGTAGCAGTTACCGAATTTTCGACATTAAAAACAAGTCGGTCGACTTTTTGCTCAATCAGTTTTTTTCTCGATCTTAAAGTAACCCCGTCCAGCTGTACCGATTCTTTAATTTCAATCGTACCCAGATCGGTATTTTGGTCTATGGTAATTTCACGGTTCATAAATTCAGTACCAAATTGTTCGAGTAGTAAGCGGTAATTTCCTTTTGGAGCTTTCAGCACAAAATTCCCCAAACTGTCAGTTGAAGCCTGAGCAGTTAAAGTTTTTTGTTGGTTTAGTAAACCGCTGATTACAAATTCAACGGCTTGTTTATTTTGATTGATCACTTTTCCTTTAACTTCATATTCCTGACCAAAAGAATACGTTTGATATAAAAAGGCAAGTACTAAAAGGCTAATATTTTTCATGGTTTTTAGATTAATTATGCTGCAAAACTGCACTGAAAAGAGGCCGAAAACTACTTTTATCGACAAACCCCTCTGATTAATCTACAAACCCGGCTTTGGACTTTTTGATGAATGTATATCTTTGAAAAAAAAACAAAAAATGTATAAAGGAACATTATCAAAAAGAGTAGAAGTGTTTGTTCACATCATATATTGGCTTTTGATGGGGTATTTCACCTTTGTTAAAAATCTGATACAGGCAAAAGTTTACATTCCTGATTTGTTTCTTTCAACGTACATGCTGGTATTTGTAATGACCTTTTACTTTCATTATTTTGTAGTAATGAAATTGGTTTTCAAATCGTTTCAATGGAAGCGGTTTTTTGCGGGAGTAATCGTTTCCTACTTGTTTTTTACAGCTTCAAGATGGCTGTTGGAGCAGGAGATAAGCGATGTTTTGTTTCACCGAATCAATTACACCAATCCAACTTTTTTCAAGTATATGGAGGATAACCTGCACTATAGCAGTATGCCTGTTATTTTAAGTTCGCTGCTTTGGTTTGTCATTTATTTTATTCGCTTGCTCGAGTACAATCAGCATATTCTGGAAGAGAATAAAAACACCGAAATCAAATTTCTGAAGGCACAGATCAATCCGCATTTTATATTTAATACGCTGAACAACATCTACTCCATGGTTTATTTTCAGTCCGATAAATCGTTGGCAGCCATTGAAAAGTTAAGTCAGATTATGCGTTTTACGACTTATGAATCTCAAAAAGAAAAGATAAAACTGGCCGATGAAATCGATTATATAAAAGCGTATATAGAGCTGGAACAATTGAGGCATCAGGAAAGTGCTTTTATTGATTTCAGAATTGAAACTGAAAATAGTTCCGAAGAAATTTCGCCTTATATTTTGTCTCCACTAATTGAAAATGCTTTGAAACACGGGATTACTTCTAACGAAAAACCGATTGTAATTGAGCTGCGGTTAGCCGATAAAAAGCTTCATTTTAAAGTGACAAATGATATCGCCATACAAAAGAAGGACAAACTGGGAGGCATTGGATTGAGTAATTTAAGAAAGAGACTGGAAATTCATTATCCGCAAAAACACCAAATTAAAGTAGTAAATCAAAACAATCAGTTTACGGCTGAACTCGAAATAGAATTAAAATGAAGAAAATAAATTGTATCATCTTAGACGACGAACCTTTTGCAGTAAAACTAATGGCAGATTATGCCTCTAAAGTGCCACGATTAAACGTTTTGTATGCCGATTCAGATGTTTTTAAAGCCATCGAAATACTGAACAATGAAGTGGTTGATTTGGTGTTTATCGACATTCAAATGCCGCAGTTAACCGGAATTGAGTTGATGCAAATGTTCAATCAGAAACATAATTTTATCATTACCTCTGCCTATCCCGATTATGCGTTGGATGTTTTTCAGTTTCATGTTATAGATTATCTACTCAAACCAATCGTTTTCAATCGTTTTTATCAAGGTGTTGAGAAATTTATCCGCTGGCAGGAAACCTTTCAAAACCAGCAAACCGAAGATTTTCTATTTGTAAAAGCCGACAGAAAACACCATAAAATAGCAACCGAAAACATTCTTTATATCGAAGGGCTTAAAGATTACATTCGGATTCATACAAAAGGCGAAAAAATTATGGTTTTGGAAAACATGAAAGACATTCTTGAAAAACTTCCGGTGAATCAGTTTGTTCGGATTCACCGATCGTATATAATTCCAAAAAATAAAATAAAAGTTATCGATGGAAATCAGATACAGCTTACCAGCGGAGAGCAGCTTCCGGTGGGCGAAACCTATCGAAAGTTAGTCAGCGACTGGTTAAGTTAGCAGCAAAAAAATAAGAAGGTCCGGGTTACATCATTTTGCCTTCTTTGGCATATTCTTTTTTAATGCCTTGCAGCAGGTGATTCAGTTTAATGTTTTCGTTTTGATCTTCTAATGTTTTGAGGCAGGCATATTGAATAATGTTTACAATATTGGCACCGGTGATCTCGTATTTTTTTGAAATTTCATGAAGGTTTACATCCTCAGCAATTTTAATTCCTTTGGGCAGATTGTTTTCCCAAAGCTGTAAACGTTCCTGAGAAGAAGGCACTTCAAATTCAATGATAGACTGAAATCTTCGGGTAAAAGCCGTATCAATATTGGTTTTAAAATTGGAAGCGAGAATCACCAGTCCGGGATGATTTTCGATACGCTGCAGCAGGTACGATACTTCCTGATTGGCGTATTTATCGTGCGCATCTCTCACATTGGTTCTTTTTCCGAAAACAGCATCGGCTTCATCAAAAAAGAGGATCCAGTCTTTATCTGCGGCTTTGTCAAAAAGAGCTGACAGGTTTTTTTCGGTTTCGCCTATGTATTTCGAAATCACCATCGACAAATCAATACGGTATACATCCCGTTGCGTATACTTTCCAAGAAGCGAAGCTGTGAGTGTTTTTCCGGTTCCGGGCGAACCATAAAACATGACCCTGAAACCGGGTTTGATTTTAGCTTTCATATCCCATTCGTGCAGCAGTATTTCATTGAATTTGAGCCAGGTTTCGATCTCTTTAATCTGATTTAAAGTAGAAGAATTGAGCACCAGATCGTCCCAGACTAAATCCGTTTCAATTAATTGTGCCGGGAAAACACTGCTAAGCTGAGGTTTTAGAA
>JAHEZJ010000046.1 GCA_023251135.1 Flavobacterium sp. | reverse complement strand
CCAGCGGTACATACTACGCTGTAATCAAAGATCCAACTACGACTTGCGAGAGCGCAGTAAGATTGGCGGTAACCATCAGCGTAACCGATCCGGGTACACCAACCTTGGTAACAGCGGGCACACAAAATTTCTGTTTGGTAAACGCGCCAACATTTGCAAGTGTTCAGTTCAACGAGGCTAATATCGTTTGGTACACTGCTTTAACTGGTGGAACAGTGATTCCATCAACTACAGCTTTAACCAGCGGTACTTATTATGCTGTAATCAAAGATCCGACTACAACTTGTGAGAGTGCAGTAAGATTGGCGGTAACCATCAGCGTAACCGATCCGGGTACACCAACCTTAGTAACAGCAGGAACACAAAACTTCTGTTTGGTAAACGCACCAACATTTGCAAGTGTTCAGTTCAACGAGGCTAATATCGTTTGGTACACTGCTTTAACTGGTGGAACAGTGATTCCATCAACTACAGCTTTAACCAGCGGAACCTATTATGCAGTAATCAAAGATCCGACTACAACTTGTGAGAGTGCGGTAAGATTGGCGGTGACTATCAGCGTAACCGATCCGGGTACACCAACTTTGGTAACAGCTGGAACACAAAACTTCTGTTTGGTAAATGCGCCAACATTTGCAAGTGTTCAGTTTAATGAAGCTAATATCGTTTGGTACACAGCTTTAACCGGCGGAACCGTTATTCCATCAACTACAGCTTTAACCAGCGGTACTTATTATGCTGTAATCAAAGATCCAACTACGACTTGTGAGAGTGCGGTGAGATTGGCGGTAACCATCAGTGTAACCGACCCTGGTACACCAACCTTGGTAACAGCGGGCACACAAAACTTCTGTTTGGTAAATGCACCAACTTTTGCAAGTGTTCAGTTCAACGAAGCCAATATTGTTTGGTACACTGCCTTAACTGGAGGAACAGTGATTCCATCTACTACAGCTTTAACCAGCGGTACTTATTATGCTGTAATCAAAGATCCAACTACGACTTGTGAGAGCGCGGTTAGATTGGCGGTAACTATCAGTGTAACCGATCCGGGTACACCTGTAATTACCAATACAACTCAGAGCTTCTGTTTGATCGATGCGCCTACTTTTGCAACGATCAATGTTAGTCCTGCTGTGGCTGCGAATATTGTTTGGTACACTGCTTTGACAGGCGGAATTTTAATTCCATCTACAACAGCTTTGTCAACCGGAACATATTATGCTGCAATTAAAGATCCAATTACGAATTGTGAGAGTGCGGTAAGATTAGCAGTTAACATTACTGTGACCGATCCGGAAGCACCAATAATTACGAATACGACTCAGAACTTCTGTTTGGTAAACGCACCGACTTTTGCGTCGATCGACGTTAGTCCGTCCGTTGCCGCTAATATTGTTTGGTACACTGCTTTGACTGGAGGAACAGTGATTCCTTCGACAACAGCTTTAACAACCGGAACCTACTATGCTGCAGAAAAAGATCCTGTGTCAGGATGTGAAAGTACAGCAAGATTGGCGATCAATATCAGTGTAACCGATCCAGGTACACCAACTTTGGTAACAGCAGGAACACAAAACTTCTGTTTGGTAAATGCGCCAACTTTTGCAAGTGTTCAGTTCAACCAGGCTAATATTGTTTGGTACACTGCTTTGACAGGAGGAACCGTGATTCCATCTACTACGGCTTTAACCAGCGGTACGTATTATGCAGTAATCAAAGATCCAACTACGACTTGTGAGAGCGCAGTAAGATTAGCGGTAACCATCAATGTTGCTGATCCGGGTACACCAACCCTAGTAACAGCAGGTACACAAAACTTCTGTTTGGTCAATGCGCCAACTTTTGCAAGTGTTCAGTTCAACGAAGCTAATATCGTTTGGTATACTGCTTTAACAGGAGGAACCGTGATTCCGTCAACTACAGCTTTAACTAGTGGTACTTATTATGCTGTGATCAAAGATCCTGTATCAGGATGTGAGAGTGCAGTAAGATTAGCGGTAACCATCAGTGTAACCGATCCGGGTACACCAACTTTGGTAACAGAAGATACACAAAACTTCTGTGCAGTAGATGCACCAACTTTTGCAAGTGTTCAGTTCAATCAAGCCAATATCGTTTGGTACACTGCTTTAACAGGAGGAACCGTGATTCCTTCGACTACAGCTTTAACTAGCGGTACTTACTATGCAGTGATCAAAGATCCTGTAACAGGATGTGAAAGTGCAACCAGATTAGCGGTAACCATTAATGTTATTGATCCGGGTACACCAACTTTGGTAACAGCAGGAACACAAAACTTCTGCGCGGTAAATGCACCAACTTTTGCAAGCATTCAAACGAATCAAAGCAATATCGTTTGGTATACTGCATTGACAGGAGGAACGCTTATTCCATCCACTACAGTTTTAACCAGCGGTACGTATTATGCAGCCATAAAAGATCCTGTATCAGGATGCGAAAGCAAAGTGAGATTGGCAGTAACCATCAATGTTGCTGATCCGGGTACACCGACCTTAGTAACAGCAGGAACACAAAACTTCTGTGCAGTAAATGCGCCAACTTTTGCAAGCATTCAAACGAATCAAAGCAATATCGTTTGGTACACTGCTTTAACTGGAGGAACGCTTATTCCATCTACTACAGTTTTAACCAGCGGTACGTATTATGCAGTAATAAAAGATCCTGTGTCAGGATGTGAAAGTGCAACCAGATTAGCGGTAACCATCAATGTTACTGATCCGGCTACACCAACAACAACAGCTGCTACTCAGGTATTCTGTTCAGGAAATAACCCAACAGTGGCTGATATTCAGGTAAACGGAAGCAACATCGTGTGGTATACATCCGCAACAGGAGGTACTGCCGTTGCGGCAACTACAGCACTGGTAAATGGAGATTATTATGCAGTGATAAAAGACCCGACATCCGGTTGTGAAAGCAGTATCCGACTAAAAGTTACGGTGACTGTAGGAACTTCAAATAATCCTACCACAACGGCTTCTTCTCAGAACTTTTGTTCAACGAGTGCTCCAACCTTTGCGAGTATTCAGGTAAACGAAAGTAATGTAGCATGGTTTAGCAGTGCAACTGGCGGAACAGCAATTCCGTTAACTACAGCTTTAACCAGTGGTACTTATTATGGAGAAATTACAGATCCGGCAACGGGTTGTAAAAGTGCTACTCGTTTGCAGGTTTCGGTTACTATTGTTAATCCGATGCCTACGCCAACTACCACTTCGGCAGTTCAGAATTTCTGTTCTGTAAGTGCAGCAAAAGTTTCAGACATTCAGGTAAACGAACCAAATGTAATCTGGTACAGTACTGCAACAGGAGGAACACCAATTCCATCTACAACAGCTTTAGTGAGCGGTAATTACTACGGAGTTATTGCAAGCGGTTCAGGTTGCGAGAATCCGGTAAGATTACTGGTTACCGTGAATGTAAATACACCGGGAACTGTTACTACGCCAAGAACGACGCAAGTATTCTGTTTGTCATCAAATCCAACCATTCAGAATATCGTAGTTAATGAGCCAAATGTAGTATGGTATGCTTCAGCAACAGGAGGAACACCTCTACCAGTCAATACGCCTCTAACAGCTACAACCTATTATGCAGGTACACTTAGTAATGTTACAAATGGTTGCGATAAAGCGGCCAGATTAGGTGTAACCGTTGCTTTTGATAATGATGCTCTGGTGCCTATTACCAGTACAGATGATACACCATGTGTATTCCAGGGAGTAACCTATTCAATTGCCAATGGAAAATCAAATTATGTGTGGTCGGTTACTAACGGAACAATTACTTCCGGAGGAGGAGTTAATGATGGGACAGTAACGATTTCATGGTCTGATATCGGACCTGGAAGAGTGGTGGTCGAGTACATTAATACTTGTGACGAGAGAACTACGAAATCATTAAATGTAGTTGTAGCAACTTGTTCTGACTTAACGATAACCAATACAGTAAGTAATTCTACACCTAATTTTGGTGACCAGATTACCTTTACCGTAACCGTTAATAATGTGGGTCAGGGTAATTTTATAAATACAATCGTAAGTGATTTATTGCCTAGTGGATACGATTTAGTAAGCGCATCTACGACTGCAGGAACCTACAATTTGACGACACAACTTTGGACAATTCCAACATTGAATGCAGGTCAAAGTGTAGTACTTACCATTGTAGCAGAAGTGTTACCGAGCGGTAAATACTTAAGTGTTGCAACTGTTGAGACATCGACTCCGTTAGATCTGAATGCATCAAATAATTCGGCTTCAGTTTCTGTCGAACCAATTTGTTTGACCGTTTACAATGAGTTTACGCCAAATAATGATGGAGCTAATGATCTTTTCAGAATAGATTGTATCGAAACTTATCCAAACAATGAGTTGAAAGTGTATAACAGATACGGTTCATTAGTATATAGTAAACAACATTATGAAAATGATTGGGACGGAACCGCCAATGTTTCCGGAGTTATTAATAGAGGAGATATGTTGCCAACAGGTACTTATTTCTACGTAATAGCGATTGGAGACGGAACGGTTAAAAAAGGTTGGTTGTCTATAATGAGATAAGCAGCTGTATTAATCATCTAATAAATTAAACTTAATAAGTATCGTTATGAAACTATATATAAAATCATTAGAAACGTATTTCATTTTAATATGTTCTTTTATCACAGTTTGCGTCAGTGCCCAACAGGACCCGGAGTACACGCAATACATGTACAATACGATGTCAGTAAACCCGGCTTATGCCGGGTCTACCGGAACCTTAGAAGCAACACTTTTGCACCGTTCGCAATGGGTTGGAATAGATGGAGCACCAGAAACACAATCGTTTTCTGCTCATTCACCGCTTCTAAACGAGATGATTGGTTTAGGATTAAGTGTCGTTAACGACAAAATTGGTCCCTCAAACGAATTGTATATTGACGGAAACTTCTCTTATTCAATTCCGTTAGGATATGAAAAAAGACTGGCTTTTGGTTTAAAAGCAGGGATGAGAATGTTAGACGTAGATTGGTCTAAAGGAAGATTCTACAACAGCAATGATGTATTACTGAATCAGAATATTAACAATCAGATGAAACTGGCTGTAGGAGCAGGGGTTTACTATTATACCGACAAATGGTATGTGGGTCTTTCCGTTCCAAGTTTTATTCAAAGTGATTATTATGATGATATTCAGGAATCAATATCTTACGATCGTCTGCATTATTACTTAATGGGAGGTTATGTTTTTGATCTGAATCCAAACTTAAAGTTTAAACCGGCATTTTTAGTAAAGGCAGTGAGTGGAGCACCACTTACTGCCGATATTTCGGCGAACTTTATGATTGCAGAAAAATTTGTAATTGGTGCATCCTATCGAACAGATGATTCGTTAAGCGCCTTGGCAGGTTTTCAGATCTCCAGAAGTTTTTACATCGGATATGCTTTTGATTATACCGTAAGTGACCTGAACAAATACAACGATGGATCTCATGAGATCATTCTGCGTTATCAGTTTACTAAAAAACAAAGTAAAATCAAATCACCTCGATTCTTCTAAAACAGAAACCCTATGAAAAAACTATATATCCTCAGTTTGCTCTTGAGCATTACGTTTAGTTTTGCACAAAAGACCAATTTAAAAAAGGCCGATGCGTTGTTTAGGAATTATTCCTATTTAGATGCATCAAAGGCCTATGAAGAATGTTTGCAGAATATTGAGAATCCATCAGCGCAGACCATTAAAAATGCTGCCGATTCTTATTATTTTATTTCCGATGCAAGAAATGCCCTTAGGTGGTATAGAAGATTGTATCAGGTACAGGGTAATAACTTAACCGACATTTATTACCTGCGCTACATTCAGTCCATGAAAGCTGTTATGGATTATGAGGAAGCCGATAAAATCACCAAAGAATACCTTAACAAAAAGGGAGATCAAAAAGAGATCAATCGGTATGTTGCTCAGAAAAAATACATAGACAGTCTTGCCAAAACAAAGTCACTTTATGAAGTTAGAAATTTAGACATCAACACCAGTAAGTCTGATTTTGGCGCTACTTTTTTTCAGGACCGAATTGTATTTTCATCAGCAAGAGACACCACAAAATTTGCGGATAAACTCTACAATTGGAACAATCAGCCTTTTTTGAATTTGTATGTCGCCGAGAGAAATCCTGCCGACGGGAGCCTGTTCAATGACAAATTGTTTATGCCAAACGTTATGACTAAATATCATGAAGCCACGGCCTCTTTTGATGCCAGCGGAAAAACAATTTACTATTCTACCAATATTGTGAAGAAAAACAGATTGGTAGTAGACCAGGACAGAATCAATAACTTTCAGATTCTAAAAGGATCTATAATCAATGAAAAAGTTGAAAACCCGCAGAAAATTTTCTTTGACAGTGACGATTATTCCGTTGGGCATCCTAGTTTAAGCGATGACGGCAGCATGCTTTTCTTTGCTTCAGATATGCCGGGAGGTTATGGTGAAACCGATTTGTATGTGGTACAAATCGCTAAAGACGGAACCATGAATTCTCCAAAGAATTTAGGACCAAAAATCAATACCATAGGAAATGATCTTTTTCCATTTTTTCGAAACGGAGTATTGTATTTCTCTTCTGACGGGCATTATGGTTTAGGCGATTTGGATGTATACGAAAGTAAACTTTTGTCGGATGGAAGTTTTTCAACCCCACAAAATTTGGGAACTCCGGTAAACAGTAACAAAGACGATTTTACTTTTATAATTGATAAGGCCGGAAGTTATGGGTATGTGTCTTCAAACAGAGCCGGAGGAAAAGGCGATGATGACATTTATTCGTTTACAAAAGGACAGCCGGTTTGCAATCAGAACATTTCGGGTAAAGCAATCGATCATAAAACAAAAGCATTGTTGTCAGATGTTACTATAGTCGCTTACGACCCTTACAATGCGGTTCTGGCGGAAACAAAAACAAACTTTGACGGAAAATATGCAATCACAGTTCCTTGCAACAAAACCGTACGTTTGCAGGCTTCAAAATTTAATTACAGTGACGACGAAAAAACGGTCGCAACCACTAAAGTAAATGAAGCCGAAATTACCAATGTTGACTTTGAACTGAGTAATTACGATGATCTCGTAGTAAAGAAAGCAGGAGTTGAAAAGGTAGATGTTAATCCGATCTATTTTGATTATGACAAATACGACATTACACCTCTGGCAGCTGCCGAATTGGAGAAAGTAGTTTTCATCATGCGAAAATTTCCTAAAATCCGAATCAAAATTGAGTCACACACAGACTCCAGAGGTAAAGATGCTTATAACTTGAAACTTTCTGACAACAGAGCCAAATCAACTCGGGATTATATTCTTTCTCAGGGAATTGATGCTTCAAGAATTGAAAGTGCTATCGGTTACGGAGAGACCCGCTTAGTCAACAAATGTAAAAATGGTGTAAAATGTACCGAAGCAGAACATTTGTTAAACAGACGCTCAGACTTTATTATAATCCAGAAATAACGCTCCATTTCTATTTTGATACCATGCTTATTAAGATACAAATGGAACACAAAGAGACCATTTGGAAGTTGGTTTTTATTAATTCTTTTTACGAAGAATGGGCAGGAAGAAAATCAAGTTGCATTCTTTTGCAACTTGATTTTTGATTTTGTAAAACTTTTGTTTTTTACTGTTTTTGAACAAAAATAATCCTAATTTTGAGACACAGTTATTCAAAATCACAACCTCCAGTATATTAAAATTTTATGAGTATTCAAGAAACAATTCAGACTTTACGAAACGAACTTAATCAGCACAATTATAATTATTATGTGTTAGACAACGCCACAATTTCTGATTATGATTTTGATATTAAGTTAAAAGAACTTCAGGATTTAGAAAATAAACATCCTGAGTTTTTTGATGAAAATTCTCCAACGCAGCGAGTGGGAGGTACCGTGACTAAAAATTTTAAAACAATCGCACATCAGTACCGCATGTATTCCTTAGACAACTCGTATTCGAAAGAGGATTTGCTGGATTGGGAGACCCGAATTCAGAAAGTTTTAGGGAATGTTGAGTTGCAATATACCTGCGAATTAAAATACGACGGAGCCTCTATCAGCATTACTTACGAAAACGGAAAACTGGTACAAGCCTTAACCCGAGGCGACGGTTTTCAGGGTGATGAGGTGACAAACAACATCAAAACGATAAAATCAATTCCTTTACAGTTAAAAGGAAACTACCCGGAAAAATTTGATATCAGGGGAGAAATTATTCTGCCTTTTGCCGGGTTCGAAAAAATGAATCAGGATTTAATTGAAATTGGCGAAACCCCTTATTCAAATCCAAGAAATACAGCCTCAGGAAGTTTGAAACTACAGGACAGTGCTGAGGTGGCCAAACGCCCTCTTGAATGTTTATTGTACTTTGTTACCGGAAACAATCTGCCCTTTACTTCTCAGTATGAAGGACTGGAATCTGCCAGAAAATGGGGATTTAAAGTACCTAATGAAGCAAAACTGGTACAAAACATGCAGGAAGTTTTTGACTTCATTGATTATTGGGATGTACACCGTCATAACTTACCTTATGAAACCGATGGTGTAGTGGTAAAGGTAAACAGCATTCAGCATCAGGAAGAATTAGGATATACAGCAAAATCACCGCGCTGGGCAATCGCCTATAAATTCAAATCAGAACAGGTTTCAACCAAACTACAATCCATTTCCTACCAGGTAGGCCGTACGGGTGCAATAACCCCGGTAGCCAATTTAGAACCGGTACAGCTGGCTGGAACCATAGTAAAAAGAGCCTCTTTGCACAATGCCGATCAGATTGAAAAACTGGACATCCGAATAAACGATACCGTTTTTGTAGAAAAAGGAGGAGAAATCATTCCAAAAATAATCGCAGTAGACCTGTCCAAGCGTCCCGAAGATTCAGAACCCACCCAATACATCACACATTGTCCGGAATGTCAGACCGAATTGGTACGAAATGAAGGAGAAGCCAATCATTATTGCCCTAACTTTTATGGATGTCCTCCGCAGATTATTGGTAGGATTCAACACTATATTTCGAGAAAAGCAATGGACATCGAAGGCCTTGGTGGTGAAACCGTTGCGTTACTGTTTAACAACGGATTGGTGCACAATTATGCCGATTTATATGAATTAAAAGTAGAAAATATCTTACCTTTAGAGAGGATGGCACAAAAATCTGCCGAGAATCTGGTTAAAGGAGTTGAAAAATCGAAAGAAATTCCATTTGAGAGCGTATTGTTCGCTTTGGGAATTCGTTTTGTAGGGGAAACTGTTGCTAAAAAACTGGCAAAACACTATAAAAACATCGATGCATTGAGTCAGGCTACCCTGATGGATCTGATTCTGGTAGATGAAATTGGAGAAAGAATTGCCAAAAGCGCCATTGAATTCTTCGAAAATGAAGAAAATCAAAGGATTATTGAACGCCTTAAGCGTTACGGAATTCAGTTTGAAATTGTTGAAAAGATAAATCCAAACGCCACCGAAAAATTCGTTGGAAAAACATTTGTAGTTTCGGGAGTTTTTGCTCAGTTCTCAAGAGATGAATTGAAAAAAACAATTGAAGACAATGGTGGGAAAGTAGGAAGCTCTATTTCGGCAAAAACAGATTTTGTTGTTGCAGGCGATAATATGGGACCGGCTAAATTAGAAAAAGCCAGTAAATTAAACATCCCTATTTTATCAGAAGAAGATTTTATAAATAAATTAAATGAAAGCGAATAAGCCGTCGTTAATTTTATTCTTTTTAGCATTACTGTGCACAATCATTTTTGAATGGGCACAGTTAGATTTATTTGCAATCTATTCTAAAGCCATTGTAGTTCCGGCTATTTTTATTTACTTTTTAATCAGTAACGAATTCAGCATAGGAAAAACAGAAGGCATCATTTTTTTGTTTTGCTTTGTCGGACAGGTGTTTAATCTGATGGATGTCGAAAGTTCAGAACTTGGCGGAGTCTTATGTTTTTTAGTAGTATACCTTTTAATTGTCCGGCTTTATTTTAGAGAACATGAAAAAATAAAGCTGGCCAAAAAAGATATACTGCCCGTATCTATAGTAGTCATTTTTATCGTCTACCTGTTGATATCGGTTTTGGGGATGAAGTTTGACAATATGAAGCAGTTCAGCATAATTTATACTATCTACGGAATTGTTTTAAGCGTGCTAAGTTATTTTTCCTTTGTAAGTTACATCACAAAAGGCACTCATTTAGCTTTACTCATGTCATTAATGGCAATTAGTTACATCTTTTCAGACATCTTCTACATCTTCAATGAGTATTTTTCTTATTCCGTCGTTCTCGTATTGATTCGTGATACTACTCAAATTTTGGCCTACTTTTTTATGGTCGAATATTTTCTCCAGAAAGCCAAAAGCAAAAAAAAGAAAATTACACTATAATCGATCTTCCCTGATTTGTGTGTGCCTTGTCTTTATCGAAGTAAAAATCGATTCTTCCTAAATTAATACCGTAACAACCTACCTGATTTACCAAAACCTCTTGTCCTGCTTTGTTTTTAACCACAGTTGGTTTGTCTAAGAAAGTATGCGTGTGACCTCCAATAATCAAATCAATGTCCTGTGTTTGCGCTGCTAATTTCAGGTCACAAATTTTAGATTCATCGTCTTTGTACTTGTATCCAAGGTGCGAAAGGCAAACCACCAAATCACATTTTTCTTCTTTCTTTAATAACTGCGTCATATCCTGCGCAATTTCTACCGGATTGTTGTAGATCGTTTCTTTGTACATCTGTTTGTCAACTAAACCTGCAAGCTCAATTCCCAGACCAAAAACACCTACTTTAATTCCGTTTTTATGAAAGATTTTATACGGTTTCACAAGTCCGTTCATCACCGTGTTTTTAAAATCGTAGTTCGAACAGATAAAATCAAAACTGGCGTGAGGCATTTGCGCGTGTAATCCGTCAAGACCATTGTCGAAATCATGATTTCCAATAGTCGATGCATCATACTTCATCATACTCATCAGTTTAAATTCCAATTCCCCTCCGTAATAATTAAAATAAGGAGTTCCCTGAAAAATATCACCGGCATCCAGTAAAAGTACATTTGGATTCTCTTTACGGATCGTTTCTATAAGCGCTGCTCTGCGTGACACACCGCCTTTATTTGGATTACGAGGATCATCAGCCGGAAATGGATCAATGTGGCTGTGAACGTCGTTAGTATGTAGAATGGTTAAGTGTTTAATATCGTTGGTCTCAAAACTGCTTAACGACAAACCTAAACTTAATAGGGCAGTACTTGCAGCTGTTTTTTCGATAAATTCTCTTCTTTTCATTTTGTATTTTTTTTACGAAAACTGTAATGTAATTGTTTGACTTTTTTGTCGCGAATGGAGACGAATTGAAATTCGTACAGATTCGTGAAATTCGCGGCTATCTTTATTTATTCTTCTGTAATTCGGATGTCTTTTGCCACCGGAATCGTATCTACTTGTTTGAAATAATCGATTAGCACGTCTCTAAGTTTGTAATTCAGATCGTATTTCTGAACGCTTTTTGCGAAAAAAGCCATGCTGTCTCCGCCGTTCGCTAAATAGTCATTTGTAGCTACGTAATAAATTTTATTAAGATCAAGAGGTTTTCCCTGAATCATAATGTTTTTTGCCGTTTTGTCTTTTGCAATTGTAAAAGTCATACCCGATAAAGGTTGCGCTTTTTGTGCCTTAATAATATAAGCAGTCATATCTAAAATCTGATCTCCTTTTAGAGCCATCACCACCATGCTGTTTTCAAAAGGCATAATTTCAAATGCTGTTCTGTTGGTTACATTTCCTTTAGGTAATATGGCTCTGATACCACCATGATTTAACAAACACAAATCGATAGTTTTGTTCTCGCGGGCTTTAAAAACCAAGTTTCCTCTTTCCACACAAACATCAGCCATTAGGTTTCCAATGCTGGTTTGCCATTTTCCGGTGCTTTTGTCAAGAGTTTCCGGGCAATACGCCAAAACATTGTCCAAATCCTTGTTAATGTGATCGCGGTAAGGCTTAATAAAGTTTTCAATTGCAGGGGTTTCAGTTCCTTTTTCAGTGATCGGAAGCTGCTTTCCTTCGATTTTTGTTAGATTATAATTTTTCTGACTGCAGGAAAATATAAAAAAAAGTGTTAAGAATATAACAAAAAGTTTCAAAACTCCGTTATACTTTTTTAGTTTTACCATCTTAAATGCGACTTAAATAATTAATTTTGTAATCTGGTAAAAGTACTATGTTTTTAAATTATATAAAGGAATTTTTTGTAAAAAAATCATTAAAAAATAACTTGAATAATGTCAAAAACGAAGTGTTTACAAGTAATGTGCAAACAATTGGTTTACTGATTGATGAAAGTGAATTTCAGCATTCAGAAGACCTGGTAAAGGAGTTGATCTCGAAAGGAATCAGGGCCGAGAACATAAAAATTGTAGCGTACAACAGTAAATTTAGCGAGAAAAAAACGTATTCGAGACCTACTTTTGGTAGAAAACACATCAATTGGAAGGGGGAGATTACAGCAGCTTTCTTAAATGAATTTACAACAACAGAATTTGATCTTCTCATAAGTTATTATGATATCGAAACAGCCATTTTGATGATGATAACGGCTAGATCAAAAGCAAAATTTAAAGTAGGATTCGCATCAGTAGATAAAAATTTAAATCGATGGATGATTGATACTGCTATAGAGAATCACAAACTTTTCGTGCACGAACTGTTTCGATATTTAAAGAGTATAAAATAAAATTATAAAGTAGAATATGCAATCATTAATAGGAACTGGTGTTGCGCTTGTAACCCCATTTAAAAAAGACTTATCAGTAGACATCGAAGCTTTACAGCGTATTGTTAATTTTTCGATTGACGGCGGGGTTGAATATCTTGTAGTCATGGGAACAACAGCTGAAAACGCTACTCTGACAGAGGACGAAAAAGAACTGGTAATACAAACCGTAATCGATACTAATAAAGGTAGGTTGCCTTTGGTACTTGGAGTGGGCGGAAACAATACCATGCAGATCGTAGCTGAATTGAAAACGAGAGATTTCTCGGCTTTTGAAGCAATACTTTCTGTTTCTCCTTATTATAACAAACCTACGCAGGAAGGAATTTACCAGCATTTTAAAGCGATTGCTGAGGCATCTCCGATTCCGGTAATCTTATATAACGTTCCTGGAAGAACCTCCAGCAACATGTTACCGGCAACGGTAATTCGTCTGGCGAATGATTTTGACAATGTGGTGGCTATTAAAGAAGCTGCCGGAGATTTGGTGCAGGCGATGCAGATTATAAAAAATGCACCAAAAGATTTCCTTGTGATTTCTGGTGATGATATGATTGCTTTACCAATTGTTTTGGCAGGTGGAGCAGGGGTAATTTCGGTTATCGGGCAAGGTTTTCCAAAAGAATTTACAGAAATGATTCGTTTAGGACTCAATAAAAAGGTAACTGAAGCGTTTAAAACACAATACCTTTTATCAGATTGTATTGATATGCTTTTTGAACAAGGGAATCCTGCGGGAATCAAACAAGTCTTTCAAGCCCTTGGTATTGCTGAGAATATCGTACGTTTGCCTTTAGTGGCCGTTGATGATTCCTTAGCAGGCAGATTGAATGAATTTGTAAAAAATAGCATAAAATAAGCATGAGATTGTCGGTATTTTATTATACCAAAAAATATTTTGTAATAGCTAAATTAATAACTAAATTTGCCACCGGAACTTCGGTGTGATTTTGCTTTGGCATAATTGTCTAAGAAATCATAATAAAAGTAAGAAAATGAAAAAAATAGTATCTCTATTAATTGTTGTTGTCCTTTTTTGTTCTTGTAGTGATTACCAAAAAGCATTAAAAAACGAGGATGTTGCTGCAAAATTCGAAGTTGCAACAAAAATGTATGATGCCGGTAAATATTCAAAAGCCATTCGTCTTTTCGAACAATTAGCTTCTTCGTACAGAGGGAAACCTCAGGCAGAGAAATTATTTTACATGTTTTCGCAATCTTATTATAAAACGAAACAGTATTACTTAGCGGGTTATCAGTTTGAAAGCTTCGTTTCGGGATACCCTCGAAGTGAAAAAGTTCAGGAAGCTGCTTTTTTAGGCGCTTACAGCTATTCAAAACTAGCACCTGTGTATAGCTTAGATCAAACAGATACTGTAAAAGCTTTAGAAAAATTACAGACTTTTATCGAGAACTATCCAAATTCTGAATACATCGTACAGGCAAACGAAGCGGTGAAAATTTTAAATGGTAAGTTAGAGAAAAAAGCATATGAAAATGCTAAGGGATACAATACGATTTCAGATTACAAATCGGCATTAGTCGCTTTTGATAACTTTATCGCTGATTTTCCAGGAACACCATTAAAAGAAGATGCGCTGTTTTATAAATACGATTCAGCATATAAATTGGCAATAAACAGTATTCCGTCAAAAATGGAAGAGCGTTTAAATGTAGCGAAAGTAGCTTACGGTAACTTAATTAAGTTTAATGGTGCTACCAAGTATAAAAAAGAGGCAGATGAAATGAATGCCAGAGTGGAAACAGATTTACAAAAATTTACTAAATAAAATAAAGTCATGGATTTAAAAAAGACGAATGCTCCTGTAAATACAGTAACTTACAATAAAACAGTTATTGAAGAGCCAACAGGAAATGTGTATGAGGCAATTACCATTATGGCTAAAAGAGCAAATCAAATTAATTCTGAAATTAAAAAAGAATTAACTGAGAAATTAGAAGAGTTTGCTACTTATAATGACAGTCTTGAAGAAGTTTTTGAAAATAAAGAACAAATTGAAGTTTCTAAATTTTACGAAAAATTACCAAAACCACATGCTTTAGCAGTTCAGGAGTGGTTAGACGGTAAAACATACCACAGAGGTTCAAACAAATAATATAGTATAATGTCAGTTTTAAACGGGAAGAAAATTTTACTGGGAGTTTCTGGTGGAATTGCAGCCTATAAAACAGCTTCATTAGTACGACTCTTTATAAAAGCAGGTGCACATGTCCAAGTGATAATGACACCTGCTTCTAAGGATTTTGTAACTCCACTTACCTTATCTACACTATCTAAAAATCCGGTACATTCCAGTTTCTTCAATCAGGACGATGAAGATGCGGTTTGGAACAATCACGTTGATTTGGCCTTGTGGGCCGATTTGATGCTGATTGCGCCTGCAACATCAAATACCTTGTCTAAAATGACAACCGGAAACAGTGATAACCTTTTAGTTGCTACCTATTTATCGGCCAAATGTCCCGTTTATTTTGCTCCGGCAATGGATTTGGACATGTACAAACACCCTTCGGTTTTGTCTAGTTTTAATGCTTTAAAAAGCTTTGGAAACATTATGATTCCGGCTGAAAGTGGCGAACTGGCCAGTGGACTGTCCGGAGAAGGCCGAATGGCTGAACCGGAAAACATTATTGCTTTTTTGGAAGCCGATTTAGAAAGTAAATTGCCTTTAAAAGGAAAAAAAATACTAATTACTGCCGGACCCACATACGAAGCAATAGATCCTGTGCGTTTTATAGGAAATCATTCTTCGGGAAAAATGGGTTTTGATCTGGCAAATGAAGCAGCAAACTTAGGAGCTCAGGTTATCTTAGTGGCTGGTCCTACACATTACAAAGCTAAAAACAGTTTAGTAGAAGTAATCAGCGTAGTTTCGGCACAGGACATGTATGATGCTTGTCATCAATATTTTAATGATGTTGATGTAGCAATCGCTGCTGCGGCAGTGGCAGATTACCGACCTAAAGTAGTGGCGACGCAAAAGATTAAAAAAGCTGCAGATGAATTTTCAATAGAGCTTGAAAAAACAAAAGATATTCTGGCCTCCCTGGGAGCGATCAAGAAAAATCAGTTTTTAATTGGATTTGCATTGGAAACTGAAAATGAAATTGAAAATGCAAAGCTGAAAATTCAGAAAAAAAACTTAGATTTGATTGTTTTAAATTCCTTACAGGATGAAGGAGCAGGTTTTAAAAAAGAAACCAATAAAGTGACCTTTATTGATCAGGATTTTAAAATTGAACCAATGGAATTAAAATCAAAAGAATCTGTTGCAGTTGATATTTTAAACAAAGTGGTTTCGCATTTTACGAAATCATAACGATTTAAAGTAAAAGGCAAAGACAGGAATAGTAAAAACTATTACGTGCTTTAACCAAAATAATATCTTTCGTATGAATAAACTAGTTACTTTTTTAGCATTTTTATTTTTTGGCTTTACACAAGCACAGCAGCTAAATTGTACTGTAACTATTAATACAGAACGATTACCCAATCCCAATCAGCAGGTATTTAAAACACTTCAGACCTCATTGTCTGAATTTGTCAACAAAACAGACTGGACGGGTACCGTTTTAAAACAAAACGAACGAATCAACTGCTCGATGTATATCACCTTGTCATCGAATAGTTCCGATCAGTTTTCAGGGACCATTCAGGTGCAATCTTCACGATTGATCTATAATTCGACCTATTCTTCCCCAATATTAAATTACAACGATAAAGATTTTAGTTTCAGATATATCGAATACGAGCCTTTATTGTTTAATCCGACCACTTTCGAATCAAATTTAGTTTCTGTAGTTTCTTTTTACAGCTATTTGATTTTGGCAATGGATGCGGATAGTTTTCAAATGGGAGCAGGAAGTCAATATCTTGAAACAGCCCAAAACATTGCAAATGTGGCGCAACAAGGCGGATCTAAAGGCTGGACTCAGTCTGATGGGGTTCAGAATCGCTATTATCTGATCACCGATTTGATTTCGCCAATGTATAGCGATTTGCGTCAAACCATGTTCTTGTACCATACAGGTTTAGATGGTATGAGTCAGGATTTGAAAGCATCAAAAGAAAAAATCAAATCAGCCTTGATGCTTACCGGAAAATTGAATTCGGTAAAACCCAATGCTTTTCTGACCAGAGTATTTTTTGATGCCAAATCAGATGAAATTGTTTCGATATTTTCAGGAGGGCCAAACATCCCGGTCACCGATCTGACTGATGTTTTGAACAAAGTTTCTCCTTTGAATTCTGTCAAATGGTCACAGATTAAATTTTAATCTTTTTAAATTACTTTCTTTATTAACTTTTATATTTCCCAAATTCCTTATGATAACGTCCTTGTCGATTAAAAACTATGCTCTTATTGAAAAATTAACGATAGATTTTTCAAGAGGTTTCTCTATAATTACAGGTGAAACAGGTGCAGGTAAATCTATTATATTAGGAGCGATAGGATTGGTTTTAGGAAAAAGAGCCGATTTAACTTCATTAAAAAATAAAGAAGAAAAATGTGTGATTGAAGCACAGTTTGAAATTTCTAAATACAACTTAAAAGATTTTTTTACAGCAAATGATCTCGACTATGAGGATGAAACGATCATCAGGAGAGAAATTTTGCCTTCAGGAAAATCGCGTGCCTTTATTAATGATAGTCCCGTAAACTTGCAGGAATTGCAGGATCTGAGCTTGTTTTTGATTGATATTCATTCGCAGCAGCAAACTCAGGAATTATCAGACGAAGGGGTGCAGTTCAAAATTATTGATGCAATTGCCAATAACGGCGAGACTATTCAATCTTATCAGAATGTTTTAAAAGAATACAAATCAGATAAATCCAAACTAAATGCTTTGTTGAAAAAACAAAGCGATTCCGGAAAAGAGCAGGAATACAATACCTACTTGTTAAATGAGTTGGTTACGGCGAAACTAAAATCGGGTGAGCAGGAAGAACTTGAGGCTGATTTTGAAAAGCTGAACAATGTCGAGATTATAAAAGAATCAATCGATAAATCGTTGGCGATTGCTAACGAAGAGCAGTTTGGTGTTTTTCATAATCTAAATGAAATTAAAACGGCATTGCATAAAATAGCGCCTTTTTCAACTGATTATCAAAGTATTTTTGAAAGAATCACCAGTTTAACGATTGAATTTGATGATGTCTCAAAAGAACTTCAAAATGTTTCCGAGAAACTTTTAAATGATCCTGCACAATTGGAATTAATAAGTCAGAAACTACAGCTGATTTACAATTTGCAAAAAAAGCACCAGGTAACTACTGTTGATGAATTGCTTGCGATTCAGGCTACATTAGAGAATACACTGCTTGAATTGGATAATATAGAGGAAGAAATCGCTGTTGTATCCAAATCGATCGAAGAAAAAGTTACAGCATTAGATGCTTTTGCGGCAGCCATTCATCAAAACAGAACCGATGCAATTCCGGTTTTATCGCAAAAGTTAGTGACGATCTTAGAAACGCTGGGAATGCCAAATGTTCGTTTCAATATGGAGTTATTGCCTTCTGAAACCTATTTTCAAAACGGAAAAGACGAATTACAATTTTTGTTCTCGGCAAATAAAGGAACTGATTTTGGATTGCTTAAAAAAGTGGCATCGGGAGGAGAAATGTCCCGTATTATGTTGGCGGTAAAAGCAATTTTGGCCCAATATTCAAAATTGCCTACTTTAATTTTTGATGAGATTGATACCGGAGTTTCCGGAGAAATTGCCATTAGAATGGGGGAGATCATGAAAGAAATGAGCACTACAATGCAAATTTTTGCCATAACCCACTTACCTCAAATTGCAGCCAAAGGAGATTCGCACTTTAAAGTTTCTAAAGCTACTGTAGATGAGGACACACAATCAGAACTTAAGCTATTGTCTCAGGAAGAAAGAGTTATAGAAATTGCCCAAATGTTATCCGGTGCAGTGGTTTCTGATTCGGCTTTAAATCATGCTAAAGCCTTGTTGAACTAAAGAAATAATTTATATTTGTCATCTTAAAAGCGAATTAAACAAACGTAGATAAAATACAATCTTTATATTTTAAAAGGATTGATCAAAATACGAAAAAAACAAAAAGTATGATTATAGAACCTAGAATGAGAGGATTTATTTGCTTGACTGCCCACCCAAAAGGAAGCGAGCAAAATGTTAAAAATCAAATAGAATATATCAAATCAAAAGGACCAATTGCAGGTGCAAAAAAAGTATTAGTTATTGGTGCTTCAACAGGTTTTGGATTGGCTTCAAGAATTACAAGTGCTTTTGGATCTGATGCTGCAACAATTGGAGTGTTTTTTGAAAAACCACCAGTTGAAGGTAAAACAGCTTCACCAGGATGGTATAATTCTGCTGCATTTGAAACAGAAGCTCACAAAGCAGGTTTATATGCAAAAAGTATCAATGGAGATGCTTTTTCAAACGAAATAAAAAGACAGACTTTAGATTTAATCAAAGCCGATTTAGGTCAGGTTGATCTTGTGATTTACAGTTTGGCTTCTCCGGTTCGTCAGCATCCGGTTACAGGAGTTTTACACCGTTCTGTTTTAAAACCTATCGGACAAACTTTTACCAATAAAACAGTTGATTTTCACACTGGAAACGTTTCGGAAGTTTCTATTGCTCCGGCAAATGATGAAGATATCGCCAATACAGTTGCTGTAATGGGTGGTGAAGACTGGACGATGTGGATGGATGCTTTAAAAGCGGAGAATTTATTAGCGGATGGCGCTACTACAGTAGCTTATTCTTATATCGGACCATCATTGACAGAGGCCGTTTACCGTAAAGGTACAATTGGTCGTGCAAAAGATGATTTAGAGGCTACAGCATTTTCGATTACAGATAGTTTAAAATCTATTGGAGGAAAAGCATATGTTTCTGTAAATAAAGCTTTGGTAACACAGGCAAGTTCTGCAATTCCGGTTATTCCGTTGTATATTTCTCTTTTATATAAAATTATGAAAGAAGAAGGAATTCACGAAGGTTGTATCGAGCAGATCCAGCGTTTGTTTCAGGACAGATTGTATAACGGATCTGAAGTTCCTGTGGATGAAAAAGGAAGAATCAGAATCGACGATTGGGAAATGCGTGAAGATGTACAGGCTAAAGTGGCTAAACTTTGGTTAGAGGCTACAACTGAAACATTGCCTGCAATTGGAGATTTAGCCGGATATAGAAATGATTTCTTAAACCTGTTTGGGTTTGAATTTGCCGGAGTAGACTATACTGCTGAAGCAAATGAAGTTGTTGGAATTGAAAGTATCAAATAAACAGAAAAAAAATAGTACTATATATAAAAACCATTCGTTCCTACGAATGGTTTTTTTGTGAATATAACATATCTTTGTTAAAATTTTGAAATTTAAAATATTGCCACTTTAATACCGCATAATCTGCTATGATTTTTTCTTTAATTATACCCGTGTATAATCGTCCGGATGAAGTAGATGAACTTTTAGAAAGTTTGTCAAAATCCGATTATAATGAAGCTTTTGAAATTGTTCTTGTCGAAGACGGATCGTCGATACCTTGTAAAGATGTTGTGATGAACTATCAGGGTAAGCTGAATATATCTTATTATTTTAAGGAAAATTCAGGTCCGGGAGACTCAAGGAACTTTGGAATGCAGAAAGCGAGAGGGGATTATTTTATCATTTTTGATTCAGATTGTATCATTCCTTCCAATTATTTGACAGAAGTTCGAAAAGCACTTAACGAAAATTATGTGGATTGTTTTGGTGGACCGGATAAAGCATTGGATAGCTTTTCGGATATTCAGAAGGCAATTAACTTTGCAATGACATCCTTTTTAACTACAGGAGGAATTCGCGGAGGCTCTGAAAAAATCAATAAATTTCAGCCGAGAAGTTTTAACATGGGAATTTCAAAGAAAGCTTTTATTGCTTCAAATGGTTTTGGTAACATTCACCCGGGAGAAGATCCGGATCTTTCCATTCGTTTGTGGAATTTAGGATTTGAAACCAGATTGTTCACCGAAGCCTATGTGTATCACAAACGCAGAATTGACTGGGAGAAATTCTCGATTCAAGTGAATAAATTCGGAATAGCCCGACCAATATTAAACAGTTGGTATCCGGAACATAACAAGCTAACCTTCTTTTTTCCTACGGTTTTTATCCTGGGACTATTATTAGCTTTTTTATTGTTAATTTTCAACATTGACATCTTGTTACAATTATATTTTGTATATTTCGTTGTAATTTTTCTTACAGCCAGTGTTCAGAATAAGAGCATTAAAATTGGATACTTAGCTGTGATTGCAGTTTGGAAACAGTTTTATGGTTATGGAACGGGATTTTTGAAATCGTTCGTAAAAGTTATTATTTTAAAACAAAAACCCCAAGAGGCTTTTCCTCGTATGTTTTTTAAAATATAGATATGGCTAAAGTTATTGGCCTGACCGGCGGAATAGGGAGCGGAAAAACCACCATAGCAAACTACTTTGCCGAAATGGGAGTTCCTTTATACATTGCCGACGATGAAGCCAGAAAAGTAATGCAGTCTGAAAACATTGTGCAACAAATTAGAACCACCTTCGGAGATTCACTTTTTGAAAATAATGTTTTAAACAGAGCTAAATTGGCAGAAATCGTTTTTAATGATGCTGAAAAACTGGCGGCATTAAATGCAATTGTACACCCTGCAGTCAAAGCGGATTTTGAACTTTGGTTATTAAAAAACAAAAAATATCAATATGTAATTTATGAAGCCGCAATTTTGTTTGAAAGTGGTCGTTATAAAGATTGTGATGTTATTGTAACCGTTACCGCACCGGAGGAGCTCAGAATAGAAAGAGTCATCAAGCGCGATAAAACCACACGGGAACAAGTTTTAAGCCGAATGCAAATGCAATGGAATGATGAAAAACGAATTTCTTTAAGCAATTTTGTTATTAATAACAGTAATCTTAAAATTGCTAAAGAAGAAGTTGTTAAAATTCTTAAAATTTTAAATATAAAACAAAATCAGTCTTAAATGTTAATATTTGGTTAATGTATTATTTAGTATATTGTTAAAATATTAATTTTGTTTCGATGAATAAATTATTTTTTAGATTACTTGTTTTATTGATGAGTTTGTCCTTAATAGGGATAATTCTGGTTCAGGTATATTGGTTTAATTCTTCGTTCAAGAATAACGATGAGCAGTTTAAATACCATGTTACTCAGGTAATTGGCAATGTGGCAGACAAGCTCGAACAGCAGGAAGAGTATAGTTTTTACGATAAATACAACCGCATCAAAGACAGTACCGGTAAAACACCTAAAAAAGAAGATTTACTTCAGGTTTTTTACATTCAGAGAAATGCAAAAACAAACAAGACAATAGTTTATTCCAATACGCTTACATCTGAAGATTATGATATCAGCGGCTCGATTTTTAATAAAAAATTCAGCAGCGAAAGATTTAAAAACTTCAGTTCAAAAAGAGTTACAGAAGTATACAATAACAACAATAATATCGATAATAATACTTTAGGACAAAGTATTATCCCTGATTTAAAAATCGAAAAATCAGGAAGTCTGGATATCTTAAATAAAGTGCAGCAGCAAATTCAATACAAAGATATTGCTTCACTGACACCGATAGAAGGGCGAATAACAAAGGATAAACTTCAAAAACTCTTAAAAAAGGAACTGGAAGAATATGGTGTAAAAACCAAATTTGAATATGGTGTTCTTAACAATGGTCTTGCGACAAAAGTAAGATCTGATGGATTTCATTACGATAAAGATGCAAGTTACCACGTGCCAATTTATACGGATAATGAGGGAAATAGTAAATACGAATTGTTTCTTACGTTCCCACATAAAAAGAAATTCTTACTGTCTGAATTATTAAGTATTACAATACTATCAATAATTTTCACATTAATCATTATAGTTGCGTACACCAGTGCATTAAACCAATTGTTGCGTCAGAAGCATATTTCTGAAATCAAAACCGATTTTATAAATAATATGACGCATGAGTTTAAAACTCCGATAGCGACAATTAATCTGGCACTTGATGCCATTAAGAATCCTAAGATAATCGAAGACAAAGAGAAAGTATATCGCTATCTTCAGATGATTCGGGATGAGAATAAAAGAATGCATGCTCAGGTAGAAAATGTTCTTCGTATCTCTAAGTTAGAAAAAAGAGAATTAGACATTACAAAAGAACCTACCGCGATTCATGATATCATTGATGATGCAATTGAACATGTAAATTTAATTTTGGAGGACAGACAGGGAACTGTAGTGAAGCATTTTAATGCGGCAAGAACAACGAGTCTGATCAACGAAGTGCATTTTACCAATGTATTAGTGAATATTTTAGAAAATGCCATAAAATATTCTCCGGGTAACCCTGAAATAGAAATTTTTACAGAAAATGTTAAAGACATGATTCTGATAAAAGTAAAAGATAATGGTCTTGGTATGAGTAAAGTAGCTCAAAAAAGAGTTTTTGAGAAATTTTACAGAGAACATACAGGAGATTTACATAATGTAAAAGGACACGGTTTAGGTCTGGCTTATGTAAAAAGGATAGTAGAAGATCATAATGGTCAAGTATATGTTGAAAGCGAGAAAGGAAAAGGTAGCACCTTTATAATAAAAATACCATTAATAAATTAAAATATGGAAAATAATAACAAAAGAATACTTTTAGTAGAAGATGACCTTAATTTTGGGGCAGTTCTTAAAGATTATCTAATGTTAAATGACTTTGAAGTTACTTTAGCTAAAAACGGTATGGAAGGTTTCGAAAAATTCAAGAAAGATGTATACGATTTGTGTATTCTTGATGTAATGATGCCTTATAAAGATGGTTATACTTTAGCCAAAGAAATTAGAGAGAAGAACAGCGAAGTGCCAATTATCTTCTTAACGGCTAAGTCTATGAAAGAGGATGTATTGAAAGGGTACAAAGCGGGTGCTGATGATTATTTGAATAAACCTTTTGATTCAGAAGTTTTATTGATGAAAATTAAAGCGATCATTCAGAGAAAATCTGCTGATACAAAAGCAGAACAAGTACAGTTCGAATTTAACATTGGAAAATTCCATTTAAATTCAAAACTAAGATTCTTGACTTTCCAGGATGAAGAGCCAATTAAATTGTCTCCAAAAGAGAATGAATTGCTTAAAATGTTGATTCTTCATGAAAATGACTTAATGCCAAGAGAATTAGCTTTAACTAAAATCTGGAGAGACGATAACTATTTTACATCAAGAAGTATGGACGTTTACATCGCCAAACTTAGAAAATACCTAAAAGCTGACGAAGATGTTGAAATCTTAAACATTCACGGTGAAGGTTTCAGATTAGTTGTTAAAAGTAAAGTTGCAGAATAACAAAAAATATAACCAAACAAAAAAATATTAGAGCCCTGAGAAATCAGGGCTTTTTTTATGGAGTAAATTGTCTTGCAGCTCCGCAGAAAGGTTTGATAGCACGCGGATGTGAATTATGAATCAAATTAATATTAAAAATTTTAACGCTGATGATACGGATTCGCCAGACGAAAACGCGGATCAACACCGATTCTTAAATTTTATTTGATGTAGAATATTATCACCATAACCTTTTTATCGTATTAAAAATCCGCTCTAATCAGCGTTTTCGCGAAGCGAATCTGTATCATCCGCGTATTATTTCTTTGCGATTGACTAAATATTCAAAAAAAAAAATAGTAAAGTGTTGTTTTTTATCTTTCTGATCTTGAGATTTGTAGCGTCTTTTTTGGTTCCTGAAATAATATAAATATTTTTTTTGTAATGATTTTTCTTAAAATAAATTTGGAAAATCAAAAAAGTATTCTGAATATTTGCAGACGAAAAAAATAATAACCCTTTAAAAACGAAGAAAAAATGTTTGTATTTACATTGACATCACAGAGCTTCACATCAAATGAATTTGATGCAGCACTTCTTCGTGGCTTATTTCGATCCTAGAAATATACTTTTAGATATATAAAGCCCGAAGACATTTTGTTTCGGGCTTTTTTTTATTCTAGACACTTCAAATTTTCCCGAAAATCGATTTTACTTATCCTTCATGGATAAAATGTTAAGCCTGTTTGGCTGTTAATTTAATGCACTATAATTTTTAATGCAAAATTATACGGTAGAGGAGTATGCTTTGTGCGCTCGTCTTAAAAGTAAAAGAAAGAAAAAAAGATTAGTAAAGGAAGATTTTGAAAAACACCTGATTCAGTTAAGAAAACTTGAAAAAAAGCTTTGGGAAAAACGAAGAGATTTACCTCTTGTTCCACTAGAGACCCCTTATCAAAAGGGATGGCAGCGTAATTTTATACTGAGAGAAGATGTGGCAAGATCGAGTGAAGCTTCATTTTACAAAAGTTTATTGGAAAAAATAAATACCTGGCAGTTCTCTTCTGAAAAATCTTTTAAAAGAAAGAAAAAGAGAAAAAGAAGAAATGTTTATACCGAAAAGTTACAAACTGTAAAAGAATTTTCAGAGTGGGAGTGGAAAAGTCCAAAATTAGAATTAACCGAGAAAGAAAAAGCACATTTTTATAAACGCGAACGCTGGTGCAGCAATTTTAAGCGATATAGAATTCATTACGTTTTTAATGAGCCGTGGCGTTATGTACTTCGTGTTAGCCCGTATATGATAACACATACGAAGTTGGTTGATTCAGATTTGGAAAGCGAAATTCAGCTGCTCGACAATCGCATTACTAATCTTAATTTGAGACATAAGATAAACAAATTAGTAGATGGTTTTTCGCATCGTTGGAGTTACTATGAAAGTGAAAATCCAAAAGAGAAAAACCCAATTAAAAATAAAAGTCTGGAAGCATTGTATCAGCAATATCTGGACGAAATGATATAAATCATGGGAAATAAATTATCTGGAAAAGACCTGATTAAATTAGGGTTTCCAAAGAACAATTCAATAAATATCGCCTTAGGGCAGATCAACAGATATAGAAAAAGGGAGAAAAAAGAATCTATCCTGACAGAAGCCAAAGATGTATTGTTACATCCGGAAAAATATGAAGGCAACGGAACCTGGGGTAAAGTAGCCGAAGGTTTGATCAAACCGGTTCAGGTAAGAATGCATCAGTTGAAGACAACAAGAGTTCCTTTTAAAATTTTTGGAGAAAATGAGATTGACCAACAGGCAAAATTTCAATTGTATGATTCGTTAAAACTGCCTATTTCTGTAGCCGGAGCTTTGATGCCGGATGCACATTCGGGTTACGGACTGCCAATTGGAGGGGTTTTGGCAACCGATAATGCGGTAATTCCGTACGGAGTTGGAGTGGATATCGGATGCAGGATGAGCCTTTCTATTTTTGATTTACCGGCTTCACATTTTAAAGGCAAGGAACATCAGTTGGAAGCAATTTTGAAAGACAATACCAAGTTTGGAATGTATGAAACTCATGCTTCAAGAGTTGATCATGATGTTTTTTATAAAAGCGAATTTCAGGATATTCCATTGTTAAAGAATCTTTTACCGAAGGCTTACAAACAATTGGGAAGTTCTGGCGGAGGAAACCATTTTGTAGAATTCGGAATTGCTAAAATTGAAAATCCGGAGAACGAATGGAAGCTCGAAAAAGGAGAATATTTCGCCGTTCTTTCGCACAGCGGTTCCAGAGGATTAGGCGCAAACATTGCCAAACATTATACCTATCTGGCAACAAAACAATGCCCGTTACCAAAAAATGTTCAGCATTTGGCCTGGTTGGATTTAAATACGCATGACGGTCAGGAATACTGGCTGGCTATGAATTTAGCGGGAGAATATGCGAAAGCCTGTCACGATGATATTCATCGACGAATTGCCAAAGCAATTGGAAAAAGAGTAGTGGTAACCATCGAAAATCACCACAATTTTGCCTGGAAAGAAATGGTAAACGGTCAGGAATGTATTGTGCATAGAAAAGGTGCAACGCCTGCCGCAGAAGGCCAATTGGGAATTATTCCCGGTTCGATGACGGCGCCCGGCTACATTGTAAAAGGCAAGGGAAATGCGGAAAGCTTAAACTCTGCTTCGCATGGTGCAGGGCGTTTGTTTTCAAGGGCGAAGTGTAAAAGTACCTTCACTCAAAGTGAGATTAAAAAGGTGTTAAAAGCCAATGATGTAACCTTAATTGGAGGAAATATTGACGAAGCGCCTATGGCGTATAAAGACATTACAAAAGTGATGGAAAATCAAAGTGATCTGGTGGAAGTGCTTGGAACTTTCACGCCAAAGATCGTTAGAATGGACCGATAAAAAGACAAAGAGTATGAAAAGATTTCAGGATGAGAATAAGTTTTTAGAAAGTTTTTTACATGAGGTTTTAGTGCAGTGTCCGAAATGTGATGCTCAAGCTAAAGTTAAAAATAAACTTTCAGGAGAATGCAAATGTGGGCATTGTTATACTAAAGTTTTGGAGTGTAAACATTGCTTTTATAAGCTTGACAAGCCCATTTACCAATACATTGCTTATGGTAAGGCCTATTGCAATCAGTGTTATGAAAAATATGAATTTAAATCGCAGTTATTAAAAGAAAAGCCGGAAAAGTATAAAGCGAAATGTCCGCATTGTAATTTTCAGGAAGAGTGGAAACCCAAAGTTGAAGAGGTTTTGCAAAATTCAAATCGTAACGACGGTTTAGTGAAAGAACAATGGTATAATTTACCACTTTGGTTTCAAATAGAAGTGGACAAACATATCTTCTGGGCCTATAATAAGCAGCATATGGAGTATTTAGAACGGTATATCGGAGCAACGCTAAGGGAACGAAATCCAGGAATGAATTTCGGATCGAGTTTGGTGGCCCGTTTACCAAAATTTGTAAAAGAAGCGAAGAACAGAGAAAAGCTTCTTAAAATATTAGAGAAATGGAAAAAATAATTCAGATAACAGCGGGTCGGGGACCGGCAGAATGCACCTGGGTAGTGGCTCAGGTGCTTAAAAAAGTTTTGGACGAAGCAGAGGAACAACAATTAGAAACAACTTTGTTGCAGCGAGAAGTTGGGCAGGAAAACGGAACAGTAGAAACCGCTACCATCACTGTAAAAGGGAAAGATGCTGCTCGATTTGCGGATTCCTGGATAGGAACGATTCAGTGGATTGGTCAAAGCCAGTTTAGGAAAATGCACAAGCGAAAAAATTGGTTTATTGGTGTTTTTGAGATTGAACCGCAAAAAAATGCATCAATTTCTGAAAGCGATATTCAGTATCAGGCCATGCGCAGTTCCGGAGCAGGCGGGCAACACGTAAACAAAGTAAGTTCGGCAATCCGCGCGACACATTTGCCAACGGGAATTGCGGTTGTTGCTATGGACAGCCGTTCGCAGCACCAAAACAAAAAACTGGCAACAGAAAGATTATTAAAAAAACTAGAAGACGAAACCTTACAGCAACTTAAAAACCATGTTGGAAAACAATGGGAAAATCAGCTCAACATTCAGCGGGGTAATCCGATTAGAGTTTTTACAGGAACTGACTTTAAAAAGAACAAGGCAGAGAAAAGTTACAAAGGAACACGTCAGAAACTTAAAACCGATTTACGAAATGAGCATAATTAAAAAGTTGGTCGCAAAAAACAATGATTATATGCGAACTATATGTGACCAAAAAAAAACAATAAATAGCAACACATAACATGAAAGCAATAGATAAATACCTTTTTCAGGCGTTGGACAGTTATCCTTATTCATTAGAAGAAACCATTGAATCTTTGGATTATGCCTTTTCCTATGATGCTAAAAACACAATGGTTTTGTGCTTGTACGGAAGAATTCAGTCGGAACAATTATGGAATTACGAAGAGGCAAAAATCTATTTTCAGGAAGCCCTGACGATTAACATTCATGCACTCGAAGTATATCCGCACTATATTCAGACTTTAATTTTAAATGAAGATTTTGAAGAAGCGCAAAAATTAATCGATTTTGCTTTAACTATAAAAGGAATAAACAAATCTGAAATTTTTGTGAAGAATGGGATTCTTTACGAAGCGCAGCAAGAGTTTCAATTGGCACTAAAAGAAATTAAAAAGGCTAAACTTTGTACCTTACAATTTGTTTTTGAATCCGATATTATTGAAGTGGAGAAAAGAATTAAAGGCAAGATTGAGTTGACGCAAAAGAAAAAGAAATCTGAAAAAGCGAAAAAAGATTCGAAGAAGAAAGCAAAGTAATCTTCCTATAAAGAAAAACGAGGCGATTATGCCTCGTTTCTTTTATCAGGAATTCACAGAATCACCACGAATTTTAAACTTTTACATTTTTTAGGAGTATCTTATTTCCAGTGTAATTCCAAAGCAAAACAAGTTTTCTCCTGTTTGGTAATGCTGAACGTTGCCTTAGTGTGATTGTCATCTTCGCTCTCATGGATGATGACTTTATCTTTTAGCGACAGTTCCTTCATAAAATTCATTTCAAAGCTTTTAACCTCTTGTTTGAGAATTCTTTCCTCCTCTACATGATCAAGGCACCATTCTAAATATTTGACATTATTGACGTGATTTACAATGTCCAGATCCGAGAGGTAAACTGTTTTTTCAAAAACCGCTTCTTTTTCGTGGTTGATGTTTATTTTTGAAAAACCTTCAGTAGTGGCGCGTTTTTCGGGGTACAATTCAAAATGTTGGTAAGGCAAAGCCAAAGCTTCGGGACGTCGTAACTGTGTATTAAAAACAGCCCAATACGTTTCGCAGCCTACTATTTTTTTTCCGTTTACATGCATTTCTAAAGCACGAACAGAACGAGAATTTTCTAAACTGTTGATCCAGGTTTTTACCGTTACAACATCCTGCCATTTTGGTAAAGCCGTAATTTCAACGCGCATGCGGCTTAATACCCAGGCCTGATGAAACTCCTGCATATCAAAAAAGCTAATGCCTCCGGCTTCAGAATGTGCAGCAGCCGTCAATTGCAGAATATTACATAAGTCTGTATACTTTAGAAAACCATTTGGTGTACATTGTGTAAAATTGATTTCCCAGTCTTTGCTTAAGACAGAAGTAAAATTTGGAGATATTGGCATTGCTGAATTTTAAATTTTAGATTGTTGATTTTAGATTTTTCTATCAGAGGAAAGAAACCGATTTTACTTTAGAAGATTTTCTATGTAACTTATGATTTCGTTTCGATCTGTCGCATAATCAAACCATTTTGTGTCTTCATTTCGTTTGAACCAGGTTAGTTGTCTTTTAGAGAAACGTCTGGTATTTTTTTTGATTTCTTCGATGGCAAAAGGCAGCGAAAATTCTCCGTCAAAATAACTAAATAATTCTCTATAACCGACCGTTTGCAACGCATTTAACGCTTTGTTGGGATATAAAGCTTTGGCTTCTTCCAATAATCCCTCCTTCATCATCAGATCTACACGTTGATTGATGCGGTTATAAATTACTGGTCTGTCGGCTTCTAAACCAATTAGAACAGGAGTAAAATTTCGGTTGTTTTTCTTTTGATTTAAAAAAGAAGAGTAGGGCTTTTGAGTTCCGATACATACTTCTGTAAAACGCATCATTCTTTGCGGATTTTGAAGCGTTTGCGGGTTTTCTATGGTTAGCCTCTGATAGTAATCGGGATCAAGATTTTTTAACTGACCCTGCAGATAAGTAATACCAAGCTTTTCGTAGTTGGCGTTTATTTCAGAACGTACTTCAGGATCAATTTCCGGAAATTCATCGAATCCTTTTAGAATGGCATCAACATATAGTCCCGAACCGCCAATTAAAATAACGAAGTCATTTTTTACAAACAATTCTTCTAATTTTAAAAGTGCTTCTTTTTCGTAATCCCCAACAGTGTAATTTTCAAAAATAGATTTGTTCTGTATAAAATGATGTGTGGCAGATTGCAGTTCTATGGGAGTTGGCACTGCCGTACCAATTGTCATTTCTTTAAAAAACTGACGACTGTCGCAAGAGATTATCTCACAATTAAAATGTTGCGCCAAAGCAATGCTCAAGGCTGTTTTGCCTATTGCTGTTGGTCCGACGATGGTAATTAGATATTTCATATTTGGGAGTCTTTACGGTTGCAAAAACCTTAGACTTGTATGGATTAAAGTAAGGATGGTAAAGTCCTTTCTGAATTAATTGTTAGGTAATTTTGTTCCGCATTCAAAACAATATTGAGCATGATCAAAATGCACCTGAGAGCGGCACTTTGTGCACGTTTTTTTACTGCTTACGACACTGTTTTTCAGGCTGCTTTTTGCAAACTCGGCAGTTACAATTCCGGTTGGAACCGCTATAATTCCGTAACCCAAAATCATAACAAAAGCAGCAATAAATTGTCCGAGAGGCGTCTGAGGAGAAATATCGCCATAACCCACTGTGGTCAAAGTAACAATTGTCCAGTAAATGCTCATCGGAATACTTGTAAAGCCGGATTCTTTACCTTCGACCAAGTACATGACCGAACCAATTATTATGGTGCTGATCAGTACAAAATAAATAAAAACGAGAATTTTTTCCTTGCTGGCTTCAATGGCTTCCCGAAGCTGAACAGACTGATGGGAGATTTGCGGAATATGCAGGATTTTGAATAATCTGAAAAAACGCAGGGCTCTTATGATCGACAGCACACTTGCTCCCGGAAAAAAAATGGATAAATACATCGGTAATACGGCCATCAGATCAATAATTCCGTAAAAACTAAAAATATATCTGACTGGTTTTTGAATCGAAATGATTCGAAGTACATACTCAATGGTAAAAAATACGGTGATAATCCATTCGCAAGCAATAAGCTGAGAGTGGTATTTTTGATTGATTCCCTGAACGGTTTCCATCATAATCAAAACAACACTTAGTAGAATCAGTCCAAGAAGGACCAGATCAAACATTCTTCCCAAAAACGTATCCGTTCCATAAAGGATGATTTTGATTCTTTCCCGGAAGATTTCGTATTTGGATTTTGTTTTTTTCATCTCCACGAAGATAATGAAAGTTTAGCAGTGTTAAAAATGTAGGATCTTCAGCGATTTGCTTTTTCGGATGTAGTTTTGAATTATATTCTTGACATC
>JAHEZJ010000009.1 GCA_023251135.1 Flavobacterium sp. | reverse complement strand
TATCGTACACCAAAAATTCAACAATGTACTTATCGTAAACAACAATCCGCAAACCAATGGAGGTTACGAATTTGTTTCTTACCAATGGTTTAAAAATGGACAGTTAATTGGTACAGGCCAATACTTTTCAGCAGGAGACGATCTGGCAAATAAATTAGATCTAACTGCCGACTATAGTGTAAAAATGACGACTAAAGATGGTAAGGTGTTGCAAACATGTACTAGTAAAATTAAGTCGCAAAAATCACTTGAGGTTAAATTGTATCCAAATCCGGTGGAGACAGGAAAAATGCTTACTGTAGACGCTGATTTACCAGAAGGCGATTTGGAAAACATGCAAATAAGCCTTTACTCTGTGACAGGTCAACTGATTACAACAGTGAAATCGTCTACTGCTCAGACACAAATACAATTACCTTCAACTACCGAAAGTAATATGGTTCTTGTAGTTGTTGAGTCAGGCAATATCAAGAAATCATTCAAAGTACTTGTAAAATAAACAAAATCACGCCAGTACCACTTCAAAATGGTACTGGCTAATACAACTTTAAGATGAAAAAATATATCAGTACCTCTATAAAATCTATAGCTACAATGACGGCAATTCTGGCGATTTGTCTGCAGGGTTATAGTCAGGATAAAAAACAGGAACTATCGATCTCTGTCGCAGGACCGGGTTCTTTTCTAAAATATGGTTTTGCCGGTGAGCTGGTACCCGGAAACGGAATTAGTGCAGGAATTCGATATTCTTATTATCTAAATGAAGGATTGAGTATCGGAATCGGCGCTGAGTATCAAACGTACAGCTCTGATGCAAAATTTGCATTTGTGAGCGGGCAATACGCAACAACCGATGCTGAACAGGAGAACTTTCAATTCCGATATAAGGCTACTAATTTGAGAGAAGAACAAAACTTAGGTTATGTAAATGTTCCGATCGGAATTCAGTATGAAACTTCAGGAACAAGCAAATTATATATTGCTGCCGGAGCCAAAGTAGGATTTGCGGTCAAAGGATGTTACCAAACTACCATCCAGAACCTTACTACCAGCGGTTATTATCCGCAATACAATGTAGAATTGTTTAACCCGGCATTTGCAGGCTTTGCCAGTACCAATGATGTAAAAACCGAAGAACAGGATTTAGACACCAAAGTATCTTATTCGGCTACTATTGAAACAGGTTTAAAACAAAGCATTGGAAAAAGAAGCTCGATTTATATCGGACTTTATTTAGACTATGGTTTGAATAATATCTACGACAGAACTAGTGGTAAAAATTTGGTTCAGTACAATCCGGAACTTCCTGTAAAGCTGCAACACAACAGCGTACTTGATTCTCCGCTGGCAAACAATGTCAGATTAGTCTCTTACGGACTTAAGCTGAGATATGCTTTGCGCTAATCAATTGAATACAAAATTTTAAACAAATACTTTCCTCGTAAGGGGAAAATTAAAAAAGTCGGTTTCTTGGGGGAAATCGGCTTTTTTTTATGGATTAAAATATAGCAAAACAGTTAAATACCTATTGCTGATAAAATGATTCCCATCTGAGAAACTTCATGACTTTATATTATCCAAAATAAATAACAATCATCATATTCCAATTAAAAAAGCAATATTGTATGTTAAATATATCACTATTTCTTTCTTTTATATTTTTTAATTAAAAAAATTCTTACTTTTAACCCCTTATTAGCCTTAACTATATACTTTTTCTGATGAATTCACAGTTGCTCAACACTAAGAAAATTATTAATCTTACGAAAAAAAAGCTATTACCCGCTCTGGCTTTAATTGCTCTCCTTGCAAGTTGCGATAATGATAACCAAATCGAAGACACAAATAAACAAGTAAATTCAGAAAACCAAATTAAAATTTTGGCTGAAACTTATGGTTACACTTTAGAAAATTCTAATATAAAAAAACCAAGCTATAATACATCAAGTTCAGAAGAATTAGAAACTATATTAAAATCACTTAAAACTAATTATGAGAGTTCTAAAATGATAAGCTCAAATGATATTTCTAAGGAAGACAATTTAGGATCTAAGAAATGGAAAGAAATACTGTATGCTAATTTAAAAAGTAGCAAAACCAGTAAAAATACTTCCACTAATGATGATCCTCCATACAAATATTCTTCTACACTGTATTTTGACAATACTTTTCCGGCAGCAAATATCGCTGTCAGAATCGATTACAATCTAGACATTAATGGCAATGTTACTGAATCTTCCGTGACAACATACAAATATGGTTATGATATGGCAGGAGATTATTCCCAGATAACAGTAAACATAAGTACCTATGGCAACATGATTGTTTTTGAAGCGATTGGTCAATTTTCAAATTCGCTGGGCATAGGTTCATTTACCCTAAATAGTACAAATTCTGTAACATATACTGGATATGTTAAAACAAATAGATTTGGAGGAAGTCCGACAATGCAAATTTGGCAAGAACCATATATGGGACCTCGTGGAAATGACGATCAGAATACACCTAGAAACCAATAATTCTTTACTATGAATAAAAATCAAAACCGATTAAGATTGTTTCTGAGAATAATAGGAACATTATCAATAGTGATTTTTTTTATTTCAAAAATGTTTGAGATAGACAACAAATTTACTGACTGCCTGTTAATTTTAAGTGTACTATGTTTTTCAATAATTATATTATACACTTTTATAAAGTATCTAAAAAACAATTACTTTATTAAGTAAATTAGGCAATGACAATCCTAGTATAACACTCTAATTTTGTCTTTCTTATTAATTTTATTGAGATTTTTTTTAACTACGAGAAGTTTTAAAATAAATATTACTCTTTTTGTATCAAAAATTGAAGCATCATATATTTTTATCATTTTTTGTTTGAGGCCGCACTTTTAATTACTTTTATAGTATTAAATCTGAAGCCCGCTAATGATTATAAAGAAAAAGAATACCTGGTTCAAAATGCTCTTTGAGTGGAGAGGTTCCGTTTTGCCACAACTGCTTCCGAGGCTTTTACTGCTACTGTTATTCTCCTTCGCCGTTGTTTATTTTAAACCCTGGCTGATTCAATACGATCTGCACATCAATCCTGCTATTTTCACACTATTCGGTATTGCTCTGGCAATCTTCCTCGGTTTTAGAAACAGTGTGAGTTACGATCGTTTCTGGGAAGGCAGAAAACTATGGGGCGCTTTGCTCAACGACACCCGATCTCTCGCACGCCAAAGCATCACGCTTATCCCCGATCAGGAATACGAAGCCAAACGCGAAAAGTTTACTAATTTGCTTATTGCTTTTGTATACAGTCTCAAACACCAGCTTAGAGAGACTGATTCTACTGCCGATATGAAACGACTGCTTCCACAAGAACTCGAAGAGCAGTTACAGGAAGTTCGTTACAAACCAATCATCCTTTTAAGAGAACTGGGACTTTGGGTTAAAAATGCCAAATCAGAAAACAAAATCGACAGTGTCACACAATTGGCTTTTGAAGAAAACCTAAACAAACTGTCTGACATTGTTGGCGGATGCGAGCGAATTGCAGGTACCCCTATCCCCTATACCTATAGTGTATTGTTACACAGAACGGTTTATATTTATTGCTTTTTATTGTCCTTTGGCTTTGTCGAAACTATGGGCTGGATTACACCCTTCATCATTGTTTTTATTGCCTATACTTTTGTAGCGCTCGAAGCAATTGCAGACGAACTCGAAAACCCTTTCGGATTACAGCCTAACGATCTGGCACTCGATGCAATGTCAGAAATGATTGAAAACACGCTGTTAGAATTAAACAATAAAAAGATAAATCCGGTACGTCAGCAAAAGAATTACTTTATTACCTAAAAAAAGCCCATACCCCAACTATTTTTCGAATATGAACAGAGTATTATTAGTCGAAGACGATCCCAGAGTTGCCTCTTTTATTACAAGAGGACTTGAAGAACATTTGTATGAAGTTAAAACCATCACCAAAGGTTTTGAAGCCATTAAAGAGGTCATGAAAAATGAGTACAACATCATCATTCTCGATATCATGCTCCCGGACATCACCGGATTTGAAGTTTGTGAAGTTTTACGAAGCCGAAAAATAATAGTGCCTATCCTAATTTTAAGTGCACTTGATACTCCGCAGGAAAAAGTAAAAGGCCTCCAATCCGGTGCAGATGATTATCTGGCGAAACCTTTTATGTTTGAAGAACTCTTAGCCCGAATCAATGCCCAGCTGCGTCGCGCCGAATTCAGCACCGGAATTCTCGATTTTCAATCCTATGCCGGAATCGAAATCAATATGAAAGAACAAAGTGCAACAAGAGACGGAAAAGAACTCAACCTTTCGTCAAGAGAACTTAAACTCTTAATTTTCTTTATGAAAAACCGCGAAACGGCATTATCAAGAGTCGCAATCGCGCAAGCCGTCTGGAATATTGATTTTGACAGTACCTCAAACACGGTCGACGTTTACATTAACTATTTACGCAATAAAGTCGACAAAAACTTCCCCACTCCACTCATTCATACGATAAAAGGAACGGGGTATATGTTGAAGCAGAAGAGTTGAAGATGTGAGATGTGAGATGTGAGATGTGGAAAGAGGAAAGAAGAAAGACTATAGATTGAAAATCTGCCACCCGAGCGATAGCGAATTGTCGAAGCAAATCTCCTACATCTACTAGAGAAAATAAATAGATCTAAAGAGTTATGAATCTTAAAAATAAGTTAGCTGTAAATTCTACTTTGCTTTTTGCTTTTATCGTCGGATTGCTCATGGCGGGATCTTTTCTTCTTTTCAGAAGCCACATGAAAGATCTTTACTATGACAATCTGGAGGATCATGCGATGACAGCTGCCTTATTTTATTTCAAAAAAGACGAAATAAAAGAATTCACCAACGAACGTTATCATCAAATTGAAGTTCAATACAACCGAATCAACAACGAATCGATACGGGTTTACGATGCCAAAACAAAAAAATTATACCTCAAGGATTCTGTTGACATTCCGCTAACGGATCACGATCTGAATAGTATTGTAAAAAACAAAATGGAATCGTTTACGATAAACGACAGGCAGTTTGTGGGGTTATTTTACAAAGACAATCAGGGCGATTTTATAATTGTCGTCTCGGGTATCGATCGCGCCGGTAACCGACAGCTGGAGATTCTGGGCTTTATGTTTATTCTTTTTTATCTGGCCGGCATTCCGCTAAACTATCTTATGGGAACCTTTTTAGCCCGACAAACCTTCCGTCCTTTCTCGGAAGTCATTGCAAAAGTAAATACCATTACCACTGAAAACCTGCATTCGAGATTAGAAGTTCAGCAGGCTCACGGGAAAGACGAAATTAAAGAACTGGTTACCACTTTTAATTATCTTTTAGAAAGGCTCGAAACCGGTATTATGACGCAAAAAAATTTCCTCAAAAATGCGTCACACGAACTTAAAACTCCCCTAACCATTATCATTGGAGATATCGATGTGTCCTTGCAACAGCCCAGAACGAACGAGCAGTATGAAGAGATCTTAAAATCGCTTCGAAAAGACACCCTGCACTTAAAATCAACTTTAGAAGGGCTTCTGGTATTATCGGGACTTGAACTGTCTGAGCCTCAGCAAATGGAAACAGTTAGGATCGACGAAATACTATGGAATGTCCTGGAAAAAAAAGCAATCGAATATCCCGAATCAAAAGTATCGGTAGATTTGAGTGCTTTGGCAGAACACGAAAATTTACTTTCGGTCTATGCCAATAAACACATGCTTTTTATAGCGCTGTACAATATTCTGGACAATGCGATTAAATTCTCATTTCCTGAGCCGGTAACTGTTTTTGCGCTCGCAGAAAAAAACAAACTTTTGATACAAATTACCGATCAGGGTCCCGGAATTGCAGAGCAGGACAAAGAAGCTATTTTTGATCTTTTTTTCAGAAGCGATCATACCCGTCACATACAAGGACAAGGATTGGGGCTTTTTATTACCATGCAGATACTCAAACTGCATCACATTACCGTTAACGTCGATTCTGAAGTCGGAAAAGGCACTTCTATCACTTTGCAATTTCCATAAATTGTTTCATTTTTTCATAGCCGCAACCCATTTTAATAAGGCCTGTTTTTACATTTGATAACCTTGGCTTAACACTCTAATCTTTCTCTAATCTACTTTAAATACAACTCTAATCTTTTTATTTTTAACCAGTTACACAAATCATTGATTTTAAAGGCTTAGAAAATTTTAAAAGGATAACCACTTAATAATTTTAAGGTAACACTATATTTTTTTATCATTTTAAGTTAACAAAAGCGTTAAATCCGATCCGAACAAACAGAGTTTCTTTGTCAAATAAAAACTAAAAATCAATGACAAAACTAAAACTCTTTTTTTCGGCCGTAATGCTCCTTGCCATGGGAAACATTTTTGCCCAAATTACGACCTCTTCATTATCTGCAAAGGTAAATGACGGCACTAGCCCGCTTACCGACGCGGAGGTTACTTTAACCCATTTACCTACAAACGCAGTTTATAAAGCTACAACTGACAAACAAGGTAGGTTTAGTTTCGAAAATTTAAATGCCGGCGGACCTTACGAATTAGAAATCAAAAGTGCTTCCACCAAAGATTACTCTAACGCACAAATACACTTAGCCCTTGGCGATAACGACCTGCCAACGATAGTGGTTAGCAAAGGAGAAAATAATGTATTGGAAGAAGTTGTCATTACAAGCTCTAAACCTTCTTCTAAAAATAACGGAACCAATATTAATGAAAAACAGGTGAATGGCCTTCCGTTAATCAACAGAGGAATTCAGGATGTGACCAAACTAGTACCACAGAGTTCTAATAACTCTTTTGCCGGTACCAATTTCAGATACAACAACGTTACTATTGACGGTTCGATCAACAATGATGCAATTGGTTTTAGCCCGTCATTAGGAGGACAATCAGGGACTTCGGGAATGCCGGGAAGCAGTACACGTTCCAATTCGATAAGCCTTGATGCGATACAGGATATTCAGGTTTATATTGCTCCTTACGATATTAAACTAGGAAACTTTTTAGGCGGTAGCGTAAATGCCGTTACCCGCAGCGGTACCAACAATGTGACCGGATCGATTTACAGTTATGGCAGAAATGCAGCCATTACAGGACGCAACAATGCCGGTGATGGTTCAAAAATGCCAAATTCGTTTGGTGATTATCAAATTGGATTCCGACTAGGTTTGCCAATCGTTAAAGACAAATTGTTTTTCTTTACCAATATGGAATATGCCGAAAGAACAGATCCTTTATTTTACAATGCAGGACAAACCGATTCTAATGGTAAATTGACTTCATTGCTAGACAACACTACCGCACAACAAATCTCGGACTTCGTAAAAACAAACTACGGGTTTGACACCGGAACTTTCGGTGGGTACAACAACTTTGCAAAAAGTCAAAAATTCTTCAACAAATTAGATTGGAAAATTAATGACAAACACGCGCTGTCGTTAAGAAACAATACGGTTATCTCTCAGGCTTCCAACTTAGAGCGTGACGCTGCTAACTTCAGGTTCTCGAGCATGGATTTTACGCAGAAAAACCAATCCATCAGTACCGTTTTAGAGCTTAAAAGCCATTTTAACAGCCAATGGTCCAACTCGTTCATTGCCAGTTATTCGGCTATCAAAGATTATCGCGACCCAAAATCAAGCAATATCATGTTTCCCCAAACAGAAATTGGTTATAACGGAGGAACAATCTTTTTAGGAAACGATCGTGAGGCAACAGTATTCAATATGAAACAAAACACGGCCGAAATCACGGACAATCTTACCTATAAAACCGGAAACCACACTTTGTTGTTTGGTACACACAATGAGTTTTACGACATCAATTACGGATTTGTAAACGCCCTTAACGGAAGAGTATCTTACAAATCATTAGCCGATTTCTACGGCAAACTTCCTACCCGTGTTCGTGGTACCTACCCTTTTGACGGTTCAACAAGAGATCAGATTTTCAACAATCCATATGCGCAGTTTAAAGTAAACCTATACAGTGTTTATGTTCAGGACGAAATTAGAATTGGAAATAAATTAAAACTAACTCCGGGCGTAAGAATTGACTACACAGACTTGCCTACTAAACCAAAATTGAGTTCACAATTACAAAACTCTCCGGCTGATCCTAATTATGGCAACACCTATTCGTACACGCCATTGAGCCAGATTAAAAACAACTTCTTCAGCACAGCATTGGTGTCACCAAGAATTGGATTTACCTATAATGTAGACGAAGACAAAACACTTGTTATTAGAGGTGGATCGGGAGTATTTACCGGAAGAATTCCATTTGCATGGCTGGGATATGCTTACTACAATGATGGTGTAGGTTACGGAAGTTATGACAAAAACAATCTTACTCCGGCACAGGTTGCAGCTGCGGGAGATCCTTTGGCAAACAATGGATTAAACGGCTATCACGATGCAACGCCAAAAGTACAGGCCGATTTGGTTGACAATAAATTTAAAATGCCGGCAGTTTTAAGAAACTCTCTTGCGATCGATAAAATCATCGACGGCTACAAATTTACGACCGAAGGGATGTATACCAAAGTAATTCGCGATCTTGAATTTCAACAGGTAAATAAAACCGATAACCCTACTTACTTTTCGTATGATACCAATCACCAGATGCCAATTTATGCAGCCAATATAAATCCGGCGTTCTCTAATGCGTATTTATTGTCGAATACCAACAAAGGATACCGATACAGCATTACCGAGATGATCTCTAAAACCTACGATTTCGGTCTTAACTTTATGGTGGCTTATACTTACGGAAATTCGAAAGACATTACCAACGGAATCCGTAACTCGATGGAGAGTAACTTTCAGATGAACCAGTCGTTAACACCAAACAATCCGCAATTGGCAACATCCAACTTTAACATCAAACACCGAATTGTTTCGAATGTTGGATATGCAGTAAAAGTAGCCGATAACAATATCTTCTCAGCAAACGTATATTTCAATGCTCAGTCCGGAAATCCGTTTTCATGGGGATTTGTAAACTCTACTATTGCAGGAACAGGTCAGGCAGCAGGATTGGCTTATATCTTTAAAGATGCCACAGAAGCAGCGAAATACATTGGTGTAAATGCAGCAGGCGTTCCATCGGCTACAGCAGCACAGCAGGTAGCAGATTACGAAGCTTTCATTAACGGAAACGATTATTTGAAAAGCAGAAGAGGAAATTTCACCGAAAGAAATGGTGCTACAACACCTTGGAATATCCAGGCCGATTTGAAATTAATGGATGAAATTAAAATTACCAAAGTGGGTACTTTACAGCTTTCGTTCAGTGTAGCAAATATTGGAAACCTGATCAATAAAGATTGGGGAAGAAGTTATTTCGTTCCAAACACTTACAATTCAACAGCAAATCTTGGGTTAACAAAATCAGGAAATTTAGGCGGAGTAGCTACTGGCGATCCAACCTATACGTTCCAAAAACCTTCGACATCACCTTATACTGTAGATCAGTTAGCCTCAAGATTCCAGGGACAATTTGGAGTGAGGTATACGTTCTAAAGATTGTGTTTTATTTTTTTATGATCCCCCAGTTCCAATCCCTATGGAGCTGGGGGATTTTTTTACTTAAAACTACTGCTCTCCTCCGTTCCTGAAAGCCATCAGCAAGGTATAGGCATTTTTGATTACAATTGCCGAAGAAGTATCGATAACCGAAGACTTGATCTGACGGTATCCTTCACTGGCAGTACCCAAATCAATCGGAACCATTTTAAAATTATGCCCACCGGTCTTCACAAAAACAAAAAACTTACCCTGCCATCTTACCACAGCATCTTCGGGAACTGTAAGCGCTTTTTGGTTATCAAACTCAGCCTCGGCATTAATAAAAAGTCCCGGTATTAACGAACTTTCATAGTGATTCACTTTGCAAATTACTTCTGCTGCACGATCGTCATTCAGACTTTGATTGATATAAGCAATTTTTGCTTTGTACTTTTTTGACGGATTGGCATTCGTATAAGCCGTAACCGTCTGCCCAACCGAAAGCAAGTGCACGTCTTTTTCAAAAGCATTCATTACCAAAACAATATCACTCATTTCGATCAGCTCAAAAAGCATATCGGTTGGCGAAATGTATTTGCCGACATTCACATTAATCTTCGCCACCAAACCATTTATTGGGGAATGAATCGCAACCGTTTTACTTATCGTCGAAGCCGTGAGTGTTTTAACATTAATGCCCAGCAATCCCAGTTTTTGTGCCAGCGATGCCATGTAAATGCGTTGTGTTTGCATCTCTGTCGATGTCTGTTCAAACAACTTATCACTGCTGGCCTTCTTCGCATTAAGCTCTTTCTGACGGTTAAACTCACTTTGAGCCAGTTGAAACTTTTCTTTTGCGGTAAGATAATCCTGTTGCAGCTGTATGTACTGCATGTCCTCGACTACTGCCAGCAATTGTCCTTTTTTAACGTGCATTCCAGCCATTAAATCGGTCTTTTTGATATAACCTCCCAAAGGAATACTTACCGTCACTACACTTTTTGGCGGTACGGTAACCGTTCCCTGAAGCTGTAATATTCCTTTCACCGTTCGTTCTTCCGGAGAACCCACCACCAGTCCTGCATTTTTAACCTGTGCCTCGCTGAACTGAATACTGTTTTCGGCTGTTATTTCTTTTTTAGTTTGTTGTTCTTTTTTATCGCCCTGGCAGGAAACTAAACCTAAAAAAACTAAAATGATGCTGCTATATGTTTTCATTCTTCTATAAATTATTAAGGGTTTGCCAATTAATCACGGCCTTATTGTAATCGTTAATTCTGTCGAAATATTCATTTTTTATGGTTATGGCCTGATTGACGACCAACACCCATTGCAGGTAATCAATATCACCATTCTCCAACTGACTATTCGCAGCGTCAATAATTACCGTTGCATTTTTTAGTCCTTCGTTTTCATAATAAGCAAGGCTTTCTTTGTACTTTTCGATCTCACTTTCGGCATTACTAATCTCCGTCAGCATTTCAATCTTTGTCGTTTCTGCCCGCATCTTATAGGTTTCATACTCCGCTTTGGCAGCTTTGTTACGCGCCGACTGACTGCTGAAAAACAACGGAACTGACAGCCCCAAATTGACATAACTAAACCTCTGACTGCTATTGTAATAAATATCCTGACCTGAAGCACTGGTTTGTGTGCCTACTATGCTTAAATTATTGTACCCAATGGTAACATCAGGTAGTATTTTGGCCTGTTCGGTTTTCCATTTCCACTTTGCTGCTTCAGCTTCGTACAGCGAAAGTTGTATCTGAGGAAGTGCTGCCGTATTTTTATTCTGATTTAAGGAAACTGCAAAATCATTCTTGATCGTTTCAGAAAAAGGCACATGAACCTTACTGTCCTGAAGAACGGTATTGAACATTTTTAGCGTGATAGCAATATCCTTATTGACCATTGTAAGCTGGTTGGTATAAAATTGTCGTGCCGATTGAGAAGCACTTTTTTCGAGTACATTGGTCTCCCCTGTCTTATACCGCAACTCCGATTTCTGCTCCATCAACCTGTAAATCGAATCGGCATAAACTAATAAATCCTTTTTGCTGTTCAGCCAGATGTAGTAATAAAACAAGTTCCTCACATTCGACTTAATCTGCTGCACCGTTAGCTGCGATTCCGCTTTGGCTGCATTGTAATTTTCTCTCAAAGCTTTTTTCTGATGGGTATACAATGTCGGAAACGCAAAAGTCTGGCTAATGCCAAAACGCGTATCGTTTACAGCACTGTTAAACTGACCATAATCGGCACTCAGAGCTGTTTTGGGAAGATCAAAAGCCGTTTTTTCCAACTGTTCTTTTGATTTTTCATTCAATTGCGAAGATTTAATTCTTCCGTTATGCTGAAGCGCTATTGATAGCGATTCTTCAAGAGATATTGGCGCTTCCTGTGCCTGTACCGAAACGGTAAGAAACAAAGCCAGTACCAGTAAAGTCAGCTTATTCATCTTGTGTTTTTTATTTTTTTTCGAAAAAACTTTGGTATGATACGTCATCAAATAAATAGCCGGAAGTACAAAAAGCGTCAGCAAAGTGGCTGTAATAAGTCCGCCGATCACAACGGTTGCAAGCGGGCGCTGTACCTCTGCTCCTGCACCATTGCTTAAAGCCATTGGTAAAAACCCTAAAGAAGCTACCGCGGCGGTCATCAATACAGGACGTAATCTGTTTTTGGTTCCGTTAATAATGATTTGAAGCGGATCGGTAATTTCGCCCTGTTTTTGGATTCGGTTGAACTCGGAGATTAAAACAATTCCATTCAAAACAGCCACACCAAACAGTGCAATAAAACCAACTCCGGCCGAAATACTAAACGGCATATCGCGCAAAGCCAGTCCAAACACACCGCCAATAGCCGATAACGGAATGGCTGTAAAAATGATAATTCCTTCTTTAAACGATCTGAACGCAAAATACAGCAATGCTAAAATCATAAACAAAGCTGCCGGAACTGCAACTCCCAGACGGGATTTTGCCTGTTGCAGGTTTTCAAAAGTACCGCCATAGGTAATATAATAACCGGGCTCAAATTTGATCTGACTGTTTACTTTCTTTTGCAATTCTTCGACTATCGATTCGACGTCTCTCCCTCTCACATTAAAACCAACAATAATTCTTCTTTTAGCATTCTCACGCTGAATCTGATTCGGCCCCTCCACCTCTTTTACAGAAGCCACCTGATACAGCGGAATCTGCATTCCGGAACGGGTTGCAATCAATAAATTGCGAACATCGGCTATGTCTTTACGTCCACTGGCTTCCACGCGCACCACCATATCAAACTTTTTCTCTCCTTCGTAAATGCTTCCCGCTACAGCTCCTGCAAAAGCAGCATTTACGGTTTGATTGATATCCGAAACATAAATCCCGTACTTCGCCATTTCGGCCCAGTCATAATCAATAACGATCTGTGGCATTCCGGTAACTTTCTCTACATAAAGATCCGTAGCTCCTTCTACTGTACTACTAATCGCGCCCAGCTGTTCGGCATATTTTGCCAATTTATCGAGATCTTCACCATAAATTTTACAAACCAGATCCTGCTTTGCTCCTGTCATTAATTCGTTAAAACGCATCTGTACCGGAAACTGAAAACCGGTCGTAACTCCGGGTGCGACCTCTTTAACCGTCTGTGTCATTTTATCGGCCAGTTCAGGAAACGAAGAAGCACTTGTCCATTCGGACTTGTCTTTCAATACAATAATCATGTCTCCTCCTTCTATAGGCATCGGATCTGTCGGGATCTCGGCACTACCAATTCTCGAAACTACTTTTTCTACCTCAGGATACCTGTTTTTCAATGCGGTCGAAATTTTCTCAATAGTGGCCGTTGTCGTCGACAAATTTGTCCCCAGCAGTAAACGGGTTTCTACTGCAAAATCACCTTCTTCAAGCTGCGGAATAAATTCTCCTCCCATTCGGCTAAAAATGACTAAGGCAATCCCAAACAGCACAAATGCCGAAATCACAATTCCTTTTCGGACTTGCAACGCTCTCGACAATCCAATTTCATAGTAAAACTCCAGTTTTGCCATTATGCGATCCGACAAATTGGGTTTGTGACTGACTTTCTTGCTAATAAACAAGGCGCTCACCATCGGAACATAAGTAAGCGACAATATAAAAGCACCCAAAATAGCAAAGGCCACGGTTTGTGCCATTGGTTTGAACATTTTTCCTTCGATCCCTTCCAAAGACAATATCGGCAGATAAACAATCAGAATAATAATCTGTCCGAATACGGCGGCATTCATCATACGCCCTGCCGAACCTGTCACCTCTTTGTCCATCTCCTCCTGCGAAATAGAATCGATTGCTTTGTATTTTTTAGCCGAATGAATGTGATGCAAAATGGCTTCTACAATAATCACCGCACCATCGACAATTAAACCAAAATCAAGCGCCCCCAAACTCATCAAATTACCACTCACACCAAAGGTGTTCATCATGATAATGGCAAAAAGCATCGCTAACGGAATTACCGAAGCCACTATAAAACCTGCTCGTAAATTGCCCAGGAAAAGCACCAGTACCAGCACCACAATCAATGCCCCTTCGATAAGGTTCTTCTGAACCGTACCAATGGCATTATCGACCATTTTGGTACGATCTAAAAAAGGTTCAATTTTCAACCCTTTCGGTAAGATTTTCTCAATTTCGGCAACGCGTTTTTTGACATTTACGATCACATTATTGGCGTTCTCCCCTTTTAGCATCATCACAATTCCACCTACCGATTCGCCAATATCGGCTGTTGTTAATGCCCCGTAACGTATGGCCGAAGACATTTTTACCTCTGCAATATCTTTAATCAGAATAGGAGTTCCGGCCTGTGTATTTTTGACAATAATATTCTGAATGTCCCTGATGTTTCGGGTCAGTCCGACACTTCGGATGTAAAGTACCGTTGGACCTTTTTCAATATAAGCACCGCCGGTGTTTTCGTTATTACTGTTCAGTGCTGTAAAAACATCTTTTATCGTAAGGTTCTGCGCTTTTAGGCGAGACGGATTAACGGCAATTTCATATTGTTTTAACTTGCCTCCAAAAGTAGCGACATCAGCAATTCCGGGAGTTCCCAAAAGCTGTCTTCTAACCGTCCAGTCCTGTAGGGTACGTAAATCTTCCAAAGAATATTTGGTTTCGTAACCGGGTTGCGGTTTCAGGACATACTGGTAAATTTCGCCCAAACCTGTTGTTGCCGGTGCCATTTCAGGAATGTTGGCATTCTCGGCGATCTCTACTTTTTGCAATCGTTCTGCAACCTGCTGACGTGCCCAATACACATCCGTATCATCTGCAAAAACAATCGTAACCAGCGAAAGTCCGAAACGCGAAATACTACGGCTTTCTTTGAGCTGCGGAATGTTGCTAATCGCCTGTTCGATTGGAAATGTAATTAAACGCTCTACATCTTCTGCTCCCAAAGACGGAGCTGTTGTAATAATTTGTACCTGATTGTTGGTGATGTCAGGAACGGCATCAATAGGTAAACGGGTAACTTCAAACACGCCATAGATAATCCATAGCAAGGTGAAGACCCCAATTACCAGTTTATTTTTAACTGAGAATTGTATGATCTTATTAAGCATAATTTGATTTAATTTTTTTGAAATACTAATGCCATGGCCAAAACATCAAAATGTTTTCACCACAATAAAAATTCCGGAAAATTAAATTAAGCTACAGGAGGACGGAATACCGAAAACAAAGCGGGATTCGAATATAAATCTGAGGTATAAGGAATCGCAACAGCTTGCGAAAATCCGATCGTAAAAGGAATATAAAATAGGGGTTTATCCTGCGGAACAAATACCAGCTGCACATATGGGCCGGATATGTTTTTAAACGGAAGCTGCATGTCACGGTCGGAATCATTGTCTTTTAAATCTTCTCCCCAATAATGCATTTCTAAAAAATCAAAAAAGCTAATCTCATGTCTTTCCTGATGCTCCCTAAAATGTTCCAACAATATCGGCAGTTTATAGAACTGCTGAAAGAACCCAATATTGGATACAATTAAAAAGATGAACAGGTATATAATGAGTTTTCGCACTTCACAAATTTAAACGATGTCGCAAAATAATTCCCCACGAAGTACAAGAAGGAGTAAACTTTTACCATTTTATAACCATAAGCCAACAAAAAATCGATTTATGTTATTAAAAATTTAAATATTCTGCGTTTTTATGATTTTAAAATCAATTTTCAACTGTTATCTGCAAACGAAAATTAAGCGGTTCGCTATTAAAAATTGTGTCTTTCGGACATTGGTAAGCCACTAGGCAATCCGGTTTTTGTAACGGGAAAGACTTTTGCCAAAAGAGTTCCAAATTGGATAAAACAGGTCTTTAGAGCGGGTTGTTTCTGTAAATATTCATTTTGTAAGAAAACAAAAATTTAAAGTTTTATTTACAATCATTTCACCAGAAATATATCGATTATTATTTCATTTTTCCTCATTCATTAGTATTGTTAAAAAGAAGGAAAAACCAGCATTTACAAGACTTAAAACCATTAAAATGTAAAAAATTACATCTAATTTAACCACAAACAAGTACGGTCATTCTCATAAATTTTTAAAATTTATTTTTTTTGTTGGGATTAATTTATACTTTTGTCAAGTACTATTCTTATTCATTCTAAATAAGAATTACTTACAAATATATTTTTTTAACCCCAAATAAAAAAGAAATTTCTTAGAAAAATTTCAAAAATATATGAAAATCAAGAACAACCCCAGTAAAACCAAGCCGTCAGACTCTTCTTATAAACTCAATAAAATTTCAAAAAATATCCGCAACCGAAGAAGCATCTACGCCAATCAATTTGTCAAGGGAGAATTGCCTGAACCGCTGCTGGAAGAAATTTTGATTAATGCGACCTGGGCACCCAATCACAAAATGACAGAACCCTGGAGGTTTGTCGTTCTTCGCGGCAAATACCTGAAGAAGTATGGCGAATATATGGCCGATTATTACAAAGATTTCTATAGTGAATTGTCGCCCGAAGATCAAAGAGATAAACTTTCTTATCTCGAAAACTACCCGTTAAATGCAGCCTGTATGATTGGGGTAATTATGGTTCGAAACACCAAAATTGCCTTGCCTGAATGGGAAGAAATTGCAGCTGTCTCTTCTGCTGTACAAAATATAGCGCTTAGCTGCAGTGCTCATAAAATTGGCAGTTACTGGAGTACCAAAGGAGTAGCCATCGATTATGTTGCCAAATTTGGCCTCGCTGAAAATGAAAAATCACTAGGACTTCTTTATCTCGGTTATTATCCCGAAGCCTTAAAACCCTCCAAGAAAAAGAGAACCCCACTATCTAAAAAAGTCGTCTACCTCGACTGAAAAATAACTTAAACCCCTTAAAACAACTATTTTATGAATACCACATTGATCCGTAAGGAAGCATTCGACAGAGAGGTCCAGCAGGACCAGGATTTTTACAAAGACATTTTCCATCAGAATTCCGGCCCGGAATATGCACAGGCAATGAAATTGGCACAGGAACGTGTTTCGAATTTCTTAAAAAACAATAAAAAACCGTTCAGTGGCATCAGACCGGAAGAAATAAGGGCTAAAGTGGAAGAAATAGATTTTGAAACGCCCCTACCCGATTACGAAAGTCTGTTGAACGAAGTAGACGAACTTTATGTAAACCACGCCACTGCTTTTCACCTTCCGGAATATATTGCACACTTAAATTGCCCTGTGGTGATACCTGCACTGGCAGCAGAAATTCTGATAAGTGCCATCAATTCATCACAAGATACTTATGACCAAAGCGCCGGGGGAACTTTTATCGAAAGAAAGTTAATTGACTGGACCAGCGAGCAGGTGGGTTATACACAAGGTGATGGTGTTTTTACAGCAGGTGGATCTCAAAGTAATTTAATGGGGCTGCTCTTGGCGAGAGATTACTATGCCATGCAGTATCAAAAATGGAACATTAAAATGGACGGACTTCCACCTGATGCGCACAAGTACAGGATTTTTGTTTCGGATAAAGCGCATTTCAGCAATCATAAAACCACCTGGGTTTTAGGCCTTGGAGAACAAGCCATCGTAAATGTGGGTGTAGACAAAAGATACCGCATGGATCCGGAAAAACTCGAAAAGGCAATCGCTGACGAAATTAAGAAAGGAAACATTCCAATTGCCATTACCGCTACTGCCGGTACAACCGATTTTGGTAACATCGATCCGTTAAAAACAATCGCCGCTATTGCCAGTCAGCACAATTTATGGCTTCACGTAGATGCTGCCTATGGATGCGGATTGCTTTTAACAGAGAAACAAAGGTATTTATTAAACGGCATAGAACTGGCCGATTCTGTAACGGTCGATTATCACAAATCATTCTTCCAACCAGTAAGCAGCAGTGCGTTTATTGTTAAAAATAAACTTCACCTCAACCTGATCAAGCATCACGCTGATTATCTGAATCCTAAAGAGCAAAATTACGATGCACTTCCGGCTCAGGTCAATAAATCGATTGTTCAGACTACACGTCGTTTTGATGCTTTGAAACTTTGGTTTACCCTTCGTTATATGGGCAAGAAAAAGCTCGGGCAATTTACCGAGACCTTAATCGAAACTACCCAACAAACCGCTGCCTATATCGAAGCCGATCCTAATTTTGAACTGTTATGCCACTCTGATATCGGTATTTTACTCTTCCGTTATCTCGACGGACCAGCTGAATCTAATTCTTGTGAAGTCAACAAATACATCAAAGAGAAGCTGTTTTTTGGCGGCGAAGTTCTGGTAGCCAGCACCAAAGTTGATGGAGAGTTCTATTTGAAATTCACCATTTTAAATCCCCTTACAACCCTAAATGATATTAAAAACATTCTTAACCTCATAAAACAAAACGGAGATGAATACCACAGACTTAACTAATTTTAAACAACTTGCCGAACAAGTAAATTACAAATCCCTCCTCAACTGTTATTGCAGAGAGTTCAGCAACTGGAGCCAATACGAAGGTGTTCCGAAATACGACCCTGCTTTGGCTGAATTTATGCAGACTATCGATCACAGCTCTTTTCTTCGATTTGACTTTAGCACTGTTGGTCAGGAAGTTTTTGCTCCTTTGGTTTACTTTTCCGAAAGTGGCGTTCATGCTTTTGGCTTTCCGATAGTGTCCCGCACTATTGCAACGGATGAATTCAGAGAAATAAATCCTATCGCGTTTACAGAAATTGTTGCGGGCTATTGCAAAGCAGAATATCCGGATATTGATCCGCTTCCTACACAAAAACGTATGGAAAACAGTATTGATAATCTCGCACTTTATCTGGAGCATTATAAAAATAGCGGCCGCAACGCCAGCAACCCGGAACAAACTTTTATATCAGCCGAACAATCTTTGATTTTAGGACATACGGTACATCCGCTGCCAAAAAGTAGAGAAGGATTTACCAAAGACGAATTGCTTAAATATTCTCCTGAAACCGAGGGGCAGTTTCCGTTACATTTTTTCCTGGTGCATCCTGAAAATGTTATCGAAAAAAGTGCCGAAGACTATCTGATTACCGATTATCTGAGAAATGAAATTTCAAAATATGCCAATAAAAATGCCAAAGAATTACTGGATTTTTATTCGCAATACAAAGTAGTACCGGCACACCCTTGGGAAGCCAACTATCTATTGGAGCAAAAAGAGGTGAAAGAAATGCAGTCCAGACAACTGCTTTTCAGTCTGGGGCAATTTGGTCCTTCCTATGCGGCAACCTCATCGGTTCGTACCGTGTACAATGACGAAAGCGAATGGATGTATAAATTCTCACTGCATGTGAAAATTACCAATTCGTTCCGTGTCAATTATCCACATGAGCTTAATCGTGGTTATGATGCAGCACGGTTGATGAAAACAGATTGGGGAAAAGGCATTCAGAAAGACTATCCACAAATTCAGCTCGTTACTGATCCCGCGTTCATCACAGTGGTTTTTGAAGATAAAATTATCGACGGTTTCAGTACTAGTATTCGTCAAAATCCTTTTCATGGAGCCAACGCTAATAAAAATGTAACGCTGGTTGCCGCTTTGTCTCAGGATAACATTTTGAATGAACTGCCAAGAATCGTAACCCTGATTGAGGAATCGGCAAAAAGACAAGATACAACAGTAGCTGACACCGCCATTGCTTGGTTCAAACAATACCTGAATATCAGCCTTACGCCTTTGATTGGCGTTTTTAATAAATACGGATTTGGATCAGAATTTCACCAACAGAATGTAATGGTCGAATTTGATGAAAATCTGTTTCCATCAAAACTTTATTTCAGAGACAATCAGGGGTACTTTTTCCGCGAAGGAATCGTACCGGAACTGGAACGTTTAATCCCTGATTTTGGAAAAGAAAGCCGCTCTTTTATTGCCGAAAAAAGAATTATTGATTTCTGGGGGTATTACCTGTTAATCAATCATTTGTTAGGAATTGTGAGCGCATTGGGCAAAAACAAACTTGCTGACGAAACGGTATTACTGGACTTAATATACGATGCCTTAAAAAAAGAAGAAGATTCAGATGTAACAGGTTTGGTTTCTCATTTTACCAACAGTGTCAAACTAATCGTAAAAGGAAATTTACTAACCAGTTTAAACAATATGGACGAAGCCAGTGCGCCACGAACCAATCCGGCGGTGTACAAAACGTATCCTAATCCGTTAAACAAACACTTTTTCTCCAAAAAATTGATTCAGCCAAAACCAAACACTACGGTTTTCAGCCGCTTTTTTGAGAAAGACAACGTAACAATCAGCCTGCGTCCGGTAGATGTAGACAACGATCTGGAAATGCTTCACGAGTGGTTTCACCGCGAACATGCTTTGAAAATCTGGCAGATGAACTGGCCGTTACGTGAATTGGAGGTATTCTATCGCACCATGCTTCCTGGAGGTCATTCGCACAGTTATATTGGAGAGGCCAACGGGGTTCCAACTTTTAATATTGAAGTGTACTGGCCATGCCGTGACATTGTTGGAGAATACTATGACGTACTTCCCTCCGATTATGGAACACACCAATTTATCGCACCAACCGATCCGAAACTAAAATACGGTTCTCCCGCAACGCAGTCTATGATGGATTTTGTTTTGAGCGAAGCCAAAGTAGGCAAAATGGTGGGTGAAGGTTCTGTAGATTCTATCGCTTCGATGATGAACAAGGCTCACGTTGGATTTAAAATTCAGAAAGTCATCGAAATGCCGCACAAAAAAGCCAATCTGAACTTCTGTTACAGAGAATGGTATTGGGCTAAATTCCCTGCTGCCGAAGCCTTTCAAAAAAATACCGTTTCAGCCACACAAGTTTAATTCGTAATACAACCACAATGAATACAGAAAAAATATATTCGGTAATCGGAATCGGGATTGGTCCTTTCAACCTTGGACTTGCCGCACTTATCGAACCCATAGAAGATTTATCAGCACTGTTTTTTGATCAGTCCGAAAGCTTTGACTGGCATCCGGGCTTAATGCTAAATAATGCTACCTTACAGGTTCCGTTTTTAGCTGATTTGGTTACCATGGCCGATCCGACTAACAAATACAGCTTTTTAAATTACATCAAACAAAGCGGGCGTGCTTATAAATTTTACATCCGTGAAAACTTCTTTATCTACAGAAGAGAGTACAATGAATATTGTAAATGGGCCGCTGCTCAGCTTAGCAATTGTAAATTTTCGCACAAGGTTCTTTCGATTGATCCTGTTGACGATGTTTATAAAGTTACAGTAATCAATACTCAGACTTGTGTTACGGCTGTTTATTATGCACATAAAATAGTTCTGGGTACAGGAACTTCACCCTATATCCCTGAATTTATTAATGCTGAAGCATTGCCAAATGTGATTCACGCCTCTCAGTATTTGTATTTCAAGCCACACATTCAAAAAAACACAGCTGTAACGATTATTGGTTCCGGGCAGAGTGCTGCTGAAGTTTTCCGCGATCTTTTACCGGATACCGAAGACGGATTGCAACTGAAATGGTTGACCCGCTCGTCTCACTTTTTCCCGCTGGACAATAAATCGAAACTGACTTTGGAATTGACTTCTCCGGAATATGTAGATCATTTTCACAGTCTTTCGGCACAAAAGCGAAAACAGCTTTTAGACAGTCAACATGGGCTTTACAAAGGAATCGATACCGAATTGATTAATGAAATTTTCGACAGTCTGTATGAAATGAGTTTAGAAGATAAACCGCTGAATGTGGAGTTGCGCTCCAACATGCGTCTTACTTCGGTAAATGAAGCGGCTGATGGTTCGTATACGCTTGATTTCGTTCAAACGGAACTCGAGCAGCCGTTCGAGGATCAAACCGATTATGTGATTCTGGCGACAGGTTATAGGTACAAAGAACCTGCTTTTCTTTCGGGAATTGAAAACAAAATTGGCCGTTTAGAAAATGGCTTGTTTAAGGTGCACCGTAATTATACCATAGATAAAGACGGGACAGATATTTTTGTTCAAAATGCGGAATTGCATACACACGGGCTGTCGACTCCGGATTTAGGAATGGGTGCTTATCGAAATTCGTACATCATCAACCAGATTGCCAATCGTGAAGTGTATAAGGTTGAAAAACGAATTGCATTTCAGCAATTTGGAGTTCAAAAAGCAACTCCGGAGTTTTCGACAACGAATGTTATGGAATTAATAGACGAGCAATTAAACAATTAGATCTTAGCCTATTGGTGTAATTTAAAAAACATTGAACACTTAGAAACATCGTTTTTTAGTGTTAAACAATTACACCCAATCGGCAGGTCTTACTAAAAATCAACTAAAATGACAACCCCAGAAAATACCTTTAAAGACGCTCAACACCTCAACGCCGAGATCTGGAATCAGGTAAATCGCAATTTACTGTCCAAAAGTATTTCGGAATTGATGCGCGAAGATGTCGCAAATCCCCAAATAACGGGTAAAGACGAAGATGGTCTTACCCATTTTATTCTAGAAACCGATTCAGAGCATATTTACTATATCTTTTCGGCCTATCCAAGATTTTTAAATTATTGGCACATCGTCAGAGACAGTATCTGTAAAGTCGAGCACGAAGTAAAATTAAATCACATTGACGTACCTAATTTCTTTATCGAACTTAAGGAAACTTTTGGTATCAACGATTTTACTCTTGCCCATTATATCGAAGAGTTGCTGCACACTTTATATGCCGATGCCTACATCCATTCCAACCGTCGTGTGCCTGTGTCCACCCTAGTCGATGCTGATTTTCAGACCATCGAACACAGTCTGGACGGCCACCCATGGGTAATCGTAAACAAAGGTCGCATTGGTTTTAACTCTGGAGATTACAATAATTTCACGCCGGAGTCGGACCAAAGAACCCGTTTGATTTGGATTGCTGCTCATAAAAACAGAGCCGCTTTGCGCTTACAAACCGATATGGAGCATCAGGCTTTCTACGAAAGTGAAATCGGAAAAGAAAAACTGGATGTTTTTAGAAACAAGTTAACAGCGCTAAATGTAAATGCAGACGATTATGTTTTTATTCCTGTGCATTTATGGCAATGGCAAAACAAACTGGTTATGCAGTTTGCTAATGATATCGCTTCTAAACATCTTATTCCTTTAGAGCTAACTGAAGATATTTACAGCCCTCAGCAAAGCATCCGTACTTTTTTTAACGAAAGTGCACCCAATAAACATTATGTAAAAACATCAATGTCTATTTTAAATACCAGTCACGTTAGGGGTTTGTCACCCAAACAATTATTAATAGCGCCACGTTTGACAGAATATCTGAAAGATGTTCTTAAAAAAGACGAGCACTTGCAAAAAATGGGCGTTGTGCTTTTGGGCGAAGTGGTGTCCGTTACCTATACTCATCCTAGTTATAGCAAAATTGCCAATCCTCCGTACCAGTACAATGAATATCTGGGTGCCATGTGGCGTGAAAGTCCGGTAAATTCGCTCAGAGAAGGTGAAAAATTAATGACGATGGCGGCCTTGTTATATGTAGACCAAACAGGTAAAAGTTTGGTAGAAGAACTGATCGAAAAATCAGGTCTTTCTACAGAACAATGGCTCAAGGCTTATATGACGGCCTATCTTAAACCTGTGCTTCAAATTTATTACCAGCATTCTTTATCTATTGATCCACACGGACAAAATGTGATTCTAATTCTAAAAGATTATGTGCCAACACGTATTGCTTTGCAGGACTTCGTAGGCGATATTCTGATTAATGAAGAAGCGAAGAAAAAATTACCGCAGGAATTTATTGAGAACTTGTTTAATGCCTCTCCAAATCCTGAAAACGCACCCTTAACGATACTGATTGCCATTTTTGATGCCTTCTTCAGATACCTGAGCGATGTGATGATCACAACGGCAAACTATACCGAAACAGAATTCTGGAATTGTGTTTACGACATTGTTACCGAATATCAGGCAGAACATCCTGAACTTCAGGAAATCTTTGACAAGTACAATATGTTTATTCCTGAATTTAAACGTCTTATTTTCAATAGCCGACGTTTGTATAACGGGTATGAAGAAACAGCTGGTTTTCCACACATGAAGAAAAGTGGTTTTATTCCGAATCCACTGCATCAGTTAATCAATGAAGAAGTACTAACGGCAAAAGAAAACTAATGAAAGAAGCCCTTTTAAAAACACGCTCTTTCTTTGGTTTGTTAAGGCGTTCACTAGCCGGCAGCGAAAGCAATTTCACTTCGGGCAGTATCAACAAGACCATAATTTTGCTGTCTGTTCCTATGGTAGCAGAGCTGCTGATGGAATCTTTATTTGTGTGCTCCAATCTGTTCTTTGTTAGCCGATTGGGAACGAATGCTATTTCTATTGCGGGAGCAACCACTACTTTTATCACCTTTTGTTATTCGGTTTCCATTGGCCTCGGAATTGCGGCCTCCGCTATGATTTCCAGAAGGATTGGAGAGAAAAAATTCAAGGCGGCAGGTCAGACAGCCATGCAGGTTATTTATGCTACAGTACCCATTGCGGCGCTGATCAGTATTGTCTGTACCATCTGGACCACCGATATTATGAGTGCAATGGGACTTTCTGCTGCGATGGTTGAAGAAGGAACTACTTATGGAATCGTCATGTTTGCTTCCAGCGGATTTTTAATTCTTCGTATCGTCGTAAACGGAATCTTTAGAGGTACCGGAGATGCTTCCACCGCTATGAGAATACTTTGGCTTTCGAATGCCCTAAACATAGTGTTGTGCCCGATATTTATTTTTGGATGGGGGCCAATTCCGGCTTACGGTCTGTTGGGAGTTGGTCTGGCGACTTTAATTGCGAGAGTGATCGGGGTGCTTTATCAGGCCTGGTATCTGATAAACGGCAAAACCCTGTTGAAAATTGGTCTGGCACAGTTGGTTTTTAATCTTGCTATTTTCAAAAGAGTCTTAAAACTGGCTTTTGGCGGTACGGTACAATTTATTATTCCCGCTTCAAGCTGGGTGTTCATGATCAAAATTATGTCACATTTTGGCGAAAATGCCCTTGCAGGTTACATACTGGCGCAAAGAGTTACCTCTATCGCTACGATGCCGGCCTGGGGTCTTGGAAATGCCGCGGGAATTTTAACCGGACAAAATCTGGGAGCCAAACGTCCCGACAGAGCCGAAAAATCGGTTTGGAGAGCAGGAATGCTGAACATGGGATTTCTGGTTTTAATTGGAGTATGCTGGATTTTCCTTGCCGTTCCGGTGGTGAAAATCTTCACCAATAGTCCCGAAGTAATTTCTTTTAGTACGATGTACATTCATCTTATTTCGATGGCTTATATACTTCTGGGTTATACGATGGTTATTTCGAGAGCCCTTAACGCAGCTGGCGAAGTAAAAGTAGTGACCTGGCTTTACATCCTGATGTTTTATGTCGTACAGATTCCGCTAGCCTATGCCTTAGGAATTTCTTTTGGCCTGGGATCAAATGGTGTATTTACGGCCATTCTTATTTCGGAAATCATATTGGCTGTAGCCTGTATCGTGGTCTTTCGAAAGGGAAAATGGAAGCACACAAGAGTTTAAAAACAAACAAATTTAAAGAGATTTCACCCCGCCGGGGTTCAACAAAACGGATTCGTCAATTGTTATAAATATTATGTCCCGATGGGACCTGATAGCTATTAAAAGCTCCGAAGGAGCATAAATTCAATAAATTATAAATTCCTAACAAATTATTCGTCACGATGGGAATTAATCAGCATTCAAAGCTCCGCAGGAGCGACATATTTATAGAAAATTAATGATCCAATTTTTGTCAAAGCTCCAGCGGAGCGCTATCTCTTTACCTATTAAAACATTACACAAAATAAAAATATCAATTTAATATTAAATCATAAAAAAATGAGTACAGTAGAACAATTACACGGAGTATTTGCAAGAGCTTTTGAAATTCCTGTTGAAGCAGTAAACGACGGATTGGAATATCAGGCTATCGCCGAATGGGATTCAATGAGTCATCTGGTATTGGTAGAAGAACTTGAAAGCACGTATAAAATCTCTATCGAAATGGAAGATATCCTTGAAATGGGAAGTGTAGCAAAAATAAAAGACATCCTTAAAAAATACGGATTTGAAATTAATTAGAATAGACCACTAAACTTATGGAACTATACGATTTAATCAGGAAAAACGAAAAACTGACTTTTACCGATTCCAGTACTGGCCTTTCAAAATCTATTGCAGAAATGGATCAGTCACTGGAAATCGAAAACATTCGTTCGCTTGTTTTTATTTACAATGACAATCAGTTACCAGCTATTGAAACCCTGCTCAACTTTTATCAGAGCAGGTTTACTATCGCTTTGCTGGGAATGGGCTTACACGAGCATTTTAAAGAAAATTTAGAACAAAAATATACACCTTATTATATCTTCGACCCTACTCGTACCGAGATAGAAGGTTATACCACGGTAAATGCATCGGACACTATAGTATTGTTTAAACGAAATGTAAATTTAATTTACCCGATACACGCCAAAATCAAACTTTTGCTCAGCACTTCCGGAACTACCGGATCGCCTAAATTTGTGAGGCTTTCCGATGAAAATTTGGTGCACAATGCAAAGTCGATTATGGAGTATATGCCTATTCGAACGGATGATGTAGTCCCTTTAAATGTGCCTATTAATTTTGTTTACGGCTTATCGATTTTTACGACCAATTGCATTAAAGCCAGTCAAATTGTATGTACGGATAAGGATGCTTTTCAAAAAGAATTTTGGGCCGATTTCAAAAAATACGGATACTCTACCCTGGGTGGCGTTCCGTACTTTTATGAAATGTTATACAGTATTGGATTTTTCAAAAAAGATCATCCTTCACTGCGTTACCTGACGCATACGGGCGGAATGCTAAATCACAAACTGATCGAAGCAATTTCCGACTTTAGCGAGAAATTTGGCAAACAGTTCTTTGCACAATACGGTCAGACAGAAGCTTCAGGCCGTATGGCTTATCTGCCTCCTAAAGACCTGTTGCGAAAAGGAACCTCTATTGGTTTACCAGTCAAAAACGGACGTTTTGAGATTGATAACGAAACGGATGAGCTGATTTATATTGGCCCTAATGTTTATGGTGGTTATGCCAATGTCAGAGCCGATTTACAGTTTTTTGAACAGCAGGAAAGACTTCATACCGGAGACAAAGCCCGCAAAGACGACGAAGGCTACTACTACATTGTGGGCCGAATCAAACGAATTGTGAAATTGTTTGGCGTACGTTTGAATCTTGACGAAACAGAATTACTGTTAAAAGATGCACTGGGCGGACAAACTTTTATCTGTTTGGGAATAAACGATAAACATCTGGCCGTTATGTACACCGACAAGAATATGAACAAAGAATTGATTCTAAAAATCTTAAAAGCCAAACTAAATCTTCACGCCAATTCTTTAAAAGTAATGCATATAGAAGATGTTCCGCTTACACCAAACGGAAAGGTAAACTATCCATTGCTTAAAGAAGCACTCGAATTAGAGGGAGCTTTGTAGGTTCTCAGTATTCAGTCGCAGTTTTCAGTCACAGTCGCAGTCACGGTAATCAGTAAATACTAAAACTGAGCACTGTGACTGAATACTGTGACTTTTTTTCATCCTTCAAAACAAAAAAGACTCCTGACAAAATGCGTCAGAAGCCTTTTCATAAAAAAAACAAAATAATACTATTGCTGAAAAGCTATTTTTTTAGAAACTGTATCCAAGTGCCAAGTTAAATCTTGTACCGTTTCCTCTTGTATAATTGGCGTTTGTACCAAAGAACTGAGAAGTTGTTGGGTAATAATCGGTATTGAAGATGTTTTCTATTCCAAGTTTTACTCTAATACTGTCGGTTACTTTGTATGCTGTAGCCAGATTCCATAAGTTGAACGAATGAATTGGTCCTTCACCAATAGCGTAAGCTCCTTTGGCATTTGGTTTAAAGACATCGCGATCGCCTACATACATCCAGTACAATTCAACGTTTAATCTTTCACCACCATATTTTGCATAACCTGTAATTTTAACCGGAGGGATTCTGTTTGATTTCAGGTAAATATCGGTCGGACCGTAAAAATGACCGTCAGAATCTTTGTCTCCTCTTCCTTGTACATTCGCATAGTTTCCTCCTACTGTCAATTGTTTCAAAATTTGGTAATCGGCCTGAACTTCATATCCCCAAACTCTTTCCGGTAAACGTTCCGCTACCAGGAATCCATCTACCTGAATCAAATTGGTTCCTAGTTTTGAAGTACTCAAATAATAGGAAGCACTCAAATTGAATTTCCCTAACTGACTGCTAAAACCACCTTCATAATTGTTAACGATAATAGGTTCAGTCTCTAATTTAGATATGGCATCCTGCTTTGCGTTTGTTAAAACTCTTCCTAAATCAAATACAGAGAAAGCCTGAGAAAAACTCACAAAAGGATTAAAGAATTTAAATCTTGAATATCGGATACCCGTGTTAAATACAAAGGCATCATAAGTAAGGTCACCACCTTTTACAGCGATACTTCCCGCTCCGTTTGCACCGGTAGCAAGCGTGTTGTAATCGTCGATATTGATTTTAATGTTTTCGGCACGTAAACCGGCTTTTACATTCCAGTCGCTAAACAATTGTGTCGATATTTGTGCATAAGGAGCCAGATTGACCATATTGATATTTGGAACCCAAACACGTCCGTCAACCAATTTTTGGTTCGTTTTGTCATTCAATAAATCGAAACCATAAGTTACATCACCTGTAAAATTAGAAGAGATTGTAAAAGGCGAATTCAAATAAACTCTTAAACCTTTTTTGGTAGATGCCGTTTGTGACTGCCCGCTTCCGTAGAAAAAAGTAGAGTTGGAAAATATCGTTAAGAAATCCTGAAAATAAAGGTTTGCGGTAAGTGAAGTATTTCCAAAAATCTCTTTGTTTACATACTGCAAATTAGCATTGTGATTGTAACGATTTCCTTCGTCTACGCCAGGTCTGTTGCCCAATACTCCAATTGCCGGACTTACTCCGTACACCCCATTTTTTAGGACAAAATCAGAATCCTGATTGGAACTGAAGTAATTGTACATCAAATCAATTCTTTGTTTGGCGGTTAAATCGTAACCTAATTTTGTAAAAACGTTGTAGGCTTTAGTTTCCCCTAATCCATATTCAGGAGAAATAACCTGTCCTGCTCCATCACGAAAAACACCTGTTTTTTCATAAGTTCCGCCTACCATATAGTTGAACTTATTGATTTTTCCGTAAAACTGCTGATTAAATCGGTATCCTGCTGTACTGTCTCCTTTAATATTACCTGTCGTTCCGGCCTCGCTGTATCCGGCAAATTTCTTTTGTGTTTTCCCCGATTTGGTGATGTAATTGATCAAACCTCCATCGGCACCATTCCCATAAATAGCTGTAGCTCCTTTGATTACTTCAATACGTTCAATTACCGAAGGATCTATTGAACGAAGTTCACGTCCTGCCGATTTTAATGGTGTCGATTGCGGAATTCCGTCAATAAGAACCAAAGGGTTTCTTCCTCTAAGAGTCTGACCGTAATTTCCTGTATTGTTAGTTGCCGACCCTAAACCCGGAACTGCAAACGCCACAGCATTGGCAATATTTGAACTCACGATCGATAAATTGTCAATGTCCTTAGCGTTGATTACGGTTACAGAAGAAGGTGTTTTAGATAAGGTTTCAACCTTTCTGCTGGCCGAAACGATAATTTCATCCAGTTGATCGCCATTTTCTTTTGAAATCTCGCTTTCTTTGCCAGTAAACTTCAATTGCAAAGTTACGGTGGCAGTTTCATTGTTTGCAACGGTAACTTCCTGCTCGATAGTTTCATAACCGGCTAATGAAGCCTGCAGCGTATAAATGTTTTCAACTATTTTATTGAATTTAAAACTACCATCGGTATTAGAAGTGGTTTTGTATTTTGAATTTTTAAGTATGATTGTTGCTCCATAGGCTGATTTACCGTCAGAAGTTGTGATCTCTCCTTTAATTTTTCCACTATTTTGTTGTGCAAAAGAAGAAACGACAGAAAATAAAAGGCTAATAATAAATAAAAACTTTGATGTTCTTAAACTAAGATATTTCATTGATTTTTAAGTTTTGGTTAGTGATTTTATTCTTATTTAGAATTAATAAAAACAACGCAAAAGTAAAGATTAATAATTGTTTAACAAGTACTATTTCGATTTATTCTATAGAATTTTTACTAATCTTCTTGTTATTGTCAGAAAATAAATCTATTTTCTGACAATTTATTAGTCGCAAATATTTTTAACTCCATCTCTTTTCTTTTCTCGCAGATTTTGCAGATTAAGCAGATTTTTTTAATCTCTCTATCTGTATCACTTATTTAAACACATACCAAACGTCTTTGATTAATACATGGAACAATATGGACCGAGCCTACGGCTCTTTTTATTATGATCTTTATTTTCTACGACGGATTAAAATCCGTCGCTACAATATCATTTGAGCCTATGGCTCTCTTATAATGCTGACGCTTATTTTACGGAAATCGATTGTGCTGAACCGACCAACCTTATTATGGTTCTATCTGGATTATACCTGAATTATGATCCGTTGAAAATAAAACACCTCCAAGATAAGTTCCGGAAGAACGACACATTTCGCAACAATTTTAAATCACTACAATGATTTTCTCTCAGGCATTCTTCTCTTACCCATATATTTAATTCCAGTATGTTGTATTTTTTTCTCGCAGATTTTGCAGATTAAGCAGATTTTTTAATCTTTCTATCTGTACCAATCCTTTAAGCATATAGAACATCCATTTTCTTGCTAAAAATAAAACGTCTTCAAAATAAGTTCCGAAGGAACGCCAAATTTGTAGCAACGGATTTTAATCCGTTGAAAGTAAAGCGTCATCAAAATAAGTTCCAGAGGAACGACACATTTAACAATAACTTTAAACTACGACAATGATTTTCTCTCAGACATTCTTTTCTTACCCATATATTCCATGCCTGTATGTTGTATTTTTTTCTCGCAGACTAAGCAGATTTTTTAGTCTTTCTATCTGAATCAATATATTTAAACATTTAGAGCATCCATTTTCCAGCCGAAAATAAAACGTTTCACAATTAACATTTTACATTTCACATCTCACACAAAACCACGCTGTAAGTTTTCACTGTAAAAAGCATTACTCTCTTGCCTGCGAAGTGTAATTCTAATGTATTTTTAAAAGATTCTCCTCTAATTTTTCCTTAAAACTGGAAAGATTTAGTCTAAATAAGTATAAATTTGCGACGGTTTTTTGGTTGGAAAGAATTTACGTCCAACGAAAAACTGACACTGTTAGGGTGTGAACTCCAATGCCATAAACCAAAATAAAACTATTAATGAAGAAAGGAATAAAGAAAACCATCGGACAATTACATTTATGGCTGGGACTTGGCTCAGGTTTAATCGTTTTTATTGCTGCATTAACAGGGAGTATTTTAGTTTTTGAAAAAGAGATTGACCAATGGGTAAATCCACAATATTACCACGTTTCTTCTATAGGGAAAACCAAAAAGACAATCGATTACTGTACAGATGTTCTTCAGAAAGAATATGGCATCAAAAAGATTAACCGAATTTCTACTTTTAATGATCCTTCACGTACGATACAAATTCTGGGAAAAGATTCAGATAAAAAAGCACAGTTTTTTTCTATTGATCCCTATTCCGGAAAAGTACTGGCAACAACGCCTCAGGAAAGCAGATTTTTTGTTGTAGTCCTTTCACTGCACAGGCAATTGCTACTGGGAGATGCGGGACAGCTTATCATGGGATCTTCTTGTCTTATTTTTGTTTTTATGCTGATCTCGGGTATCGTTTTATGGTGGCCCAAAAAAATGAAACATTTAAAGCAGCGTCTGACTGTAAAATGGAGCGGTTCTTTCAAAAGAGTCAATTGGGATTTCCATTCGACTTTTGGCTTTTACAGTTTTTTAATCTTACTTATTATTTCACTAACCGGTCTGACATTTGCATTTGACTGGTTTCAGAGTGGTCTTTACCTCGTAACCGAAGGAACGACGAAGAAAACCTCTTTAAAAGTAGAAAATCCAACCAAAATAGACCCAAAACTTAATAATACTGCTTTTTACCAAAGCATTTACAATACCACGGACAGTATTTTTCCTTATGATGGAAATATTCAAATCAGAATGCCTGTGGATACCATTAACAGTATTACGGTACTTAAAGAAGATGTGGAAAGAATCATTCCGCATCAATCCAGTTCTGCTTATTTTGATAAGTATACTGCGAAAAATATTGAGAACAGACACTTTGCAGCCTATTCCAAAGGAGATAAACTGAGACGTTTGATGTATCCTATTCATACCGGAAGTGTCTATGGTTTACCAACCAAAATAATTGCTTTTTTGGTTTGCCTGTTTGCTGCAACATTACCTATTACTGGTTTGCTGATTTGGCTGGGCAGAAAGAAAAAGTAGGTTTTGTTTGCTATTGTGTTTCTCTAAAGAACATCCATTTTTATAGGATTTTGCGACACTTTTGAAGCATTTTGCAAAATAAGAACTATCGTAAGTTGCTATATTTCAAAAAATTAATTAATTTTAGTCCCCCCATTCTAATAAATCTTTTTATTATTTGTTTAATCTGTCGGCTAAAATCTAATAAGCATGAAATGGTTCAACACTTTAACAATAAAAAAGTTTACAGAAAGACTTTCAAAATCCCATTCTAATGAAGGGTCAGCTCATCTTGAAAGAGGAAGACAATTTTATTTGTCGAACCAGTTTCAGGATGCCTTATTGCATTTGAACATCGCCATCAATTCAGGATTTGATCAGGGCGTTTATGCTTTGAGAGGAAACTGTCTTCAAAAACTCGATTACCATTATAATGCCATTGAAGATTTTGACAAAGCCATTGAAACCGATCCTTTGGAGTTTTCTATTTACTACAATCGGGCGGTTTCCAAAAGAGCGATTTTAGATTTTACGGGGCATATTGAAGATCTGCACAATGCAATCTATTACTACAAAAAACATTCGAATATCGAAAATCAGGTGCTCAAAGCTTTTGAAACCGATTTACAAGCAGCTAAAATGGACATAGAAGGCCCCGTACAAAACAGATACGAAGGACGAAAAGCTCCATCCCTGGAAATAAAATCGCTGATCAGAGATTCTCTAAATCTCATTAAAAAAGCAAGGGTACGAAATCTGAAGGTAAATTGACTGTCCTCAAAAACTTTATCTCATTCCATATAAGAAAAATAAAATCCGTGCAAATCCGCGTTTTCGCATAGCGAATCCGTGTTATCCGCGTACAATCCTTTTAACAACATGCAAAGTTTATGCAAAGGCTTCCCTGCTTTTGCAACTGACCCGCTAATTGTGTTATATTTACCATTTAAACCGAAGTTTTTATTATGGAAGATTTTTTAATTGGTATTGGAAAAAGATTAAAAGAGATCAGGAAGAAAAATGCATTAACCATACACGAAGTAGCCAACAGAGCCGGGGTTAGCAACGGTTTGATATCCAGAATTGAGAATGGCAGAACCATACCTTCCCTACCCGTTTTAATTGAATTGATACAATCCTTAAATACCGATGTGAGTTACTTTTTTGAAGGAGTTGAGAATACCAAAAATGCCAAATACCTCCATATCAAAAAAGAAGACTATCAAAAAATAGAAAAAGAAGACCGTGCCGAAACGACTGGTTTTAACTACTATCATATTTTCAGTAAAAGCATTAATTCTATTGGTTTTGAAGCCGTAATCCTTGACGTGGAACCAAATTGCAAACGCGAAAAAGTAATTACAGATGCCTGGGAGTTCAAGTATATTATCAAAGGAAGTGTAACCTACATTATCGATGATGTAGAAGTAGTAGTTAGTGAAGGTGATTCTTTATGTTTTAACGGAAGGCATCCGCATGTACCTCAAAACAGAACAACCGAAAACTGTGTGATGCTGGTGCTTTACTTTTATTCGGAGAGTAATAGTTAGTTTTTTTTTAACCGCAAGGAACGCAAAGTTTCACGCAAAGTTCGCTATGCTTTTTTGGCTCGCAAAGGCGTAAATAAATATTTTAATTTGTCTCCAGCTTTAGCTGGAGGATCTTAATTTAATACAAATTGGGCTTTAGCCAAATACTACTGATTTAGGCTAAAGCCAATACTCCTGCACTCTATAATGCCAACAGCTAAAGCTGGTTGACAATTCATAAAAAATATAAATCTTTACGCTCCTTGCGGTTAAACAATGCATTTTTGTACTTAAACAATAAAGCTACCTCCATAAATGAAGATAGCCTTATAAAAACAAAAAACACAAATTTTTTAATTCCCCGTCGGAAGCCATGAACGGCCGTCTAATGCCCATCCACTATTAATGGGTACACCAAACCATTGCAGAGAAGAATAAGCGATATCCACCATTTTAGGAACTACTTCCGTCGCAGTGCCACATTTTAAAGTAGCCGTGCTGGTTGTCCAACTTGGTGTGCTTGGAAAAGTAAGCGCCACTTGCTGATTGCTGGAATCGGTGAAACTGTTTCCTGATCCGTTATCTCCCTTCCAATATCCGATAAGATTTGAATAATCCGGATGAGAGGCAGTAACGGATGAACAGGTATAACTCAAGATAGAAGCTTCGGATAAGGCTTTGTTCCAAACACGAACCTCAGCAATATTTCCGTTTACATTTGCACCATACGTTAGCGTTCCGTCCTGACCGATAGCGAAAGGCAAGCCCGAAGTCAGACTTCCAAAACTGGCTCCAATCGCAGCCTGTCCGACAAAAGCACCATCCTGATACGTTTTAACCAATTTTTCGGTACGATCCACTACCAATGTCAAATGATGCCATTTCCCGTCATTGATTGTACCTCCTGAAATATCAACACGATTTTGCGTATCACCAATATTTACTTTCCATTTCCCGCCAGTGTTGGCACAGATTACAAATCCGCGGTTTTTACCACTCACCCAGTTTTTGTTCGAAACCAATGACGGATCACTGCTGTAACCTGATGTTTTTACTCGGCATTCCACTGTAAAACTAGAAGTTCCGAAATTGTAAAGCGCATTGGCTGTGGAAGCATAAACACTATTTGAATTAAAATTGACGAATTTACCGGTAATCGTTGTGGTTGGATCAACTGGCTTTTCGATCTTAGTCGAAGTGAAGTTTTTGTTGTTGAAAATGGTAAAAATATTTCGCTCTTCGTAGGATGTTCCGCCATGAGATCCGCTGGAACCTGTAACTATACCACCATGATCCGGTGCCACTACAACCAGCCAGTCTTCATTGGCATAGTTGGGTCTATTTTTTAAAGCTGCTAAAATTTCTCCAATATAACCGTCAGTTGTTTCAATTGAAGCTTTGTATTGTGGTACATGAGCGAAAATCCATAACTGTGTCCGGCATGATCAACATCATCAAAATGCAGAAACAAAGCATCCGGATTATCGTTTGTAAGTGCGGCAACCACCTCATTTTTAACAGCCAAGTCAGTCGTTAATGTTTTCTCTACATCAATTCCGTCCACAATGTTGGTATTGATCGGTGCCCAATGCACGATTGACATAGTTTTTAAGGCCGCATTATAAGTCTCCAATCGTTTTAGAAAATTCGGATACGCTGTAAAATTCGGATTCGAAAATGAGTTGTCTGTTACACCATGTTTCAAATGGGTAACTCCGGTAAGCATCGTCGACCAGCCGTTTCCGCTCCACGTAGGTGCTTCGGTCAAAGCATCCAGACTATAGACAGCATTGGGCAATAAAGCATGAACATTAGGCGTATTGGCTCCCATTAAAGCATCCCCGCGACAGCCGTCAATTCCAATAATCAGTAATTTTCTGGTTCCGCTGCTTAAAGCAGATTTACCTGTTTTAGCGTTTGTTTTGACATTTACGACCTGTTCGTTATCCCTAAGTGCAGAATCATTGGTACAGGATGTGACTAAAAACACACTTGCAAGAATTGTAATGTAACTTAATCTAAAAATCTTTTTCATTGGGTTGAATTGTTTTATGGTTACTATTTATTTACTTGTTTGAAACTTTTCCTGCAGGGATATTGTTTTAACTAATTAGCGAACTGTTTAATGTATAGTGTAGGTACTCAAAATACACGCAAAAGATATTTTTACTCTAAATAAATGATGTGGTTATGTATTTTTTCTCTCGCAGATTGCTTCGCCTGTTCGCTATCGCTAGGGTTAGCAGATTTTTAATCTTTCCTCTAAAATCTTTGTTCTTTACTCTTTGTTCTATAATCTTTACTCCTTTTTAACACATAGAAACATAGCTTGAAATACTCGTAAAAGACGCTTTGCTCAAAATAAACCGCAGAGCGATGTGTTTTCTCTCTCTCGCGGATTTAGCAGATTCGGCAGATTTTTACTCTTTATTCTATAATCTTTACTCCTTTTTAAAACATAGAAACATAGCTCAAAATAAACGGCATAGCCATGTGCTCACTTTTCACATCTAGCATTTCACATCTCACACCTCACAACTAACACTTCACCCCAATAACCCCATAAAGTGATGCCAGTGAATCTAATATGTAATCCGGTTGGGCTTCTTCAAGTTGCTGTCTGGTTTGTGCGCCTGACAAAACTCCTATGGTTACTCCGCATTTGGCATTTTTACCTTCTTCGATATCTATAGCCGAATCCCCTGCTTTTAGTACTTTAGAAGCGTCTTCAATGGCAAACAATTGCATGGCTTTGTGTATCATATCCGGAAAAGGACGTCCCAGCACTACATCATCGGCTGTGATTAGGGCATCGTATTGATTTCCTTCTTTCCAGTTTAGCTTTTCTAATAAAGTATTGGCAACATGACTGCTGTATCCTGTGTTTAAGACTACTTTTATACCGTCATTTTTAAGGTTTTTCAAAACCTTCTCGACACCTTCTATGGGTGAAACCTGAGCCGAAAGATATTCTTTGTCCAGTGTTTCTTTAAAGTAGTCAAATATTAAAGCCGACTTGTTCAGATCTGTAATGTTCAGGTGTTTTAAAATATCTTTTATCGCCTGATGCTTTTCTTTTCCTGCTCCTAAAGACAATACCAGTTCAAGAGAAACATCGATACCGAAGTGATTGATCGATTTATGTAATGTTTTGTAAACTATGTTTTGCTCATTTATTGTTGTTCCGGCCATGTCAAAAACAACCATTTCAATTTCATTAATTTTCATTTTGTGTATTTATTTTTATAGCCTACAGGCTGTATATTTAGAATTAGAATTGTTTCAGGTTTCAGGTTTCAAGTTTCAAGTTTCAAGTTTCAGCTTTCAGGTTACCTCCATAACTCATATCCCACATTTAAAACCTCACAATCCCTAAGTATTAAAGATAGTATCAATATTGTGTTTGGCAAATCCTGCGCTGCCGGTCATTCCTTTACCTCCTATTCCGGTTATGATGTGAATGTTTTGGCCAACAGTATATTCAAAAATATCCTTTGTTTTACATTGCGAATACATTCCAAACCATCTGTTTTGGATTTCATACGTTGGAAGATCGATTATCTTTTTGGCTTCTTCAATCATAAAATGGTCGATATCCATATTCAGGTCAAAACCTAAAGAATCAATTTCTTTTGCGGGAGCATATTCATGAGAATCTCCAAGAATCACTGAGCCGTCAAGGGCCTGCTTGAACAGGATGTGAATGCCGTATTTTTTCTCGAAGCTATCCGGATTTTCCTTTGCTTTAATGGCCTGATACGATTTGCATTCTTCAAATGATTCGTATCTTCTGATCGTCAATCCGGTTAAGATAGAACCGTCCAGTTTATAATTTTTCTGAGGTTTGGTTTGCAGCATCTGTAGTTTAGAAACAATCAGATCGCTGTTGTTGTAAATCTCAGGATATAAAATTTTGAAATCACTTCCATTGCAAATAATGATTTTTGAAGCTTTGTATTCTAATCCGGCGGCAGTGGTGGCAACAACCTCATCATTTCGCTCTTCCGTTTGTACAACGGTAGTATTCATAAACAAATCAAGTCCCAGACTGGCTGTCATAAACTGATGCAACTTATGAATCATCGTATTAGGTTCAACGGTTACTTCCTGCGGGAAAAATAATCCTCCTTTGCAATAATCAGCACGTAACCCGTCATATTTAACTAGGCATTGTTCTTTTGTCAGCAAATTAGATTCGTAATCATTCGAAACATTTATCTGATGTAACTCTTCAATCAGCTGCATTTCTTCTTCATTTGACGCTACATAAACAGTTCCGTTTTGACGCAGGTTGATATCAAACTGCGACTGAATATCTTTATAAATCTTTAAACTTTCTTTTCCGAAATTTTGCCATTTCTGGTCCATTCCGGACGGTACTACTTGTCCAAAATTTCTAACAGTTGCACCTTCCGGTTTGCTGTTTTTTTCCAGAATGGCGACTGATAATCCTTTTTGCAGGGCGTGATAGGCATGAAATGTTCCTAAAACTCCGGATCCTACAATTATTAAATCATACTTCTCTTTCATGTTTGTGTTTGTGTTTTTATGTGTTTTACTGCTTAATTATTTTATTTGTTTTTGGTTTGTTGTTTCAAGTTTCAGGTTTCAGGTTTCACCTGCGTCTCACATTTCACATTTTACATCTCACATTTCATAACTCATGGCCGTGGGAATTTCAACAGTCTTTCTAAACTTCCTTTTAAAATAATTAAAGGACATTATAGTGGTGATGATCCCTACAAAAGAGAGCAGGTAAATACAGGTGGTAAAAAAGTTCAATAAAGAAATTTTTCGGTCTCCGAAGTTTTTGAAAAACAATACCAAGACACTTCCTAAATATCCAAAAGCGTCTGCGATGTAGATTAAAAATCCTGTATTTCCTTTTATTTTATAGGTGGCGATCATTCGGTCAAAAAACAAACCGTTGAACGGAATATAACAAACGTACATTCCAAATCCTGAAATCATCATCCACGGAAATGCCGACATCAGCTGTTTTTGAAACAGGAAAGTTGTAGTACTAATGAGTACTGAACCTACGAGCAATACGAGGTGATAATTTCGGAAAGCTTTGTAATTGTTTTTCATGCTTCCCAGAAACCCTAAAATAACCAAAACGCATATCGCAATGGGAATTTCTGAGTACATATAAATCGAGATACTTTCTTTGTATCCTAAAGAATCCCATAATTCACGCGCAAAATTGTCTCTGAACTCGCGCATGGCCGTTAGCATGGCATAGAAGATAATGAGTATGGTGAGCGGAAAAGCGAATTGTCGGAATAAGGAAGCGCGTTCTTTTTTGCTCAATGGTTTACGCTCCGATCGCAGGGCTAAATCCTCACTATCCGGATTTGGGATTTTTTCCAAAAACAATGAAAATACGATTAGCGGAACAATAAAGAGCAATCCCGAAACAAAAGGCATCCAAAATTCATTGCATCCCAAAACCTTCAAGACAAATATTCCTACCGATTTTGCAGCTCCCGAGGAAACGATAAAACTCGAACATAAAATCACTCCTAATAACTCGGTTGTTTTCCGGCCTTCGATATAGGAAAAAACAATTCCCCAAATCATTCCGAGAGGCAATCCGTTAATGAATAAAAACAGAATGTTGTAGGGTGCCGGTACCAAAGCAAAGCCCAGTAAAGCCAGTTCTGAAATGGCAATAAAAGTGATCAGGTATAGAATTCTCCTGGCTGATTTCAATTCGGATATAATCTTGATTCCTAAAAACTTAGAAAAGGTATATCCTAAAACCTGCGCCAGAATCAGGAGGATTTTATAATCGATTCCCCAAAAAGAAAGCTGATCGAATGTGGCTACCGTAAAGGGTTTTCGGAAAGCATACATACAAAAATAGGTGCCAAATGCCGCTATAGATGTTTGGAGTATGAACCTGAAATTAGATGCTTTTTTAGACATTAGTTCCTGAAATTTAGCGTGATAGTTGTCTTGTAACTAAGAATCGTTTGTTGTTGTTTTTAAAAACCCGTTGCCTGCAGTAGATTGAAAAAAAAATAAACTGTAAAAATAAAACCTACCAGCATCCAACGGGTTAACTTATAGTTGTCTATAAATTATATTTTAAACCAAGATTAAACTTCATTCCGTAATATTCTACCTGCTTCGGACGATTTGGTGTTTCTCCGAAGTGGTACATCAAAGGCTCATTCAATACATTATTTACATCACTGAAAAGGGTAAAATGATCACCGATCTTATACGAAGCTGAAAAATCAAGTGAGTTGTATTTACCGTAATAAATATCATTCATGTCTGTATTTTTGGCATTGGCATCAAAACTTGTAGCATAAGCTCCTTTGTGGTTGAAGGCAGCTCTCACATTCAGTTTACCATTCTCATAAAACAATTGAAGGTTGTAAAGTTCTTTAGCCTGATATGGAGTGGATACTTTTCTTCCGTTTGGATTGTTTGCATTTTGCCCCAATGTCATTTCAGAATTCATAAGTGTTGCATTGATCTGAGTTCCAAAATATTTCAGGAAGCCCGGCAAGAAGCTGAATCTTTTGGTGATTCCAAATTCAACTCCGCCTATCCATGCATTTCCACCATTGGCAGGCGAACTGATTTCGATGTCCGGAATTCCGTTGATCGTACCCTGATACGTATCGTCAAAAATTGGATCGGTAATCGATTTATAAAATACTCCGGCATTAATGATTCCTACTTCGTCAAGGAAATACTCTCCCAGTAAATCAAAATTCCAGGAATAGGTTGGATTTAAATTTGGGTTTCCTCCTGCATATTCCCCATCAATCGTGTTCAGTGAACCAGCTGGTGAAATGTCTCCAAAGTTGGGTCTTGCAAATGTTCTGGTAGTGGCAAAACGAAGGTTTAAATTGTCAATCGGGGTATATTTTACATGTACCATTGGAAGTACCGATGTATAGGTTTTGGTATTTTCGGCATCGACTACTACATTATTCTCTACTGTTTTACCGGTTACCTGTGTTATGGTATTCGTTACGCGAAGACCTCCTAAAATAGTCCATTTGTCAGATAAGCTGTAGGTTGACATGGCATAAACAGAAGAGGTGGTTTCACCTACATTAAAGTTTCTTCCCAAACCTTTTCCTAATTCCGGAATCTGAGAATCCGCAGGGTTTAAAACCAAATTTCCTTTTGAAGTATTGAATAATTTTGACATACCATCTGCCGATAAAACCGGACCAAAGCTATTTCCGATCAAAGAACCGGTTTCTTTTCTCATATAATCTGTACCACCAGGCTGATTGATTAAATCGGGACCATAGTTAGACAAATAAGGTGTTGGCGAACCTGTCCAGTTGTAGTATTCGTCTCTGAAAGTAGCAATACGGTCTTTGTCGGTTAATTTTGCACCGAACTTCATTTTCAGATTTTCATTAAAGTTGTGCTCGTAATTTACGGCAGCAATTATATTGTCTCTCTCAACGATATTGATTTTGTAAAGTTCTAAAGTAGAAAACTTCATTTTTGCCGGATCTGTTTTAAAATTTGGATCTGAATAAAAGTCAAATATTGACTTCGGATTGTTCGGGTCCAGCTTTCCGCCATCTGCAGCCCAGTAGGCTCTTGGACCTCCCGCTCCACCATTGGCAAGCGGCACGGTGTTTAAATATTCCGGCTTAACACCTACTCCGGTTTGATTGAACTGAATTAAAAAATAACTGTTGTCTTCTGCATTTGGAATGTTTCCGTATTTGAACCTGTTTCGGTAAGATGCGACGCTCCAATCTAAATTTCCATTCGCTAATTGGTGTTTCCCTCCTAAATCAATACCTATAAACTGTGTCATCAATTGGTTGTGAATGTCCTGTTGCTCCACAGTCAACGCATTTGTTGCTCCATTGAATTTATCAAATCTAATACGGTGTTTATAATGCGTTTCTTCATCCGTTAGTCCGCCATAAGTAGCTTTCAGGAAAATTTTATCTCTCGAGGATGGATTGAATTCCATTGCCCCATTTAAACCTGTGGTTTTTCTAACTCCTGTATAGTCACGCAGCTCTAAGCGGTAAACTCCCTGATCACCCTGTCTTCTGGCCTCGTAATTATCGGTCGCCCAATTTCTGTCCCAGTACGTACCATTGATGATGTATCCGAACTTTCCGTTTTTACTTTTGTCGCCAATGGTAAGCGATCCACTATAAATTCCTTTATCAGATTTTTGGTTGTATCCGCTAAAAACAGTGGCTTTAATGGTTCTTTTGGTTGGAGCGGTTTGTGTGGTAAAGTTTACGCTTCCACCAATTGCATCCCCATCCATATCTGGTGTAAGGGCTTTGGTAGCCTCTACATAGGCAATAAGATCGGAAGGAAAAAAATCAAATGCCGTAGCTCTCGAAGTTGTTTCTTCCTCGGCAGTTGGAATTCGGTTTCCGTTGATTGTAGTGGATGACCAAAAAGGCGGTAATCCTCTCACCGATACAAAACGTCCTTCACCCTGATCGCGTTCAATTGAAACTCCCGGCATACGCTGTACAGTTTCGGCAGCATTACGATCCGGAAGTTTTCCGATCCCGTCGGCTGCAATTACGTTTACGATGCTCATTGCTTTTTTCTGCATGTTCAGCGCTCTGGCTTCACTATTTCTTTGTGTCATTCCGCTTACCACAACTTCATTCAGTTCTTTAGAATTGGTTTGCAGCTGAATGATTCCTAATTTGAGCTGTTGATTGTCTTTAATATCAATTTTTATATTTTTTACTTCATATCCGATATAGGAAATCTCTAATTCGAAACTACCTGCTGCAACATCCTGAATGGTAAAATAACCACTGAAATCAGTTGTTGCTTTTTGATTATTAGACAGAACAATGGTCGCCCCTGGAAGTGGCGATTGCGTATCGGTTATTGTTCCGCTAATGCTTGCCTTTTGGGCGGTCATGTTTTGAGTAAAAAGTGCAACCGAAAAAATTAAAATTGCCTTGTAAATTGTTTTCATGGTTAATTTATTTACAAATATTAAATTTATATAAGCAAATAAACAATGAATTTTATAAATAGTAAATAATTGAAAATTATCTAATTGTTAAAGAAAAGAAAATTCAGCAGCCTGATTTGTTAAGTATTTGTAAAAAAACTGCACTATAATGTTTTGATTATCGGTACACTATTATTGTATTTAGGTCTTTAAGTGCAGTAATTAAAAGGAAGTACGATAAAAAATACTTCATCGGACTTAAGTTAAGTCCTGATTAAGTTCTGATTTTTTGAAAAGTCATTTTTTTACTATTTGTAAAATATTTGTTTGATTTTTTACAAATAATAGCCCTTATAAAAGTTTTGGACTGACATAAATTATTCCGTTTGTTAACTTCGATACAACTATTTCAAAAGGGCTGAAAGGACGAAAACAGATTACATCCTATACTACAAACAAAAAAGACCGCGAAAAGCGATCTTAAGTGTGTAAATACCAATTAAATTATCTAAAAAACGGCTCCGTTATTACAATCCGGAAACGGCAAAGTTTACTGTTTTATTAAAATAGAACCGATCTGCAAATACGGTTTTGATTTCATTCTTTTGCTACGCAACGCTTTCCAATATAGCATTAGACTGATCTTCTACTATAGCCTCCGGCGCGTATTTTCTAAATTCCAGGATTTCCGCATCACGGGAATCTCTGTCTTTAAACATTTTACTTGTTCCGATAATCTTACCGTTAAAAGCCTTAAGGTTAAAATATCGCTCTTCTTTTGAATTTGTTTTTTTGAAGAATTTTGTGCTGTCCTGTGAATTGTTCTTTACGGATTCAATCCCTTTTATACACATAAATTTTCGGGTATACCCTCCACTGCTCAAAATAACTTCGCCATTTTTATTTACAAAATCAAATTGAAATTCTCCATTAGCCTTTCTATTAACTACAAATTTTTCCATTCTTAAATTAATTATTTATATAATTTGATATTTTTTATCATGCTGAAAACAGCATCTTTAGTCTTTAAAAACAATTTTAAAAGTGGTTCCTTCTCCCACTGTGCTATCTACCGTAATCTTCCCATTCATAGACTCAATCTGGTTTTTTGTAATGTACAGCCCTAAACCGTTTGCTTTTTCGTGTTTATGAAATGTTTTATACATTCCGAAAATTAGATCTCCATGTTTCTCCAGATCAATCCCTAAACCGTTGTCTTTTACAGTCAACACCTTTTTTCCGTTTTCGATGAAAAAATCAAACTCAACGATAAGAGGTTTAGCAGGATTTGCATACTTTATGGCATTGGTGCTCAGGTTTTGCAATACGCTTTCGAGATAGGCCGGATTGAAACGAACAACTGCTTCGGGAGAAACGTTGTTGATTACCGTCATCTGACTGCTATCGCTATAAGCATTAACAATATTGAGTACCCTGTTCAGATAGCTGTTTACATTGAGAGGCTCAACATTAATTTCAGCATTGTTCTGAATGTTTACAATCTGAGATAAATCTTCAATTGTTTTACTAAGATCTCCGGAAACCGCACGCAGGTATTTTATTGTTTCGATTTTTTCATCAAAACCCTCTTCTGAATCGATCAAGTCCAAAAGAACTTTAAAATTACCTGCGTGCGAGTTTAGGTTATGAGATACGATGTGCGAAAAATTCAACAACCTGTTGTTTTTCTCTTTATACACTTCCATTTCTCTTTTTAGCTCCAGCTCTTTTTCTTTTTGAAAAGAAACATCACTGTGAGTTCCTATTACTTTTAAAGGTCTCCCTGCTGCGTCACGCTCTATCACCATTCCTTTGCTAATAATCCACTTGTATTCCTTGTTTGAAGTCAGTACACGCTGAAAACTTTCGTAAGAAGGAGTTTTGTTGTCCAAATGATTCTGTAATACGCTTAAATATCCTTCAAGATCGTCCGGATGTACCATTTTATTCCAGCCATCACGGGTGCTTGGAGTATCTGAAGCTTTCAATTCTAATATTTTCAGGGATTGCGTAGAGTAGTAAACTCTGTTCGCTCTTAAATCCCAATCCCAGATACCTGCATTTGAAGTCTCCATCATCACTTTAAAGCGCTGCTCTGTTCTTTTCAGTTTTAGCTCTTGTTCTTTTAACTCGGTAATATCTGTAATGCGACCGTAAAATTCTGTGCTTCCATCTTTATTAACCAATCTTTTTGAAGTCACTTTAAACCAGCTTAATCCGTTCAAAGGCAATTCTGCTCTGAACACTACACTCCACTTTCTTCTTTTTTTAATGGCGTTTAATAATGATTTCTTTACGTGTTTTTTATCTTCCTCATGGATTCGGTTGTAGATAGAAAGTACCGTGGTGGTAAACATTTTATTGGATAAAACTTCAAACATTTCATAAGTGGCATCATTTATAAATGGCATCTCATACTCGTTATCTGCCGAAATCGTAAATACGAAAAGCGCATCCTGAATCTCATCAAATGATTTAGATTTAAAAACATTCACATTTGCTTTCTTCTTTGTATTATAAAAATCGAATTCCATAACCTTACTTTTTTACATTCTAATTCTGTTAACTGTCGTTTTCCCTAATGCTAAGTTTGCATTAGATTTCGAAAACAATATTTGTTGATCAGACGGCCATATCAAAAAAAAAATAACCTGACTTGTATAAACCCAAAAACACAAACAAAAAAGCCGTCCGTAACAACAAAAAAATATCTTTTAATACAGGAAGCTAGATGCTGAAAAAAAATAATCCTTTTCTACTACAAATCCATCCTTTTTATAGACTTCCAGCAACTGCATCTTCCTGACACAACAAAAATACATGCAATAAAATCAATACTTTATAGTACATCGAACGTGCTGTTGTAGAATTATTTCTACAGAAAATACATCTTAAAATAATACGTCCGGTCCAAAAAAAAACAGGAACGCAAAAGTTCCTGTTTTTAAGATGCAGATTCTACTCTATTGGTGCTCTGCAATTCCTTTTTATACTGTATCTGTTTATTAATCAGAATACAACTGAAAAAACTTAATCAAATCGGCCAGATTATCGATTTCCAGTTTTTCAAAAATCCTGTTTTTATAAGTACTTACCGTTGTTTTCTTGATGTTCAGATGTTCTATTATTTCCAGATTGCCATAACCTTTAATTAAAAGCTGTGCCACTTCAATTTCTCTGTTCGACAATACATCCAATGGGTTGGTTGGCTTTTTTGAAATATACGAATCCAGAATCCTGTCTTTGACATTCTGAGTAATATATTTTCCGGAAGAGATCATTGCGCTGATGGCATTTTTCATTTCTTCCTCAGAAGTCTCTTTGTTCAGATATCCGGATGCCCCAGCATTTAAATACCGCATCGCATAAATATTCTCATCATAAGCCGAGAAGATTAATATTTTAACCTCCGGCTGGATTGCTTTTATTTCTGCTATAATATTGATGCTGTTTCCGTCAGGAAAGTTCACATCTAATATCAATAAATCTATATATTCCTCTTTTAAAAGATTAAGTGTATCCTTAAAATTTCCCGCTTTATGAATTATAGCATTCGAAAATAATTCTTTTATCATCAAAGAAACGCCTTGTCGAACCACACTATGGTCATCGGCCACTAGAAAACAATAGTTGTTGGATGGTGATTTCATTTTCATTTACCTAATTTAGGGTTATTTCAGCGCTTTTTTGTAACTAATTACCACTTTAACATAATTAATTTGGTCTTATTTTAAACTAAGCTTATAAGGAGATTAAAAATTATTTTAGTCCCTTTACCTTCCTCGCTCTGAACATCTATTTTTCCATCAAACAATTCTACTATTTCTTTACACAAATTAAGCCCTAAACCTACTCCAAGATCGTTTACTTTTCCTGAAACGGTTCCCTGGTAATACAGCTCAAATATGTTTTTCAGGTCGTTTTTGGCAATTCCAATTCCGCTGTCCTGAATTTCAATTTTTAAATTCACCATCTTATCCGAAGTCTTTTCAAGATCCATATTGATCTTTATGAGGCCATTCTCTGTAAACTTATTTGCATTACCGATAATGTTATAAAAAAGCTGGTGAATTTTTGCCGCATCAGAATTAACTTCAAGCTCCGAAATCAGATTAGAATTAACCTCAATTTTATTCCCCTTACTTTCTACCAGTGAAGTCATCGAATTAACAATCTGGTGCACCTCCTCTTTAAGGTAAAAATGTTTCTTGTTTAGTTTAGGCTCGTAAATTCCGTCTTTAGAATATTCCAAAATCTGATTGGCCAACAGCAGCAAGGAATTAGTAGTAAACTGAATCGATTTAAAAGTGTCTTTTATTTCGGGATCCTTTATCGAAGAGCTGATCATTTTACTGTAAATAGAAATGATGCTTAGAGGCGATCTGATTTCGTGACTGATCATACCCATAATTCTATTCTTAAAATTCAAACTCTCCCTAATCTGCATCTGCGCTGTCGTAAGTCTTTTTTCATATTGAAAAGCCAGTCTAGTAAAACCGAAAAGTACGAGTGATACAATAAACATTAAAAGGATCAGAATCGCAATGGTGTAGCTTCTTACTACTTTATTGGATTCGTACTGCTTTTGCAACTGTTTTTGCGTATTGTCCTGAAGTACTTTCAGCGAATTGTTGTAATTAGGCATTATCTCTGCTTCTAAATTCAACAAATCATTATTAAACCCTTTTAGTTTGGCATCCTGATCTTTTAAATTTGCAAATGACTTTTTTAAGTTTTTAAACTGGTCTTCGTAGTACTTGTTGGTGGTGTTAAACAGATTGGCAAATTGTTCTTCGATACTTCCGGAAACCACTTTATTGTCATATTTCATGGTAACGGTAATCTTCAACTGCTCTTTTTGCACATCCACTTTCCCGGCCAAAGCAGCTCCCAGTCTCGAGAATAATCCTTTTTTAGATACACTGTCGACTTTTATATAAGAATCTGTTTTGATACTGTCTAAGATTTTTTTGTACGCAAATTTATTCAGCTTAAAAGGCTGGGTCAAAGTGGTTTTATCCGGATTGATCTGTGACTCAATAATGGAGTCGATACTGGATTTTAACGATTCAACAGAATGTTCAGACTGATTCTTCTCTTCCAGAATCCTCATAAACTCCTTATTGTCTTTGGTAATTAAGCTCAAACTATCAATCAAACGGCTGATTTCGTTTAATGAAGCGGTGTATTTATCGAGTGATTCCTTGTCTTTATAGTAGGTATAATTACTAAAACTTTTTTGAGAATCGACAAAGGAGTTGTTTATGTTGCTTGTAAAGTGTGTTATTTTATTTAATGAATCCATCGAACTCAGCGTTTTCGACATTTCGGCTTCATTAGAAGATTCGTTGTACCAAATAATTATTGCAACTATCTGTAAAAAAATGACACAGGCTATTAAGGTGTAGTGAATTATTTTTCTGTGTTTGAACTTTAGCTTTAAAAAACTAAAGGTACTATTTAAGGAATGTTTTCTAATCAAAATTTATATTTTAAAATGATAAATAAAATAAAGAGCCATAGAATTTAATCTGTAACTCTTGCAACTTTTTTAATTAGGTATCGAAAGAACATCCTGAATGATGTACTACATTTTGAATAAATATTGTTCTATAGTTAAAATTAGCCACCGCCAATTCAATTTTAATGCCAACATCAGCTGTTATTCCTCTAAGATACAGCTTTTTGCTTAAAAAACAGCAAAGCCACAGCAGTTGTCGATCATTATTAACCATAGCACAACAGATATTTAAAAGAGATTTGGGGGATCTTTTTAATAGAATAAATAGGTTTTATACGAAAAACATACTTTTATTCTATTTTTTAAATATACTTGTTTCTATTTTCTTAATAAGATGCAAAAATAGCATGCAGGGATTAAACCGACTGTAGAACATTCTCTAACAGTCTGTAGAACTTGTTCTACAATTTAATCATTACTTATCACTACAATTTTCTTGCTGCAAAGATACTATTTTTGGAAAAATACGTCAGATTATTTACGAAATCGTTTGATCCGAAGGTTAATTTCGGCTCAAAAATAAAGAGTTTATTTTTTTTCCAGCAAAGGGTCTAAATCGGATAAGGTATAAAATTTAAGATCGTTTAACTTCATGTATCTGCAAATGAACTCCAGCGTTTCTATTTTGGTCTGATAGTTTTCGGTCGCATTTCGCACCGGTTTATGCCCACATAAAAGCAGAATTTTATTGTGTTTTTTTGCGTAGTCTAATAATTCAAGAAGATACGGAATGCTAAAATGAATGTGGCTGTTGTCAATATCAAAGGCAAATACAATTTTAGAATTGTTAAAATAGCTGTCCTGTTTTTCCGGAAGTTCCCCTCCAAAAGCCCTTCCTCTGATGATTTTAAATTTGGGAGATAATGCTTTATCCAAGGCGTCAGAGCGCTCTCCGTAAGGATAAGCAAATGTAGTGACTTTAAAATTGAGTCTTTTCATGGAAGCGATCATAGGGGTAATTTCCTGATCGATGTAGGCATCCATTCCGTGCTGCTTCACAAATTTAACGGCGTTGTAATGATGGTAACCGTGTCCGGCAATTTCATGTCCGTCTTTTTGCATTTGCAGCAGTTTTTCGATTTGCGGCTTCCCGATCGAATCAATTCGGCACACGTTAAAAGTGGCTTTCCAGGAGTATTTTTTCAATGCCCGATCCGCCTCCGCCCATTCGTCGACATAGGCATCATCAAAAGATAAAATAACACCTGCTTTATATGCTTTGGCAACCGGATTTTGCCGTTTGCTTTCACAGGAGAATAAGGCCAGACAGGAAAAAAACAATACGGATTTAAGGAAAAACATCTTCATAAATGATCCCGGTTATTAAAGATTGAAATAAAGTTTTTATGCAAATAGAATGGTATTCTCTCAAAGATAATCCTTTTTTTCAATTTTTCTGAAATTAAAAAAACCTTCAAAATGTACTCCCTTTGAAGGTTTTACTTTTACGGTTTATTCATATTTTAAATATTTCAAAACATCTATTTTCGTTACCTGATAGGCTTTTGCCAGTACGATTGATAAGGTTAAAAACAACAGGAATACAAAAGCAATTATAAAAGGAAGTAAGGGAATCTCGATCCGGAACGCAAAGTCCTCCAGCCACTTTCGCAATAAAAGATAGGCCGGAATTATTCCGATTGCAAAACCAATCATACAAAAAACCACATATTGTTTGGATAATTCCCGGAGTAAAACAGTCGTGTCTGCTCCCAGTGTTTTTCTGATCGCAATTTCCCGCACTCTTCTTTCCATCGAAAAGGAAGCTAAAGCAAATAATCCAAAAACGGCAATTAGAATCACAACTCCGTTTAAGAGTGAAAACAATTGGCTTTGGCTTTCATACACCTTATAGGTTCGGGCAAAGCTTCTGTCTACAAAATTATACTCAAAAGGATATTCTGCATCTACTTTTGTTGTCCAGAATTTATTTATAGCCGCTATTGTTTCGGGCATATCCTGAGGTGCAATTTTAACCGAAATATTAAGCAAATCCTTTTCCATCCATTCGAAAGCTTTGATGTGCATGAAAATCATGGGCGAAATATTGTTTTCAAGTCCAAAATAATTAAAGTCTTTTACCACACCAACAATTTTCAATTTTCGATCTTCCCAGATAATTTCTTTGTTTATAGGATCTTTTTCCATTAATGTTTTAGCCGCAGCTTCATTTAACAAAACATTACTGCTACTGTCTGAGGCAATTTTGTTGTTTAAATCCCTGCCTTTAACGATACGAATCCCCAAAACGTTCATCATCCCAAAATCAATCGCCATTTGCTGTGTGATCACCTCTTTATTGTCCTTGTAATGCATACCAGACCATGAATTAACATTGTTCCCGATAGAAAATACGCCTGCCGAAACTGCCTGAACGCCTTTTATTTTTAAAAGTTCCTGCTGTATCGTTTTGTATCTCTCAAATTGGTTTCTTCCTTTCTTAGGTTTAAAAGAAATATCCATCACCTGAGCGCCTTTAAACCCAAGGTCTTTATGAGCCATATAGTTAACCTGCTGGTATACTATAAATGAACCAATGATAAAAAATGTGGCAATGGCAAATTGCAAAACCAGCATACCGTTTCTAAGCCAGATTCCGTTTTTGCTGCGGGAAAAATTCCCTTTTAAAACCTTTAAAGGATCGAAGTTAGAGACATATATCGCAGGTAAAACTCCTGAAACCACAATGACCATTATAAAAATGAAAATTAGCTGCAAATAAAACTGAGAGCCTTCAAGAATCAGATCTTTGTGTAAAAGTGAATTGTAAAAAGGCAATGAAAGCTCTACAATTACCAATGCCAACAAGAGTGAAAAAAGCGTAATTAAAGTCGTTTCAAATACAAACTGGGTTATAATTTGCAATTTTGTGGCGCCAACTATTTTTCTTACTCCCACTTCTTTAGCCCGCTTTACAGCATTTGCGGTGGCGAGGTTTACATAATTGACGATTGATAACAGTAAAATTAGGATTGACAATCCCATTAAAATCTTTAAAAACCGCAGATTGGTAATTCCTTCCGGAAAAGGGGTATTTCCCTGATACAATCTCGCTCCCGAAAACGGAAGTAACTTGGCTTTTTCTACCTCTCCATACTTCTTCAAATAATCTTCATACGTGATTCCTTCCGCTTTTGCCTGTTTTTTAACCTTCTGTTCGATATAGATTGTATTCAGGTTTTTGAGTATTGCTGTTGTATCACTTTGCTTTTTTAACTTCAACATTAATCCATAACGCAGCCCCCAGCTTTCTCTGTTTTTAGCTATTTCGTATTCAATGTTGGAAGTCACTACATTGGGCATTATCGAAGCTTTTTTAGACAGTCGGTAGACGCCCCGAACAATAAAAATTTTGTCGGCATACTTAACCTGTTTTCCTATTGGGTTCTCGTTCTGAAACAAACGCGAAGCTGTCTCTTCAGAAAAAGCAATACTGTTGCGATCGTGAAGTGCGCTTTTTCCACTGCCGTGAATAAATTCAAAAGGGAAAAAAGAAAAGAAATTCTCCTGCCCTGAAAAAATTTTGTCTATTACTTCAATTTTGCCGTTATACTGTATCGTTTCCCGGGCATAATTGTTTGTAAAATAACAATAACGCTCTAAAGCCGGGCTCATTCTTTTTAAAAGAGGTCCCGGAATAGGTGAATTTACAGCCCAAATATTACCCCCTCCTATATTGTTCAGTACCGCATAAATTTTATCTTTTTCAGGATTCCACTCGTCATAAGAATGTTCATCATTCCAATACAAAATGGCAAAAATTAATCCTGCAATTCCAATACTTAAACCCAAAACATTCAAAGCTGTAAAAAACTTATTGTTTTTGATCTGATAAATAAAGAGGTTGGTCCAGTTTTTTAGCATGTTACTCGTATTTTAAGTATTTCAAAACATCTATTTTGGTTGCCTGATATGCTCTTGTAAGTACCACTACCAATGTTAAGGTCAGTAAAGCAGTAAATCCAATTAAAAAAGGATAAATGGAAATTGTAATTCTATAGGCAAAATTCTCTAACCATTTGTTGAGTAAATAATAAACCGGAAACAGCGCTATTAAAAACCCAATGACACTGAAAACAACATACTGTTTACAAAGTTCTTTTAGCAAAACATTGGTTTCGGCACCCAGAGTTTTTCGAATGGCGATTTCTTTCATGCGGCGTTCAATAGAGTACGAAGCAAGGGCAAACAACCCAAAAAGTGCAATGATGATAACGATGATATTTAGCAAAGAGAACAGATTTTTTTGCTTTACATAATTACTATAGGATCTTTTGTATTCTTTATCGACAAAATCATAAGAAAACGGGTATTCTGTATCCACTTTTTTGGTCCACATCTTTTCAATGTCTGCCAAAGTTTGCTGCATTGTTTTGGGGTCGACCGTGATATAAATGTTATTTAAAAGTTCCGTAAACCAAGGCACTGTTTTAAAATGCAAAAATGACATGGGAGGAATAGCTTCACCGGGATTCATCAGATTAAAATCTTTTACCACTCCTGCAATTATTACTTCCTGACCATTCCAGTTTAGTTTTTTACCTATCGGATCTTTTTCGTTTAGTAACTTTAATGCAGTCTCGTTGATCAACATACTATTGACCGTATCCTGAGCAAATTTTGGATTCAGATAACGTCCTTTGACCATTTTTATTTTCAGCATTTCCAACAAGCCAAAATCTATGGGTATGTTGTTTCCGTCTACATTTTTATCTTTATAATGATATGATATAACCGATTTCGGACCATTTCCCAAAATAAAACCGCCTCCCGAAACTTCTTTCACTCCTTTTATATGCAGTAATTGATTTCTGATGGTATTGTATCGGTTCAGTCGGTCTTTATTGGTAATATTCTCACCATAGATATTCTTATAGGAAATGTTCAACACCTGCTTTCCACTAAAACCCAGATCCTTCGAATTCATATGTTCTATTTGCTGATAAACAATGTACGAACCAATAATGAAAAAAGCAGCTATCCCAAATTGAAAGATCAGCATTCCGTTTCTAAGCCAGATACCATTTTTACTGCGCCCAAAATTTCCTTTCAACACCTTTAACGGCTCAAAATTAGAAACATAAACCGCCGGAAGTATACCTGCCAGTACAACTGTGATAAAAAATATTGCCACCAGCTGCAGGTAAAACTGACCGCTTTGCAAAACGAGCGATTTTTCTAAAAAGGAATTGTAATACGGTAACGAAATCTCGACAATAACCAATGATACCAGAATGGCAAATAACGAGATTATAACTGTTTCAAAAACAAACTGCTGAATTATAGCATACTTTGAAGCCCCGATAATTTTTCGAACCCCAACCTCCTTAGCTCTCTTCACTGCATTTGCCGTAGCGGAATTAACATAATTTACGATAGACAGCAGCAGAATTAAAACTGACAATCCCACCATAGTAAGCAAAAACTGGAAATTACCTTTCCCTTCTGTCAAACCTCCGGTTTTTGTATGCAGCCGTACTGACGATAAGGGTTCTAAAACAGGTTTTACTTCACCATATTTGCGAATAAATTCCTTAGGACTAATCCCCTGTTCTTTGGCGAAACGAAACGTCAGGTTTTCTAAATACAACTTTTCCAGATTGTTTGTTACTTGTTTTTGATGCTCCGGATTTTTCAGTTTCAGTAATAAAACATACTGAAAATTTCCCCAAAACTGAATGTTTGCTTTAATTTGTTCCTCCATAAAATTAACCACACAGGCAGGATTATAGGCCGATTTTTGATCCAGTTTATAAACGCCTCTCACAATTAAGGCTTTTTTTCGCAAAACAACTTTTTTACCCAAAGCCGTTTCGTTTCCAAAAAGTTTAAAAGCCAAATCTTCTGACAAGCAGATACTGTTTACATCCGGTAATGCCCCTTTTTGACTGCCTTCTGTAAATTCAAAAGGAAAATATTCAAAAAAGTTTTTCTGAGCTATGGTAATCCTGTCTGACTGCACTTTTTTACCATTAAAATAAAGTATATCATCATCATAGTCTCCGCTCAAATAACAAAAAGATTCTACTTCAGGACTCACAGCCTGTATCGCCGACCCTACCGCTGCCGAGCTTGAAGACCAGTAGGTCGTAGGATTCATTTTATTGGCTACTAAAAATATCTCGTCTTTATTCGGATTCCACTGATCGTACGATTGCTCATCGTTCCAATACAAAATAGCAAAAATTAATCCTGCAATTCCAATACTCAACCCCAAAACATTCAAAGCTGTAAAAAGCTTGTTGTTTTTGATGTGATAAATAAATATGTTGATCCAGTTCTTTAGCATGATTTAGTTGATTGAATGGTTTACTAAAACATCTACATTTCTATGGTTCATTTTCTCAGAAAGAATCACTCCGTCTTTCATTACAATTGTTTTTTGCGAAAACGAAGCATCATAATCCGAATGTGTTACCATCAAAATTGTCGCACCGCTGGCATGAAGATCTGTCAATAACTCCATTACTTCGTTACCATTTTTACTGTCCAGATTCCCTGTAGGTTCATCTGCCAAAATAATTTTCGGGTCATTAATTAGCGCTCTTGCAACGGCCACACGTTGCTGCTGCCCTCCCGAAAGTTGTTGCGGATAATGTTTCAAACGATGTGCAATGCCTAATATAGTGGCAATTTCCTGTACTTTTTTCTTTCGCTCTGCTGAAGGAACATTATTGTAAATCAGCGGCAATTCGATATTGTCAAAAACGGATAATTCATCAATTAAATTAAAATTCTGAAAAATGAATCCGATATTTTCTTTTCTGGCTTTCGATTTAAATTTCTCTTTCAGCCCAATCATTTCCTGTCCTAACAACTCATAACTTCCACCCGAAGCGCTGTCTAATAATCCGATGATGTTCAACAACGTTGATTTTCCGCTTCCGGATGGTCCCATGATCGACACAAAATCGCCTTCGTTAATGGTTAATGAAATTTCGCTTAAAGCCTTTGTCTCTACTTCTTCGGTTCTGAAAATTTTTGAAAGCTCTTTAATCCTGATCATAATAATTTGTTTTTTGATGTTTGTTTTTCTCTCTGAGAATTTTATTGCCGAAGTAAAAAACAGATCCTAAATTAAGATAATAGATAACATAATCTATAAATATCTATTTTTGTTACATTTACCAGCAATAATGATTCTACTATTTGATGATTTGTTAATGGTAATGTGATTTTCATGCCAAAAACTTAAAATTTGTAACTGCCTAATTTTAAATTTTTTATTATTTAAAAGAATTCAAAAGTGTCCAATAATGGACAGCTTTCGTCCAAAACCGAACAAAAATGAAAAAGACAAATGCTGCAATATTAATCATAGACGATCAGGAAGACATCCTTTTTGCGTCGAAAGTGTTCCTCAAAAAGTACTTTGAAGACATTTATACGCTCAATAATCCGAAAAAAATTGTCGAGTTATTGGCAAAAAATAGCATTGATGTAGTCTTATTGGATATGAATTACAGAATCGGTTTTGAGGACGGAAAAGAAGGTTTGTATTTATTGAAGGAGATTAAAACACTTTCGCCAAAAACCGTTGTGATTTTAATGACCGCTTTTGGCAAAGTAGAAACCGCTGTTGAAGGCTTAAAATCAGGTGCTTTTGATTATATCTTAAAACCCTGGGAAAATAAAAAACTGCTGGAATCTGTCAAACAGGCTGTCGACAAATCCCGAAAAGAACAAAAGAAAACCAAAAATGTCGAAGTTGAAAATGACTTTTTTATAGGTACTTCGGAAATCATCAAAAAATCTTATTCTCTGGCCGACAAAGTGGCGAAAACGGATGCCAACGTGCTTATTTTAGGTGAAAACGGAACGGGTAAATTTGTTTTGGCGCACCATATTTTTAGCCAGTCTGAAAGAAAAAACAATCCTTTTGTAGCAGTTGACCTGGGAGCCTTAAACGCTAATATTTTTGAAAGCGAACTGTTTGGTTATGCCAAAGGTGCTTTTACAGATGCTAAAACGGATACACCCGGACGCTTTGAAATGGCTCAAAACGGAACTATATTTTTGGACGAAATTGGAAATGTGCCTTTGCATTTACAATCGAAATTGCTACAGGTGATTCAAACAAAAACGGTGACAAGGCTGGGAGAAACCAAAGCACGTCCCTTAAATGTCCGCATCATCACAGCAACCAATCTCAACCTGAAGCTGGAAGTTGCTGATAAAAACTTTAGAGAAGATTTGTACTATCGTATCAATACCATGGAAATCGTTCTGCCTCCTTTGCGGGAGCGCAATGAAGATAAAATTCCACTGGCCCATTACCTGCTCGATAAAATGAGTGCCAAATACGACCGAACTGCAATTCAGTTTGATAAAAAGGTTCTCGAACAAATTGATAAACACGCCTGGAATGGAAATATCAGGGAAATGGAAAATAAAATTGAACGTGCCGTTATTCTCTGTGAAAACAATAAAATAACTACGTCCGATTTAGATTTAGAGATCATAACCCCATACGATGAAAATCCCGACGATATTCAGCTTTCTTCCGTCGAAAAAGCTGCGGTCGAAAAAGCCCTTCTCAAAAACAACAATAATATCAGCAAAACGGCCGAAGAATTGGGCTTGTCCAGAGGTTCTTTGTACCGTCGTTTAGAAAAGTACAACATCAATATTAACTAATATGTTTAGAACCTTCCAAACCTATAAACTGCTGTTTTTAAGATTGATTCTGATTGTTGCCATGATCGAAATCTCTCTGTATTTTTTTAAGAAAGAGTTGCTCTTTACGGGAATATTTGGTCTTTTTATTGTCTTTCTGCTCGTCCGCGAAATGTACTTTTATGTTCGGAATTTTGTTTTGCTCTACAACAGAACAATCTCTTCTATACTACAAAATGATTTCGGATCAGACTTTTCGCAGCATAAGTACAATAAAAATTATCACGAATTATTTCTCTTGTACGATACGCTAAAAAGCAAACAAAATGAGCAGATATCCAAAGACATCGTCTATCGTTCGATCTTAAACAATATTGAAACCGGGATTGTCATTCTGCAAAAGGAAGAAAAAGAATGGGACATTTTTTTGATGAACGATTATTTTTCTTCCCATTTTAGTGTTCCAAAAGTGTCCAAATGGAAATACCTCAAAGATCAGCTGCCCTCGTTGTGCGAGATTATTGAAGCAGATGATTTTCAGGAAATCAAAACTTCTTTAGAAATTCGTGTAAGAGAACAAAACATGCAGACTTTTGTTTTGCAGGCTTCGCGAACTGAAATTTTCGGGAAAGATTATTTTATCGTTTTACTGGATTCGATTCAGAATGTTGTAGAGAAAAAAGAGAAAGATGCCTGGGTCAATTTAATGAAAGTGATTTCGCATGAGCTTCTAAATTCGATCACGCCAATTCGCTCGATCTGTCAGAACTTACAAGATCTGGTCGATCAGGATACCATGTCGGCAGAAGATTTAGAAGATGTCAAAAATAGCGTTGAAACCATGCTCAGACGAAGCGATCATCTGCAAAAGTTTGTTGAAGGCTATCGAAAACTGGCTATGCTGCCAAGTCCCAAAAAAGAGAAAGCTGACTTACAGCTGCTGATGCACAATTGTCTTCAAATTATGGCTCCTCTGTTCAGGGAAAAAGACATTGAAGTTGTCAACACCATTTCTTCCAAACACTGGATTACGATCGATTCGCAACAAATCGAACAGGTTTTTATCAACCTTTTGACCAACTGTATCTATGCTCTAAAAGATGCCACAAAAAAGACCGTAGCTGTGTCGGCTGAAATCAAAGAAAACAGAGTCTTCATTAAAATTACCGATACCGGAAACGGAATCGAAAAAGAGATTGAAAACAAAGTATTCCTTCCTTTTTTCACCACCCGAACAGAAGGCGCCGGCATTGGTTTAACGCTTTCCAAAAATATCATTGAGGCACATGGCGGCTATATCACCCATCGAAACGAAAAAGGCAAAACCACTTTTGAAATTTGTTTGCTTGAATAACATTTGAATTCTTAAAAAATGAAAACGTCTTTAAGTATCATCATCAACTCCGGAACACTAGCCTGTCCTTGTAAGCCAAAAGCAAATGGAATTTAATGTTTTATTACGAGATCAATTAATGTTCCAACAATCATAATGGCCAATGAAAATGTTATCATCCCTAAAATGTAAGCAAAAAAGGCTTTAATATAAGAAGATGCTTTTCCTCTATCATAAAAATTTCCAATAGCCCAAGTGGAGTATATAAATGCCGCAATTCCGGCAAATTGCATTATATTTAAATGTGTCAGACCGTAAACAAGTCCAAAAATGGCATAAATTAACATCCCTATTCCCATTACGAAACAGAGAAGAATTAATATTTCAAATATGTTATAATCTCGTTTTTTGAAAAATAGTTTTGTCCACAATGCAATAAATATCCCCATCATTATATTGGAATAACCTAAATTCACCTGAACCCATTTTAAAATAGCACTTGTTGTAGTTTTCTGACTGTCAAGGAAACTCATATAACCATCCTGGAAATGAAAAAAATGATTACTTACGGAATAAATTAAGGAAGTAACAATAATAAAAATGATAGGTTTAACCAATCGGCTTCTGTTTTCAGTAAGATAATTTCTGATATTTTGCCCCGGATTTGTTATAAGTTCTTTAATGGTATATAATATTCCACGTTCAAAATGTAAAACGTGTTCAATTTCGTGAACGATATAGTATCCGTTAATCCTTTTGAGTGTTTTGGGTTGTCCACAATCTGGACAAAAATTAGAGTTTAATTCGGTGTTACAGTTTAGGCAGTTCATTTTTTTGGTCAAATATTTTGGTCTTTTTTTTATTTGCTGTCAGTACGATAAAATGTCATCAATACAACTAAATAGGGTTGGTTTTTCGCAATTGATAGGAGTGTTTTATTTTTACACAAGGCTAAAATACAAAAAAAGCCAATACTCATAACATTAACATTTGTTGATTATTTTATAGGTTTTAGCATTGCGAAACAAAAGACTATTTGGGGATAGAATTCTTAGTGTTACACTTTATTCTCATGGGTTAATTTGATTTGTCAAGATATCTCAGAAGCTATTATAAGCCCATTAAAAAACAAAAGAGACGACCAGTTGGTCGTCTCTTTTTCTATTCACTAATAAAAAATCATATTCTTTTTTAATTCGTTACGTTATTATTCTCTAAAAACATCTAATATGTAACATTACCGTAGGGAACTGTACGCTCACTTGATTGCTGTTAAATTGTCTAATACGATTTTTTTATCTTTTCTATATACAAAAATTTTAGTACTGCCTTTTTCCTTAACAATTGAGTCGCTAATTTTTATTTGATTGTAAAGTTGACCGTAAATAACAACCTTATCATTGTTATTGAGTACTAAAGTAGGGCTATTATGATTATCCGTGTCGTAATAACGAACAGTAACAACACCAATATATTCTTGATTTTTTACACTTTGTATCACTCGTTCTCTAAATGCAGTTTTATTGTCAAAGTTAAGCATAATGATTAATATCACTCCAATAGCAATAAATGTGCAAACTGTGATAATTTTCTTCAGTGCTTTATTATCTATTTCAAATCCTCTTTTATCCATTTTAATTTAATGTAAAAGTCCATGTTTTAGTTTCGCTAATCACCGCTCCCGCTCTTAAAGATGGATAATGTCCCAAAGTTGAGGGTACTGCTGTATACTTGTATCCTCTTGGATTATTTCCATAATCTGAAAATCCATCCTTACCTTGTGAACCACCTCTTTCAACTCCTGCTCCTCCTAATGGAGTATTTACCGCCACACTCCAAGCGTTACCCTTTCCTGAAAAATCAGAAACAGAAAATGGATTATCCCCAGTAGGTGTAATAACTCCAGCTTTAGAACCAGCGCCACCACCTAAACCTGCATTTGCTCCATATGAAAAATACAATGCGCTTCCTCCAGATGGGTCATTAACAACCCCCGCTTCTAAAGATATGCCGCCAAGTGCCGCTCCGCCAAAAGAAAAACCTGAAAAATTACCAGATTTATTCTCAGGATTTACGATAGTTGTTCCTCCTTCAGTATGAACATCTTCATTATTAAAATCTACAGTTTCATTATTTTTATCCGTTACCGTTCCATTGTCATGATAAGTGTAAGAATATCTGTCATCAACTTGACCATTAGTTGTACTTAGTGTTTTTGAGCCTTCGCTCATTATTTTTGCATTATCACCATATATAGCTGTAGCATCCTTTTGAGTTTTTACAGTAGCATCATAAAAGACTCTATTCCCTTTTTTAATCCAATCATCTGGTCCCATCCCATCTGGGTCAGTAAATCTCATTGGATTATCAAACGTATAGTTATAAGGTGACCATCTCCTCATCTTCTCCGCCAAAGGATCAATATTCATCCAACGGCCTAATGCAGCATCATAATTACGTGCCCCATAATCGTAAAAATTAAGCCCCAGCTCCTCTTGTAGTTCTTTGCCATTGTATTTATACTTATTCTCTACACCCGCTTTAACAATATTATATCCTTCCTGTTTCAATCCAAACGGATAATAATTGCTTTCTTCTTGTATTGCTAAATTTTTATCGTAACTCAAACGAATGTTTCCCAAATGATCTTTGTACTGGTAAATATATTTATAAGAACCTGCGACAGGCTCCACATAGCCTTCGGCGGTTGGGAAAAACTTTAATATTACAGGTTGGTTTCCTATTTTTTCATACTGGTAACCTCCCAGATAATCTGTTACCACAGCTGCTGTACCGGTACGATTTACAATTTTCTGTAACTTTTGCCCCGCAGCATTGTAAATGTACACAATATTTCCAGTGGTTGCAAAGGTTATTTGTGTGGGTAAATTTAGGTGATTGTAAGTAATAGCAGTGATGTTTTTATTCGTGTCAGCAGTCATGTTACCGTAAAGGTCATACATGTATTGGTTTGCGGTATTAGTCTGGGCAATTGGAGTAATAAAACCAAAATAATTGTTTCCTTCTTCTTTTACTCTGGTCAATTGGTTGCCCTGGTAAGAATAAATCATATAATCCATCCACTCTAAATTTGGCTGAGTAACAACATCTCCTGAACGGTGTAGGAAAGTAATATTACCGTTTTTATCATACTGCAGTTTTTCAAAATAACTTGAATTTTGAGCAGCGTTCGTATTGTTCCTGAAATCGGCAGCTGTTAGTCTGTTAAGTTTATCATAACTGTAATTGTAGTTTCGGAGTACAGATTCTGAATTAACTGTTTTCCAGTGAGTTTGACTGATGTTTCCATTGTACAGTGCAACTCCCCCTGGAGTAGGGGTATTATAATTGATCTGGAAAGCAAATAAATCTTTTGGAGCATTAGGTTTTGTCAAAGAAGTCACATCGTTAATTCCGGTAAGCCACCCTCGGACATTGTAACTATAGTTGATATTCTGGGCGCTGTTCCCCACTTCTTTCGAGCTAAGTTGTCCCAAATCATCATAGGTATTGCTAGCAATGGTCTCGACAGGACCATTGTTTATTTGATGTGTGTGAGTCAGTAAGCGATCCTGAGCAGAATAGGTAAATTCTTCTCTTGTAACAAGCTCTGCGCTGTCCGAAGTACGTTTATGTCTGGTTATAGTATGTGATGCCTTTCCAATGAAATCCAGCTTACTGTCGGTATAGGTATAGCCTCCCAGATAGTTTTGGGTATAGATACGCACCGGTCTTGACTTTGGATCATAAAAAGTAGTTATAATTTCTCCCACTGTACTGCCACTACTACTAAGCACTCTTGTCCAGCTTCCGGTAGCCAATCCTTTAACATTACTTAAAACCGGTTGACCTTCAACACTTGAAGGTGTTACTGGAGTATTTGGATACGCATAGGTATCGTAATAATTAACGGTAAGCAGTTTGAATGAGGTAGGTGCTACTGTATTAGTGTAATAAACCACTATACCATCGATCGTTCCCAAATTTTGTTTCCTTTCATACAAAACACCAGCAGCATTTTGAGCATCCTGTAATAATTTTCGGGTTGCCGACGTGGAAGTCTGGTCGCTCCAGCCTGTATATACTGGTCGGCTAAAAGCATCGTATTTGGTAATAATCCAACCTGCTCCTGAAATATCTGAAAAAGGAGAATAGGCAGGTCCTGTAGCTACAGGTCTGTCGAGTTTGTCGTATACGATGAATTCCCATTGTTTACCCGGTAGTTTTTTCTCTACTAGTCTGTTGCGGTTATCGTATTTGTATTGGTAACACAATTGCTCCAAAACACCCTGAGTTCCGTCACTAATAACAGCGCTGAAAGTACTTCCTGCCTCAGCATGGAATCCAGGAAGTAATGTAATAGAATTTGAAGCAGTTAAGTTCAAAGCAGACCCCACAGCTACTTTAGCTCTAGAGGTCAAATTCGCTTCTGTATTGGTTGTAGTACCGATAAGATCTGTTGCTTTTGGCGGAATCACATAGGTCAGGTTGCCGTAATCATCATAAACATAATAAGTATCATGTGGGTTTCCGGAGTCGTAGGTTCTTTTCAGAATGATTTGCCCTTCTTTGTTTTTAAATTCTACGGTAGAACCGGCACTTTCGTTTAAGATAGTACCTGAATTCTCATCATAGGTTATAGTCTTATAGAGTTCTTTATCAGCATAGTTACCTACGATTGAGAAACTAATTTCATACAATCCTAAAGCGGCTTGCCAACTGGTATTGGCTTTGAGAAATTTTACCCCATCGGCAGCGGTATTGACTTTGTATTCGATTTTGATTTCATTACCGTTACCCATCTTCCAGGAGGCTCCCGGAGCGGCTTGTTTTTGAATACGGTTTAAAGGCGAGGGCTCAAACTGTTTTTCAGAAAAAGCATTAGTTGTATACTGGTATTCTTGTTTATTGTAAAAGAACTCCGCATCAGCTAAGGCTTGAGCTGGATCAATCCTTGGATGACTATTGCTTCCATTAGTAATAGGATAGGGAAGATATTCTTTGGCCTGTCTGCCAAAACCATCATACTCCATTGGAGTAATAATATTCTGCCCCTCTCCTCCCTGGCCGATCGCAATGGTTTGTATTGGACGGCCTAATCCATCAAAATAAGTCACACTTTGATTGATTTCGTCTTTGGTCAACGTATTATAATTGGCCGATGTAACGGGTTTTTTAGGTGCTGCGGTTGAAACAAAGTTATCAGAACTGAAAGTCTGGGCTTTAATCCCCGAACTTGTCAATAGAATAAAAATAACCACAGGAATGTATTTTTTTATGGAAATACAATTTATGTTTTGAGAATTCATAATTCTTTATCGTTTTTTATTAAGACTAAACATTCATATAAATAGAGACAAGAGATTTGTCTTGTTTTTACACTAGCTGTCGATAGCTGTACTAATCGTTAGTGTTTTGGGATTACTCTAATGGTATATCTCCTTCGTTGCATTCTCCCTTTTGATCGGCATAGCCTTGTCCTTTTATGTCAATTTCCTCTTCGGCTTGTTGATTTGCATGGGCCTGAGAGATTATCGATTTATATGTTCCTGCTGGAACCGTATAGGTTACCGTTGTTCCGTTTAGCCCTCTTGGACAATAGGTTCTTCTAATGACACGACTGGTAGAGGCACTATAAAATACGCACTGACCTTTTGCATTGGCATAGTCCTGTCCTTTAATCTTCAATATTTTTGCAGCTTCGCTGTTAACATGCTCCTGCGAAGTTCTTAAAGTTATCTCCCCTTCTGGTAAAACATAGCTCTCATAAGAACCAATTGCACCACCAGTACAACCAGACTTTTGAAAGGTACCACTCATTGCAATGCTTCTAAAAGTACAGTATCCATATGTGTTCGCATTGGCTTTTCCTTCATTTTGGAATCTTTCCCAGGCTCGATTATCAGCATCAGCCTGAGATATTTCTGAACTAACTGCATTATAGTCTAAGCTGTGTGCAACATAAGAACCTTCCCCACCAACAGTACAGTTTGTTTTTTGAAAATTTTGAGACGCTATAGCAGCACTTTTAAAAATACATTTCGCATTTTTATCATCATTCGCAAATGCCTGCCCTTTAGCATTAAACTGTTTCAAAGCCTCTGTATCAGCAGCTGTCTGAGAGATACTTGAAGTATAAGCTCCTTCCGACATCGTATACCAAACACTTTGAGGGATTCCTCCGGAGGCACAGTTATCACGAGTAAACTGTTTGCTTAGAGCTGTACTTTTATAAGAAACAGGAGTTGAAGTGCTCATATTGCCACAATCCGCAATCTGCCCCTTATAGTTATAACAATATCTTTGAAGTACATATAAATTATGATCTTTTACATATTGCAATCTGCCTAAAGAGTCATATTCATAGTAGGTAACTATACCTTTAGGATCGGTTTTACTAGCTACTCCCACCAGTGGGCTATAAGTATAAGTAGTTACCATCGCTTCCGACAAATTATTTCTCAAAATGCTTTCCTGACTACCCGAAAAATTTTCCAAAATAGTAAAACTTGCACCAAAACCCGGAAGGGCTTCCACTTCTGCATAAGTCGCATTCTCTATTTTAGCAATTGGCTGAGTTTTATTATAGCCCCAGATTATAGAAACCGGTACTCCAGATTCGGTTGTATATTGCAGTACATTTCCCTTATCATCATATTGATTATAAGTAATTTTCTTTTCAAGATTTCCTATATTGGATATATTGGCAAAATTATTTGGGAACTTAGCCGAATAAACTTCTTTTGATTGTAATAAATTAGCTGTTGTTACGCTCCTTTCAAAAACTGTTCTACTTTTAGAAAGAAGCACTCCGTCTTTGTATTGCTCTGTAATAATTGGTGTACTAATTCGGTTCGTCGCTTTTAATTCTGACATAAAAGGTTCGTTTAGTAAGTCATCCGGATAATAATACTTTGTTTCTAAAATTTCCCCATTCGAGTTTTTGTTGATTTGTGAAGTTAGCTGTGCGCTTACAGGGTTATCATATTTAAATTCTTCCTCTGTTTTTAAAATCTTCCCATCTAAATACTCTTCCGTAATTTTTTTATCCATGTAGTACCAGGCTGATATCAATTTAAAATTTGAATAAGCATAAAGATTATAAAAGCTGGGACTATACCTCAAAACGCTTACATCCAAACTTCTCTTATGGAATTCATTTGGAAATACAGCATTAACCAAAGGAAAACCTGCCTCATAACGAGAAGTCCCTAAATCTGAAGATGGTGTATCTAAAAATTTATACGAAAAAATGGTTTTTCTAACAATATCGTTTCCATTAAATTCATTAATCTGAGACGGTAGCCCTCGTTTCCAATTATAAGATATTCCTGAAAAATAACTCTGATCACCGTATTTCTTATCATCATAAAAAGTAAAATATTTTTCAATTTTAATACTATTCGATTCATTTTTAACATCCATACTCTTCTCTGTCACTTTGCTATAGAAAATGTGGTGTCCATTAAAGCCAAATAAATCTGAAGGAATTCTAGAGTGCTGAACAGCAAATGTCTGCCAACCTGACTTATAGATATTATCATCTTCGTTTTTCATCTCTTCAAAATAACTATATTCATCATAATAACGAGGTATTTCGTATAATTTACCTGATGACTTACCATCATCCTCCATATATTCAAAAGAACGTTTGGATGCTAAATTATTTTCATCTTTGGTAATGATGTTTTGAATGCGCAAACCTCCAACAGTAGGATTGTCAACCTGATTAGTAGTTTTACTCATTAAAAAATAGATCCCTACATATTTCCCTTCATTCTCCATCGTACGGTAAAATTGCAAAACGAGTTTGTACTTTTTACCCGGTAGGAGAGGACATCCATCAAAAGGTTTAAAATTCCGTCCAGTACCATTATCTATAAATCGACACCCCATATCATTACCTTTATCGTCATAGAGTGTCGCTATCGCAAAATTGGAAGTTGTATCCGGACCTGGGCTGTCAAGATTAAAACTTACATAAGGTATGGTAATAGAGCGTTCGGGAACTTCAAATACAGTAAATTTCGTTATCCATTCACCATCGAATTTGACTTCATCATTTGCGTAAACACTAGAACCATCTCCTGACCACTCATAGGTTGTATAAGAAATACTGTTTTCACTACAACTATTCAATTCATAGTTAAACTCTACTTCTCCTTTCGTTGGGAGAACTACATTCTTTAAGATATTAGTGCGACTCGCCTGTAAACTAGGCATTTTGTTATTACCTAAATCGTTAAAAAGTGTATTTACAGTGTATCTCCCACAACTTGCGCTGAAATATCCCCAATGATCTAGGCATGAAGAATATTTGGCTACACTGGTTTCATCATAGTAAGAAAAAACATAAGGATTTTCACCTGCTTTCTGAAAACTTTTTAGTTTTAACATATATGCCGAATCCTCGTTTGATATTGCCCCTTCAAAAACTCCCGGATTATATTCACCTGCGTTAACACCAAAATAGCCATAATCAAAATGGTATGCTTCGATCTCATTTCTATACTTTACTTTAATAGCATCAAGTGTTTTGGGTGCATATTGTTGAGTTTTCCCTTTTATATCTTTTCTATACTTACTATACACAAAATCCACTTCATAATCTTGATTCACTTTAATCTTCGTTAAAACTTTAGCGGTAATTTCTGAAGAATAGGAGGTTACTTTTTCTGCTCCACCATAAAACCATTGATAGTATCTCGTATAATCTTTATCATTAACCAAATTATATTTTACAGTGTCATAAATAAAGTCCACCACTTCATTGTTTGGAGTTCTAATTTGTGTTAAATAATAAGTATAAGAATTACTATTAGAAATTCCATTTAACTTCGGAATAGTCGGGCATACACTTTGTGTAAAATTTAAATTTTCAGTGACTATTCCGTAAATATATTTAACACCATCCGTATCTGTAATTTCAAAAGTCAAATTATTGATATTAAACAGAATATTCTCTTTACCAAATGGAATTTGTTTGGTTTCAAAATTATTACCAAAGAAGAATTTTCCTGATTTTACAGGCGTAGAATAGTAAAACATATCAGGTTTTGTATCCAGCTCAAGTGCATTGATGTTGTAAAACATCGTATAGTCAGTTTCTCCTCTATGTATACTATCTAATTGGCTTGGACTATAAGGATTCTTACCCCAGGCTAAATCATAAACCGGTAAGGGAAGTTTAAAATCTCTATTCGTGGGCAGATTCCAGTAAGGATGTGCAGGACTTTGTTTATCTATATCATTTTGCCCAATAACATTTTGCGTAATCTTCCCTCCGGCATTCAACTCCCATCCGTAACCAGTATTACCAGCAATCTCCGACGGTTTTAAACCGGAAGATTGATACGATAAGGTAATTGGAATGTTCAAATTCTTTAATTTTATGTTATGAATCGGGATCGAATAGTTAGTAACTCCTGTCGAATAATTGACAGGTACATCAACATACTTGATCAAAGAACTGGCTTCCGGAGAAGGTGGAAAAAAATTGTCCCTTACGTTTTGAGACATAGACCATAAAAAGTTCAACAAAAATAATATTAGAAATTTATTCTTCATTTTCATAATTTATTTAGCATATTTAATCAATTGTACAGACTCACTCTTGAAATCTGTTCTAATTTTAATAATACCGATTATTTTGGATTTGGTTAAATGAACAGATAAGATCACAATTTACTGTAACACATCTTTGATAAAGTGCATAAAAGTGCTGTACCACCTTTGTAGTCTAAACACAATCTGTCAAATAATTTTCCCCAGAAAATGTCGCAAGAATAGACAAAGGACGTTAAAATAAAAAAGGGTAATGGGTAGTGTTTTTTCATAAAATATTCTGGTTAATCTTTTTGCAATTAATTTTTTTTGGCCAAATATAAGCTTCTATTTTGTACTTTCTTTACGGCTTTCTACACTTTGTTAAAATTCCGTTAAAACCTACGCTAACACAACATTTTATATACCTAATAATCAACAATAAAGACATTACACACACGATAAAAAAAAGATAAATACACATAGCATTAGGTAACAGAAGAATACCATGCCGACTAAAAAACAATTGCCAAACACTATTAAATTGATTTCTTTTTGACTATTTTCTCAAAAAAAAAAGTGCAATGATCAAAAATCATTGCACTTTATAAAACTTTAAAGTTCTACCAGATAAAAAAACTTATTACCAGCCCTTCACCGCTCCGCCTTTAAATTCGCGAACAGCAGCCTGTTCTACTTCAGCAGATTGGAAAGCCTGTACAAATTGTTTTATTTTTTCTTCTTTTTTGTTGTCGTCACGGCTTACAATTAAGTTAACGTAAGGTGAATCTTTATCTTCTACAAACAAAGCATCACGTGCCGGAACCAATCCTGCCTGCGAAGCAAAAGTATTATTGATAATTGCAATGGCAACATTCTGATCGTCTAAAGCACGTGGCAATTGTGGCGCTTCCAATTCTAATATTTTCAAGTTCTTTGGATTCTCCGTGATATCCGTCACTTTAGGCAATAAACCTACATTAGGACGAAGTTTCAGTAACCCGTTTTTCTCCAAAAGCAACAAAGAACGCCCTCCGTTTGTCGGGTCATTTGGAATAATAATCGTGCTTTCGTTTTTCAATTCCGCAAGACTTTTAATCTTTTTAGAATAAGCCGCAATTGGGTAAATAAAGGTCTTTGCAATAATGGCCAGTTTGTATCCGCGTTGTTTCGATTGCTCGTCCAGATAAGGCTTGTGCTGAAAAGCATTAACATCAATATCCCCCTGACTCAAAGCTTCGTTTGGAATCACATAATCGTTAAAAGAAACCAGTTCTACTTCAAGACCGTATTTGTCTTTGGCAACTTTTTGAGCAGCTTGTGCTACCACATATTCCGGACCGGCAGCTACACCAACTTTAATATGGTGCGGGTCGTTAGTTTTACTTTTTCCACAATTGGTCACAACAATTGATAATGCTACAATTCCTGCTGTTTTTAAAAAATTTATCTTCGTAATCATTCTTTTTATTTTTTACTATTTACTATTTACTTTTCACATTTAATATCAAACATCTCACATCAAACATCTCACTTTTCACTACATTCATTACCTATGATCAAATCGCTTAGACAATGCATCACCTGCAAACTGAATCAGGAATACCAAAACCACCAGTAAAGCCAATACCGAGTTCATTGTTACAGCATCATAACCAATATAACCGTACTGATATCCGACCTGTCCTAAACCACCCGCTCCAACAGCGCCACCCATTGCAGAATATCCTACAAGTGTAATTAAAGTAATCGATGCAGCATTAATTAAGGAAGGCAAAGCTTCCGGAAGCAATACTTTAAATACAATTTGCAAAGGCGTAGCACCCAACGCACGTGCTGCTTCGATTAATCCTGACGGAAGTCCCAAAAGACTATTCTCTACCAATCGTGCAATAAATGGAGCCGCTCCAATACTAAGCGGAACCAATGCTGCACTTACACCAATCGAAGTTCCTACTAACCCACGGGTAAACGGAATCATCCATACAATTAAGATGATAAACGGAATCGAACGAAAAACATTCACCAAAACCGATAAAAAGCGATTCAATACCGGCTGTTCTAAAATTTGATTTTTTCGTGTCAAAAAAAGCAAAACACCTGTTGGAAGTCCCAGCAGAAAGCCAAAAAAACCGGACACAAAAGTCATCACTATCGTTTCCCAGGTACCTTTTAATAATAATTCAATAATGGATTCAGACATAACCTATGATTTCTGTTTTAATATGTTTTGAAATAAAATACTGGATCGCAGCATCGTAATTTTCACGTTTACCCGACAATTCAATCAGCATCACGCCAAAATTAACTTCTCCTGCCTGATCCATTTGCGCGCTGACAATCTTAAAATTCGTATCAAACAAACGCGAAACCTCAGAAATAACAGGCTCATTAACCGATTTACCCGTCATTTCAAGTCTAAGTAACGGATTCAATCCCTCACCATCTTCCTTTTGCAGTCTTTCCTGATAGACCTGCGGAACATCAAGATGCAACGACGAAGCAATAAATTCTTTTGTCAGTTCGTGCTTCGGATCTGCAAAAATTTCCCCGACACTTCCCTGCTCTATTAATTTTCCATGACTGATTACCGCTACTTCATCACAAATCGATTTCACCACTTCCATTTGGTGTGTAATAAGGAGAACCGTAATGTTCAAACGTCGATTAATATCTTTCAGCAAGTTTAAAATCGATCTTGTTGTTGCGGGATCCAGCGCACTCGTCGCCTCATCGCATAACAGTACTTTCGGATTATTGGCCAGCGTTCGTGCAATAGCAACTCTTTGTTTCTGACCTCCCGAAAGACTGGCCGGATAATCGTTTGCCTTTTCTTTTAAGCCTACCAATTCCAATAATTCTAAAACACGAACCTTGATTTCTGATTTCGAAGCGCCCACAAGTTCCAGCGGAAAAGCTACATTTTCAAAAACCGTACGCGATGAAAGTAAATTAAAATGCTGAAAAATCATTCCAATTTGCCTTCTTTCAATTGCCAACTGGGCGTTTGATAATAACATTAGTGATTTTCCATCTACAATAATTTCTCCCGAAGTGGGTCTTTCCAATAAATTCACACATCGAATTAAGGTGCTTTTTCCCGCTCCCGACGTTCCTATTACTCCAAAGATTTTCCCCGGTGGAACTCTAAGCGAAACATCTGACAAAGCCGAAACTACCCGGTCTTTCTGATGGAAATTCTTAGTGACATTTTTTAATTCAATCATTCCGTAATTCAAGTTTAAAAACAAAAAAGCCTCTCAAAAAAATCATGAAAGGCTTCTTAAATAAATAATATCATTTTATATACAAGCCAGATCAATTAACCTCATAACAGCATCACAACACATCATCATGTTGCAGTTATCATAGTTCATATTCTGGTCCTTTTTTCTCATTTCTGCGGCAAATTTAATGAGTTATTTTTAATTTTAAAGCATAAATAGGTAAAACTTTTATTAACCTATCAAAATAATAGACTATAAACCTGCTCGCATCTAATTAACAATATGATTAACACCATAAAAAACATCGACTTTAGGTATAAAAAGAGAAAGAATGATCGTTGATTTTTGATTTCAGATCTACAAAACCTCAAAAACAGATAATATTCAGTACTTCTTAAATACCAAATCAAAAATCTGCAATCGTTAATCTAAAATCTGAAATCTGAAAGCATCCAATAAGATCGCCAACTGAATACAAGGCAAATCCGAACGATTGCTCCAGGCATGATTTGTTCCTCTTTGCACCACTATATCCCCAGCCTGTAATAATGTTTCACCTTCATCAACAATCAGATAAATTTCTCCCGAAAGGATAACGATATAATCCAGCGTATCCGTTTGATGCATTAAAGGATGTGGTTCACCTTCAGCTGCCACAATACCCAGAGAAGCATCTGGCGGAATCTGAACATAACGAAAGTAACTTCCGTTTTGAGGCGTATGAGGAAAAGCCGTATTCTCAATAACCTTCTCCTCATTTAAGCGAACAGGCATACTGTCCGTTGACCAGATATCGGATATGATAAGTCCCGGAAAATGTTCTGAAACATTAGCCACCAGAGCATCCTTTTCTATAATCGATTTGCCATTTCGTACTCCTGTAACGATCCTTCGCGGAATTGTTTTCATAGTGGGTTGATTTGCATGATTAATTTCTTTCCATTTGTTCTGTTTTCGCGAAGTACAGCATGTGCTTTCAAAACTGTTGCGACTTCTAAATTGCCCATTACTTCGATATTAGGCGGTGTAATTAACTGCTGTTCCAACAGGGAAGCCAACTGCTCCAGTCCATTTTTATAATAATTGTACCTTTTTTCAAGACCGTAGGCATAGTTTGAAATATTGAGAATCGTTGCACCTTTATTAAAAAGCACTTCACGCGATTCCGAAGTCAAAAAATTCGTTACATCTGCATAAACGCCATTTGTTTTTAGCAACCGGGCTGCTGTAAGAGCAATAGCATTACCCACTAAATCAATTACAAAATCAAACTTCTGATTGTCATGAAGCATCAAAGCCGTTTCGTAAACATCCTCTTCTTTATAATTAATAATTTGTTTTTTAGTCAAACCAATTGCAAGTAATGCTTCTACACTACTTTCATTTCCGGCCGTAACTATAAGATTTTGATACCCTTTTGCCAAAAGCAGTTTTACAAACATTGCACCTACTCCGCCTGCTGCTCCGGTTACGAATATAAAATCTGTAGTTTGAGCTTGCATACGATTCAAACATTGTAGCGCAGTAAGTCCTGCCGAAGGAATTGCAGCTGCCTGTTCAAACGAAACATTCTTGGGCAAGTGCATCAAAATTTCTGCAGGAATACAAATAAACTCGGCATAAGTGCCATTTGATCCCATACTGCCCGAACCACAAAAAACAGCATCGCCAATTGCAAAATCTGTAACGTTCTTTCCAATGTCCGTTACGATCCCCGAAAACTCCCGTCCTAATACCGGCGAATGCACTAATTTACGTTCCATAACATTTTCAGTCATCTGATAATCGATTGGATTAAAACCGGCAGCGGCAATTTTTACCTGAACCTGATTTTCGGATGGCTGTGGAGTACTGATTTCCTCCAACCGGAATTCTCCTTTTTGATCTAAAACAATTGCTTTCATTTTTATACATTTATCCTACGAAATTAGTATACAAATGACTTATTTTTGCTACTAGTTAACTCCGGGTAACCGGTTACTTAAGAGAAACTAGTATGGCAAAAATTAAGGATAACGGAACGCTTCGCGAAGCCAATTGCTCAGAAGAACTAATGGCAATGCGCGATAGTCTCGATGTACTGGGCGGAAAATGGAAACTGATGATTTTACGTTTTTTAACCAACCGTACCCATCAGATTATTCATTTTAAAAAAATGCAGCGCGAAATTGAAGGTATCTCGGCCAAAATGTTAAGCAAAGAGCTAAAAGAGCTCGAAACTAATTTGCTTATTTCCAGAACTGAACAGCAAACCAAGCCCGCGATGGTCGTATACGCTGTTACAGAATATGGAAAATCTGTGCTGCCAGTTACTGAAACTCTGGTGCAATGGGGTTTAAATCACCGTGAAAAAATAATTGAAACCATAAGTAAATAAAACCAACGCCGTATTGGTAGTTTGTTTCAAAGGAATAAAAAAAGCACATAGAAACATCGATACTGTACCTCTGTTTCTGTGTGCTAATTCTATTTTATGAATCAGAATTAAGAAATCATGTTACAAAACACCACTTCTTTATTCCAATTCCAACTAAAGTTTATTTTTTATCAATTTTATACAACTTACCGGCATCCGTAACCGCATACAAAGCACCATCATTTCCTTGGGTAATGTCTCTGAATCGTTGATTTTCTGACACCAATAGTCTTTCTTCACCCACCACTTTATTATTATCAATAGCAAGACGAACAATATGCATACCGCTTAAAGCCCCAATAAAAAGATTATTCTGCCACTCCGGAACCCGATTACCCGTGTAAAATGTCATACCACTTGGTGAAACTACCGGATCCCAATAATAAACCGGCTGTTCCATGCCGTCCTGCTGCTGGATTCCGGCTCCAATTTTATCTCCTCCATATTCAATTCCGTATGTAATAGTAGGCCATCCATAATTTGCTCCAGCCTTTAAACGGTTGATTTCGTCACCTCCACGTGGGCCATGTTCCGACAGCCAGATTTCTCCACTAACCGGGTGTAGTGCCAGTCCCTGTGGATTTCTGTGTCCGTAGGAATACAATTCAGCTAATGCTCCGGCCTGAGTAAATACAGGATTTCCCGATGCTGCCTGCCCTTCTTTTGTAATTCTCACCACCTTACCGAGGCCTGAGGTAAGAGATTGCGCCAAAGGTCTTGTCTCTAAAACTGAACGTTCTCCGGTGCTAACCACCAAATTACCTGTTTTATCAAATAAAATACGCCCACCGTAATGAAGAGTGCTTGCATTGGCTGGTTTTGCTCTATAAATGACTGTCACCCCTTCGATTGTTTTTTCATTGGCAGATAATTTTCCTTTGGCCACCGCTGTGTTGTTTCCTCCTCCTGTTGCTTCCGAGAAAACCCAGTAAATCATTCGATTGGTTGCAAATTCAGGATCTAAACACAATCCCAACAAACCTCCCTGCCCACTGGCATTAACCGCAGGAATCCCCGTAATCGGATCACTCACTACTCCTCCAGTGGTAACAATGCGCATGGTACCTGTTTTTTGCGTAATCAGCAAACGACCGTCCGGAAGACTTTTAACGCCCCACGGACTTGTAAGTGCACTCGTAATTACCTTTGCCTCATAGGGCGTGTTCGTTTGAACACCATTCGTACGGGTTTGTCCCGCAAAAGCAGGTTTGTAAGTCGTATTGGCAGGGTTACCCTCGACAGGATTTGTAATAGTGCCCGGATCGGTTACAACTTCTTTGTCATTTGAACAGCTCAGAAAAGTGAACAAAAGTCCCGAAAGAACCGCAATAGATTTTGTATTTTTCATAAGAAATAGATTTAGTTAAAAAAAGGTTTGGGGGTAATTGTATCAAATATCTACAATTCAAATCAAGAAACTTTATATAATTCACCCGAAAAGTTATACAATTATATTGTTAAAGCTTTCCAATTAAAATCGAACTACATCTCAACATAATAAACTGAAAAGCAATGCTTCACCCCCTGAAATTGCTTTGTTTTACCGGCATCGGCGCAACAATTAAATCTTAAAAAAGGGTTAATAATGGTCGATTCTACAATTATTCTTTTATTTTTGCAATCATCAGATGATGTGATACATACATGAAAACTCTTATCCAAAAAAAATCGCTTGCAGAAGAAGTTGCTTCAAAAATTCAGGAGCAAATTACCATGGGTCATTATAAAATTAATGAAAAATTACCCATTGAGGCTGAGTTGATGAAAAGTTTTGGTGTTGGTCGTTCGTCCATAAGAGAAGCCATGAAAATCCTTGCCAACTCGGGCTTTTTGCGCATTCAGCAAGGTGTGGGTACTTTTGTAGAACAACTTACGAGCAATCGTGAACCAATGGATCAGCGTATCATGCGTGCCAATGTTCAGGATCTTGATGAAGTCAGACAAATACTGGAAATGAAAATTGCTGAAAAAGCGGCCATTAACAGAACCAATGACGATATCGCAGCCATGCAGGAACATTTACACAACAGATTGATTGCCGCTAAACAAGGTAATTTAGAAGAATGTGTTGAAGCCGACATCCAATTTCATATTGCCATCGCCAAAGCTTCAAAAAATGAAATTCTTGCCGACTTGTACAAATCAGCATCTGTACATCTTAAAAAAGGTTTTTTACACCTTTATACCGACACCAAAATATTCGAGGAAACGTCAGCTGTACACCATCAACTTTTAGAAAATATTATTGCACAGGATCCTAAAAAAGCCTGGAACACTGTTGCAAAAATTATCGGACATATCAATTACTAATTTTTTACCCAAAATCATCAGATGATCTGATCTATTATTCCTTATGAAAACAGAAACTACTTTTACCAATACACTGGCCGGATCGAAGCAATTGGCCCAGCAAACCGTTTTCTCGATTTTATTCACCATCAGTTTTACGCATTTTATCAACGATATGCTTCAGGCTGTTATCCCTGCGGTATATCCTATTTTAAAAACCAAATTCAGTCTAACCTTTACCGAGGTGGGTCTTATCACGCTGACCTACCAGCTTACCGCCTCTATCCTGCAGCCTTTTATTGGTTTTTATACCGACAAAAAACCACGCCCCTATTCCTTAGCAATTGGTATGGGTTTCACTCTTGTGGGTCTGGCAGCAGTAGCTGTAGCTTCGAGTTTTGTTAATATTTTACTTGCCGTGAGCTTAATAGGTATCGGCTCCTCTATATTTCATCCTGAATCTTCACGCGTTGCCCATTTAGCTTCGGGTGGAAAAAAAGGTCTTGCCCAATCGATTTTTCAATTGGGAGGAAATGCCGGAAGTGCCATCGGACCTTTATTGGCCGCTATAATAGTAGTTCCTTACGGGCAGTTTAACATTATCTGGTTTTGCTTAGCTGCGATTGTGGGTATTGTAATCCTTTCCGGTATTGCCAAATGGTATCAGGAACATTTGAATCTTAAAGCTTTAAACAAATCAGCTGTTACAGAAGAAAAACCTCATTCGCTTTCCAGACAAAAAGTTATATTTTCTTTAGGGATTTTACTGGTTCTGATCTTTTCCAAGTATTTTTATATGGCCAGCATGACCAGTTATTATACCTTTTACCTGATTGATAAATTTCACTTGTCTGTTCAGGAATCACAAATTTATCTTTTTGCTTTTCTTGGTGCAGTAGCCGCAGGAACGCTGTTTGGCGGAGCATTAGGGGATCGCTTTGGACGAAAATATATTATCTGGATTTCTATTTTAGGAGTTGCACCTTTTACGCTATTATTGCCTTATGTTTCGCTTTTCTGGACTGGAATTTTATCGGTGATTATTGGTTTAATTATCTCATCCGCATTCTCAGCCATTCTGGTTTACGCGACAGAACTTGTTCCGGGTAAAGTAGGCTTAATTGCCGGACTTTTCTTTGGACTGGCCTTTGGTATGGGGGGATTAGGTTCGGCTGTACTGGGAAAATTAGCCGATACTACAAGCATCGAATATGTGTTTAAAATTTGCGCTTTTTTACCCCTGATAGGAGTTTTGACCAGTTTACTGCCTAACATCGAAGGAAAAAAAGGAAAACAGTAGTTTATTTGCCATAAGTCATTAAGAACGGGCACAGCTTGCGGTTCTTTTTTTGCCACAGCTTAAAAGGATTTGATGGATTTTTATAATTCTCAAAATCTTTTAAGCTGTGGTTTTCTTTTTGTGAAAAATCCGGTTCTTAATCCTTAAAAAAAGATTAAAATTGGAGTTTCTTCAGCAAATACATTGCTTTACTAATATTAATTTTTACATTTGCGTTATTTTTAACTATTCTAAATAGATTGTTCTTCGCAAGCTGTTTCAGTAGTATACCAAAACTAACTTATTTTAGAAAAAATAGTAAATCTTTAAATATGAAAAAGAATTTCTTTATCTCTTTCGCATTGGTCGCTTCCTTGTTTGTTAGTGCTCAGCAAAAAAACATATTATTAGAGCAATCTTTTTGGAAAACAGCACCGGATGTAAATGCGGTTAAAGCTGAAATTGCAAAAGGGAACAGTCCCGTAGCACCCAATGCCAATGCTTTTGACGCTACGGTTATTGCAATCAACAACGATGCCCCTATAGCCAGTATAAAATTCTTATTGGACCAACCTGGTAATACAGTAACTAAATTGACTCACGACAACCGTATTTACCTGCACTGGGCTGCTTACAGAGGAAATATTGAATTGGTGAACTATCTTATTGCTAAAGGCTCAGATATTAACCTTGAAGATAGCCACGCTACTACTCCAATTGCTTTTGCTGCTTCAAACGGTCAGACCAATACTGCTTTATACGATGCTTTTTTCAAAGCCGGAATTGATCCAAAGAAAAAATATGCTGACGGTTCCAACCTGTTGCTAATGGCTGTTGCAGCTGACAAAGATCTTGTTTTAACCGATTATTTAGTAGCTAAAGGATTGTCTCTAAAAGATGTTGACGCTAATGGAAGTACTGCTTTTGACTATGCCGCAAGAACAGGAAACATTGCGCTTTTGAAAAAACTTTTAGACCGAAAAGTAAAACCTACTGATAATGCGCTTCTAATCGCAGCACAGGGATCACGCAGAGAAACCAATACTCTTGAAACGTATAAATATTTAGTAGAAGAAGTAAAGTTAAAAGCTACTGCTACCGGTAAGTTTGGAGAAAATGTACTTCATTTATTGGCAAACAAACCAAATCAGGGTGAAATAATCGCTTATTTCTTAGCGAAAGGTGTTGATGCCAACAAAATCGACAAAGACGGAAATACTCCGTTAATGATAGCTGCCGGAGCAAGAGAAACTGTTGCCTTAGACAAATTATTACCGGTATCAAAAAACATCAACTTACAAAATACAAAAGGCGAGTCGGCATTGACATTTGCAGTAAAATCAGGAGCTCCTGAAGCAGTTGCAACCTTATTAAACAAAGGTGCCGATGTAAATGTAAAAGATAAAGACGGAAACAATCTGGGTGTTTACTTAGTACAATCTTACCGTCCGGCAGGCCGTGAAGCCAATGCTGCTCAGGACCCATTTGAAACAAAAGTAAAATTACTTCAGGAAAAAGGACTGAATTTAGCTGCTGCTCAAAAAGACGGAAGTACGTTGTATCATTCAGCTATTGCAAAAAATGACCTGACTTTAGTGAAAAAATTAGCTTCTTTAAACATTGATGTTAATGCTAAAAATAAAGACGGTTTAACAGCTTTACACAAAGCAGCAATGGTTGCAAAAGACGATTCAATCTTAAAATACCTTCTTTCAATTGGTGCCAAAAAAGACATCAACACTGAATTTGACGAAACTGCTTATGCTTTAGCAAAAGAAAATGAGTCGTTAACTAAAAACAACATCTCAGTTGATTTTTTAAAATAATCGATAGAAAAACAAAATTCCAAAATTTCAAATTCCAAATTCCAAAAAATCTAAGGATCTCAAAAAAGTAATAATTCATTATGAAATCAATATTTAAAATAGCGCTTACAGCTGCGTTAATCTGCTTAATCTCCTTCCAATCTACAGCACAAAGCAAATACAAATGTATGCTTCAAATGGCCAATTATATGGGAGAAGGCGCTTACATCGTTGTTTCGCTTATCAATCCAAAAGGAGAATACGAGAAAACCCTTTATGTAATGGGTGACGATAAAAAATGGTACAAATCATTGAAAGAATGGAATAAGTTTCAAACTGCAAAACCTGCTGATATCAGTGCCAAAACCGGAGCTTCTGTTACTGGTGGAGACCGCAGCGTTACCACGATTGAAATTGAAGATTCTAAAATAAACAAAGGATATAAACTAAGATTTGAATCGGCGGTAGAAGATCAGAAGTACTATGTAAGCGATTTAGAAATTCCGCTTACTACTGAAGGATTGGCTGACAAAACTGAAGGAAAAGGTTATATCAGATATGTGAGATTAAACAAAATTTAATTGTAGCAGTCACAAATCGGGCGAAAGCAAATAGGCGAAGCAATCGCACGAACTAACTCTAATTAAATTCTTTGAAAAAAAGATGACCACAGATTCAAAAGGTCTAAACAAATTAAAATTCCTTTTAATCTGTGGTAAAAAAAACGCTTACATTTGATTACACTATAGATTACACCTCCATGACTCTTTCTTTTTGGCGTTACGCACACCTGGCTCTTGCTTTATTCTCTTCTTTATTTTTGATCCTCGCTTCGGCAACAGGTATTGTTCTGGCTGTTGATGCAATGCAGGAAAAAACACTTCCATACCGTGCCGAAAATTTTGATGCTATAACGCTGGAAGAAGCCTTAACCGTTCTCAAAAAGAATTATTCTGAAATCACAACCGTTAGTATTGATCACAATCACTTTGTAACCGTGCAGGCTATTGATGAAGACGGCAATGACATTAATGCTTATATTGATCCTAAAACCGGTAAACAACTAGGAACACCCCTGAAAAAAAGCGAATTTATTCAATGGGTTACCGGATTCCATCGTTCTTTGTTTCTTCATGAAACGGGACGATTTTTTGTTGGTATCATTTCCTTTTTACTCGTTTTAATTGCAATCTCGGGCTTTGCTTTGGTACTAAACCGACAAAGAGGCATTCGTAACTTTTTCTCTAAAGTAGTCAAGGAATATTTCGCACAATATTACCACGTAGTTTTAGGAAGACTGGCCTTAATCCCAATTCTGATTATTGCGCTTACCGGAACTTATTTATCGCTCGAAAAATTTAATTTTTTCATGGATAAAAAAGATTCCGAAAAGGTTAAAATGGTCAAAGCTGATATTACCAAAGAAGAAAAAGAAACCTCCGTTTTCAAAAAAACGCTTTTAGCGGATGTCAACAAAATCGAATTTCCTTTTACAGACGATCCTGAAGAATATTACATCATCGATTTAAAAGACCGTGAAATTGAAGTCAATCAGGTTACAGGGGCAATTGTAACTAAAAAATTATCTCCCGTGACCGCTCAATTGTCTGATTTAAGTCTTGATCTGCATACCGGAAGGGCTAATGGAATCTGGGCTTTTATACTTGCGATTGCCAGTATCAACATTCTCTTTTTTATCTATTCTGGTTTTGCTATTACCTTAAAAAGAAGGTCCAGCCGAATTAAAAACAAATACAAAGCCGCCGAAAGTGAATTTATACTCTTGGTTGGTTCAGAAAACGGAAGCTCTTTGCGATTTGCCAATGCTGTACTCAAACAATTGATCGATCAGGGTAAAAAAGCGTTTATTACCGAAATGAACAGTTATACCGTTTTTCCAAAGGCAGAACATCTTATCATCTTCTCCTCTACTCACGGATTAGGTGATGCACCTTCTAACGCAAGTAAATTTATATCGCTTGTAAAGAAACATCCGCAGCAGCAAAAAATCACGTATTCAATCGTTGGATTTGGTTCAAAAGCCTATCCTGATTTTTGTGGTTTTGCCTTTGAAATAGACAAACAGCTCGAAAATCAAAATTGGACGGAACGTTTTCTGGAAGTACAGACCGTTAATGATAAATCGGCAGTTGAATTTGTAAACTGGATCAGGTTGTGGAGTGCTAAAATGGGAATTCCATTGTCGACCACACCTTCTCTGTACAATCATGTACCAAAAGGCCTGCAAAAATTAATGGTTTTAGACAAAACACTTATTTCTGAAACCGAGCAAACTTTCCTGATAACCTTGCGCGTCAATAGCAGAGTTAAATTTACTTCGGGAGACTTACTGGCTATTTATCCGGCCAACGACAGCAGGGAACGCCTCTACTCGATCGGAAGTCATTCCGGAAACATCCAATTAGTGGTGAAATTACATGCACACGGATTAGGATCAGGTTTTCTGAACGCACTGGTTCCCGGAAATGTAATCAAAGCCAGAATCATCAACAATAAAGCTTTTCATTTTCCTAAAAAAGCACCTCAGGTTGCTCTTATTTCAAACGGAACGGGTATTGCCCCTTTCCTTGGAATGATTGAACAAAACAAAACTAAGACAGAAACACGCCTGTATTCAGGATTCCGAATGGAAACCGAAACCGTTTCAGGATATAAAAAATTTACGGCTGAAATGATTCAGAAGCAAAAATTGCAAAGTTTTCATCTCGCATTGTCCCGCGAAAATGAACACTTTTATGTGATGGATCTGATCAAACGCGATGCCGATTTTTTCATTAATTTACTGCAGCAAGGCGGTGTAATTATGATTTGCGGCTCACTTGCCATGCAACAGGATGTCGAATCGATTCTAGACCAATTGTGTCTGGAAAGAAATGTAAAGAATCTTTCAGAATATAAGAAAAATGGTCAGTTACTAAGCGATTGTTACTAATGAATCAATCCTTTTAATCCATCGCAAGATCAATTTTATGCTGCTGTAAAAACATAAAAAATTAAACTTCAATGTCTATCAAAAAAGCAATCCGTACTTCCTGTTTACTCCTACTGGTACTGTTTTGCAGCCTAAGCACTACTGCTCAGGTGTTGCGAAAAAGAACTACACTGCTTATGGGAGGACGTTTTGATATTTCGATTGTGGCTAATGATTCCCTTACCGCAGAACAGAATATCGATGCGGTAATTGCCGAAATTACACGAATAGAAAATCTTATATCCGACTGGAAGCCCGATTCTCAGGTTTCTCAAGTCAATCAAAATGCGGGAATCCGACCTGTAAAAGTAGACCGTGAAGTTTTTGAACTCACACAAAGAGCCATACAATTTTCGGAAGCAACCCGAGGCGGTTTTGATGTAAGTTTTGCCGCTATGGACAGAATCTGGAAGTTTGACGGATCAATGACTGAAATGCCTTCACCCGAAGCTATCAAAAAATCAGTAGAAAAAGTAGGCTACAAAAACATTATTCTGGACAGCGTGCAATCGACTATATTCTTAAAATTAAAAGGAATGAAGATTGGTTTTGGTGCGTTGGGCGAAGGTTATGCAACCGATAAATGCCGCAATATGATGCTCGAAAAAGGCATTAAAGCCGGAATCGTAAACGGCTCAGGCGACATGACTGCCTGGGGAAGACAACCCAACGGTAAAGACTGGAACATCGGAATGACCAATCCTTTTCACCCTGATACACTGTTTGCAGTGGTTCCGTTAAATAATGGCGCTGTGACCACTTCCGGAAGCTACGAGAAGTTTGTTGTTTTTGATGGCAAGCGTTATTCGCATATCATTAATCCCGCAACCGGATATCCTGCTACCGGTTTATGCAGTGTTTCCGTCTTTGGACCTAATGCCGAAACCGCAAATGGTTTAAGTACCTCGCTTATGGTTTTAGGACAAAAAGAAGGTCTGCTTTTATTAAAAAAATACCCCGACTACAGCTGTGTGATGATTACAGATAACGGTAAACTGGTCAAATCTAAAAACTTTAAAATCAAAAAATTCAAGCCTAGACTTTAATTTGTTGCTAGTTTTTTTTCACGTAGATTTTTGTTTCTCGCGAAGTCGCGAAGACGCTAAGTTTTTTCTGTGTGAAGGCATCAAAATACTCCAATCTAAAACTTTGCAACTTTGCGAGAGTTTTTATTACTCATAAAATTTCAGGAAAGAAAAATCAGGACTTTGCATTGCTATTTCGTTAACCGCCGTCTCGAGTTGTGCTTGCGAGGCATAAACAAACATCTGTTGTTCGTAATCGCTTATGGCAGCCTCTATCGTATCAAATGTTCCATTGGTCAGATTATCCGATAAAATTAGGGCGTCTAATAATCCAATATTTGCTCCCTGGCCCGCAAATGGCGGCATGATATGCGCGGCATCTCCAATGAGCGTTATAGGTAAAGGGCGATCTTTTTTCCAATCACAATCCAAGGCTATTTTTCGCGTGGGCCATAAAATAAAAGACGATGAGGCTTGAAGTAACTCCCTGTAAGATTCATTCCATTCCGAAAATCGGGTTAAGAGGTATTTGCGAATTTCATCCGTGCTCTGAAATGCTTTCTCTATTTTGACAGCTCCTTCAGGACTTTTAAAAATAACATTATAACTCAAAACTTTACCGTTCTTTGGGTTCGCCACCAACAAACCCTCTTTTCCCGCGGTCATGAGTATGGTACCGTTGCAGAGCTGACTAAACTTTTCGCAAGTCGTTTCCGGACAAAGCACCTCGCCTTGTATCATAAGTGTACCGGTATATTCAATTTTGGCTGCTGTAATAAATTCTCTTGCACCAGACATTCCGCCATTTGCTCCAATTACAAAATCGGCAATAACACTTGTTTCATTCTCAAACTCCAAAAGCCATTTTTCATTAATTACTTTAAGATTCGTAAACTTACTGTCCCAGACTACAGTATCGTTTTTCAGACTATTAAGCAACAACAGCCTTAAATCGTTTCTGTTAATTTCAGGATTATTATAACGTTCGTCTGGCGCTATTGCTTTGGAAAACAAAATATTACCTTGCTGATCTGCTACAGTTCTCCCCATTGGTATAGCCAAATCAAAATAACGATCCAGTAATCCTGCCTTTTTTAAGGCTTCCTGTCCCGAACCTTTATGCAAATCAAGTGTCCCGCCCGAAATTCTGGTTTGTGCATTTTCATCTCTTTCATAAACCGTAACTTCAACACCGTTTTGCTGTAATAATTTCGCCATGGTAAGACCAACTGGCCCCGCACCTATGATGGCTACTTTTTTATCTTTCAATAACATAATTTTACATTCTAAATTAGAAAGACAAAATTCTGCAATACGACAGTTTCAGGATTGTATAAATGCGACAAAATCATTGTTTATCGTCTGTTGCTTTGCTTTTCGTGCAAATACAGCGGGTGTAGTACCGCTGTAACGTTTAAATTCCCGACTAAGATGCGACTGATCAGTGTACCCCAGTTCCTGAGCCAAACCTGCAATATTTAAATTCGGTTCATGCCATAATCGATTGCGTACCTGTTCAAAACGCATTAAACCTGAAACATCTTTAACCGTGTAACCGGATGATTGTTTAAAATTTCTTTCCAAAGTACGAACTGTAGTATGTGACGCAGCTGCTACCTGGCTTACGGGCATATTTCCTCCCCCGGCTGTCATTGCAGTCCCAGCTTTAAACAACAAACTATCTTCACTACTTTGCGATTGCATTTTCAAAAAATATTCTTCGACTTTGGCAATTGCCTCTTCTATTTTATGCAAACGAATCAGATCGCACAAAGCAGACTGAAGTTCGGCAATAGGATGAGTAAAAACCTGTACTCCATTCTTTCTTTTTGCGGCAGATAATCCAAGCATATCAAAAATCGTCCACGGATAACACCTTATACCAATAATTTCAAATGAATCGATCGAATTGAAAACAGCAGGCTGATTGAGTAGTCCCATTATAAAAGGCGACGGCAAAACTTTCAAACTATCCTGATAAGAAATACTAAGTTCACTCCCAAAATAAAAAATAATTTCGGCATAACCATCCGGTACTACTTCAAAACCGGATTGCTCTTTTTTGCACTCGATCTTGTCGTACCAAAAGCATTTTATATTTCGCTGTAATTCTTCGGAAGGAGCAAATTCCTGATGGTTGGTTTGAAATGAAAGCATAATTTAGAAGAAATTAGAGACAAGCGATTATTCCACTAACAAAAATCATCTCGCAGAACTGACCTTGTTTTCGATAGTAATCAATTTCAAAATTAAGCAATTATCAGACACCATTTTAGTATCTCATAAAAAACTACCTATCAACACCATGCCATAAACCACCATAGCTCAACACTATTTTACTTTGTTCAGTCTTGGGGTAATTTAAAAAGTATTATAGTACAAAATTGGTTTTATTCTGACATTTCAAATTTCGAATTAATCTCAACATTAGAATTTCTAATGTAATTCTAATGATCTTCTAATTCCTTTATTTAGATTAAATATAAACAATGATTTAAGTTTGCATTCCTATTTAAGAAGTACATAAATCATGAGGTTTTTATTGTTATTGTTGACGTTCATTCATTTTTCAGGTTGGTCTCAAAATGGAAATATTAAAGGAAAAGTTACTTTTGGAAACGCTGAATCTGCATTTGGTGCATCGGTAACCATAGCCGGAACTCAAAAGTTTGCCATAGTGGGTAATGACGGTCAATTTGAAATTAAAAACGTTGCTTACGGCAATTATACCCTTGAAATCACTTCACTCGAAGCGAAAACAAAAACAATAAAAGTTGTTGTAAATAGCTCTTCTGTTCCCGTAAACATCTTATTGGAAAAATCAAATGATCCAAAAGCCTTAAAAGAGGTTGTCATCAAAAAGAACTCGGTAAAAAAAGAGATCATGAACAAAGGTTTCTCTGTAAATGTCATCGAAACTAAAGAAGCTGCTACCAGAAATCTGCAAACAAACGAATTGCTTGACCGCTCTGCCGGTGTAAGAATCAGACAAAACGGAGGATTAGGTTCGAGTGTTAATTATAACCTGAATGGAATGTCAGGAAACGCTATTCGAATCTTTATTGATGGAATTCCCATTTCTACCTATGGTTCATCATTCAATTTGAACAGTATTCCTCCCGCATTAATCGAACGTATTGAAGTTTACAAAGGAGTTACTCCTGCTGAACTGGCCGATGATGCCTTAGGCGGAGCCATAAATGTTATCCTTAAAAAAGGTGCTCGCAATACGCTGAATGCTTCTATTTCTTATGGTTCTTTCAATACCATCCAATCTAATTTTAATACCACGTATCGCGACAAATCAGGTTTTACCCTAAAAGGATCCGGATTCTATAATTATTCTGATAATGATTATGAAGTGTGGGGAAGATTTATTTACAACATCGCACCAGATGGCCGCTACGAGCCTCTAAGAGTTAAACGTTTCGAAAACCGATACAGATCATTCGGTGGAAGGTTTGAAGCCGGTTATACCAATGTTAAATGGGCCGACAACTTTTTAATTGGTGTAAATGTATCAGAAGATCACAATCAGATTCAACACGGTCAGTATATGACCAAACCTTATAAAGGACGCTTTTCTGAAGCTGATGCTACGGCAATAAGTTTGAACTACTCTAAGAAAGGTTTTCTCTTCAAAAAACTTGATTTTTCGACCAATACGGTCTTTAGTAATACGCATGAGATGGTAAATGATACGGTCAAATGGGATTATAATTGGCATGGAGAAAAATCTATAGGATTAAAAGGCGAACCCATATTATCCAAAACGGGTGCACAACAGGGTGGGCCGACGATTAATATCATTAATAATAACATACTTAGCTCAAGAAGTATATTTACTTACAACCTAAATGAAAAGAACAGAGTTGTGTTCAGTCATTTTTTTTACACGCTAAATAAAAATCAGGACGATCTAATAAAACCTGAATTTCAACGTGATTTTGAAGCAAAGTTCCATTTACAAAAAACAGTCACTTCATTGGCTTACGAAATGCAGGCTCTTGATTCACGACTAAGAACCAATTTCTTTGGTAAGTTTTACGAGCAAAGGGTAGACGAAAGAAAACCTCTGCTAACAACTCAAAATGGCCAAAATACGATAACTCAAAAGATCACTAAGAACACAACTCCATTTTTTGGATACGGACTGGCCTCTTCTTATTTTATTACACCTGAAATAATGATCACGGCATCTGCTGAGAAAGCCATCAGATTGCCCTCTGATGAAGAAATATTTGGAAGACCAGGTGAAAACATACTGGGTAACTCTGACCTAAAACCAGAGGAAAGTGACAATTTCAACGCCGGATTGCAATTTGGCCCCTATATGATAAACCAGCACAAAATTTCGGTTGCAGCATCCGGTTTTTTAAGAAATACTAAGGACAAAATTGTTCGTATTTCCGGCGATCGTGTGAATGACGCCATACAAGCTTTACCGTTTGAAAATTTAGGAATAGCACAATCCATTGGGTATGAAGCTTCTTTTAATTATAGTTTTAAAGATCGTTTGTTTGTGTCCATGAACATGTCAAAATTCAACTCATTATTCAAAATGAAATATGATCCAAATGGCGCACAATTAGACAAATACAACAGGCAACTTCCAAATGAGCCTTTCTTTACTTTAAATGGAAATATTCAATATAACTTTAAGGAACTGATCCAAAAGAACTCACAATTAAATCTGTATTACAACTGTGGGTACGTAGATCCTTTTGCGACACTTTGGATTGCTGCACCTAACTCTGTAACACCAGCGCAGTTTTCACAGGATTTAGGACTGAGTTATGTTTTCCCAAACAAACAATTTATAGTAAGCTTTGACGCCAAAAATATTTTCGATAAACAAGTTTTCGATAATTATGCTGTTCAAAAACCCGGACGTGCCTTTTATCTAAAACTGAATTATACCCTTAATAAATTTTAATATCTAATTTTTTTAAAACAATGAATATGAGAAAAAGTACGTTTAAACTATTTGCATGTGGTTTAGTTTTAAGCACATTGTCATTGACAACTGGTTGCAGCAGTAATGACGAAAAAAGTACTGATCCTGTAAATCCGGAAACACCAGATCGTTGGATCACTGTTTCAGGAGCATTAATGCAGGAGGCACCGGGAGACGGAAACGGAGGAACTATGGTTTATGCTGTAACGAAAAAAAATGCCAAAGACCCGAATTATTCGATCAATGTTTATGCAGACGGAATGCCGGTACAATCGAACAGAACGGCCCGTTTGCAGTCGTCTGTAGACGGAAGCACTCTTTTTAACATTACGTATACCGGAGCTAACGGTGGAGAGTTTATGACCTATAAAGTAAATGGAGCCAAAAATTTTACGCAGTCAGGTACAACGGTAAACATTTCTCAATATGCCGGAACATCACCTAGATGGAACAAACTTTTTGATGGTGACAACACAGGTGTTGCCGTAAATGTATCTACTCCTGTTATTACAACAAATCCGGACAAAACGTACAAATACACCAGAGGTTTGGCTACAGTTCTTGCTTTAGATCTTAAAGGTATTCGTATCACAAACTACAATCAATACGAACTTCCATTGACTGCTCAGGAAGAAGCTCAGGGACACCACATTTTCCGTTTAGATGCTCCTACTATCAATAAAGCAGGAAATAAAGTAATTATCGGAACATGGTTGCGTAAAACAAATCCAACTACAGGACAAATCGAGTCTACGTTTGATCGTTTAGGCTCTAAATCTCTTGTGGTAGATTATCCATCATTAAAAAATCCACAAATTATTACGTCTAAAGTTGGATTTGGTGATACAAGCGGTTTCCGCAGCTTTAATAGCTTCTTAGGAACTGATGGTAACATCTATCAGGCAACTCAAAGAGATACAAACAAAGGTTCTTATATCTTAAGAATCAACCAGGACAATCAATACGATGATTCTTTCGCTATCAGTCTTGATGCTGCATTAGGTATAAAAGGATCTTATATCGATGCATGGAGATATGCAGGAAACGGAATTGCTTATGTACTTTACACACAAACTGCAACCGGTAAACAGGGATTTGTTGCCAGAGTAGATTTAAATGCTAAAACGGCTAAAAAAGTAGACGGTATCGCTTACGATACTGCTATAGATTTTGGTCAGTACCAAGGTTTTGTAGTTGACGGTAACGAACTTTACCTGGCTGTTACACCAGTTGGAAAAGATGGAAACATTTATGTTATCGATATTCCAACAGGAGCTGTTACCAAAGGAGCAAAACTGGTTAACAAACCAGGAAACCACTATATTGGAGTATTCTAAAAAAAAGCTGCAAAAGCAGTAAAAGCACTCATAACAATTGTTATTACTTGAGTTTTTTTTTAATTAAAACATTCCGTTTCAGATTTCTGGAACGGAATGTTTGTTTTTGTTTAAAAATGATTTCTTTTAATCACCACCACACCCTCCGCATGAAGAACCACAAGAACTTCCGCAAGAAGAAGTCCCACATGAAGAAGTCCCACATGATCCTGAACTACTAAAATTATTTGAAGAGACCGAATTTGTATTATAATTAGTCAACGGAACGAATGAACTTGCTAATATTATATTTCCATACAGAAAATAATCCCATTCCCAATTCTTTTCCTCTACTGTTGCTATCCTTGCCTTATCTTCAAAAACAGAAGGTATAATATTTGTAAACATTAAATTTAATACCTGATTGATATAATATAATGAAATTAGAACCAAAGGAACAATCGCAAAAAGCAAAAATGTAATCGGTTTACCTCTCCAAACTCCAGTTATAAATCTGCTAAAACCAATGCTTAATAAGAATCCTAAAATACTCATCACAACGATCACCACATCTGCAAATTTTTTCGAATCAAAAATTCTGTTTCTTATTCTATAAGTTGCTTTCTGAAGCTGCTCAAAAATAGGTTTTTGCAAGGCTGTCTTGCATAATTGCTGATAAGGCATTGGCTCAAAATCTTTCATAATCTCGACAATACAGTTCTCATATCGGTTTTCAACAAAGCTATCATCAATTAATTCTAATCTATCATTTGTTAAAATCTTAATTTTATGATTCACAATCAAATTATTCACCACTCCACGAACGACAGCATCCAGTTTGTTTTCTCTAAAAAACACCATCTCAAGTGCCGTAAGATTCTGTAAAATGAAGTTATTCTTAATTTCATCATATAACGAAAAAAAACTTTTTCGGACATAAAATTTCAAGAATAAAATTACAACAACAAAAAGCAAAAGATATGCTATAAGGAAATAAGGATTCTTAATTTTTATTAAAAATGAAAAGATAACCAAACACACCGGAAATGACAGAGCGATGGTATAGATTAAAAAGTTTTTCCTAAGTTTTGAAATTTCATACCCACTTTTCTCTAAATGCAGAGAATCTAATTCATTATCATAATGCCAAATTTCAGCTAACTGCGGTCCAAAATTAACTTCATAAAGCTCCTTAGTTCTTTCTTTTGCCATTTTAAACTTAACAAAATCTGATCGATTATGAGTCGAGGGAATATGTTCTATTCTTTTTCCTAACAAATCACAAAAATCAGAATAAGAATTAGTAAAAATTAAATGTTGATGCCAAACAATATCAACAATCTCTGAAGGTGAAACCATTTCGCTACTGGTTGCAGCCAGAAAAAGAAACTTTTTATATTCAATTATGGCGCTTTGAGTAAAATAAATCGTCCAATGATTCTCTAATGCTAATCTGGTTGAAAATCCATATTGATCATTTGGTTGATCAAAACTAAATGCTAAAGCCTTTTCCCAAAGTGTTTTATTCATAAAATCACTTATATTTTAGTTATATTTTGTCAAATTAAATGCAATATTTAACGCGACTAATCTTCAGCTAAAATAGCATTATTTCTTTCACAAAAAAACAAGCTTAAAAATTAAATCCTATATGTAATGATAAGTTCAATTAAGAAAAAAAATTATATTGACTTACATCACTTCTATTGTAAAAAAAAATTAGATCGAGTTTGTGAAATTGGTGCGATTCGTGGCAAAAAATGATCACCCTAAACAATGAATTTTATATAATGATTTTTATATAATGATTTTTATATAATGATTTTTTTATTTTTGAACTAAATCCTCATTTATAAATATTTTTACTAGATTTGTGTAATCGATTACATTTAAGCTTTATCCTTATATTGAAATTACTTTTTAAAGTTTTTGAAAAAAGCAATAACGAATAAGGTGATTTCCTAACAATACATCCAAATTTATAATTAAATTTCAAACCAAATTTATCCCCATGAATGCTAACCCAAACCAACTTCTACGCATTACTCTGATACTTATGATCCTCTGTTTCTATCCAGATAGTTTTGCTCAGGGTAACAAGTCCTATGACACCTACAAAAACATCGAGTTTAAAATGGCAAAAGTCAATGAACCGCAAATCCCTCAAAATACCGTAAATCTGAAAGATTTTGGTGCAGTCAATGGCGGATATGTTTTAAACACTAAAGCTTTCGCCGATGACATAGATGCAGTATCTAAAAGATGAGGCGGAAAAGTAATTATCCCTCCGGGAATCTGGCTTACAGGTCCAATTATTTTAAAAAGTAATCTTGAACTTCATGCCGAAACTGGAGCCCTGATCAAATTCTCTACCGACAAAAGTTTATATCCAATTATCGAAACCAGTTTTGAAGGACTTAACACCTGGCGCTGCCTCTCTCCTATTTATGGTAAGAACCTCGTCAATGTAGCATTTACCGGAAAAGGGGTCTGGGATGGCTCGGGAGAAGCCTGGAGACAGGTTAAAAAAAACAAACTCACGGACGAACAATGGAAGAAATTTGTAGCGTCCGGTGGTGTTTTAAACGAAAAGAAGGACAGTTGGTATCCTTCTGAGCAATACCTAAAAGGAGCTAAAGGTGCGGATCAAAATGTTCGTCACGATCTAAAAACCAAGGAAGAATTTGAAGCTATTCACGATTTTCTACGTCCGGTTTTGGTGAGCATTCAAAATAGTAAAAGGGTAATGTTTGATGGTCCTGTATTTCAAAACTCTCCCGCCTGGAACCTGCATCCTTTTATGGTTGAAGATTTAATTGTTAGAAATATAACCGTTCGTAACCCGTGGTTTTCTCAAAATGGCGATGGTCTTGATGTGGAATCCTGCAAAAATGCAATCATCGAAAATTCAAGTTTTGATGTGGGCGACGACGCAATCTGCATCAAATCGGGAAAAGACAAAGACGGTCGCGATCGTGCCGTTGCCTGCGAAAACATTATCGTTAAAAACAACATCGTTTATCACGGACATGGTGGTGTAACGGTAGGAAGTGAAATGTCGGGTGGCGTAAAAAATCTACATGTATCTAATTGCACATTTATGGGAACCGATGTGGGGCTTCGCTTTAAAAGCACTCGCGGACGAGGAGGAATTGTAGAAAACATTTACATCTCGGATATTTTTATGACCGATATTCCGTCACAGGCTATTTCATTTGATTTGTACTATGGAGGAAAATCAATTGCCGAAACCTTAGCCGAAGGAGGAAACACGCTGACTACAAAAGCTGTTCCCGTGAACGAAGAAACACCGCAGTTTAAAAACATTTCGATCAAAAACATCACGATTAGAGGTGCGCAACAGGCCGTATTTCTTCAAGGTTTACCCGAGATGAACCTGCAAAACATCGAGATCTCTAATTTGATCGCCAAAGCCGAAAAAGGTTTTACGATTATTGATGCCAACGGGATCAAAATCAACAATGCAACATTAGACATCGAAAATAGCACCGTATTTGAAATCTACAATACCCAAAATATGTCTTTAAAAAATGTTGAATTTAATTCAGCCTCGACAAAAGCAATTTCGATAAACGGAGAAGCATGCCAGAATATCGAATTGGTTTCTTCTCAAAAAATAGACTTATCTAAAAGAACTACTCTGGGAGAAAAAGTTTCTAAAGGTGCTGTGAAGTTTTAAGATTGTAGCCTTCAAAAATAGTTTAGAAAAATACATCTCCTTAAAAAAAAAGCGCTTCAGCAAACTGAGGCGCTTTTCGTGTTTTTATGGCGTCCTTTTTTGTTATAGAAATCATTTCTTTACTACCGAAAAACGTGAGCTGCAATTTCAATTCCTAAAAAAACATAGCTAATTCTTTCATTCAAAATTAGAATTAACTCTCATTTTCTGTTAGTTATCCTCCCGCTTATCTCACTAATTAAACCGACTGTTGCTACTGATTTTTTTGATTTAATTTTCGGTAAAAATGTGGGAAACCGTAAAGATTTAAAGAAATACTATTCTAGCTTTGCGACGGTAAACAAAGACAAAAAAAAAAATCAAAATAACTTATGAAAAAATGCTATTTACTACTCTTACAAGCCTCCTTATTTACGACTTCAAAAATTCCTGATTGGGGAAAATCGGCTACAACAATTCCTAATCAAAAAGGCTTATAGCATTACCCTTATAGTTAAAGATTCTAATAAAACCATCGCACACAAATTAATAAAACCTGCTACTTTAGGTGGTTCCGGAAGAAATTCGGGACAAAATCGGCTGTAGCGGAATCTCCAAAATCAATAAAAAAAGAAACTAAAAAAATGCATCATCTAAAAATAAAAAGCGCTCTGCTTTTTCTGTTCTTTTCCTTTCAAATAATCGGGCAGAATAATGGTCAATCGTCTGTTCCTAACATTATACCACCGTCTCCTACCGCCTATGAACTGGGGAGATACGGACAGACCGATGTTGGAACTTTTACCGGTACGCCTAATATTAGTGTACCAATTTACACTTATAAAACGAAGAATATAGCCATTCCCATTACGCTAAACTACAACTCCAATGGTATACAAGTTGACCAGATGGAAACCAATGTAGGATTGGGATGGAACCTGAGCACCGGAGGAATCATCAACAGAATGGTGAGAGGTCAGGCTGATGAAAACAGAACGGTTCCTGTTTCTGAAGATATGTATTGTTCGGATAGCTTTTTTACCTACATAGAAAACAATCAGTTTACTGATATGCAGCCCGATATGTACTCCTATAATTTTCAGGGACAATCGGGACAATTTGTTTTTGATAACAATGGAAAAGCAGTGATGGTAACTCAGAATAATCTGAAAGTTGAGAGACTGGGAATCAATATTCAATCCGGTTTTAAAATAACGACCGAAGATGGGGTTGAATATCATTTTACCGAGACGGAATTTAGCACTTGGGAGAATACAGAAGCACCGCAGAATGTAGTTACAGGCTGGTATCTTAGTAAGATTGTTCATCCTGAAGGAGATGTGGTTAATTTTACCTATAAAAGTTCTACTTATTCTTTTATTTCCAATATCAGTGAAACATTTGGAATAGAGATAAGCCGTGTAAACTGTGGTGAACGACCTGCTACGGCTCCGGAAAATCGCAGTGAAAACCATTTAAACGTTATGGGAAAAACAATCGAAACCATCAGTAGTTCTGAAGCTCAGTTTGGTCGTGTGCTTTTCCAGCTTACAGGAAATCCAAACATAACAGGTAATTTCTTAGTTAGCGGTATTACCATTTTTAATGCGGGACAAAACATCATTGAAAAGGCTGATTTTAACTATCTTTTTACGCCCAATAAAAGGATTTTCCTAAAAGAATGTACTTTTAAGGATCCTTCAAAAAAATATAGTTTCGAATATGAAATGCCCAATGATTTAGTTGCTCGATTATCAGACCAAAAAGATTTATGGGGTTATTACAACGGAAAGCCCGGTACTTATCCTGATGCAGATATCCATAAAGATCTTTATCCACAAACTGATCGTGTAAAAAATGCCCTCGCAAGCAGGTCATCAGGAGATAAACGCCCTTATGCAGAATATGCTAAAAAAGGGATATTAAAAAGAATTGTATATCCTACAAAAGGATACAACGAATTTGAATACGAATCCAATTCTGTATGGGGAACAGTCACCAGTGCGTGTGAAATAGAAACAAAAAATCGCTGGTTTTATCAAGCAGACACAGAGACGCATGTATTTGAAAACAAAACAGACCACCAGACCGAAATACAGGCCAGAGTTTTCTACAATGATTATGAATTTACGGAGGGCACATTTCCGGTAGGGGAACTAACAATGACCGTTAAAGTCGAAAATTTAAATGATCCAACAACACCAGATCAGAATATAACTTTTTATGCTTACGAGCATAACAAACCTCAAAAACGTCCATTTAAATTCCTTAAGAATAATACCTATAGGGTAACTCTTGTTTTTATGTCAGAGCCTAGAACCACAGGACAGGTAAATTTCACCTATTGTAAAGGCGGAGGTATTGAATCTAAAACCAATATTCCTGTAGCAGGATTACGAATTGCAAAAATTAGCAGCTTTGATACGGCGGCCAATACTGCAGATGTTAAACTTTACTATTATGGTAAAAAAGAGACCCCTTCTATATCAACGGGTACTGAAGGAATTAAACCAAACCTGCTAACTTTTAACGAAGTTAGAAGATTTTGCGCACCACCAAGTGTAGAATTTCCTTTTGGAGAGGTAGACAAAACTATTTTTATGAATATAAATGCCAACAGTATTTATCCTTTGTACCGATCAATGGGTAATAATTCTACCACTTATGAACATGTTACCGTAAGTCATGGTGGGCCAAATTTTGAAAATGGTGGTGAAGAATTTCAATATTTTGTGTCTGCAGATATTCCGCCTTATTTATGCCTTGAAAGCCAACTTACTTCTGCACCCTGGACTAATCTAAGTTGGGATAATGGTTTGTTACGTAAAAAAAGGATTTTCAACAACAGATTAATTGATTTAAATATAGTTGAAAATAAATATATCCTGGAAAATCAATATACCCGAAAAGTACCCGGAATTGCAACTGAACCCAGATACAATGCACTCTATCATTTTCCTGGTCCAAATTATAGAAATATTGAGCATCTGAATATTAGCAAATACACAACCAACTCGTACTGGTTCTATCTCGAATCCGACTCAAATACCCAATATGATTCCGAAGGTCAAAACCCTGTAACGACTTTAACGAAGTATAAGTACAACAATCCGTCTCATTTAAAATTGAGTTCACAAACGGTTACAAATTCTTTAAATGAAGAACTGGAAACGAAGTATTTCTACCCGCAAGATCCGGAAATGGCTAATGAACCTTTCCGAAATGAGTTAATCGCCAAAAACATGGTTGGGAAAGTTCTCGATACACAAACGCTGAAAAAAGGCGCAAAACTATCCGAACAGAAAACAGTTTATGACAGAAGTGCGGCGACAAATAATTTATTATTGCCAAGGTTTGTATATGCCAATAAAGGATCGGATGCTATTGATTTAAACTCCGATAAAAAAGTTACGTACAATCAGTACGATGAAAAAGGCAATATAGTACAATATACCTTAGAGGGCGGTACACCAGTGTCGATTATCTGGGGGTATAACAAAACCCAGCCCATTGCCAAAATAGAGAATACAGCATATGCGCAGTTAGAAGCTTTACCTGGTTTTGGTGCAGGTTTTACGATTGCAACAAGTTTGTCAACTGCACAGGAAAGTACCTTGCGAAACAATTTGGCAAACGCTATGGTGACCACCTATACCTATACCCTGCTTGTGGGAATAAGCAGTGTAACCGATCCTAAAGGAATCACTTCTTATTATCAATACGATTCTTTTGGAAGATTACAATATGTAAAAGATCAGAATTTATTTGTATTGCAAAAATATTGTTACAACTATAAAGGACAGCTAGCCGATTGCGGTACACTCAAGGAGTCAAATCCCGCTTTATATAAAAATTCAACTCAAAGCAAAGCCTTCACTCGTGACAACTGTGCTTCGGGTGGTACGCCGGCGACTGTTTTGTATACTGTTGCTGCCGGAACACACAGTTCTGAAATTTCTCAGGCTGATGCCGATGCTAAAGCGTGGAGGCAAATTAATGCCAACGGACAGACATTTGCCAATAATGATCAAAATGGGACATGTACTTTTTGGAATACGGCTCAAAGCAGACAATTTACCCGCAACAACTGCGCTGCCGGAGGTATCCCACAGAGTGCCTGGTATACTGTTGCTGCCGGAACGTACCCTTCAAACAAGTCCCAAGCTGCGGCCGATGATGAGGCTTTGAAAATAGTCATGGCTAATGGACAGGCATTTGCTAATAATGACAGTAATGCAAAATGTATTTTTAAAAGTGCTGCTATAGCCCCTCAGAATTTTCAAAAAACAAACTGTACTGTTGGCGGAGCAGGTTCTTATGTACCCTACGGCCTGCCGTATGGCGCAGCTCAATCAGAAACATCACAGGCGGAAGCTGATGCACGTGCCTGGACAAAATTCCAGGCAGAAGGTCCGTCCAATGCTAATGCTAAGGGCGAGTGTACTTTTAGAAGCGTTGCTATGAGTGCTTCCTTCCAGAAAAACAGCTGTACTGGTGGTGCAATTGGTTCTTATGAGAACTATTCTTTATCAGAGGGAGCGGTAATTTTAAAAACTTCTCAGGCACACGTAGACAGTGAGGCAGTAAAAAAACTAAATACCGAAGGACAAGCCAACGCCAATGCTAAAGGTCAATGTGTATTCTATAACGAGTATGCGCAACGTTATATCAGAAGATCCTATTGTCCTCCGGGAATGAATGGAACAGAAGTACTCTATAGCGTACCGGCAAAAACATACAGTTCGCTACTCTCTCAAGCCGATGCCAATCGACAAGCAGAAGATGATATAAGAAACCTAGGACAAGGTTATGCCGATCGAACCGGGCAATGTAACGAAGGTGCCATAGAAGAAAAATAACCAAAACCAGAACTTAGCAATTGGTGTAAAACGCTCCGAATTTGTTTTACACCAATGGTATTAAAGTAAAAGAGCCAGATCGAGTGCCTTTTTTATAATAATGCTTAGCCTGAAATAAAAACCATAAAGAAGCATGAATTCTCAAAACATAACTTGTATTTTCATAAAAAAATACATTCCTATAGTTATTCTCTTGTTAGTGACAAGTTCGGGTCTTAGAGCCCAGACTTTCAGTCCTGACAATTTTGTCTCAACTGCGGCACCTAAAAAAGCGGTTAGCGAGGCCAACTTTGGTAGCCTGACCAAAGACGATATCAATCAAACTGTTACTTATTTTGACGGATTAGGCCGTCCGATACAGACCATTGCCATTGGTCAGGGGGCAGACGGACAGAATATTGTAACTCCAATGAAGTATGATGCCTTTGGCAGACAAATCAAAGAGTACCTGCCGTATACTGTTGTTAATTTAACCAATAATCATCCAAAAATTGATCCTGATGTGGCCATAAGTGATGCAGCGTTGTTTTACAATAAAAAAGAGTATCAATACACCGCCAATCCTTTTTCGGAAAAAGAGTTTGAATTCTCGCCTTTAAACCGTGTTCAAAAACAAGCCGCTCCGGGAACTTCCTGGAAAATGGGCAGTGGTAATGAAATCAAAATCGTTTCTACAGCCAGTACTGCTGCTGATGCCGTTAAGATCTACAAAGCCAATACGAACTGGCAGGCCGGTTTAGGACTGTATGATATTAGTCTTTCAGAAACAGGTATTTATAATGTCTCTGGAGCTTTGTATAAAACCATAACCTACGACGAAAACTCAGGTGCAAACCCAAGCGAAAATGCCGGTTCAACCGTAGAATTTAAAAACAAAGAAGGACAAATCATTCTGAAAAGAACCTATGACTCCGGAAACCCGCACAATACTTATTATGTGTATGACGATTACGGGAACCTGACCTATGTGATTCCGCCAAAAGCGGCAGATCTAATAGGGACTGCTACCAACCCACAAATCAACATAAGTTCTACAGCGGTAGTGGCTCCGGGAACTTCTTTGCATTTATCAGCGGTCAATTCAATTCAGTTACTACCGGGTTTTCACGCGCAGGCAGGAAGTACTTTCAGCGCTGTTATCGATAATGGGACTCAGGGAGTTTTAGATAATCTCTGTTACCAGTACAAATACGACAAACGCAATCGTCTGGTTGAGAAAAAACTACCGGGTAAACAGTGGGAATTTATTGTGTACGACAAACTCGACAGACCTGTTGCCACAGGACCTGCCAATTCTCCTTTCTCAGATAGTACAGGATCTGGTTGGATGATTACCAAATACGATGCTTTTAACCGACCAGTATACACCGGATGGATGAACGCTACTGCTGCAACTGCTGCCGGAAGAACAGCCTTGCAGACCGCTCAGAATAATCCTGCTCTTACCGTCATTAATGAAAGTAAACAAGGCAGTGGAACTTTGGATGGTATTGCTGCTTATTACACTAATGCCGTAGCGCCTGTTTCTTTCAAACTCTTAACGGTTAATTATTACGATACCTATACCTACCCTAATGCTCCGGTAATCCCTTCAGATATTGAAGGTCAATCTCTTTTAACCAATACCAAAGGATTGGCTACCGGGAGCTGGACCAGAATACTGACTACAAGTTCTAGTACTGCAGGAGAAACGGCTACTAGATTTTATGAGCAAAAGGCAAGACCAGTGCGTACCTATACTCAAAATTATTTGGGAGGTTACACCTATACGGACAGTAAAATTGATTTCATCGGAAAAGCACTGTACACCATAACCAGACATAAACGTACCTCAGGTAGTGCTGAACTTGTTACAAGAGAAGAATTTACTTATTCTGCTCAGGACCGTTTGCTGACCCAGACCCACCAGATTAATAGCGGACCAATTGAAGTAATTGCCAATAATACTTATAACGCACTTGGGCAGCTCAGCTCGAAAAAAGTAGGAAACAATATCCAGAACATCAACTTCGCCTATAATGTACGTGGCTGGCTAACCGATATTAACAATACAGCGGCACTACAACAAGAAACAGATCCAAAAGATTTATTTGCGTTTAAAATCAATTATGATAAAGCAGCTTCAGGAATTGGAGGAGTAAAAGGCTTGTACAATGGGAATATCGCCGAAACCTATTGGGCAACCAACTCTGACAACGGAATTGTACGTTCTTATGGTTACAAATACGATAACCTGAACCGACTAAAAGAAGGTATTTTCCAAAAAGCAGCCGCAACAACCAATGCCTATAATGAAACTTTATCTTACGATAAAAACGGGAACATTATGGGACTAAGCCGCAACGGAAATAGTGAAACTGCCACACCTATTGATGCTTTGGTATATATGTATGCCAATAACAACACCGCCAACCAGTTGATGAAAGTTACTGACTCAAGCCGTAAAGATTTAGGTTTTACAGAAGGGAGTAACACAGGCGACGATTATACATATGATCTTAACGGAAATATGATCTCTGATGCCAATAAAAATATCACATCGATTACTTACAACCACTTAAATTTACCCACACAAATAAGCTTTGCGACCACCGGTAATATTGTGTACATTTACAACGCTGCGGGGCAAAAGCTACAGAAAATTGTAAATCGTACCGGTACAACAGCTGTTGTTACAGATTATCTGGGAGGTTATCAATATGAGGGCAGTCTTTTAAAGTTTTTCCCAACAGCGGAAGGCTATGTAGAGCCTATAGGAAGTTCTTATAAATACATTTACCAGTACAAAGACCATCTAGGTAATGTTCGTTTGAGTTATGATAAAACACTGGCTATTCAAGAAGAGAACAATTATTATCCGTTTGGTTTAAAACAGGAAGGATATAATATTGTTAAAAAAGGTGTGGAGAATAAGTATAAGTATAACGGCAAGGAATTGCAGGACGAGCTGGGGCTTAACTTCTATGACTATGGGGCACGTAATTATGACCCTGCACTTGGTCGTTGGATGAACATTGACCCACTGGCAGAGAAATCACGTAGATTTAATCCATACACTTATGCACTTGATAATCCTGTGTACTTTATTGATCCAGATGGGATGATTGCAGGACCTAATGATTGGGTAAGGGATGGATCTAATTGGTTTTATAGAAGTGACATCACATCTGCTCAACAGGCTAAAGATGCCGGCTATGCTGATTATTCGGATGGAAAAACCAATAATTCATATGATGTTGGTGGTGTTACTATTACACTAAAACAAGGAGGGAAATGGTCAACAAATAAAAGTGATTATCAAAATACAGCTCCAGATAAAGCAGAAGGTCATACAGAGATCGCGGCAGCTAAAGTTGGTGCTGACAATACTGCAGAAAAAAATGAAACAATAGAAACTATTAGTAATGTCGCAGATGGTGTTGGAATAGCAACAGCAACAAAAGAGATTGCTGTTAATATTATTGATGAGATGGAAAATGCTGCTGAAATCTCACCTGCAGCTAACAATATGATGAAGGCTACCAAAATAATTGGTACCGCGGCGGGAGTTGTTTCAGCTGCAACTGCTATTTATGGAGCAATTGAAAAACCAACAGCAGGAAATATTACAAAAGCAGTAGTAAATTCATCACTCGTATTTGCAGGTCCATACGCAGGCTTTATTATGGGCGTGATGGATGGATCAGGTCTTTCTGATAAAATATATAATGGAATTGATAACCTTGTTGAAGAATAATTAAAATAAAATTAAAAATGAAATTAAAATTAAAATATATAATATACTTATTTTTTTGTTTTTATAACAAAGGTATTAATAAGCAAATTGCTTTTATTAAATCTGTACTTTGCTTTATGTTTTTAGTATTTATTAATATTACTTCTTTAATATTATTTATAATACCTAATTTTTTGCAATCATTCCATTTTTCGTCAAAAGGATATTCTTATTTATTCTTTATCAGTTTATTTGGTATTGGATATTTTCTAATAAATAAGATGGTTTCAGAAGAAGAAATAAAAGCAATTTCGCCAAACAAAAATGTAAGATTACACAGATGGGTACTATTTTTTTATATAGTTTTATCAATAATATTTATGACTACAGCATTAATTAGTTTAAGACATCAGTAAGAATATAAATGTATTTTTAGATTAGGTATTTTTGTAAAATTGCATGTCATTTATTGATCAGCTCCACCCCGCTGCCCGAAGAGTTCCTTATGAAAAGCTGCGCAAATGTCTCTGACTTTGCGCAGCTTTTCATTAATTACAAGTCATAAGCGTATCAAAAGTCTCTGTCTTTTTTAATAGACTTATTGATGAGATCACATTTAGCTTATTTTGAATTTATTTTAAAGTCGGAGACTTTTGAGACGCCTGTGTTTTTAAATATATTTGTTAGTTGTAGCGCAAATTCAGAGACATTTACGCAGCACATTTATGTAATTAAAGAATACTTGGCAAAGCTGGAGATGCTGCAAAAGACGTTAGAAAAAAATTAAGAGAATAAAAATATTAATAAAATGGATTATATAAGTTTAATTTATAGCGTTTTAGCAGCTATTTTAGCATTTGGATATTATAAAATTTATAAATGGTGGTCAAGTGGTAGAGATGAAAATCCTAATTTTTTTAAACCAAGCACAACGATAGGAAAAATAAAAGACTGGATTATAATAATATCATTAGCAATTACATCGATAGTATTTTTATTCAAGTCATTTTGAATTTTAAAATATATTTTATGAATTTTCAACAAATAAATAGCTTTATAGCTCCATTAGGATTAATTATTGCTGGCCTAATAATGAGATTATCAACTAATCAGGTAATGTTTGGTAAAGTCAAAAAATATTGGCTATCCTTTATAATTACAGGATCATTCTTGCTTTTAACAAGAGTTTATGAACATTGGTTTGCATGATGTTTTGGTAAACCCTGCCCCCGTTCTCGGAAGTCTTCAAATTTCAACTGAAAAAATGCGCAAATACCTCTGACTTTTTTAATAGACTTATTGATAACATTGGATTTAGCTTATTTCTAAATTATTTTAAAGTCAAAGACTTTTGAGACCTCTCTGTTTTTAAATATATTTGCTAGATGCGGTACAAAAGCCCGTTTATGTAATTAAAAAACACCTAGCGGAGATGGTATTGCAGCAACTATAATTGAAAATAAATTTTATATAATGGAAATAATAAGAATTAAAAAAAATTATACTAAAATTATTTTGCTTTTGATTGCAGGAGTAATTTTTGGTATTCTGTGTTTGAATATGTTTTTAAATCCTAATAAATATATTTCTTTTGTTTTTAGAAGTACTTCATTTATAAAGTCTTTTGGTTTAATTGCTTCTATTCTCCTATTTGTCAGTATTATTCTAATTGCAACTAAAACCCTTAAAAACAAATATGGTTTAATTCTTACCGAAGAAGGTATAATTGATCTATCAAGCGTAGTAAGTATAGGTTTGATTCATTGGAAAGATATAAAAGGAATTAAGGAAAAAAAAGTTATGTCAACTGAGTTTTTATTGATAGATCTTCATAATCCCAATGAGTATTTAGATAAAGCTAAAAACAAACTTGTTTTAAACTTATTGAAATCTAATCTAAGTATGTATGGTACCCCTATTGCTTTATCATCCGTTGCTTTACAATGTAGTTTTCATAAATTAAAAACTATGCTTAATGATAATTATCAAAAAAATTTAGAGAAACATTAGTAATGTACAAAATCGAATAATGTCCTATCTCTTCTAATTATCAAAATATTAACTAAAAAGATACGATTTCTAATGTAACTAAAGAACACTTGGCAGAGCCCTGCTAGTGCTCAAAGTCCAACAGAAATTAGAGCCGTTAAAACAGAAAACAGAGCTAGAAAAATAAGTGGATTGCCAAAAAGGACAACATATGGCGGTGAGGTAATTGACCCAAAAAAATTAAACAACTAAATAGTAATAACAATGTTTAAAAATTCTGTAATATTAATATTAATTGCCTCTCATTTACTTTTAATGTCATGTAATGATAGAAAGGTCTTCAAATTTAATGAAAAACTGATAGATAGAATTGCAAATGAAAATTTAGAAATTCCGTCACAATATAATTCAGTTATATTATTTTGCAAATGTGGAGAGAATAAAATTGCTTTAACTTATATGCAAGAATTAAGAGGAATTTATAAAAATAGATATAACAAAATGATGTTTTCTGAATTTGTTGAAGATGCATTAAATCAAAAGTTAGATATAAGCTATAAAGACAAAACAAAATGTTTTAGTCTTGATTTGAAAATTAAAGAAAAATATGAAAAAAGCAGTTTTCAAAATTTTTTAAACCTTTATTGTGATAAATTCGATGAGGCATATAGAATTAAAAAAAATATCAAAGAAAGTCAATTCAAGAGTATTTTGTATTATTTGTTTTTACATAATTATCTAACAGTCTTTAATGATTACGAGGGATATTATTATTCACAAAAAGCATCTAATTTTATTAAAGAATAGTTATATAGTTTGGTAATGTACCCCGCTGCCCCGCTCTCCGAAGTATCTAAATACAAACTGAAAAGCTGCGCAAATGTCTCTGACTTTGCGCAACTTTTTTTTGTTAGTTATAACTCATAAGCATTTCAAAAATCTCTGACTTTTTTAATAGACTTATTGATGCAATTAAACTTAGCTTGTTTTTAAATATATTTGTTGGTTGGAGCTCAAAGTTAGAGACATTTGCGCAATTCATTTATGTAATTAAAGAACACTTGGCAGAACTCCTAGAAACACCTCAAAGGTCAAAATTTCAAAACATAAACCATTTATTAAAATAGCAGTTAAAAAATATAATCAAAAAAAGCGCCTCATCAACTGAGGCGCTTTTCGTTTCAAAATTTAAAATAATAGAAGCCGCGAAGACTATTTCCATCCACCACCTAAAGCACGATACAAATCGACCACTGCTTGCAATTTTTGCAGGTTATCAGTGATTCCGCTTAATTGGGCGGCCAATAGGTTTTGCTCGGAAGTTAGTACATCCGTATAATTGGTAGCCGAGCTATATTCTAGAAGCTGTTGTGTAAAATCAACTGATTTTTCCAGGGCCTTAATTTGTTTTTCTCTTGAATCTTCTTTTTCAACGGCCATTTCGTAGGCATACAGAGCGTTCGAGACTTCCTGTCCTGCTTTTAAAAGACTTTGCTGAAAGTTATTCAGTGCCTGTACTTGTTTGGATTGTGCTGTTGTAAGTCTTGCTTTATTCAGTCCCTGATTGAAAATAGGCTGTGTCAACCCTCCTATCAAAGAGTAAAAAACAGAATTAGTAAAGAAATCTGTCAATTGCAGGTTCGAGAATCCGCCACTTGCGGTAAGGGTCAAACTTGGATAAAAATACGTCTTGGCCATATTGGTTGTTTCGAACGCTGTTCTGAAATCAAACTCGGCCTGACGAACATCAGGACGGTTCTCCAGCAATTGCGCCGGTAAACCCACGGCCAGATTTTCGGGAACAGTCTGATTTCCCAATGTGCCTCTTTCGATTGCTCCCGGACCTTGTCCCAACAAAATATTAAGTGCATTCTCGGTTTCGCGAATACTTCTTTTTAAATCCGGAATCAATACTTCGGCTGCATGCTGATTGGCTTCACTCTGCACTACTGCTGCACCGGTTACGATGGCACCTTCTTTTAAAGCTTTAATCGTTTCCACATTTTTAATACGACTTTCCAAGGTAGCCTTGGTTATTTCCAATTGCTTGTCATAGGCCAGCAATAAAAAATAGTTGTTGGCGATATCAGCAATCAATTGTGTCTGAATGGCCTGTTTTGCCGCATCAGTAGCAAGATAAGTTGCCAAAGCTGCTCTTTTTGAACTGCTTAATTTTCCCCAGATATCTGCTTCCCAAGAGGTACTCAATCCTAATTTAGAAGTTGTTGTTAATGTATTGATGTTAATTCCCGGCGGGAAGTTTAGTCCGGCCTTTGATTGTTTGTTATGCGTTACATTGGCATCAATATTAAGCGTTGGATAATAGGCAAGTTTTGCCTGTTGCAAAGAGGCTCTGGACTGTACTATATTTTCGATCGCATTCTTTAAATTGAGATTTTGATCCAATCCTTTCTGAATTAAAGCATTCAGCTTTTCATCTTTAAAAACGGTTTGCCAGGGCATACTCGCCATAGTGGTCGAGTCGGCAGCAGCCTGATCCCGATACAACTTATCCGTCGAAATGGTCGATGGACGTTCGTATTTCTTAGTAATCGAGCACGCACTCAGCAGCGCGGCTGCCAGTACCACAAGAATATATTTATTTGAACTATGAGTCATTTTTTTTGAATTAAATTATTACTCTTTATGAGTTTCTGCCAACTGTATTTCCTCGTCATCGTCACCTTCATCGTCATAATTTTCTTTTGGCGGACCACTCACACGCTCCTGCAAACTCTGGAAAATGATAAACAATACCGGAATAACAAATACTCCCAAAATGGTTCCAATTAACATCCCTCCTACGGCTCCTGTTCCAATGGATTTGTTTCCAACTGCACCGGCTCCCGAAGCAAACATTAAAGGAACAAGTCCTAAAATAAAGGCAAAAGAGGTCATTAAAATCGGACGTAAACGTGCTACCGCTCCTTCAATGGCAGACTGAACAATAGGCAATCCTTTTCGGCGTCTCTCGAGGGCAAATTCAACTATCAGAATACCGTTTTTCGCCAAAAGTCCGATTAACATGATCAGCGAAATCTGCAAATAAATGTTACTGTTCAGTTTGAAAATAATCGAGAACAAATAAGCTCCTGCCAGTCCAAACGGAATTGAAAACAATACGGCAAAAGGCAAGATATAACTCTCGTACTGCGCACTTAACAGGAAGTAAACAAACACCAGACATAATATAAAAATAAAGACGGTCTCGCTTCCTGAGGCTAATTCTTCACGTGTTAGACCTGAAAATTCATAACCATAACCCGCAGGCAAACTTTCTGCTGCCACTTCCTGAATGGCTTTAATGGCATCTCCTGAACTATAACCCGGTTTTGGTGCTCCTGTGATCGAGATAGACGTAAACAAGTTAAATCTTGAAATCGATTCTGGTCCAAATACTCTCGTCATTTTTACAAATTCAGTAATGGGTGCCATGGTTCCTGCACTATTGCGGACAAATATTTTGTTCAGTCCTTCGGTATTGGTTCTGAACTCCGGAGAAGCCTGAATCATTACACGGTATTGTTTCCCGAATTTATTGAAATTGGAAGCGTACAATCCACCATAATATCCCTGCATAGTTGACAAAATGGTATTGACAGAAACTCCTGCATCTTTCGCTTTTGCCAGATTAATGTCCATCATATACTGAGGGAATCCCGGATTAAAAGGCGTCGTTGCATATTGTATCTCCGGACGTGCCGAAAGCTTGGCCAGAAATTCATTGTTTACTTTATAAAATTCAGCCGTACTGTGCCCTCCTTTGTCCTGTAACTGGAATTCAAATCCTCCACTTTGTCCGAATCCCTGAATGGTCGGCGGTGAAATAAAGAAGATATTGGCTTCCCGAATTCCACTCGTTTTAGCAAACAGCTGTCCAATTACATCATCAACGCTCAGTTTGCGGTCTTCCCAGCTTTTAAGCCTCACAATTACCATACTGTAGGCACTACCCGCACCTGCTGTAAAGTTCTGACCAACGATACGAAGCGTGTTTTCAACTCCCGGAATGGTATGTGCAATACTGTCGACTTTTTTCGCCACTACATCCGAACGTTCCATAGAGGCTGAAGGCGGTAAGCTGATGTTTGCAAAAACTACTCCCTGATCTTCTGCCGGAACGAAGGCTGACGGGGTTGTTTTCATCATATAAAACAAAGCTCCCCCAGCGATAAGTATAGACGCTAATACAATCCATTTTTTAATGGAAAGGAACTGCACGGAACGTTTGTATTTTTCGGTTACATTGTCAAACGCAACGTTAAATGAGGTATAAAAACGCTGAATAAAACTTTGATGTTTGTGATCGTCAGCATGTGGTTTTAAAAGCAAAGCACATAAAGCCGGACTCAAAGTAAGTGCATTTACTGCCGAAAGTATAATCGCAACCGCCAGTGTAATACCAAACTGCTTGTAGAAAACCCCGGTCGAACCAGTAATAAAGGTTACCGGAATAAATACCGCTGCCATTACCAGTGTGATCGAAATAATCGCTCCCGAAATCTCGTTCATGGCGTGAATCGTCGCTTTCTTAGAAGATTTATACCCATTGTCGAGTTTGGCATGTACCGCCTCGACGACTACAATCGCATCATCGACCACAATACCAATCGCCAAAACCATCGCAAATAGCGTCAGCAAATTAATGGTAAATCCAAATAAATTCAGGAAGAAAAACGTTCCCACAATCGCAACCGGAACAGCAATCGCCGGAATCAAAGTCGATCGGAAATCCTGAAGGAAAATAAATACTACGATGAAAACTAAAATAAAGGCTTCTACCAAAGTATGGATTACTTTTTCGATTGAGGCATCCAGATTCTCATTAACATTGATCAGAACCGTATATTTAACTCCTTTAGGGAAAGTTTTTACAGCTTCATCAATAAGTTTTTTAGAATTGTTAATTACATCACGCGCGTTCGAACCGGGCGTCTGGCTAATTGCAACCCCCACAGACGGGCGTCCGTTTGTCGTACTCGTAGAAGAATAACTTAGCGAACCCAATTCTACTTTTGCCACATCTCTTAATCGCAGCAATTGTCCGTTTCCGGCCGATTTGATGACGATATCTTCAAATTCTTTTGCGCTTGTTAAACGGCCTTTGTATTTGATTACGTATTGAAAAGCCTGATTTCCGTTTTCCCCAAATTTACCCGGTGCAGCCTCAATATTTTGTTCTGCCAAAGCTGCCGAAATATCACTCGGAATCAATTTGTACTGCTGCATCACATCCGGTTTCAGCCAGATACGCATCGAATAATCTCTTGAACCAAAAACAGTAACATCTCCTACCCCTACTACACGCTGAATTTGTGGTACCAGGTTGATCTTGGCGTAATTTTGGAGAAACGTTTGATCGTAAGCTTTATCATCACTGTATAAAGAGAAAATCAATAAGTTACTGCTTTGGCTTTTGGTTACGGTTACCCCTGCCTGAGTTACCTCAACAGGCAATAAACTTGTAGCTCTGGAAACCCTGTTTTGTACGTTTACCGCAGCTAAATCAGGGTCTGTACCTACTTTAAAGAAAATTTTAATAGAGGCATTACCATCGTTAGTCGCTGTAGAGGTCATGTAAGTCATGTTTTCTACACCGTTAATTTGTTCTTCAAGCGGAATTACGATACTTTTTAGTACCACATCTGCATTGGCTCCGGTATAACTTGCCGCCACATTTACTGTTGGCGGTGCAATGTCCGGATACTGCGCAATAGGAAGTGCTGCCAGTCCCAGTATACCCAGGATTACGATAATAACCGATATTACCGTAGAAAGTACCGGTCGTTGTATGAATATTTTAAACATTTGTTTTTATTTTAAGTCCGCGTAAACAGTTTCTGCATTTTGGTTCTGCGCTTTAATAGCTGTTCCGTCTTTAAGTGCTGCCACTCCTTCCAGAACAATCTGATCTCCGGTTTGCAAACCGCTTTTTACGACATAATAATTTCCTGCCGTATTTTCTAAAACTGTAATATTTGCATTTTTTGTTTTCCCGTCTTTTCCAACCACTACAGCAAACAATTTATCCTGAAGTTCGAAAGTAGCACTCTGAGGAACGATTATCGCTTCGTTAACTTCATTCGGGATTCTGACCGTAGTACTGTTCCCGCTTCTGATGATGCTTTTCGGATTGGGAAAACGTGCTCTGAAAGTAACCGAACCCGTTTCGGTATTGATTAACCCGTTTACCGTTTCGATATGTCCTTTATCGCCATAAGCGGTACCGTCAGAAAGAAGCAATGAAACCGGAGGCATTTTTTTGATTTTAGCTGCCAGTGAAATTCCCGGATCTGTGTTCTGAGTAAAACTTAAAAGTTTTTTTTCATTCACCGCAAAATAGGCATACACGTTTCCGATACTTGAAACAGTGGTCAAAGGATCGGTTGTATTGGAACTCACTAAACTTCCCAAACGAAACGGAATCGATCCCACAACGCCATCAACAGGACTGGTTACCGTGGTATATCCTAAATTGGTTTTCGCATTTACCAGACTGGCATTCGCCTGCGCCAGTGTTGCCAAAGCCGATTCATAGGTGTATTGTGCCGATTCTAAATCGTACTTGCTGATGATTCCTTTTTCAACCAAAGGCTTTACTTTATTGACAGCTAGTTTTGCTGCACTTAAATTTGCCTGTGCGCTTTTTATGCTTGCAGCCGCTGTTCGAACTTCCTGCTCGTACTCGGGAGCACTAATTTTAAACAAAGGCTGTCCGGCCCGAACCACAGCACCTTCATCAACAAAAATCTTATCAATGTACCCTTCAACGCGAGGGCGAATTTCTATATTTTGCTGTCCCTGAATGCTGGCAGGATAATCTGTATATAAAGTCGCCGATTTAGGTTCTAAAGTCAGCGTTTTATATTCTTTAACTTGTGGTGCACCTCCGGCCTGAGCGGTTTTATCATTTTTGTTTCCACACGAAGTGATGATAATAGATGCTGCTAGAATACTTAAAAAAGATTGCTTGTTCATTTTTATCGAATGTATGATTATCTATTTATTAAGGAACAAAAGAACTGAAATAGTACATGCAAAAATTTTACAATAGACGAAAAGCCTGCTGCAATCGATAAAGATTAGATGAGAGCCGATGGAAGATGTTCCCTCATAAATAAGTATTTTTGTAATAGTCTCGTCGGCTCTAAAATGGTTTTTACGGATTGTGAATCTGTTTTGGGCGATTGGTTTTATAAACTGTTCAAATAAAATGTAATATTGTCTTTAAAATCAAAACTTATAATGGCAACCCACTTTTTTAAACCCTTTATGTCTACCGGATTACATATCCTGGCCTGGATACTATTAGGTTACATTCAACTCTTTTACATACCCCTTACCTGGAATATTGTACTTCCCTACATATTTTGGTTGTGGCAAACTGTTGTCTTAGTTTTTATGATTGTGATTTTTTACTACAATGCCAAAATCATTGTTCCGAAAACGATCATTAAAGACAAAATTGGCCCGTTTTTATTGTGGATTCTCTGGATCATTTTTGCCATGCAGCTACTGTCTTATTTCTATAATTTAAATACCGATTTACATAATAAACTGGCTGCACTTATTGGATTTAAAAAATACAGAAATGATTATTTTGACAACTATATTTTTAGCTTAACCTTACTGGTTTTAGGAATCAGTACCAGTTATGCCATGTTGCAACACTGGCAAAAAGCTGCACAGCACAAACAAAAACTGGAACAGGACAAAACAATGGCCGAACTGGCGATGCTGAAGGCCCAAATAAATCCGCACTTTTTCTTCAATTCACTTAACAGTATTTACTCGCTTACTTATACTAATATTGAAGATTCCCGAAGTGCACTACATACTTTAAGCCGAATGATGCGCTACCTGCTTTACAGTACCGAAGGCGAAAGAACGACCTTATTAAAAGAAGTAGAGTTCATGAAAGACTTCATTGCTTTGATGAAACTCCGTGCCAACAGTAAACTAACGGTTACAGCGGATATTCCGGAAAAAATTCACGATTATCCGATTGTTCCGATGCTGTTATTGCCTTTGGTTGAAAATGCCTTTAAACACGGCGTACATGCTACCGACAAAAGTGAAATTCATTTTGTACTGAAACAAAAAGAAACCCATCTTGAATTTGAAGTCGTAAATACTTTTTTCGAAAAAACAGCTTCAACAGAACCGGGAGGAATTGGCTTAACCAATACCAAACGTCGCTTGCACCTGATCTATCCCAACAAACATACTTTGACCGCTGGTGTCGATCAAAACGGAAAATATAAAGTAAACCTGCAAATAACGTTAGAACAATGATTGTATTAAAATGTATCGCAGTAGATGACGAACCGCTAGCTTTAAAACTGGTGGAGACCTTTATAGAACAAACTCCTTTTCTACAATTGGCCTGCAGCTGTGATAATGCTGTAGAAGCCATGAGCAAAATACGGGAACAGCAGCCGGACATTGTTTTTCTGGATATCAATATGCCGAATTTAACCGGTATGGAACTCGCCCGCCTTTTACAGGAACAACCGGGGCCCTTACCTAAAATTATTTTCACGACCGCTTACAATCATTATGCTATTGAAGGTTACCGTGTAAATGCTGTTGATTATCTTTTGAAGCCCTTTAGTTATGAAGAGTTTTTAAGAGCCACCAACAAAGTTTTACAATTGTCGGAAGAAGCATCCAATCAATTTCAGTCGGTTACTGCCGACGATGAATTTATTTTCCTGAAAGTGGAATACCAGTGGGTTCGAATTTCATTAAAAGACATTCTCTATATCGAAAGTCTGAAAGATTATGTAAAAGTACATCTTGAAGATTCTCAAAAAGGATTAATGTCTTTGATCTCCTTAAAAGCACTGGAAGAAAAATTACCTGCCTTAAAATTTATGAGAATCAATCGTTCTTTTATTGTTGCGCTGGATAAAATAAATGCAATAAGCAAGAATTCAATATTTATCAATAAAAATGAAATAACGGTTGGCGAACAATACAAAGAAACCTTTAAAACCATCGTAGACAAATGGTTGAAGTAAATTAAAAAAAATAATATCATGCAAAAAAAATCCAACAAATATTATCTGACTTTAAGCTTAAAAGAGTACGCAAACGGTGAAACAGCACCTGCAAAAGAACTGGGAATAGAATTTGACAATCACGATGAAATATTTGGCATCATCGAAAAAATAAAAGAAAAAAACATATTTGAAAACCCATATGAAGCCACGCAATTTGCACTTGGTTTAAAATTATTCAGCGAAATCAAACTGAAGCACCGCAACAACCCACTCTTTGAAGAACTCAATGAAGTATTTCCGGTTTTTATGAAAAAATTAAAAAGTTTATAATCTTAAATTCATTTTAACACATAGAGCTATAAAAAAGGCTGAAACGTTATTGTTTCAGCCTTTTTTATACAAACCTAAAGAATCAGTTAATTACAGTTTTCCATTTCGATAATCGAGAACCCATCCTTAAGAATCTGACTTTCAACAGCAGCAGGAGCTTTATCAATATGACAAAATTTACATTCGTTTGAGGTCAGCGGCTGACCTTCCTGCGCTACTGTTTTAAGATACCTTTTGCCATATTCAAAAATCTGGCTTTCATCAACGGTACCTTCGTCAACCAGAATATCAAAATGCATAACTGTTCCGTCTTTTCGGGTTACATAAGTATCCCACACTGCTATCTTCATACTTTTTACATTTTACATTTTACAGCTAACATTTCACAGTTAACATTTCACAATAAACCTACCCAATTACGTCTGCTATAGAAGCTCCAAAATTGATATGAAGCACATTTCCATTGGGTGTAACCAAAGCCGGAACCGATTGCAATCCCGCTTTTTCAGCTTCTGGAATTCTGAATTTATCGACCCCCAGATTGACAACTTCCACCTCCGAAGGGTTAATTAAACTTAAAATATCCTGTTCTGCACTAATACAAACCGGACAACCGGCATGATAAAAAATTGATTTACTCATTTTAATTTGTTTTTAATTTGACTTTATTGTCTGTACAAAATTAGTGTGATTCAGAGCCTGCTGAATAATCCAGTTTTTTCATTTATAGCGATAATCTGGTCCAGTTTAACCCGAAACTGGACTATTACTTATACTCAAAACTGGATCTTCTCCATCCACTTCCTTGCGGTTACTTTTGTCCTCATGAAAGAAGAAGTGCTATTTAATTTGAAACAGGTACATCAGCGTATTGAAAATGCCTGTAGAAATTCCGGTAGAAATGTGTCGGATGTCAGGCTGTTACTGGCTACTAAAACCGTTACCGCAAATAACATTCAAATTGCAATCGAAGCAGGCGAAACGCTCATTGGTGAAAATAAGATGCAGGAATTGCGTGATAAAAATCCAATCTTAAAAGATTTGAAAGTGGAACGTCATTTTATTGGCCATCTTCAAACCAATAAAGTAAAAGACGTTCTTAAGTACGTCACTTGCATTCAGTCTCTTGACCGATTGAGTTTAGCCAATGAATTAGACAAACAATTGCAAAAAGAAGGGCGAACACTCGATGTTTTTATTCAGGTAAACACTTCGTTTGAAGAAAGTAAATTTGGCTTGCCTCCAACGGAAGTGCTTTCATTTATTCAAAAAATAAAACGCTACGAAACGCTAAAAATTAAAGGACTCATGACGATCGGATTATTGGATGTGGAAAAGGAAAAAATGCGTCCGTCTTTGCGTTTACTCCGAAAAATCAGGGATGAAATTTATGCCGCTGAACCGGAAGAGATCCCTAATTTACAACTTTCAATGGGAATGTCGCAGGATTTGGAACTGGCTATTGCCGAAGGGTCAAATATAATACGGGTTGGAACTGCAATTTTCGGGAATCGCTTTTTAGGAAAAGAAATCTGGAACGAAAATATTGCAGAATAAAGTCTAATTTTGCACCAAATAAAATCTCAAATGAATCTGTACGAACTTGTTGTAAACGATACTGAAAAGATAGCACTGGATGATTTACTATTCAGCGCAGAGAATAAAGCTGCACTGCTTCAGACGATAAAGGAACATAAATATATTGAGGAATTAAAAAAGTACAAGCTAAAAGTAGATCATAAAATACTGCTTCACGGGCATTCGGGCTGTGGTAAAACGACGACTGCAAAAGCCATAGCAACTGCTTTAAACAAGAACATTGTTATTGTGAACCTGAGTACGATAATCGATGCCAAAATTGGCGAAACTTCCAAAAATGTAAAGGCCCTGTTTGATAAAGCCATTCGCGAAAAAGCGGTTTTGTTTTTGGATGAATTTGATCAGATTGGTAAAAGCCGGGACAATCAGGACAAAGATGTTGCCGAAATGAAACGCCTTGTGAATACTATTATTCAACTGATTGATTATTTTCCGTCGGACTGTTTACTCCTTTGCGCGACCAATTATTACAGCAGTATTGACACGGCTTTGCTTAGAAGATTTCAAATCAAACTACAATTTGAGATGCCAAATGAAAAAGAACTGGATCGCTATTATAATAAAGTATTGGCTGATTTTCCGGTTCATCTTCAGGAAATTCCACTGAAATACAACATTTCCTATGCTGAAGCCAAAGACTATGTGCACACCACAATGAAAAAACAAATCATTGCCGAACTGGAACTTCAGGAGCAGCAAGAACTTATTAAAACACTCTCATAAAAAAATGCCTCATTTCTGAGGCATTTTTCTTTTACGCTAGTTGCTTAAAAATTAAGCTTTCACTTTTCTTTTTACCGTACAACCAATTTCTTTGGTTTGAGTGATTGCAGGTTTTTGATTGCTTTTTAATGCTGCAATTACATCTTCAGCATATTTTGTTTTTTCTGTTTTCGTTCCTTCCGGATCATTATCGATCGCTCCCACATACTCTACCACATTTCCTTTGGCGGTTTTAGAAACAATGAAAAGATGTGGCGTGCGCTTTGCACCGTACTGGTCGGTAATTTTCTGTCCGTCATCAAACAAATAAGGAAATGGGTACTTTTTATCCTTCGCAAGCTCCTGCATTTTCTCAAAAGTATCCGCTTTAGAAGCTTCCGGATCATTCGGGTTAATTGCAATTACGGGATAACCCTGTGCTTTGAATTTTTTATCCAATTCAATTATTCTTTGCTCATACGCCACTGCATAAGGGCACGTATTACAGGTAAAAACAACGATGTATCCTTTGGCTTTTGGAAAACTAGCAAAAGAAACTTCTTTTCCGTCTACATTCTTTAATTTGAAATCCGGAGCAGTCTCCCCGGCTTTAAGTGTTGTTGTCTGAGCCTGAGAAAGCAAAAGACTAAACAAAAACAAAGTTACAGTGATAATAAACTTATTCATAATTTACAGTTTTTTATATTCAGTTAATAATTGGTCATAGGTAAATTCAGATTCTATAAATTTTCTTTTATCCTCTTTAATGAATAATGTTGCCGGAATACTTCCCGACCAGTTCGGATCAATGCGGTCAATATATTCCTGCGGACTGCTCTCATTTAATAGAAAAACTTCATTTTTCAGGCCTTTCCTTTTGACAAACGGAACTACAGCCGACTTTAATTTCGATTTAAAATCGACACTTACCAGTAAAACAGCTAATTTATCTGACTTATAATCGGCCTTTAACTTCTCAAAATGAGGTAGTTCTTTAATGCAGGGTGCACACCAGGTAGCCCAGAAATTAACGACATAAGTACTGTCTTTTCCATTCTTAATTCTTTCGTTTAGCTGATCTATATTTAACAGCTTCACGTTTTGACTGTAACCACTTACGGAGAAAGCAAATAAAACAAGAATTCTTAAGAAGTTGGTTTTCATATTCGTTAGTGCTATTTACATTTTTACCTTACAAATATAAACGAATGAAAATTTACTTTTTGTTAATAAAAGTTTAATGATTGCAGCAAAATTTTCTTTTTATCAAATTCACAAAGCTGTAAATTGTAACAAAATACTGAAAGTTCCGTCATACCAAAAAACAAAACCATATGGATACTAATCAGAATACCAGTAATTTAAAAGATTTCGAAGTCAATATCAGAATAAAACTTGCATTTCTTTGGGCGGCGGTAACGTTGTGTTATTTGTATGGTGATTATTTTGAATTGTACCTGCCCGGAAAAACAGCCGGACTTGTAAGTGGTGACAATCTATTAAACAGTCCGATGAAATTACTTTCTGCAGCTATTTTACTCGCTATGCCTCCTCTAATGGTACTGTTCTCTATTTTTTTAAAGCCAAAAATAAACAGATTGCTCCATATTTTGTTTGGGATATTCTTTACCCTAATCATGCTGCTCATTGCGATTGGCTCGCTAACAGTATGGAAAAGCTTTTATGTTTTTCTGGCGCTTTTCGAAAGTATCATTACCGCCATAATTGTAGTTCTGGCGTGGAAATGGCCCAGAAAAAACTAATCGTATAAAATTTTCTTAGCAATACTACTTTGCTGTTGTTATGTTTACATCGTTCACAAACAAAAGCGCTTCCATATTACTCATATTCGTCATCGATAATATGCCGTTTTTATTTTCATTTACGCCATTCAATCTAAAACAAAACTCATCACCGTCCTTATCCATTAAGGTCAAAAATTCAGCACTATCGTCTGAATTGTTCTGACAGCTGTTTGAAATCGTATAGCGGTACATCACTTTGAAGGTATTTTTATCGTAGTTAAACACTTTTCCGTCTGCGGTAAATACCCATCTTGTATTTCTGTTTGCATCGGCAAACCAGGTTCCTACAATTCTTTTAGCCGAAGAATCCTGACTTTGGTTGTTCCCAGAGATTACAGGGATTTGTAATAACAACAAAAAAATTAGTACTAGCTTTTTCATAATGTATAGGCTTTAATCGTTTGCTTTGTGTAATTGTCTAAAATCACCCCGAACCCGTTACCTTATCCCTGAGAGAAAAACTCCAGTTGTTTAAAAACCGGAATTAAAGACGCTCCTTTCTCGGATAGATTGTATTCGATATGCAATGGTTTTAACTGGATCACCTTTTTATCTAAAATTCCAAAATCCTCCAGTTCACGAAGTGCTGTCGCGATAGATTGTTTGTTCGCTCCTTTTATATCTCTTAAAAGTCCGTTGAAACGTAAAGGACCGCTAACCGCCAGCAAAAAAATCTGTGGTTTCCATTTACCGGAAAGTAGCTTGAGAAGTCCCTGTGCAGGACATTCGGTCTCTGTTTCTGCTTTATTTTGTGTAGTCATATTTTTTAGACTAATTGACTTGTGATTATAGATGGACGAACTTTACAGTAAAATTATAAAAATTTAAAATTGAAGCGTAAATTTAAAACAGTTATTTATGAAAAGGCTGTCGCTATTACTAATTCTGATTTGCAGTACGAACTGTCAATCACAAATAAATTCAAAAATGAGTACAAGCAAAACAAATCCCCTATTGTGTGATCCCGAAACCGGAACATGCGAAATGCCCACTAACGAAAAGACAAATGAAAACAGCACTATTCCAACAGAAAATAAACCTGTCAAAATTATTTATTACACAGATCCGATCTGCTCTTCTTGCTGGGGAATTGAGCCTCAATTGAGAAAATTAAAACTCGAATACGGTGCTTATATTGATATTGATTACAGAATGGGCGGTTTGCTTCCCGATTGGTCCTACAATAGCGGTGGAATAAGTAAACCTGCAGATGTGGCCCATCATTGGGATGCCGCAAGTGTACATTACGAAATGCCAATCGACGGAAATGTATGGATTGAAGACCCGCTTGATTCTTCCTATCCGTCCTGTATTGCCATGAAAGCAGCACAAATTCAGGACAAAGACAAAGCTGTAAAGTTCATGCGAATTTTAAGGGAGCAATTGTATCTCGAAAAGAAAAACATCGCTAAATGGGAAAATATTTCTGAAGCTGCCAGTCTTGCCGGACTCGACACAAAAAAGTTAAAATCAGACTATGAAGGTGATGCCAGACTTCTTTTTCAGGAAGACCTGAATTATGCAAGAACCCTTGGCGTAAGAGGCTTTCCTACCCTGTTTTTCTCTGACGGAACTAACAATCAGCTAACGGTTTACGGCTCTAAACCTTATGCTTCTTATGAAAATGCGCTGTTAGCCTTGTATCCTGAAGCCAAAAAGAAGAAAATTGCAAGTGAAAATCCATTATCCCTTTTTGAAATTTATCCGACTCTTGCTCCAAAGGAATATGCCGTTCTATTGGACATTTCTCTTTCTGAAGCAATAGACATCTTAGAAAATTTATCTAAAAAAGGAGCGTTGAATAAGAAATCTATAAAAAACGGAGTGCTCTACAGTCCCGATAAAAACTAATAATCCGAATGAGGGCGATGATTGGAACAAACACTTAAGACAGCTCTCACAGGTTTCTTTTTTCGACATAAATCGCAGAAAACTCTAAAAATTTTGCCAAATATATCCCATAACCGTTAAGAAATTAAACTTAACGGTTATTTTTGTAAATTAACAACTGGAATGAAATTGTATAATAAAAAAGCAAAACTATATAATTGTAGTAAGCAGAATTGCAGTAATTTTAAAACATTGGTAATTGTCATATAAAATAGACTTTCGCATACTATTTTAGCCATTATGTCACAATTTCCTTATGGTTTTTGTATAATTATAAAATTTTGCTAAATGATGGTCACAGTTATAATCTGGCAGGATTTTCGCTTGTTTTTTGAACAAGTATTTGCAGGAGTCTTTTTTGACGGCAATTGAAATAAAAACAAAACGGATAGTGAAATCTATCTGAATAAATAATAAACAAGTTTAATTAAATAAATTAGTATAATCATGGAAAAATTAAATTTTATAGATCCTCTATTACACGGAATTACCCCAAAACCAGCCTCTAAGCTTTCTGTAAAAAATTTGATTTTCGCAGGTGTAGGAACACTTATCGCTGGTGCCCTTTTAAAAAAAGCAGGACAGAATAAAACCGCTGCCGTTGTGGGAAGCCTTGCTGTACCCTTATTAGCAACCGCTTGTTACAAACAAATATCAAAAACTACAAAAGCTAAAAGAGACCGCAACGTAAGCAGCGGTATCGAATACAATCATTAGGCCTTTTTGGTTTCAGGTTTCAATCCTGAAAACAAACGGACTTATTTCAAAATTGATCAAAAATAGTTTAGCCTCGAATTTATGAATATGGCACTGTATCCTCAGACCATCGTTCATGAATTCGAGGCTATTTTTTTCTTAGAAATTCTAATGCAAATTAATATTCCCTTCCACCCAGTTTAGTGCTTTATTGAAGGATTCTCTTTTAAAACCCTGAAATTCGCCCGGAACGATAGCACTAAATCCATTAACAAAGGAAATAACCACTTCCGAATCTGAAATGATGGCGGCTCTATTCCACTTTCCAAGAGGTTTTAAGCCTAGTAAAGCATTTTCCAGCCATGTACCCGATGAAAAAATTTCGCTATCCGTATCCAGTACCAGCAAAAAATTGATTTCGTTGGTTTGTTTTACTAATTGCTCCACGGCTGGAATCACTACATTTAAAAAATCTTCTGTTGTGAGCTCCGCCAAGGCCCGAAAAGCAACTATATTGTCTGTTGTATCAATTTGATGTATCATAATATTTTATTTGAATGGTTATTAATCCTGACTTATTATCCTTCCCACATCTGAATAAGAGATCTTTCCAAAAATACGTATAGCTTATACTTCAAATGGTATCTTCTTTCCTTGCTTTTTTATAGCTTTCAAAAGACGAAAATATCCTAAAACACAAAGATACAAAGGTTTACAAATCCAATCACAATTTAAATTCTAAAACCTTCACGGCGCATATTCTTCTACTTAGCATCCGCAAAACTTTGCACTTTGCAATTAAAATTCATTAAATTTATAATCATTTTCAATGCTAAACTTATGGAAACAAAAGACGGAAGAATAGCAGTCTATGCCAAAACCCGAAAAGAATGGCGTGATTGGCTACAGGAAAACAGTCAGATCGAAAAATCAGTCTGGTTGATTTTATACCACAAAAAAAGTAAAACGGAAAGTGTAAATCTGATTGAAGCTACTGAAGAAGCTTTGTGTTTTGGCTGGATTGACAGTTTGTGCAAAAAACGGGATCCCGAGAGTTATTATTTGACATTTACCCCGAGAAATCCTAAAAAAAGCAAATGGAGTCAGCCCAATAAAGACCGGGCAGAAAGAATGATCGCAGAAGGTTTAATGACCCAATATGGTCAGCTTTGCATTGATCTCGCCAAACAAAATGGAAAGTGGGAATCGGTTTAAAAAGATAAATTATGTTTTAAATTATGCTTAATAAAATTAGCCCTTAACACATAGAAACATAGTTTTTTAACCTTCAAAAAAGGCGCTTCACTTCTTTAAAATACACATAAATAGGCTATGTGAAAAAAATATATTTCTTTCTGCATTCTTTCCTGCCAAAGAAATCTATGTTTTTATGTGTTCAAATCACCATACCTAATAAACAACTGAGCAACAATAACTTGTACATTATTGCTCCTAATCCGTATTTTTAAATTCAATTTCATTTGTAAATTTATAATTCACAAAAAACAATGCCATTTCAGAACATTAAAAAATTGAATTTTGAAAAAACACCTTGTATTCACTGCGATTCTGGCCAGTAGTTTTGCCGTCCATGCCCAAAATAAAATCATCACGGTTACCAACTCTCTGCCTTTGGACCGTGAATTTGAAACGATCGAACTGACCCAAAAAATCCTCAGCTTCCCTGCCGGAACCAAACTGGAAAATTGCATTATTAAAGAGATCGGCAGCAACACACTCTTAACCACTCAGGCTGTCGACAACGACGGTGACGGGACAATGGATGTATTGTTGTTTCAGCCCCAAATAAAAGCTTCCTCCCATAAAGATTTTGAAATTTTAGTGTCCGAAAATCCTCCAAAAGAAACAACACTCAATTGTTACTCGAGATTTGTTCCGGAACGAACAGATGATTACGCCTGGGAAAATAACAAAGTCGCTTTCAGAACGTATGGTCCGGTCGCCCAAAAAATGGTGGAAGACCAAATTCCCGGTGGAACGCTGACCAGCGGAATCGATGCCTGGCTCAAAAGGGTTGACTACCCCATTATTAACAAATGGTACGAAAAAGCGACTAATGGAACCGGAACGTATCACAAAGATACTGGCGAAGGTTTAGACAATTTTCACGTAGGTGACAGCCGCGGTGTAGGCGGAATTGCGGTTAAAGTTGATGACAAATACTATTTTTCTAAAAATTTCATCCGCTGGAAAACCATTACTACCGGCCCCATCAGAACCAGCTTTACGCTGACTTATGCCGATTGGGATGCAAAAGGCAACAGAATTACCGAATCGAAACTCATTAGTCTGGATTATGGAAGTTACCTGTCTCGCTTTGAAATTAGTATTACAGGAACAAAATCTGTGGCAGCAGGACTAACACTACACGACAAAAAAGGAACGATAGGAACCAATACTAAAGAAGGCTGGATAAGCTACTGGGAGCCCATTGACGATTCTGAAATCGGAACTGGAATTGTGGCACCAAAAAATACTTTATTAAGTTTTGACCACTATGTTACCGATAAAAAAGATCTGAGTAATCTTTACGGAAATATCCAAGTAAAAAACAACAAAGCGATTTACTACACAGGTTTTGGATGGAAAAAAGGAAGCCCTTTTCAGACTAAAAAAGATTGGGAAGCTTATTTAATTTCGTTTGCTAAAAAAATAAACAATCCGCTTTTGGTGAAGATAAAAAAGTAATTTTTGATTACGCGTTTAACCTTTTTCAAACCCGACAGGTTTTAAAAACCTGTCGGGTTTATTAATTAAAAAATCTACAGAACCGATTTTAAAAACCTCTCCGATTTGTCGGAAAATAATTCTCTTTTAAAATAACATCCAGCGGAATATAATGCATGTCTTCTACCGTTTCCTGCAGAACTAATTTTTTATACAAATAGTGAATCCCCATATACCCCTGCTCTTCCGGTCTTTGATTGATTAAAAAATCAATCACACCTTTGTTCAGGTACTCGATATTTTCTTTCAGTAAATCATAACCTATAATTCGGATGCCTTTTATATGATTTTCTTCTAAAAATCGGGCAACGATATAGGCTCGTGAATTTGGTACAAAAACACTGTTGACGCCTTCAAACATTTCCAGATTCAATTGATCGATTCCGGAATCTTTAATGGTGACTTCTGAAAATTTAAAATTCTTAAGATGCTCCTGATCTTTAAAAAACGAATGAAATCCGGCAATACGCTGCAAATAGACCGAGGTACTTTCAATCTCTCTGGTAATCTTAAAAATGAGAACCTGTCTTTCATTTTTTACCGCAAAACTAATCAGTCTTCCTGCTAAATAGCCACTCTGAAAAGCATCCTGCCCAATATATGCATGAGCAGTATCCGAATCAATATTAGAGTCAATCATCACCACGGGAATATTGGTTCTTTTATATTCTTTCAGGAATTGAACAGACTCTTCATAGAAAATAGGCGCAAACAATAATCCGTCACATTCAAAGTCCAGTACTTTTTTGACAGCCTCTTTGAAAGAAGCGGTATTAAAATCGTAAAAGAAATAATCCAGCACAATGCCGAATTTACCAAACTCTATTGCTGCCTTTTCGATACCCTCAATCTGACTTTTCCAGTATTCTAAATTTTCATACTGAGGTAAAAATACTGCAAAATGAAACTTTTTATTCAACGCCAGATTACTGGCCAGAATATTTCTTTTGTAGCCATACTCCTCAATAATAGCATTTACTTTATCTACATTCTCCTGAGCTACCTGCCCACGATTATGGATAATTCTGTCAACAGTTCCGGGGGAAACGTTAGCCAGTTCCGCGATTTTTTTTATAGTTATGATATTGCTGATTTTTAAGTTAAATGATTTTACGAATCACTTTAAATTATTATTTTTTTTATCAAAAACGAGTTGTTTTACTTAACTTTTTATATACATTTGTAAAATACCGTGTGCGCACACGCAAATATACACAGGTCGATCAAATAATCATAATATTTGGTAAAAATAATAGTACGATTTTCGCTTTTAGAGGATTTAAGAGCCTTTTTTCGAGCTGTAAGAGAGCTAAATCAATTTATTAAAAACACATAACAAACTAACAAACAACAAAATAAACCGTTTTATATCAACAACTAATATAAGCGTACAAAGAGTAAAACAACTGGTTCTCGTTAGACTGACAGTTAAAAAACAAATTTTTGACCTGTACTGACATCAGAACACAAAAAGCACACAACAAACTAATTACCAGTATCTTACAATTAAACACATAAAGTAAAAAGCAAATTATCAACCTGCTCTAAAACTGTAAATCAAGACAGCTTAAAGCCTTTAAAAAACATAAAAACCAACTCACAATGATTGTAGATTCATTACCAAACGCAGCTAAATATTACAGCCTGCATCCTAGTTTTAAAAAAGCATTTGATTATGTAAACCAAAATGACATCAGTACTCTTGAAGAAGGTGTTTTTGAAATTGACGAGAACTTAAAAGTAATCGTAATTGTGGGCGAAGGCGCCACTAAAGAAGAAAGTATAAAAGGGTTTGAATGTCATGATAAAAATATTGACATTCAGATTTCGATCAAAGGTCCGGAGATTTTTGCTTGGAAACCCCGAGAGAAATGTGTTAGTCCAAACGGAGATTATAATGACGAGCGCGATGTTCGTTTCTTTTATGACAAACCGGATATGTATTTTGAATTACAGGAAAAACAGTTTGCGATTTTATTTCCCGAAGATGTTCACGCGGCAATGATTGGCGAAGGAGCACTTAAAAAAATTGTGATTAAAGTAAAAATTTAAAATAGGTCATGAGACAAAAACAGTCTAAATTATAAAAACTTTACATGGATTCAATATTTAATCTAAAAGGAAAAATTGCATTAATTACAGGTGGTGCCGGAGTACTAGGAAGTAATTTTGCCAACGTTTTGGCCAAACAGGGTGTTATTACGGGAATTGTTTCCCAATCTATCGAAAAAGCCAATACGACCGTAGCTGCCATAGAAAACAATGGCGGAAAAGCTTTTGCCATTCAGGCGAATGTTTTAAACCAGGAAGAACTGGAAAAAGCCAGAGATTTTATTGTTAAAAAATACGGTCGTCTCGATATTCTCATCAATGCTGCCGGAGGAAATATGCCGGGAGCTACCATCAGACCAGATCAGGCGATCTACGATTTACAGTCTGAAGATTTACAAAAAGTAATCGATCTGAACATTATTGGAACGATGTTGCCATCACAAGTCTTTTCCGAACTTTTTGCCCGACAGAGAGAAGGAAATATCATTAATATCTCATCGGCATCAGCACAGCGGCCTTTAACGAGAGTGGTGGGATACTCCGCTTCAAAAGCTGCGATTGACAATTTCACGCAGTGGATGGCAGTCGAACTGGCGTCAAAATATGGCGAAGGAATACGTGTCAATGCTATTTCACCAGGTTTTTTTATAGGCGAACAAAACCGATCTCTTTTACTGACTCCGGAAGGAAAACTGACTCCAAGAGGCGAAAAAATAATCGAACACACTCCAATGGGAAGATTTGGAACACCCGAAGACATCGATGGAGCACTTTTGTTTTTGTGCAGCGACATGTCAAAATTTGTGACAGGAACGATTTTAAAAGTTGACGGAGGGTTTGCCGCTACCAGTATTTAAAACAAAAATTAAACTCCTGCCTGGTTTTCAAAATCATACAGAATCTACTAAAAAACACTTTAAGAATGGAACAAACGTTAAGATGGTTCGGCCCAAATGACCCGGTTTCTTTACAAGATATTAAACAAACCGGAGCCATCGGAATTGTAACCGCATTACATCATATTCCCAACGGAGAAGTTTGGAGTATTGAAGAAATTTTAAAACGAAAAGTCGAAATTGAACATGAAAACGGTGATCCTAAAAAAGGAGCATCCGGATTAACCTGGTCTGTAGTCGAAAGTATTCCGGTACATGAAGACATTAAAAAACAAAGTGGAAATTACCTGCAATACATTGAAAACTATAAGGAAAGCATTCTAAATCTGGCTTTGTGCGGCATCAAATGCATTTGTTACAATTTCATGCCCGTTTTAGACTGGTCCAGAACCGACTTAGCCTATGAAGTTGCTGATGGCTCAAAAGCATTACGATTTGATATTAATGCTTTCGCGGCTTTTGAACTGTTTATTCTGAAAAGACCCGGAGCTGAAAAAGAATACTCCGCAGATCAAATTAAAAAAGCGACAAAATACTTTGAAGCCATGACAGCGGCTGATAAAGTAAAACTACAGCAAAACATCCTGGCAGGGCTTCCGGGAGCCGAAGAAGCGTATAGCATAGAAGATTTTCTGGTTACGTTAAGCGCTTATAATGAAATCGATCGAAAAACACTAAAACAGAATCTGTTCTTCTTTTTAAAACAAATTATCCCAATCGCCGAAAGTAAAGGGGTACTCATGGCCATACATCCTGACGACCCTCCTTACCCGATTCTCGGATTACCCAGAGTGGTAAGTACCGAAGAAGATTTAATCGATCTGATGGCTGCTGCCGACTCAAAATCAAATGGGTTTACGATGTGTACCGGTTCTTATGGAGTGAGGGCCGACAATGACTTGCCTGGTATCGTAAGACGTCATGGCGATAAAATGAACTTTATTCATCTCAGAAGCACCCTAAGAGATGCCGAGGGCAGCTTTTACGAAGCCAACCATCTGGAGGGTGATGTAGACATGTATGAAGTTGTAAAAGCGATTCTGGAAGTAGAAAAAAGAAACAACAGCCAGTTGCCCATGCGTCCGGATCATGGACATCAAATGCTGGACGATTTGAATAAAAAAACAAACCCGGGATATTCTGCTATTGGCCGATTAAGGGGATTAGCCGAATTGAGAGGATTAGAAATGGGGATTGTGAAGTCATTATAAAATAATCTCGCGAAGGTGCAAAGACGCAAAGTTTTTTATGCATGTCTAAAAAGAATTTAATTAGTAAAAACCAGTACATAAACGCTACATCCTACAAAACAGAAAACTTTACGCCCTCGTGACTTTGCGAGAAACTACCTAACCAAAATAACCACAACCATGAATACCCAAACCATCCTGATTTGCTGCAGTTTTTTTGTGTCTGGCTTTGCATTTAGTCAACAAACACCTAAAATACTAACCGATTCAAAAAACAATTACCTTCCTGACTTCAGTTATACAGGATATCATTTCGGCGAAAGCCAAATTCCGGAAACATCAGGAAAAGTCATTAACGCCACCGATTATGGCGTAAAAGCAAATGATGCAATAGACGATTCAAAAGCCTTATTAAAAGCCATACAAGCAGCAAATGAGGTTCAGGGCAATGTCATTTTACAACTGCCTGCCGGAAGAATTATTCTGAGTGCCGTTTTATATCTCGAAAGAAGCAATTTTATACTTCGCGGTATGGGATCAGGTGAAAAAGGGACCGAAATTTACTGTCCGAGACCCATGATGTATTTCAAAGATCCGGAGTCTTTGGCGGAACTTCGTGAATATTTAACCACATTTGACAAAAGACAACGCGAACCCGAAAACAATGTCGACCTCCCCTTCTCTCAGTATGCATGGTCCGGCGGAATTGTCTGGACCCAGATTCCGAATGAACGCGTTAAATCTTATCTCGATAAATATGAACCTGTTTCGTCCCCTTTGGCAAAGGTAAATTCCGGGACAATGGGTCAACATATCATCACTGTTTCGGAAGTAAAAGGAATCAAAGTGGGTGACATACTCGAGTTGCAGCTTTTCAATAAAGACGGTGAAAATGGTGAAATCATAAAAGACTTATATCAGGGAGCTCTTGTAAAACCGGGCTCTCATCACTGGAAATTCCCAAAACTGCCGATTGTCAGGCAACAGGTTGAAATTATTAAAATAGCAGGTTCGAAAATTACCCTCAAAACACCACTTACGATCAGTATAAAACCAAGCTATCAGGCACAATTGGTGGAGTGGAAACATTTGAGCGAAGTTGGTATCGAACAGCTGCGTTTCACCTTTCCGGATATTCCGAGAGTCGCACATCATGTAGAACCCGGAAACAATGCCATATTCTTAACACGACTTTTCAACAGCTGGGTCAAAGATGTCGTCATAACGAATGCCGACAGCGGGATTTTGGCTGAAGAAATTGCCAATGTTACCATTCAGGACATTGTTACAGATGGGCCTCATTTGTCTCATTACACGGTTACTTTAGGCGGTGTGCATAATGTATTGGTCAGGAATCTTAAAATTTATAACAAAGCGGTTCACCCTTTAAGTTTCAACACTTTTGCAACCAAAAATGTCTATCAAAACTGTGAGATTTTTGCCGATGCCCTTTTAGACCAGCATTCGGGAGCCAATCATCAAAACTTATTTGATCAGATCACAGTACATATACGACCGGACAAAAATAACAGTTATTATTTGTTTGGAGGTGGAGGCGCCGACTACTGGAAACCCTCGCATGCCCCGTTTAGTACATTTTGGAATCTGAATGTTCAGGTTGAAAATCCGACCGAAACAACCCAACCCATTTTACTATACGGTATGAAAGATGGTCCATTTGCCCGAATTATAGGTGTAAATGGCAACGCCAAATTTGAGGTAAAATATGAACCCGAGGCTTATATGGAGTTTCTGAATACGGCGATGGATAAAGTTCCTTCCTTATATGATTATCAATTGCAAAAGCGCTTGAAGAAATAATCTCGCAAAGTCGCAGAGTCGCGGAGTCTTTTTTAAGTAACTATTATGCATACCATTTGTCATTTCGACGAAGGAGACTCGAGCGATAGCGACTGACGAAGTAAATCGCCTTCGTCGAAATGACAAACAGTGAGAAAAGCCTTTGAACCTCTGCACCTTTGAACCTTTGCACCTAAAAAAAACCGCTATGAAATACAAAATAGCCTTTCTACTACTCCTTTTTATTTCCGGAAACATGCTTTCCCAAAATAAATACCGTCTCAAAAACATCTCAACTACTGACGGGCTTTCGCAGAGTTCTGTTATTGTAATTCATCAGGATAAACTGGGACAAATGTGGTTGGGTACCCGTGACGGACTCAATAAATACGATGGAAGTAAATTCACCATTTTCAGGAATGATGTCACCAACAAACATTCGATCAGTAACAATGACATTTTATCCATTGAAGAAGACAATACAGGAAAAATCTGGGTGGGAACCTACAACGGACTCAATTGTTATGATCCTGTCAACAATCGTTTTACGCGATATTTACACACCAAAACCAATCATACCATAAGCAGTAATGCCATTTGGTCGATTAAAGAAATTGGTGACGAAATGTGGTTTGGAACTTCAAAAGGAATCACTCTTTACAATAAAAAAACCAAGCTGTTCACCTCCCTTTTTCACTCAGACAAAGACGATACAACAGTCCCGAGCAACAATATCATCACCATTTTAAAAAGTAAAAAAGGCGAAATCTGGATTGGAACCACCAAAGGTTTGTGCAAACTTATCAGCAGAAAAAAAGGAAAATATATCTTTAAAAACTATCCTTTAAATTCCGTAGACCTTCTGAATGTTGTGGCCCTTACAGAAGATGCTTTGGGCAATTTGTGGGTGGGAACAAAAAACAAAGGCCTTTTAAAACTAGATGAAAGCTCCAACGCCTTTGTTTCCTTTTTACCTGATGAAAAATACAACGAAATCAATACGGATATCCGCTCTCTGGCAATCGACAAACAAGGTTCTCTATGGATTGGTGCCTACGACGGAATCTATATTTTAGGAAAAGACAAAAGCATTCAAAAAATAAACAGCGCGAACAACAGCAACGGAATTGATAAGGTAAAATCGATATTTATTGATCGAAAAGGTTCTGTTTGGATTGGCTGTTACTACAAAGGCGTCAACATCTGGGACATTTCAAATGTTAATTTCTCCAACTACAATCAGAATTCTAAAAAAATCCCCATGAGTTTTGATGTCGTAAGTTCGATTGTGGCCGATAAAAATCACAATGTCTATTTTGGGACAGAAGGCGGCGGTATCACGGTTTTTAACCGAAATACCGAAGCCGTACGTTATATCAACAGTCAGAGCGGTAAAAATATCAAAAACGATATCAAATCCATGTGTCTTTCTGCTGATATTCTATGGATCGGAACTTTCTCGAAAGGACTTTCTGCCTACAACATTAATTCAAAAAAAATAGAAGACCATCGAATTGCGCCTGCGTTAAACACTCTACTCAAAGAATCCGGTGTCTATTCGATCAAAGCTGAAGGCAGCGGTATCCTTTGGATTGGGACTTTTGGAAAAGGCCTGATTCGGTACGACACCCTTTCTAAAACCTTTGAAGTCATCGGAAATGATACTGCCCAGCCTGAATATTTAACCAACAACATTGTGCGAACGATGCTGGTCGATGAAAAAAAAGGAATCTGGATTGGAACTCAAAACGGATTGAATTACATTCCATTGCAACATTCCGCTTCAAAAAAATACAGCATCAAACATTACTTTTTTGACTCCTCTTCCCTATCCGGAGACGATATCCTAACCTTATTCCAAGACAGTCAAAAGAAAATCTGGGTGGGAACAAAAGCCAAAGGGCTGCATTATTTTGATGGGAAAAAATTCTCTAAAATCAATTTAAGAGTTGGAAACACCATCATTACTTCCATACATTCCATCCTTGAAGACGATGATAAAAACCTATGGATCAGTACCAATCAGGGCATCATAAAATACAATACCGTTCAGAAAACAGTTGTAATCTACGATCAGAAAGACGGTTTGGCGAGCAATGAATTTAATGATAACTCGGCCTTAAAACTCGATTCTAACAAATTCTATTTCGGAAGCCCGTCGGGTGTGACCTTTTTTGATGCCAAAAAAATCTCTCTCAACCGCTATGCGCCTCAGGTATTAATTACCAATTTGAAAATCAAAAACGAAACCATACATCCCAATGATACTCTTGGTATCCTCGAAAAAAGCATTACCTACACCAAAACCATTACACTGGATTACGACAAAGCCAATTTCTCCATTGATTTTGCGATTCCCAACTACATTCGATCCAAAAACAACCAATACAGCTATCGTCTGGTGGGACTAGAAAACAATTGGACCACAACCAAAAGTTCCGAAGCTATTTTTGCCATTCAGAACCCAGGAACCTATGTTTTTGAAGTTCGTGGGGCCAACAATGATGGTGTCTGGAATAAAGTTCCAACGACCTTAACAGTTATCGTAAAACCGGCTCCCTGGCGCAGTATCTGGGCCTTTTTACTCTACGGAATTTTAATCGGACTGGGAATATACGGTCTAATCTGGATCATGAAATCTAAAGCAGCACTAAAACAAAAACTGGAACTCGAATATCTTGAAACCAAACGCATAGAGGAAAACAACCTTGCCAAACTCGATTTCTTTACCAATATTTCGCATGAGTTCAGAACACCGTTGACCTTAATTTTGGGGCCTTTACAGCAAATTCTGTCCAACTATAACGGTACAAATGAAATGTATAAAAAGTTACTGGTTATCGAAGGAAGTGCCAATCATCTTCTGAGCCTGATCAATCGCCTGATGGATTTTAGGAAGCTTGAAAATCATCAGGTAACACTCGAATCAGCGGAAGGAAATATTGTAAAATTCACCAAAGAAATCTTTCTGTCTTTTATCGAATATGCAAAAGACGGCGGTTACCACTATACCTTCGAAGCAGCAGACGAAGAAATCCCTCTGTACTTTGACCGTTATAAACTGGAACGTGTTTTTTACAATCTAATTTCCAATGCCTTTCGATACACCCCAAAAGGTGGAAACATCCATCTTAAAATAACACACGACCATGAAAACCTTTTTATAGCCGTAGAAGATTCGGGAGTTGGCATCGCAGCCGAACATATTGATAAAATTTTTGATCTGTTTTACGAAGTTCCGATCCACAACAACGTACAGAAAAACTACAACAAAGGAACCGGAATTGGTCTTTCGATTGTAAAAAACATCGTAAAACTCCACAAAGGAAACATTGAGGTAGAGAACCAACCAACCGGAGGTGTCGTTTTTAAAATAACACTTCCCTTAGGCCGATCTCATCTTCTGGACCATGAAATTATAGAAAACTTCCAAATCAGTGATGCGATCGAGCAATACAGTTCGCAACTCGAAGCTTCTGAAACAACTGAACGCGAAGACATTACCGGTCTTGTAATGAACAATGAAAAACCAACCATTTTACTTGTCGAAGATCATAAAATTCTTCGATCGTTTATGAAAAATCTGCTCAAAGAAGAGTACAATATCATTGAAGCTGAAAATGGAAAGGCCGCATTTGAAAAAGCCCAGCAGTATGTTCCGAATTTAATCATCAGTGATGTCATTATGCCCGAAATGGTAGGCACAGAACTTTGCTCAAAAATCAAAGAGAATTTAAAAACCAGTCATATTCCTGTAATCCTGCTCACTTCGAGAACTTCACTGGTCTATAAATTTGAAGGGCTCGAAAGCGGCGCCGACGATTATATCAGTAAACCTTTTAATCTAACCGAATTTAAACTTCGTATTAAAAACCTGCTGAATTCCACCGAACGTCTGAAAAACAAATTCTCAAATGAAGACAGTTTTGTTCCTTCAGAAATTACCGTTTCTTCACTGGATGAGGAACTGCTGAAAAAAGCTTTTAAAATTGTAGAAGAAAATATTTCAAACGAGCAATTTGATATTCCGTTTTTCTGTACCGAACTAGGCGTCAGCCGGACCATGTTGTTTTTGAAAATTAAAGCCTGGACCAATTATACGCCCAACGAATTTATCCACGAAATACGAATGAAACGTGCGACCCAACTGTTAGAACAAAACAAATTAAACGTCTCCGAAGTGAGTTACAAAGTAGGTTTTAATAATCCGAAATACTTTAGCAAATGTTTCCAGAAAAAATACGGCGAAACCCCGACACAGTTTGCGGATAAGTTTTTCAGCTCGTCTGCCATTTATTAGGAAATCCATTATTTTAAAGACATAAAAGAAGGGTATCTGTATTTTTAGATACCCTTTTTTGTATTTCTATATCCTTTGCGCCTCCTACATTTGTCCTTATGAAAGCCCAAAAAACAAAATTCATATTGCTGCAAATTGTGTTTATATTGCTGATAATCGGAATGAGTTTATTGCTTTTTTATTTTATCTAACACTAACCTAAAACCTAAAATGAATGTTTACAAACCAAAATTTAAAATCGCTTAAATGGTGTTTGCTGGTCTATTTTTTACTGGCAAACATTGTGATGAACGCACAGGAAAGAAAAGTCACAGGAAAAGTTACTTCCGCTGAAGACTTGCTTGGACTTCCGGGTGCTAATGTTTATGTCAAAGGATCTTCAGTAGGCGCATCAGCAGATATGGATGGAAACTATACTGTTTTCGTTTCTGAAAAAAATGCTGTATTAGTCTTCAACTTCATAGGATATCAAACTGTAGAAATTCCAGTAGGCAATAAAACCGTAGTCAATGTCAGCTTAAAACCGGATACCAAAAATCTCGACGAAGTAGTCGTTGTGGGTTACGGTACCCGTAAAAAGAGCGACATCACGGGTTCCGTATCTTCGGTGACAGCCAAAGAACTAACAGCCTATCCATTATTAAATGCAGAGCAGGCATTACAAGGCCGTGCTGCGGGAGTATCGGTACAATCCAATAATGGTGGCGAACCGGGTGCTCCCGTAAAAATCAGGGTTCGTGGCGGTACTTCTATCAATGCAAGTGGAGATGCGCTTATCGTGGTAGACGGTTTTGCCGGTGCATCAATGCCCGCCCCTCAGGATATTGCTTCGATAGAGATTTTAAAAGATGCTTCGGCAACTGCTATATACGGATCAAGAGGTTCAAATGGAGTTATCATGGTGACCACCAAAAAAGGAAAACCGGGAGCTCCTGTTATCGAATTCAGTAATTCCACCTCTGTGCAGTCTGTCAACAATAAATTGCATTTGTTAAATGCAGATCAATTTGTAGCCTACCGAAAAAGTTTCACCACACATACTGCGGCAGGTTCGGATACAGACTGGCAGGACGTTATTTATCGTAACGGATTAATTTCTAACTCCCAATTGTCATTTTCAGGCGGGTCAGATAAAATCAAATACTATGTTTCTGGGAATTATTTCAACCAAAATGGAGTTGTAATTAACTCCGGAATTGACAAATACACCATTGTAAGTAATCTGGAAGCCGATTTGAGCGACAAGTTTAAAGTGGGTCTGAATTTATTTCAAAGCAAACAAAACAAAGAAGGAATCATCAGCCAGACCAGTGCGGGAGGAACAGGAGCCGCGGGTGTAATTGCTGCTGCTTACCGTTTTATGCCCGACAAAGGAATTTATAATGCCGACGGAACTTTTACCACCACAGCACCTATTGGAGATGATATCGACAATCCGTATGCGACTGCTATGGAAAACATACTAGAGGTAATCAACATTACCAACAGAAGTAACTTCTTTGCATCGTATCAACTTACCAAAGACCTGAACTTCAAAACCACTTTAGGATTAACCGAATCCAATTCACAAACCGGAAGATATACTCCATCCACCTTAATTGCGGGAAAAAACATCAAAGGAGAAGCTTCTGTAAACAATACCAGATTCTCTTCTTTCTTAACGGAAAATTACCTGACTTTCAAACGTGAAATCGTCGATAAAGGAATCCTTACGGTACTTGGAGGTTACTCCTATCAAAAAAACAGAAACGAAAACTCCTATGCCGCTGCGAGAGGTTTTTTAACAAACACCAACTCCTATCATAACTTAGGTGCCGGAACCGTATTCTTAAAACCCGATTCTGGATTGTCAGAAACAGAACTGATCTCGGCTTTCGGAAGGTTAAACTTTGATTATGCCGATAAATACCTGTTCACTTTTACAGCCCGTAGAGATGGTTCGTCAAGCTTTAGTAAAAATTACAAATACGGAACCTTCCCATCTGGAGCAATTGGCTGGAATATTAGTAAGGAAAACTTTCTGAAAGACAGCAAAACGGTTTCAAACTTTAAACTGAGAGCCAGTTACGGAGCCACCGGAAACCCGTCGATCGGAGCTTATTCGACACTTTCCCGATTTTCTGAAATATATGATGTAAGTGGAGACGTAATTGTCAATGCGGTTCAGCTGACTTCTTTAGACAATCCGAACTTAAAATGGGAGACCTCCTACCAACAGGATTACGGAATTGATTTGGGTTTATTTGATAACCGAATCAGTATCACAGCCGATTACTACAAAACCATTACCAAAGATCTATTGTTCAACCGACCTTTACCGGGCGTTTCAGGAATTGCTTCTCAGCTTCAGAATGTTGGAGAATTAGAAAATAAAGGATGGGAACTGGGCATCAATACCAAAAACTTTACCGGAGCTGATTTTACATGGTCCACGAGTTTCAATATCTCTTCCAACAAAAACAAAGTACTGAAATTAGCCGATGATAAAGATCTTTTAATCAACTCTACGCCGGGTCACTTCCTTGCGACCGATTCTCAAATTTTAAGAGTCGGACAAGCCGTTGGTTCTTTCTTCGGATTTGTTTACGACGGTGTGATTCAGCAGGGAGAAACCGTTCTGCCGGGGAATTTTGAAACCATAGCCGGAGGAGAAAAATTCAGAGATGTAAACGGTGACGATAAACTGGATTCAAGCGACAAAACCATCATAGGAAACCCAAATCCGGATTTCATCTTCGGACTTAATAACGATTTCACGTATAAAAATCTTGACCTGAATATTTTCTTTCAGGGTTCTGAAGGGAATCAGATTTTAAACTATACGCTGATGGAACTGGCATCAGGAAACAATAATGCGACCACCGAAGTTTTGGATGCCTGGACACCGACACATACCGATACCAATGTGCCTATTAATGCGGCAAGAACAAAAAGAGTTACTTCAAGATTTGTGTACGACGCAAGTTACATTCGTTTGAAAAATATCTCTTTGGGGTATAGTCTGGATGATAAAATTGTATCCAAAATGGGGTTGAGTAAAGTTCGTTTCTACATCAGTGCTCAAAATTTATGGACCATTACCAATTACCCGGGTTCTGATCCGGAAGTAAATTACCTGAACGATACCAACGCCAGAAGCAACACTAACTTAGGATTGGATTATGGAAGTTATCCGAATGTGAGAACGTTTACACTAGGTTTTAATTTAAAATTTTAGTTTAAAAATGATCTTAAACACATCGAAACATAGATTTTATGCTCACAATTATAGAACATTCCAAAAAGCTATACTTCTATGTGTTAAAATTAGTACACCAAATACCTAAAAAATAATAGTATGAAAAAATATATAGCTTTTCTTTTTCTGGGAATATTCGCTTTTGGATGTTCCGACTTAGAAGAAAAACCGGTAGGAATCATTCGTCCGGAAAACTTCTTCAGCAATACAGATGACCTGCAGGCTGCTGTAAACGGAGCTTTTGCCAACATTGCCCACAATAATTATTGGGGAAGAGAATTTACAATCGCTTTAATGTTGCGCGATGACATGGCCGATATTGGCGACAGAACTACTCAGGCTGCCCGTATCGATGTGAACGATTTTTCGATGAACGATACCAATGCACTGGTGGCCAACTTCTGGCCGCAATCGTACATCATCATCACCGCCGCCAATCAGGCAATCGAAGGCGCTAAAAAAACACCTGGTGATCCCGCCAAAGTAAACGCCATTGTGGCTCAGGCTTATTTTGCAAGAGCTTTTGCCTACTATCATTTAGTTCGCATCTTTGGAGATATTCCCTACATCGACTTTGTGGTAAATGACGTTTCGCAGGTAAATTCCCTAAGCAGAACCAAACAAGCCGATGTGTATCCGAAAATTATTGCCGATCTGGAATTTGCCAAACAATGGCTGGAAGACAAACCAAAAGTAAAAGCAGTTCCCGGAAAAGGTACCGCTGCAGGTTATCTGGCCTCTGTTTATTTAACCCTTGGAAACTATCAAAAAGCCTACGACGAGTCCAAATATGTGATAACCAACGAAGCGAAGTTTGGTTTAGGACTGGATGCCGATTTTCAGGATCTGTTTAATGCCACAAAAACAGCGGCACTTAAAGAACCTTTGTTCACAGTTGATTTCAACAACTTAACTTCCGGAAATTACGGTCAGGATTATACTGCATTTTTCACCGGTTCTTTAAAAGACGAAACGTACAGCTACGGACAAGGATTTTCGGTAGCCGTTCCTTCTTTAAAAGTATTCAACGACTGGGACAAAAGAGATTACCGAAGAGCGGTAAGTTTTGACACCATCATCAGAAAAAAAGTGGGTAATAATTTGCAAATTTTTCCTTCGAGTGATAACGAAAAAGCGCCACGTCCGCATATTGCCAAATACTATCGTTTTCCTGGAAAAGCGGGTGCCAACGGAAGAACTTCACAGCACAATTACATCACGATGCGTTTTGCCGAAGTACTCCTGACAGCAGCCGAAGCCTTAAATGAAATCACTCCCGGAACCGCAGAAGCAGACGGATATGTAAACCGCGTACGCGCCAGAGCCAGAAACAAAGCCGGAAAACTGGTTTCTTTTCCTGCCAATGTAACACCGGGTTTATCTCAATCAGCTTTCAGAAAAATGGTTATCGATGAACGCAGACTAGAATTGGCTTTTGAATATGTAAGATGGTACGACATCAAAAGACTCCAAAATGGCCCGGAAGTATTTGGTCCGACTGGTTTTGAACCGCACGCTAATTTTGATCCCAACAAAGATTATTTATTCCCATTACCGGGCACTGAGTTAGCGATTAACCCGAACTTAAAACCAAACAATCCCGGTTACTAAAAACAAGATTTAACCTCATTGTAGTCATCCTGACGAAGGAAGAATCACACTAGACCCGACCAAGATTGGTCGATTTTGCATGCGGAGTTTCTAGTGTGATTTACTTCGTCAGTCGCTATCGCTCGAGTTTCCTTCGTCGAAATGACAAAACAATCGTATCTTTTTCTTCACATAGCTTTACGGCAATGCTATGAGGTAGTATTAAAAGTAAAATGCCTTTTAAACGCCCCTATAAACTATGTCCCTATGTGTTAAAATTAAATACAACAGATTAAAAAAATCAAAATAAAACTTACATATGAATAGAGTTAGTTTCTTTACTTTAATCCTTGGGTTTGCATTGCTCACAACCGCATGCAAATCCGGGATTAATTCGCACCCAAAAAATACCTCAGCAGACCACCTTCTTAAAACCCGATACAAAATGCTGTTGGATTATCCGGTTGATTCGATGGCGATGCCCAGAAGCATGACCCTCAAAACCAATCTCATTAGAAAAGTTCCTTCAAGAGACTGGACAAGCGCATTCTTTGCCGGAAATCTTTGGCAATTGTACCGCTTAACAGGAAATGCAGACTATAAAAAACAAGCCGAAAAATGGACACCTTTCAGTAAAAAAGAAAGCGTTAACAAAGGTTCCCACGATGTTGGTTTTAAAGTCTATTGCAGTTATGGAGAAGCGCTAAAAGTGGAAAACAAACAAGAATACAAAGATGTAATTGTTAAAGGTGCTGAAACTTTATGCAGCCGTTTCGACTCAAAAGTCGGGGCTATTCGTTCCTGGGATTTCAACAAAGAAATTTGGGACTATCCGGTGATTATTGACAATATGATGAACCTTGAATTGCTTTTTGAAGCCAGCAGATTATCCGGCAATAAAAAGTATCAGGACATCGCCATCCAACATGCCAATACCACTTTAAAAAATCAGTTTAGAGCAGACAACAGCTGTTATCACGTTATTGATTACAATCCGGTTTCGGGAGCCGTAAGAAAAAAAACTACCCTGCAGGGATATAACGACGATTCTGTTTGGGCACGCGGGCAAGGCTGGGCCGTTTACGGATTCACCATGTCGTATCGTTATACAAAAGATCCGGCCTACCTCAAACAGGCCGAAGCCACAGCACAATTTTTTATGACCAATAAACCCCTGCCGGAAGACGGTATTCCGTATTGGGATTTTAAAGATCCTGGCATTCCAAATTCGGCACGTGATGTTTCTGCGGCAACCATTATGGCTTCAGCTTTATATGAATTGTACGGTTATACTAAAAACGACCGTTATCTGGCTTTCGCCAACAAAATAATCGCGTCTTTACATTCTGAAAAATACCTGTTAGATGCCAAAATAAACGCCCCTTTTCTATTGGATCACAGCACCGGAAACTGGCCAAAACATGACGAAATCGACGAACCTATTATCTATGCCGACTATTATTTTCTGGAAGCATTGTTAAGACAAAAAGCCTTATAAACTATGAAAAAACTACTGTATCGCTGCAAGTCTTTCCCGGTTATGACTTTTTTGGTTTGTTGCTTGTTTTGTCACAATTATACTTTTGCTCAAACGAAAACCAACCTTAACGAAAATTGGTTGTATTTAGAAAACAATACCACCAGTCCTGATCAGGCTAAAAAAGCAGACCACTGGAGCAAACTTAACTTACCACACACTTGGAACGCCGAAGATGCAACCGATTTAAATCCGGGGTACCGACGTGATGCCAGCTGGTATCAAAAGAAACTGAATCTTCCTAAAATCGACCAGAATCAACGTTATTATTTATATTTTGAAGGATCGAATGTAACCACAAAAGTATATGTAAACGGTACCGAAGCCGGTGGACATATTGGTGGCTACATTGGATTTACGATTGAAATTACCCCTTTTATCAAAGAAGGAAACAACGAAATTCTTGTTCGTGTAGACAACAGTTATGATATCGAAATCATCCCGTCTCAAAAAAGCGATTTCTTTATTTATGGTGGTATAACACGTGATGTCTGGTTATTGTCGAAATACAAAAATCATATTGAGGAACTGAAAATTACCACTCCTCAAGTTTCTGCCAAAAAAGCATCCTTGAATATTGTTGCTAAAACCATCCATTCTGATCTCTCAAAAGAGCTCAGCTTAACCGTTATTCTTAAAAATCCAAAGGGGAAAAAAGTAGCCGCTAAAACCATTCCGATTACAGCCAATACTTCAACAATAACGTTCGACAATATTAAAAACCCGGAGCTTTGGGATATTGACACCCCAAACCTATATTCGGTTACCGCGATTTTAGCAGAGAAAAATCAAATCAGAGACAGTGTAAATGAAAAAACAGGCTTCAGATGGTTTGAATTTAAAGATCACGGACCCTTTTATCTCAATGGAAAACGACTGCTCCTTCGGGGTACGCACCGCCATGAAGAAGAAGCCGGTGTAGGAGCTGCCATGAGCAATGCGCAGCATCGTGCCGATATGGAATCCATCAAAAAAATGGGAGCCAACTTTGTTCGTCTTGCCCATTACCCGCAAGACCCCGAAGTTTATAAGGCTTGTGATGAACTTGGTCTTTTGGTTTGGGACGAATTGCCGTGGTGCCGTGGCGGAATTGGCGACAAACTCTGGCAAACGAACACTAAAAATATGCTCGCAGAAATCATCAATCAAAACTACAACCATCCGAGTATCATTATCTGGTCATTGGGGAATGAAATGAACTGGCTGCCGGATTTTCCTGATGGAGATAATACAGACCGAACAAATGTATTCCTGAAAGAATTAAACGACATCGCCCACAAAATGGATCCCACCCGAAAAACAGCGATTCGAAAATACTATGAAGGTTCACAAATTGTCGATGTCTTCTCCCCTTCGATTTGGTCGGGCTGGTATTCCGGGAGCTACAAAAGTTATCAAAAAGCAATCGATGTTTACAAAAAAGAATACAAACATTTCATTCATGCCGAATATGGCGGTGACAGTCATGTAGGCCGTCACAGTGAAAATCCAATCACAGGCGAGAATATCATAAAAGCCGAGGGCTGGGAAGAAGCCATAGTGCAAACCAAAATAGCTAATATTGCTCAAATTGGCGACTGGAGCGAAAATTATATCGTTGATTTATTTGACTGGCATCTGCATATATCCGAGAATGACCCATCGTTTGTGGGCAATATTCAGTGGGCATTCAAGGATTTTGCAACGCCTTTACGACCGGAAGACGATATTCCGTATATGAATCAAAAAGGACTGACAGACCGAAACGGAAACCCAAAAGATGCCTACTATGTTTTTAAAAGCTATTGGGGCAAGGAACCTTTTGCCTACATCGAGTCGCACACCTGGACCGAGCGTCAGGGTCCTGAAAATACCCCTCGGACAATTAGTGTTTTTAGCAACTGTGAAAAAGTAACTTTATTTCATCAGCAAAAATCACTGGGTGAAAAGAAAAGAAATCTTTCGCTATATCCTGCCAATGGCTTAACCTGGGACGTAAATTTTTTAAAGGGAGAAAACATCCTGATTGCTGTTGGAGAAACAAAAGACGGAAAAAAGGTTACCGATACTTTAAAAGTGAATTACCGTTTCAATAAAAATGATACGGCTACGGCACTGCAATTGTCCAGCGAAAAATTAAAAAACGGTAATTATCTCGTGACCGCAATTGCAATCGATCACAATAACTTACGCTGTCTGGATTACGAAGAAAGCGTTTATTTTCAATGCCTGAAAGGGGGAAAAACCATGAAAAATCAGGGAACGCCCACCGGAAGCGAGTCTATAAAAATGGCCAATGGAAAAGCTTCTATTGAAGTGGTTCCGGATGGTTCCGGGATTCCGATTGAAATGACCGCATTGAACCAGAGTTTTAAAGGAGAATATTTGAAGATTGCCAATTAGATAAATCTCGCAAAGGCGCAAAGTTTTTTGCCACTGATTACACAGATTAAAGTGATTTTTAAAGAGTAAATTTAAAGAAACTCTGAAATACGCATTACATTGAAACAGAACAAAATTGCAAACTAAAAACTCAATTATGAAAAATACACTATTTTACAAAATTGCCTTAGTACTAATCAGTTTTGCGGGCCATGCACAAGTCACTTTAAATGCCGATGGTCCGGGTGGCGTTGGAACTTATGAACTCATAACAAATGCACTGGCTCCCGGTACAGCAAATGGTGCGATCGAGGCACCCGATGCCATACATCCCGGTTTTGGACCTCATATTACCGAAGTTTTTGATGCGGATCTGAATAAAAATGTTTTTGTATTTCATGCACATGTAAGCAACACTCCTCCGGACAATGAACCTGTAGCCGGAAAAACGGACAGGCAGCGTGTAGAAATCAAATCCTACAACCCCTCACCCGATAATTTAAAAGGAATAATCGGTGAAACCGTGCGATACAAATGGCGGTTTAAAATTCCTGTTGGATTTAAACCAACCACGAGCTTTACGCACATCCATCAGGTTAAAGCTGTAGATGGCGACGACGACGATCCGCTTTTTACGATAACCCTCAGAAAACTTTCAACCGGTGCAACACGTTTAGAATTGTTATATGACGAAAATGCTGCGACGGCAACCACTAAATACGCTTTACCAGCCTTATCTTTATTTGAGGGCGTGTGGGTTGAAGCTACCGAAACCATCAAAATTGGCAGTAATGGAACCTATGCTATGGTCATCAAAAAAGTCAGCGATGGAACTGTGTTGGTCGACTACAGCAATTCAAATGTGCAAACGATCCGGCCTGCTTATACGGCTGCCAACGGAACTGTTTATGCAGCCAACTCTTTTATCAGACCCAAATGGGGAATTTACCGCAGCCTCGCCGATATTGCCAACATGAGAGACGAAACCCTTCTTTTCTCCGATTTCAGTATTGAGGAATTGACTACTTTATCCGCCAAAGAGCATTCAAAAGTAAAAGTTGATATCCAATTCCCAAATCCGGTAGGTGACAGACTCGAACTTTCAGAAGCTGTTATAAATCAGTATAACGGAATAAGGATTTATAACAATACCGGCAAACAGGTGGTTTCTTACGACACAATTCCCGAAACCATTAATGTGTCGTCTCTACCATCAGGGCTTTACCTTATAAAATTCAAAAAAGAAAATACCTTTTCAAAAGGTGTAAAAATGATTAAAAAATAAAATAGTATCAATGAAAAAGCTAATCACTTTAGTGCTACTCACCTCATCCTTTTTTGGAATAGCACAAAACCTGATCTCCAATGTTCCAAACCGAAATACGACCTCGTTAAACGGAGTCTGGAATTATATTGTCGATCCATACGAAACGGGCTATTACAGCTTTCATCACGACGAATACGACAAACAAACCAAACCTTCCAATGCGGCTTTTTTTAATAACTATCATGCCGTAAACAAACAGGAACTAATTGAATATGATTTCGACAAATCTCCCAAAATCAACATTCCGGGAGACTGGACTTCACAGGTTCCGGAATTGAAGTATTACGAAGGAAATGTCTGGTTCAAGAAATCTTTCGATTATAATTTACAGGCCAAAAAACGTCTTTTTCTGTATTTTGGAGCCATTAATTACAAAGCCGATGTTTATTTAAACGGGAAGAAGTTAGGAAGACATGAAGGAGGTTTTACGCCATTTAATTATGAAATCACTTCAATTGTAAAACCAAAAGACAATTATTTAATCGTTAAAGTCGACAATACACGCCACAAAGAAGATGTTCCGACGATCAATACTGATTGGTGGAATTACGGCGGAATCACCCGTGACGTAACGTTAATCGAAGAGAATGAATCGTTTGTAGAAGATTACCACATTCAGCTCAAGAAAGGCAATACTGCTTTGATTTCCGGTTTTGTAAAAATCAACAACTTCAATTCGGCACAAAATAACATAAGCCTATCAATTCCCGAATTAAAGATTCATTACAAGGGGAAAATTGGTGCTGACGGAATCGTAAACTTTGAAATTCCGGCAAAAAAAATCTCGTACTGGGCTCCCGAAAACCCAAAATTATACGAAGTAACAATCGATTATAACGGCCAGCAATTAAAAGATACCATTGGTTTCAGAACTATTGAAACTCAGGAAGACAAAGTCCTCCTGAATGGAAAACCAATCTTTCTGCGCGGAATTTCGATTCATGAAGAAAATGCAAAAGGCGTTCGTGCCCATACCGAAGAAGATGCTTTGCGTCTTTTAAACTGGGCGAAAGAACTGGGCTGCAACTATGTGCGTCTCGCCCATTATCCGCATAACGAAAATATCATCAGAGTAGCCGATA
>JAHEZJ010000008.1 GCA_023251135.1 Flavobacterium sp. | reverse complement strand
ACCCGGTTCTATTGATGTCAATATCATGACCAAACTTGATAAGGATAATTTCGAGAAAAACGAGCAGCTGCCCATCGAATTTAATGATGCTCATGCCGCTTTAAGAGGGTTTGCCAATAGCAATCTGGAGTCTTCAGTTGTACTTTCGGCAGGGATGAATCCGAGATTGTATAGTTATTTTGAAAATTTCTCCGATTTTTTTCCCAATAATAAAAACGAACTTAAAAAAAGAATTATCCTAAAAGTAAGCGATTTTAGATCGGCGATGATTCAGGGAAATTTCCTGGCTAAAAAGGGCCTTTGGGTTTCTGAATACCGAATCGAATCAGGATTAAACTGCGGCGGACATGCTTTTGCAACTGATGGTCTTTTATTGGGGCCAATTTTAGAAGAATTCAAACAAAAAAAGAATCAGCTTATTCAGTCGGCACATGAGCTGATGACAAAAGTATTACTGCAAAAACAAGTTCATGCGCCTGAAAATCCATTGCCTCTAAAAATTACGGTGCAAGGCGGCGTAGGAACTGCCGAAGAGCACGCATTTTTGCTGCAAAATTATGAGGTTGATTCTGTGGGATGGGGATCTCCATTTTTATTGGTTCCCGAAGCCACATCGGTAGATCAGGCCACCCGCAATTTGTTGATGGAAGCGAAAGAGAAAGATTTGTATTTGAGTCATATTTCTCCGTTGGGTGTTCCGTTTAATACTTTGAAAGGCACAACAAATGAAATTCTAAAGCAAAAAAGAATCGAGCAAAACAAAGCCGGAAGCGCCTGTCCCAAAAAATTTCTGGCACTAAGCAAAGAATACGACCCGCATGGGATTTGCACCGCCTCTAAAAAATTTCAGGATATTAAATTAGAAGAATTAGCCGCGAAAAAAGAATCTCTTTCCACTGAAGCCTACGAAAGAGCAAAATTTGCCATCACCGAAAAATCCTGTTTGTGTGTTGGATTGGCCAATGCCTCTTATTTAGAAAATGATATTAAAATTAAAGGTCAGCCACAAGGTGTTGTCATCTGTCCGGGACCCAATATGGCCTATTTTGACCACGAAGTTTCGCTGTCTGATATGCTGGCACATATTTATGGAAATAAATCAATTTTGAGAACCTATAACAGGCCGAATTTATTTGTGAAGGAACTGAAAATGTATATCGAATATCTGAGAAATGAGATCCATACTATTTCGGGAGAAATCACGAGTGCCCAGTTAAAGAAATGGAATACTTTTAAAGCGAATCTCCTGGAGGGAATTGCTTATTACGAAGATTTATTCGGATCTGCTTTATATTTTGAAAATGATACCGAAAAAATTAAATACCAATTCGATTTTTACAAACTGGAACTGGCTACAATAAAAGTCCCGGTTGCTGAGTTGGTATAAAGAAACTGCCGATTTAAAATTTAAATCGGCAGTTTTATTTTAAAATCTATCTTATCCTTTATTCTTTTTTCTTCTTGCTGCCATCAATAATCGCTCCGGTTCCGGCACCAACACCTGCTCCGGCCAAACCACCTATTATGGCTCCCTGACCTTTTTTCTTACTCACAATAGCTCCGGTCACGGCTCCTACTCCGGCACCAATTACGGCACCTTTGGCAGCTGAACTCCAGCCTTTCTTTTTAGCTGTGGTTTGCGGTGCTGCTACAGCTCTGTCGGCTTGCTGATGTACCACTACAACTTTTTGAGATTCCACCTTTTGCTCTTCTTTGATCTTTGCCATTTCTGTTTTCATTGAATCAATAACTCTTTGTTTATTAATTTCAACTTTCATCGAATCAATACTAGCTTGTTTCGCTTTATTAATATCCTCTTTTCCCTGATTCTGGCAAGAAATAATAGATAATGCAGCTATTAAAATACATAAGGCTTTCATGATTTTGTAGTTTAAAAATTATTACACTACAAAGTAAAGGAGATCTATATCGTTGAAGTTACAAGATTTAACGCAAAGCTTATACAATTTGAAGATTTTAAGTGGTTTCCGATTTTGTGGAGACCAATTATTTTTATAGCACTTTTAAAAAAAAACGCCAAAACATTAAGTCTTGGCGAAATTATATTTTAAATTATTTCCCTAAAATTCCTTTTTTCAGAATTTGTCCAAAATCATACATGTCTTCATACGAACAATACAATGGAACAGGCGCCAGACGAATTACATTGGGTTCACGCCAGTCGGTTATAACACCATTTTTCATCAGATAATCAAACAAACTTCTTCCTTCTCCGTGTAAAAAGACGGAAAGCTGGGAGGCTCTTTCGTCAGGATTTGAAGGTGTTATGATCTCAAAATTGCCTTTTACTTCCTTATCGATTTCATGTAAAATAAATTCTAAATAGGCGGTGATTTTATCTCTTTTTGCGATCAAAGTATCCATTCCAACCTCAGCAAACATTTCAACCGAAGCTAAATAAGGCGCTAAAGAAAGTATGGGTAGATTGCTAATTTGCCAACCGTCTGCTCCATGAACAGGATCAAAAACTGGTTCCATTTTAAAACGGCGTTCCTTGTTGTGTCCCCACCATCCGGCAAATCTTGGCAAGTCTGGATTGTTATGGTGTTTTTCGTGTACAAAACAGCCTGAAGCATTTCCCGGTCCTGAATTCATGTATTTATAACTGCACCAGGCGGCGAAATCTACATTCCAGTTGTGAAGCTCCAGTTTGATATTTCCGGCAGCATGTGCCAAATCCCAACCTACTTTTGCTCCGGCTTTTTGTCCCGCAGCTGTAATTGTTTTCATGTCGAAAACCTGCCCGGTATAATAATTTACTCCTCCTATTAACACCAAAGCCAGTTCGTCTCCAACTTCTTCAATTTTAGCCAGTATATCTTCAAGACGAATATTGTGTTCTCCGTCACGACGTTTGATTTCGACAATCGCATCTTCTGCCTTATAACCATGAAAATGTACCTGACTCTGAAACATATACTGATCTGAAGGAAATGCTTTTTCCTCGCAGATAATTTTATAACGGGTGGCTGTTGGCTGATAAAAAGAAACCATCAACAAATGAAGGTTTACGGTCAGCGTATTCATCACGGTAACTTCAGAAGGTAAAGCTCCAACTATTTTACTCAAAGGTGCTGCAAATCTTTCCTGATAATCCCACCACGGTTTTTCTGCATAAAAATGACCTTCTACGGCAAGATCTGCCCAGTCGTTCATTACCTCATCAATATAAGCTTTCGTACGTTTTGGCTGTAAGCCTAATGAATTTCCGGTAAAGTAAATTACTCTTTTGTCATTAACTTTTGGGAATATAAATTGGTCCTGATAGTGATTTAAAGTATCCTCTGAATCGAGTTGTTTCGCGAATTCGCGTGTATTTTGAAAAGTCATTGCGTTTGTTTTGAATCGTAAAAATAACAAAAATTGTTTATTTTGTTTCAAGTTTCAGGTTTCAAGTTACCAACAGAACCTGAAACTTGAAACTTGAAACCATTATAAAATAGAAAACCCGACAAGTTTAAAAAACTGTCGGGTCTGTTTATAAGATAAATTCTAATTAAAGAATTAACATCGCATCTCCGTAAGAATAGAATTTGTATTCTTCTTTGATTGCTTCTTCGTAAGCTCTTTTCATCAAATCGTGACCACAGAAAGCAGAAATCATCATTAATAATGTTGATTTTGGTGTGTGGAAGTTTGTAATCATACAGTTTGCAATACTAAAATCGTGAGGAGGAAAAATAAATTTATTCGTCCATCCTTCGTAAGGATTTAAAGTATTTTGAGAAGAAACCGAACTTTCGATGGCACGCATTGAAGTTGTTCCAACAGCACAAATACGTTTTCTTCCAGCTTTTGCAGCATTTACGATATCACAAGCTTCTTGTCTGATGATTAATTCCTCAGAATCCATTTTGTGTTTTGATAAATCTTCAACCTCAACCGGATTAAAAGTTCCTAAACCTACGTGAAGTGTTACTTCTGCAAAGTTTACTCCTTTAATTTCTAATTTTTTCAAAAGGTGTTTTGAGAAGTGTAAACCAGCAGTTGGTGCTGCTACCGCTCCTTCTTCTTTTGCATAAATTGTTTGGTATCTTTCAGCATCTTCAGCAGTTACTTCTCTGTTGATGTATTTAGGAATTGGAGTTTCTCCAAGTTCTGTCAATTTATTTCTGAATTCTTCATAAGACCCATCGTATAAGAAACGTAAAGTTCTACCACGAGAAGTAGTGTTGTCGATTACCTCAGCCACTAACGAATCGTCGTCACCAAAATAAAGTTTATTACCAATTCTGATTTTACGGGCCGGATCAACCAAAACGTCCCAAAGACGTTGCTCTGAATTTAATTCTCTTAATAAGAAAACTTCAATTCTTGCTCCTGTTTTTTCTTTGTTTCCGTACAAACGAGCCGGGAAAACTTTAGTATTGTTAAGGATCAAAACGTCTCCGTCATCAAAATAATTGATAACATCTTTGAACATTTTGTGCTCTATAGTTTGTTTTTGACGATCGATTACCATTAAACGAGACTCATCTCTGTTTTCTGCTGGAAATTCCGCTAAAAGTTCTTTTGGTAAATTAAATTGAAAATGTGATAATTTCATATTGACATTGCTGATTTTAGAGTGTAGATTTTAGATTTTTTATCTAAAATTATAAATCGTGTGCAAATATACGATTGTGAGATAGGCGTTGTCAAGTGTTTTGCTGTTTATTTTCAAAAGTCGTTGGTTTACGGATACTTTGAGTTGCTTAAAAATGAAAGTTTTATCTTTTTTTTAACTATAGTGCAAATCAAAGTGACTTTAATCCCCGTTCCTGAAAAATCGACACCGATTTTAATGGTCAAAATCGAAAAAATAATTGCACAAAAAAACCTCCGATTTGAACCGGAGGTTTTTTCTATTTTGTTCAGCTCTTAAAAGAACTCTTATTTTTTATAGTGTCTCAATTTCAAAGGCTAATGCTTTCAAGTCATTCCAGAAATCAGGATACGATTTTGAAACTACTTCGGCGTCCTCAATAATAATGGGCACTTTTAAAGCCAATGGTGCAAATGCCATCGCCATACGGTGATCGTTGTAAGTCGCAATTTTCACATTGTGGTTAATGTTTTCTGATGCCGTCAAAGTCAAACTGTCGTTCGTTACTGAAATCTCAGCTCCTAATTTGGTAAGTTCCACTCGCAACGCTTCCAATCGGTCTGTTTCTTTAATTTTCAAGGTATGAAGACCTGTTAAATGACAGCCAATTCCTAATCCTAAACAAGTTACTACGATGGTCTGTGCGATATCGGGCGTATTGTTTAATTCAAAATTTACGGTTTCAAATTTAAAATTCTCCTGTTTTACCAGCGTCATTTTATTGTCCTGAAAGGTCGTTTTCACTCCCAATTTTTCATAAAGTGACACTAATTCAGAATCCCCCTGTAAACTATTTTCTTTATAACTGCTTAAAGTTATCGAAGCGGTGTCAGCCAGGGCTACTAAACTAAAGAAGTACGAAGCCGAACTCCAATCCGATTCTACTACCATTTCTTTAGATACTACTTGAGCTTTTGGATATACTTTAATCACATTTCCTTCAAAACTCGTTTGAATATCTAAATCGTTTAGCAAAGCCAAAGTCATTTTGATATATGGAATTGAAGTGATCTCCCCTTCTAATGTCAATTCGAGACCATTCTCCAATTTTGACGCCACTAATAAAAGTGCCGAAATATACTGACTACTTACATTGGCGGCCAAAGTTACTTTTGAAGCGGTTACTTTTTTTCCTTTGATACGAATTGGAGGATAACCTGCTGCTTTTTCATAAGAGATTTCAACACCCAATTGTTCCAAAGCTTCTACCAGAATCTTTATCGGACGCTCCTGCATTCTGCTGGAACCTGTCATCACTACTTCTCTACCTTCATTTACTGCAAAATAGGCCGTTAAAAAACGCATTGCCGTTCCTGCATGGTGAATGTCTATAATTTCATCATGACCAATCAGTGCTTTTTGCATGACCTCGCTGTCATCAGAGTTGGAAGTATTGGCCAAAGTAATATTTGGAAACAATGCTTTTAACAACAATAACCGGTTGGTTTCGCTTTTTGATCCTGTTACTGCAATTTGTCCTTGTAAATTATGTTGAGTTGTATGGAGTAGTAAATTCATTATAGGTAATTAAATGATGCGTTTTTGCAAATTTATTTTAAATAAAGGACACACCAAAACTTTGCCGTGACTTATCACATTATTTTAATTTATCGTTGTTTTTATGACGATCCTTATCACGAACTGACTTTAAATCCATTTTTTTATCAAAAGCAGCTTGTAAATCTATTCCGGTTTGATTCGCCAGACAGAGCACTACAAAAACAACATCGGCCAATTCTTCGCCCAGGTCTTTATTTTTATCACTTTCTTTTTCCGATTGTTCTCCGTACCTGCGTGCAATAATTCGAGCAACCTCGCCTACTTCTTCTGTAAGTTGTGCCATATTGGTTAATTCGTTAAAATAACGAACACCATGCTCTTTAATCCAGGTATCGACATCAAGTTGTGCATTTTTCAAATCCATAGTTATATTTTTTTAAGAACAATTTTTTCGTTTTGACTTAAGATCATTTTACTAAAAAAGTCTTTTAATCCGTTATAATGATCTACTGCAAAAATAGTATTGTTAATTTCTTTTGAACTACTTATTTGAACTTTGTTTCCGTCGTTAACAATATTTAAAGAATAAACAATCTCTTTATCTTCAGATGAAATTCTAACCGGCATTGGCAATGATTCTACAACATAACCTTCTGGAATTTCTATACTTAAATTGAATTTTTCATGAGTTGGATACCCAAAACAAACCGGCATTTGACGCACTTCCTGATTAAACGGATTTTTTGTTCTGGTAAAAAATAACAAGGGATTTATAAAAATCTTACCTCCAATAATTTCAATTCTATTATCTGAAACTAAGGAAAAAGTTTCTATAACCGGCTCCGAAAAATTAGCTCTTCTGTTCTCAATTTTATAATCTGATATGCTCAAATCTCCTAATTGACTTTCCAATTTTTCAAGATAACTCTCTTCAGTTTTATTAGCATTTTCAATTCTAAATCGATAGGCTTCATAATCTGATCTTTGAATTCTGATTTTACCTTCGATTTTACCCTGATTGTCAATTTTAACCAAAATATTCGAAAAATATCTTGAAGCATTGGTTGGCACTAAATTTATTTCTTCTGAAGTTCCATCATCCTTAATCAATCTTCCTCGCCAGTTTAAAACATTTAAAGGCAAAATTCCCGGATAAGTAAATTTGTTGGTTGCATCTAAAAGGATTTGTTTCCCATCGATTTCAGCAGCGGCAATAACATAATTAAAACCTGTTCTTGTAGGATAAACCGGCACACCGTTTTCTGTTGTACTTATCAAAACAGGATTTACATCTATCCCTGCCAATTTCAACATATTAATTAAAATAAAATTGATCTCGGCTACGTTTCCGGTTTGATCTGCATATGCTTTAACAATCCCTTTATCTGTATAATAATCATTTTTTTCATTCCAGTTCATTTTACTCTGAACAAATTTAAAAATGATATTCAGTCTTTCATTTGGCGACTCGACATTGGTTAGTAATCGTTTAACATCTTCTAATAAAAAGTTCTTTTCATTTAGTTCTTTCCCGAAGCTTTTATCTTTAAAAATTGTAGTCGTGACACCTTCCCATGTTAATGCATAATCTTTTACAGGTTGATCCGGATAACGTACTCTTTCTAACTCATGTTGAATGGAACCTCTATAATTATCGATATTATCTACATAAGGTTCATCTGTTAAAGCCGGAATATCCTTACCCATATAAAAAGCACTAATTTGATTGTACGAAAGCACGGCTGATCTATTATAATCATCATTAAAATTCTGACTTTCGTTTATAAATTTTGCCCCTCTTTCGACTTTATGATTTCCGATCAAAATAGGTTTATAAATATAATATTCGGGAATATCTGTTTTATACTCAAAATAAGATACCGGAATTTCATACTGAAAATCAAAATCGGGCAATCTGACAATATTTTCAGATTTGAGAATATATTTATATTCAATAATAGAACCCACTTTTACGTTGGGTAATGTTATCGTTTTTTCATTCCAAAATTGATTTACTTTTTTCTTGAAACTTCCTTGATTGTCTAGTTTTGTTTTTACAATCGATCCGTTTTCCAGATTATATGTTATAGCATTCGAAAACTCTAATTTATCATCGCCTAGACTTTCATAACCAATATAAAACCGAACCTTCTGATCAGCCCACTTTAATCCTTCTCTTTTGTAAATTTTAATTTTAAATTCATACACATGATTTGCTGTAAACCCTTTGTCTTTATTGTAGGTAAAAAAAGTTCTCGCTTTTTTAAACAAAATTGTCGCTGCTGCTGCTGTATCCTTTGGATTTGTTTTTTCTTTTAATTCAGCAATAGTTACTTTTCCAAGCTCATAATTTTGAGCTTTAACTTTTAAAACTCCAAAAAACAAAAGAAAAACTATTACTAATTTTTCAAACTTCATTTTTATATTCTTTTTAAAACAATTTTCTCCGTTTCTTTCGCGATCATTCCTTTGTAATATTCTTTTAACATTTCATATTGCTCCGTCGTAACGATTGCGGCATTGATTTGATGCTGAATAGTGATTTGTAAAAGATTATCGTTTGCAGCAATATTAAATTTAAAGCTTCCTAAATTATCTTCCATATTAAAAACTACAGGTACAGGTACTGTTTCTGCTGTAAAACCTTCCGGAATTTGAAGTGTAATATTGTATTTATCCATAAATGGGAAACCAAAATCTACCGGATATTCTCTCACTTCCTGTTTAAATGGATTCTTGTCATTGGCAAAAAACAACATTGGGCTCACATATATCTTTCCACCTATTACTTCACACAAATTACTTCCTGTAAAAGAATACGTTTCAATTATCGGCAACAAAATATCTTTTTCATTTGTTTTTGAATACTCACTGATTTCAATTTTGTTGTTTGAATTCTCCAGTTTTTCTAAGTATTCCTCTTCTTTCAGACCCGAAATATTAGCTCTTGTAATCATCGCATTGTAATCAGTACATTGTCTTCTGGTTTTTCCTGTGACCTTGCCTTCCGGATCAACACTAAAGTTCATAAAAACAATATCGTTTGATGTTTTCTTAGGCATTAAATCTACCTCTTCAGAAGTTCCGTCTTTACGAATCAGTCGACCGTACCAGTTTAAGGCTCTTAGTGGTAAAACACCCGGAGTTGAAAACTTATCAGAAGCATCTAGTAAAATATTCCCTTCCGGAGTCTCCACTGCTGCGATTACATAATTAAAAGCGGTTCTGTTTGGAAAAAGTGAAATCCCGTTTGAACGTGTACTAACCAAAACCGGATTTGCAGTTAATCCAGCGTAGCGCAACATAGCGGTTAACATCAAATTAATGTCGGCAGTATTTCCTGTCTTTTCTTTATAGGCCTTTTTAACTCCGTTTTCAGCGTAATACCCCACATAATCGTTCCATTTTACACTTCCTTTTACATGATCCAGAACAGCTACAATTTTTTCGTCAGTTGTATTTTTTCCCTCCAGTTTCTTTTTCAAATCTTCTTCAAAATACCCTGTCTTATTTAATTCGGCACCAAAATCCTTGTAATCGTAAATCGTTTTCACAACTGCATTCCAATCCACCGAATACATTTTATACTCGGAACGCGGAAATTTAGTCATCGATAATTCATGCTGAATACTCGATGTATAATTATCAATATTGTTTACAAAAGCTTCCTCTTTCATAGCCGGAAAATCTTTCGCCACATAAATTGTTTTTACTTCGGTATAATCCAGTTTATCCGTAGAAAATGATGTCGAACTGTTCATCCATCCATTTCTTTCTTTACTCGTAAAAGTGATCGTCTTTAAATTTTTCTCTACAGTTACTTTAGGAAAAATATATCCTTTTTGTCTAGGATTAAACACATAATACTCCGGAATGTAGGTTGTAAACTCTGAATAATTTACAGGAACACTGGATTGAAAATCCCACTCCCTGATAATTCGATCGCTTGGACATCTTAAAACATAACGAAATTCAATAACAGTACCTTCTTTAACATTAGGCATTGTGATCTTTTTTTGTGCTCTGTATTTATCAACTACTTCATCAAACACTCCATCGCTCTTTAGCTTTGTTTTTTCGATTTTCCCGCCAACTAAATTGTAGGTAACGGCATCACTAAATGCCACCTTTTCTCTAAAGTCATTCTCATTACGGTACCATACTTTTTGATTGGCCCAGTCGTATCCTTCTTTTTTATAAATTTTAATTCGGGTTTCGACTTCTGTTACCACAACAAAACCTTCTGTTTCGTCGTATTCAATTCTCGCTGTACCTTTTCGGTACAATATCGCTGCTGTGGCAGATGAATCTTTAGGATGTACTTTTTCTTCCAATTCGGCAACAGATACTTTTCCTAGTTTAAATTCTTGTGCTGTTACTTCCGAAACAAACAACAATGCAATAAACAAACTAAAAAATTTAATAAATTTCATTTGATTAATTCTTGGTTAATATAATTTTGGCGTTATCGTTTTTTGACACCTGCTCCATAAAAAGACGGTAGTCATCGTATTCTTTATTGGAATATTTCCCTTTATTCAAAAACAGCGAACGTTTGTACAGCAGTTTATTGTTTTCTTTTTTGATGATTTCGGTTTTGTACGCTCCGAACTTACCTTTTAGTTCGAAATTTGAGGGTAAAAATTCAATCGTATAACCCGCAGGCAAATTAATTTCAATCTCATCAGCATCTAAATACCCACGTTGAATTTGAAATGGATTTTTTCTGTTTCGGATTCTTTTTACATTCGCAGAAGTCTGATTGAAGGCGTCTACAGCAAACATCATTTTGTTTCCCGTAATCGCAGCATAATTTGACGCGCTTAGCTGAACATCCTCAGTAAAACGTATCGTTTCTTTGTTATTATTCAGCGTAATTTTACCCAATTTCAGATTACTGATATTGTCCCAGTATTCTTTGTAGTGTGCTTCTTTTTCGGTTGGCGACAAATGCTCTGTTCTAACTCTTGAAGCATATTGAGAACCTTCTGAGTGTATGACAATAGCTCCCGAAAAATGTCCATTTTCATCAATGGTATAACTTCCTTTTTCATTTTGAGTATTGCCTTCGTCTGCATATACTTTTGTTCGCACAATTTCTGCTCCTTCAGGTTTAATAACCAATACATCTCTATCATCCGTAAAGGTTCCCTGATATCCGAAAGGATCATCCTGACTTGTACATTCTAACCAGGTATAATGATTTCCATTCGGAATCGATAAGATCATATGATTTCCCTGCATCGAAACAAAATCAGACTCAATGTTTGTTTTATAAGTGTCTCCGTATAAAACGGTATTGTAAGACGGAACATCTACAGCTTGTAAAAGTGCTTTGGTATAGTTGGTTAAAGCCTTACAGTCGCCATAACCTAAGCGGTCAACATCGGTAGCTAACATGGGTTTCCAGCCACCAATCCCAACCTGAATACTCACGTATCTCGATTTTTTCTGTACAAAATCGTAAACCAGTTTCGCTTTTTTTATCGGATCCTTTTCATCCCCGACAATAGCTTTTATTTTAGCTTTGGTTTCCTCAGGTAAATCAGTGGTTCCGGAGAGTATCTTTTCAGAATACCATTTACCAAATTCTGTCCAGTTTGTAGCGGTACCATCAACACCTTCCAAATGAAAATATTCTAATCCCATCATCACTTTAGGGAAAAGATCTTTATAAGCCGGACTATAATCTTCTTGTTTCTGTGCTAAAATAGTACTTGCCGTATAAGAAAGCTGAGTACTGCTATCTGTTGTTTTCTTTATATTGAATCCTGAAAATTGAAGTTCTTTCTTTTTGAATCCTAAATCAGCAGGATAGACAACATTGAGAACTGCTTTTTCAGTACTGGTATAAAATCCTTTTAAAGGCATCCAGCTTGGAATAAAAGCAGTTGAAGAAGTCTGAACCTCGCTATTAAATTCAACCGTAAAAGGATATGAAATCGGGGTATAATCTAAATATACAACCCGGCTGTCAGAAAACAGGGTACTTCCTCCAACAACACTCTGATCTTTAAAATCTTTTCTTTTAATTCTTTTGATTTCTTTACCAAGAGCGTCATAAATTGTTGCTTCAATACTTTTAACCGAAGTTGATTTATCGTAATATTCGTAAGCCTGTATAGCACTGACCCCCTTTTCGTTTAAAACGGTTACAACCCGATGATTTTTAGTATTCATGCTTCGTTGCGAAAGAATCGCTATATCGATCTGATCGAAACGAACTACCGCATTGGCATTTTCTTTAAGGCTATCGGCTATTGCAGCCACAGCATATTCGCTTTTTTGAGCGGAAGAAATAAGGGTAAACAGGCAAAAAAATAAGGTAAGAACCAGGCTTTTCATTTAGTCAGTAATTTCGTCAAATATATATTTTTTTTAGAAATTCTTAACATTCGTCTAATATTTTTTTAATCTCTGTTTTTACTGTCGATCAAAATGGTTACTGGCCCATCATTCAGGAGATTAACTTTCATATCGGCACCAAAAATTCCGGCCTGTACTTTTTTGTTGAATTCCTTTTCCAGAGATTGTAGAAAACGCTCATACATCGGGATGGCAAAGTCTGGTTTTGCAGCTTTTATATACGAAGGGCGGTTTCCTTTTTTGGTAGAAGCGTGAAGCGTAAATTGGCTCACGACAATAATATCTCCGTCGATATCCTGAACCGAGCAATTCATGACACCATTTTCGTCTCCAAAAATTCTCATTTTAATGATTTTCCCCACCAGCCAATCAATATCCTCCTGATTGTCTGCTTCTTCAATTCCTAGCAGAATTAATAAGCCTTTTTGAATATCAGCTACTTTTTGATGATCGACTGTTACTGATGCTTCCGAAACTCTTTGCAGAACTATTCTCATGTGAATTATGAATTATAAATTGTGTGGACAATATAACATTCTCATACATAATTAACAATTTATAATTAACAATTATTTCCTCAATTCATCACTTGCTTTTCGATCTTCGTCATAAGAATCGGTACGATAGTTTTCATCATCTCCTTCGAGTATTTTTAAATAACTATTGTAACGTGACCAGGCAATCTCATCGCGCTCTAAAGCCGCTTTGATTGCACAATGCGGTTCTTCTTTATGCAAACAATTGTTAAATTTACATTGGTCTTTTAGTCTGAAAAACTCGGGAAAATAACCGCTTATTTCAGAAGGTTCCATATCAACAATTCCGAACCCTTTAATTCCAGGTGTATCGATAATTTTTGCATTAAAAGACAAATCATACATTTCTGCAAAAGTGGTGGTGTGCTGCCCTTGTTTGCTGGCCTCCGAAATGGTTTTGGTTTTAAGATGCAAAGAAGGTTCCATTGCATTTACCAAAGTCGATTTTCCCACACCTGAATGTCCTGAAAACATACTGACTTTTCCGATCATCATTTCTTTTAGCTCTTCAACACCTTTCATTTCTGTGGAAGAAACACGAAGGCATTTATAACCTATTTGCTGATACACATATTGCATGTACAATTGATCTTCAAGCGTGGCTTCATCAAAAGTATCGATCTTATTAAATACCAAAATGGTTTCGATATTATAGGCTTCGGCAGTAACCAAAAAGCGATCAATAAAATTAAAGGTAGTGGGCGGATTATTAATCGTAATCAATAAAAATACACGATCGATATTTGACGCGATAATATGCATTTGATGCGACAAATTAACCGATTTACGAACGATATAATTTTTTCTTTCGTGAATATTAAAAATCGTTCCGGTTACAGCATCTGAGGTTTCCTCCAGTTCATAATCGACAATATCGCCTACAGCAATAGGATTAGTACTTTTAATACCTTTCATCCTAAACTTCCCTTTCATACGGCATTCTATAAAATCGCCATTTTCTGATTTTACAGTGTACCAACTTCCTGTAGATTTATATACGAGTCCTGTCATTCTTTAATTTTAGATTGCTTATTTTAGTTTTTAGATTACACTTTGAACTAAAAAATAAAAGGCAAAATTACGTTTTTAGAATTGAACAACGCAACTTCGCCTTTTAAAATTAAAGACTTACCCTTAATTTGAAAGATTTACCAGCTAATTTCGGCCAAAATCTCATTCTCTTTAACTTTTCCCAACTGAATCGTTTTTAAAGTTCGGGATGTTTTTCCAGCCTTAGTGGTATAAATTTCAACCATAATTGTGGCCGGACCGTCCTCTGTTAGTTTCGTTTCTCCAAAATAATTGGTTTTAATCTGATACTTTCCTTTTACCGCATTTCGAATTAAATATTGCTCCGGACCATAACCCTGCGTGAAATCTTTGGAAAATCTTCCTCCAATTTGTGTTGAAGTGTGACTGTAGTAACATTCCTCATTCGTTGGCTCGATAATATGAAGGTCCAAATCGACATCCATTAAATTCCAGTTCATAATGATTCGGATATCAACCGGCATTTTAGCGAGGTATTTCTTGTCTAACTTGCCTGTTTTTATTCCTTTATGTTCAGTTGTCAAACGGTTAACATCCATTAAAATAATATCTTCCACACCTTCATACTGCCCACTCATTTCTCCATAATAATTTACTTCCAGAGCTTTAATCAACTGATCAAAAGCGTCCTGATATTTTCCGGCATCTTCCAGTGCCAGAGCATAATCTCTCAAACTTTGTGGTTCATGAACACGCCATTTTGCTACCTGTTTTGCAGTAAACACAGCATCATCATAGTCCTTCCATTGGCATAACGTATAAGTGAGTGTTTTATAAAGCTGATGATTCTCTAAACCTAAATCGGCAATATTGCTAAGTACCAACAATGCTTTTTTAACGTCCCCCTGATTGTAAAAGAAATGGGCCACATCAAAATAAAAACTCGGGTTTCTTTCCTGCGCTTTTCTTAGTTCCAAATACAAATCGTACTGTTTTTCTTTTGGAGCTTTGGCTAAAGCTTTCAAATACAACCTATCCGGATTCCAGATTTTGTCATCCTTTTTTAAATCACCTGCATAACCATTTGAAAAATTCAAACTTAAAGTATCGGTTACTGAGTTATTAAGTCTTACTCCTCCTGTATTGGGTGCTTGCTGAATCTGAACTCCTTCTACTTTTCCTGCGAGTGTCTGTACCAAATTATTTGTAACTCCCGGCGCAACTGATTCTGTTACCAAACCATTTTCTGAAATTACTTCATGCCCAACTTTTTTATCTTTAATTTCTTCTATTCTTCTTTCAGACGCCCCTGCCACGACAGGCGTAACAAGTTTCATCTGATCTACTTTTGGCGCAGCTGGCGGAGAGGCAGTACTATATACAATGTTATCTTCTACAATTTCCACTGCCTGTCCTGCTCCAACTGGTTCGTCTATTGTTAAAACGGCATTTGCATCTCCTTTTCTGGCAGCAAAGGCGGTAGTAGTTACAACTTCATTTAAAGTTTGCGAATTCTCTCTCAGTCTTATAGAAACCTGATTGTTTCTACCCACATTTACACGAGCAGACTCAAAACCAAGATAGCTAATATCGAGAATACTATTCTGAGATGCTCTTATCGTAAATTTCCCATCAAAATCTGTTTGAACTCCCTCTCTTCTTCCACTTATAACAATATTCACTCCAGGCAATGCCTGATCATTTGCATCCAAAACAATTCCAGAAATAAATCCGGCCGCCACATCATTACTTCTTCTTAAACTTGTACGCAAAACATTATTATTCGGTCTGTTGGAATTTCTGATTCTATCTTTTGATTGTGATTTAGGTCCGGCATATTTCGTGTTTTTACTCCACCAGCTATTTAGTCCGTCAAAATAACTTTCAATACTCTCCCAGTTACTTTTTTGCTGCGCCAAAGTGCTATCGTGCTCCTGTTTTTTAATTCGGTCAAACTCGGCACGCAATTCAGCAGGTGGTATAATATCATAGGAAATGTAATCGCGGATATCTTCCAGAACAATCAATGACGTATTTTTCGTTATAATTCCGTATTTCTTACCCAGAAGTTCAATTTCGTCAGCATTTTTTGCATATTCTAAATCAAGATTGGCTATTTTTTTCTGCGCCCATAGCTTTTCAATATTTACATCATTGGTGTTCTGAATGGCAGCATCTAAAGTGATTTTTCGCGCTAACACCGCTTCATTATTATAACCAAATAACAAGGTAATTTCATTTTTTGGATTTAAAGAAATCCCCGAAAAACTAAAATTTCCCGAAACCGAAGTTCCTTCTATCGGAAATAAATCGGTTACCGTTAAACTCTCTTTTATTCCCAAAAATTTCAAATTCGTATGCAGCAGTTTATCTAAGGCTTTCTCAACATTACTCTGGTTTAAATTGATAAAATCACCAGCGGTCTGCATTGCCGAATAATTTAAAAAAGTAAAATCAGCCGAAACCGAAGAGGTAATGGTATAAATTGATTTTTTAGTTTTCGGCAGCACATTTTCACTCAAAGAAGATAATCCGTCTGTAAAAAACAAGTATTCATCCTCACCGGCAAAACTGAGTTTCGAAAAACGGGTTCCTCCATCGTATTTTGTTTTCTCTAAAACGACTTTCAAAGCCTCCCAATTTCCGTTGGAAACAATATATTCTTGTTGTTTTTCGAAAGTATAATTCAAAAAATACAGACTAACTTTTGTGTTTTTTATTTTCTGAAAATAAGCATTTAACAAATCCAGTTCCTTTTTTAAATCTCTATTCTGACAGCTCAGTGAGTTATCCCAAATTAAACCAATCGAAGCCGGTGTTTTTTTCGCTGTTCTATTGCCCTGTACAAAGGTGTTTCCATAAAAATAATGCTGCCCGCCAACATTTTGCATCAAAACATTTGGGATGCTTTGCTGTAAAGGGATTTTAAGAACTATTTTTTCTGCGGGCTGATAGTTTTCTTTTTTGATGGAAGCCTGAAAAGACTGCTCCCATTTTGAAAAAGTAATTTCGTTTCCTGAATTCTCGGCAACAGTTGGTGCCGTTGCAGCTCCTAAAACCGCTACCTTAATTTCAAACTGATCTATTTTTCTGGGAAAACGGCTCATCAATTGGTACGCCAAATTGTCTTTATCAAAAGCCGAAAGTTCTTCTTCGTAACCAATAATCACGGTACGTTCTCCATTTGGCAGCAACGGATAAATTCTGGTTCTAAAATTATTCCCCTCTACTTTCTCTAACAATCCCGGATCAACACGACGGTGTTCGATGGCTTCAAAAACCTGTTTGCCTTTATTTTTATTCACCGGAACTGCCTCACGCATTTTTCCATTGATATCAATCGCATATCGGGAAACCGAAACATTTTCGGGCAACGGAAAAATAAGCTCCGCTTCCATCTGACGGGTTCCTGAATTAAAAAAGTGCATCTCGGCCGTGGTATAGGCAATGTTCCCTACCACTTTTACATTGACCAAAAGTTTATTCATTCGCACTTTTTCGGCATCCTCTCCTTTAACGGTTAGTTCCGGACTTTGTGCTAAAGCTTTTGTTCCAATAAACAGGAAGAAAAAAAACAACACATTCAGATTCATTCGAAAAAAGCCCGACGCAGACGAAAACAATTTTGACTTCATGACACAAAAATTTAGGTTTATAATAGTATAGAGCACAAAAAACTTCAAAAGGTTGGGAAGGTACTATATATTTCAAAAAAAAAAATCTCCAAAGCCCGAAAGCAAAGGAGATTTAATGTAAAAAAAACAATCTATTTTTAAAATGATGACCTAAGAAAGTACAGAGTAGTCTTTAAAAAACTCCAATAACTTATATCACTTATATGTTTTAGAAAAAATTAAGCATTGAATACTTTTTCCTGGTGACCAATACTTTCCTGGTGAATTGCTTTGAACATTCTCAAAACAAACTCTTCAGTAAGTCCTTTTTTCTCTCCTTCTAAAATCATTTTCCCAAGGATTTCATTCCAACGGTTGTTTTGAAGAATTGCAACGTTTGCATCTTTTTTCACCTGCCCAATTTCATCCGCTACTTTCATACGTTTTCCTAGTAACTCTAATAAGTTAGCATCCAAAACGTCGATATTCGCTCTTAATTTTTTCATTTTTTGGTTGTACTCGTCTGTAGTATCATCCGTTTTTCTGATCGTCAAATCTTTAATGATCTGTTTCAAAGCATCCGGAGTCACTTGCTGAGCAGCATCAGACCAAGCATTGTCCGGATCGTAATGCGTTTCGATAATCATACCGTCGTAGTTCAAATCCAGAGCCTCTTGCGTTACTTCAAAAATCATGTTGCGATTTCCTGTAATATGTGACGGGTCAATGATTAATGGTAAACTAGGGAATTTATTTTGCAATTCGATCGCAATTTGCCATTCCGGAATGTTTCTGTATTTTGTTTTTTCGTAAGTCGAAAATCCTCTGTGAATCACTCCTAATTTCTCGATTCCGGCCATATGTAAACGTTCCACACCACCTAACCATAATGCTAAATCAGGGTTTACCGGGTTTTTAACCAAAACGATTTTATCAGTACCTTTCAAAGTATCAGCAATTTCCTGAACCGCAAAAGGGTTTGCAGTAGTACGGGCACCCACCCATAATACGTCGATATCATGCTCTAAAGCCAATTTACAGTGTGCTGCAGTTGCCACCTCAGTCCCCATCAATAAACCAGTTTCTTTTTTTGCTTTTTGCAACCATTTCAAACCAATTTCCCCAACACCTTCAAATCCTCCTGGACGCGTTCTTGGTTTCCAGATTCCCGCTCTGAATACACTAACTTTTGAATCTTTTAATTCGTGTGCGATCTTCAATACCTGATCTTCTGTTTCTGCGCTACATGGTCCTGCAATCACAAGTGGGTGATTTAAATTGAAATCTTCTAACCACTTTCTCATTTCTTTTTTATTTTCCATCTTTTCTTTAGTTTATTTTTTAATTGTTAATCCGTTTAGTATCTCTTTAATTTTATTGGTGCTTTCCATTTCTTCAAAAATGGCACTGTAATCTTCTTCTTTTAACAAATCCCTAAACCGACTGAGATTTGAAATGTATGCTTCTAACGTTTCCAAAACATACTCCTTATTCTGCTCAAAAATTGGCGTCCACATTGCAGGTGAACTTTTGGCCAAACGAACGGTGCTCTCAAATCCACTTCCCGCCATATCAAAAATATCCTGTTCGTCTTTTTCCTTATTCATCACCGTTTTCCCAAGCATAAACGAACTAATGTGCGACAAATGCGAAACGTAAGCAATATGTTTGTCGTGTGAAACCGGATCCATATAGCGTATCCTCATTCCTATTTCAGCGAAAAGCTTCAAAGCCTTCTCCTGCAGTTTAAAAGTGGTTTTTTCCACTTCGCAGATAATGTTTGTTTTTCCTTTAAACAACCCTCTTATCGCTGCCGAAGGTCCTGAAAACTCTGTTCCGGCGATTGGATGTGTGGCAATAAAATTCCGTCTCTTTGGGTGGCTTGCTACTGCATCACAGATTGGTTTTTTGGTCGAACCCACTTCAAAAACGATTGTTTTGTCGCCCACCAAATCCAATACTTTAGGCAAAACTGCAAGTGCCACATCTACAGGAACCGACACAATTACAAAATCAGCACCCGCCAAATCTTCAAAATGTCCTTCCTGATCAATAACCCCCAAATCAATTGCTTCCTGCAAGTGTTTTTCGTTACTATCAATTCCAAAAATAAGAGCATTCGGATGTCGATCCTTGATATCCAATACCATTGAACCTCCTATTAACCCTATTCCTATTACGTATACTTTCATATTTCTTTTTTATTAGAAGCTGTTTCCTGCTATCCGCTGTATCTTTTATGGTGGACCCCACCATAAAAGGATGCCGCTTCTATCAGGGCTAGGGCTTCTCGTGGAGATTTCTCCTTCGTCTAAATGACAAACTGTTGAGAGAAATCTAAAATCGATCTATCGCTTCTTGTACTTTTTCTTCTTTTACACACAACGAGAATCTGATGTATCCTTCGCCATTACTTCCGAAGATGGTTCCCGGTGTGATAAAAATGTGCTTCTCGTACAATATTTCGTCAATGAATTTCTCTGCTGATGCTATTCCGTCCGGCAATTTTGCCCAAACAAAAAGCCCAACTCCTGCTGCATAAACTTTACAGCCTAATTTTTCTGCCAGTTTTTCTGTTAGTTCGCGACGGCGTCTGTAAATTTTGTTTTGATCTTCGAACCATGATTTATCGCAATTCAACGCGGCAACCGCACCTTTCTGAATTCCGTAGAACATTCCGCTGTCCATGTTGCTTTTTACCTTTAGAACCGCATCGATAATTTCAGGATTTCCTAAAACCATCCCCACTCTCCAGCCGGCCATGTTGAATGTTTTACTAAGTGAATTTAATTCTAAAGCCACTTCTTTTGCTCCTGCAACCTGCAGCAAACTCATTGGGTTATCATTCAAAACAAAACTATACGGATTGTCGTTGACCAATAATATCTTGTGTTTTTTAGCAAAAGCAACTAGTTTTTCAAATAACGCTAAACTTCCTCTGGCCCCTGTTGGCATGTGTGGATATCCCAGCCACATAATTTTTACCTTCGAAAGATCCAATTTTTCTAAAGCTTCAAAATCCGGCTCCCAGGCATTTGCTTCTTTCAGATCATAATAAACCGGAACAGCTCCAACCAAATTGGTTACCGAAGTATAGGTTGGATAACCCGGATTTGGAATCAGAACATGATCGCCTTCGTTTAAAAATGCCAGCGAAATATGCATTATCCCTTCTTTCGATCCCATCAAAGGCAAAATCTCATTATTCGGATTCAACGCAACACCAAACTGATTCTGATAAAAATCAGCCATTCCTTTTCTCAATTCCGGTAATCCCTGATAGCTCTGATAGCCATGTCCGTTTTCATCCAGAATCGCTGCGGCTACCGCTTCAATTACTGCTTTTGACGGACTCAAATCAGGGCTTCCGATTCCCATATTGATAATAGGTTTTCCTTCAGATTGTAGCTGACGAACTTCTCTTAATTTTGAGGAGAAGTAGTATTCTTCAACTGTATCTAATCGTTTTGCTGTTGTTATCATTTTTAATTTGCTTTAGGCTCTTTTAACTTTCTAATTTAATTGGAATTTGGAATTTCAAAAATTGGAATTTCCTTTTTTATGGTTTTGTATTTTTATATTCTCCTAATACTTTAAAATATTCTGCCATAATGTTTAATAACGATTTGGCTTTTGCAAAATCTTCGTATTTCTCAAATGTTACATCTACGAAAAACGAATATTTCCAGGGTGTTTCAATTTTTGGAAGCGATTGAATTTTTGTCAAATTCAGTTTGCAGTCGCTCATTACATTTAAAACTGCTGCCAGACTTCCTCTTTTATGATCCAGTTCAAATTTGATAGAAGCTCTGTTGATTTCATTTTCCGGCAGAAATGAATTCTGTTTTTTAATAATCACAAAGCGGGTCATATTGTTTTTAATGGTTTGGATTTCTGGAGCGATAATCTCTAAATCGTACATTTCAGAAGCCGTTCTACTGGCGATCGCTGCTATTCCTTTCAATTGATTTTCCTGAATTCTTCGGGCAGTTTCGGCGGTATCTTTGTCCTCAACCAACTTAATATTTGGATACTGTTTCAGGAAATCCATACATTGCAATAAGGCCATCGGATGGGAATGAACCTCTTTTATATCCTCAATTTTCTGACCTCTTAAAGTCATTAAGTTTTGATGAATATTCAAATAATGCTCTCCAATAATGTGAATATTATTCTTGTCAATCAAAGCATAATTCGGGATAATTGGCCCCGCAATCGAGTTTTCAATCGCCATTACAGCCTGATCTGATTTTCCTGAAAGCAGACTATCAATTAATTCTTCAAAAGACAAACATTCATCAATATCCACGTTTTCAGAGAAATACTCTTTCACTACCTGATGATGAAAAGATCCTTTAATACCTTGTATTGCAATTTTCGTTGTCATATATTCAAAAAAAAATCCTGATTTGCATCAGGATTGTATATTAGTTTTATTTGTTTTAAAATTTTTCTCAAATAACCATAGCACAATCCTCACTTCTACTAAAGAAGAAATAAAAAGAGTTGCTAAAATAAAAACGGTTATTAGTCATTTTGTTTGTGTTTTTCAATAAATACTCTGCGAATGTATAAATTATTTTTACCTCACCAAAAAAAATAATACATTTTATGAAACAAAAAAGGATTTCTTAACAAATTTATGATGTTTTGTACGATAATATAAAAATATCTGCTTAAAATGAGATATTTACAATTGCGTTTTTGAAAATTCTAAGTTTTATTTGCCACGAATTCACCAATTTTAATTAAAAGCCAAAATGATTTGAAATAATTCGTAAACTCGTGGAAACTTCGCAATCTTTAAAACAATCCTGAAACCGGTTTGTTCACAATCCCAATTTTAGTAGAATCAAAGTTCATTTTTTGCTGTAATAAGGAAGCATAAACACTTCTGAAATCAATTTCATACTTTAAATCCCCGTTATCCAAATTAGACAAATCAGGATTGTTGCCTAAAATTGTTCCTTTATTACTTCCTCCAATTATAAACATTGGCGCTGCAGTTCCATGATCTGTACCGTTTCCGTTATCTTTTACGCGTCTGCCAAATTCAGAAAACACTACAACGGTTACATTCTGAAGCAACTTCGACTGTTTCATATCCTGATAAAAACTATACAGCGCGTCATTCAAATCCATTAATTTCTTTTCGTGTATGGCCAGCTGATTGTCGTGAGTATCAAATCCGCCTAACGAAGTATAGTACACTTTTGAATTTAAGTTCCCTTTGATCAATCGGCCAATCCATTCCAGATTCTTCGATAATTCTGTCTTTGGATAACTGATTTCCGATTTGGATTTTGCCAACGCTTTCTGAATTTCATCAGATCCTTCAGTAACCGAATTGGCTATTTTTCGAACAAAATCCAATTGTGGATTATCCGACAAGGTTACATTTTCTTCTCTATCCGATTTTACTTTAAACCGGTTTGGATCTTTTACCGTGATAAAATTAGGTTCATTTCCTTTCAAGGCCAGATTGTCTATCGAATCCAGATTTATTCCTGCCGTTGCCTGATGCCCGTTGCACTGTAAATCCAGATAACGTCCTAACCATCCATCATTGTTGTATTTATTAGAATCTGTGGCAGTCTGCCAAATCTCCTGACTTCTAAAATGCGACCGGATGGGTTCGGGATATCCAACATTCTGAATTACGGTGAGATCGCCATTTTGCTGCATCTGAGCAAAATCTTTTAAAGCCGGATGAAACGCCATTCCTTTATTTTTCCCGACAACCGCATCTTTGTTCAACGCTATTTTAGTGCGCAAATCATAATACAGCGGATTATCGTACGGAATAAAGGTATTCAAACCGTCATTTCCTCCATTTAACTGAACAAACACCACACATTGCTCGCCAATTATCAAATTAGGCTGCGAACCAAATGCATGTAAAAAATCAGGAAGCACCAGCAATCCGCCGGTAAGTGTTCCTGTAAGCGTTAGAAAATTTCTTCTGTTCATAATTACAGCTTTCTAAATTAATTGATATTCGGGCAGTTTGCTGATGTAATTAAAGAGTCGGATTACAGCAAAATTGGCATGTTCCTCCTTTGGATCAAAATCGTATTTAAGTAAATTCTCCATGTCTTTTTGCACCGAATCATTTACTTTAAACAATAATCTGTTGGACAGATCAGTGATGATCGTTTTGTTATTTCCGTTGGTATCAAAGTCAATTTTTACTTCCACTTTTTCAAATTCTGATTTTGGTTTTTCAGTTTCGGCAGTCATCGTATTCAAGACTTTTCGGGTTATGCTTCTCCCGCTGCAAAGCAAATCGGCGGTATTGTTTCGCTGCAGGTAAATTTGAGAAGTGAGCCAGGAGTTGCCGCCATCCCAACCTTTTACATTAACCTGGTTGTACAAATCCATTCCTTGCTGCTTCAGAAAGAACAAAATCATCCCATCGTCAAGATCATCAATATGCAATTCATCCAGTAGCTGCAAAATATAAACTAACGGATCTTTGATTTTCGTTCCTGAGTTTTCTTTCTTGTATTCTTCGGTAAAAATCTTAGTCAATAAAGGCTGAATTTCAAACTTTACCTTTCTAAAGTAATCCCCATAATAGGTCACCAAATTTTCGGGTGGATTGTCGTAAACAAACCATTCGAGGATTTTTCGGGTAATCAGATAGGGAATGTTTTTCTGTTCAAAAATAATATCGACCAGATCATCTGCTTTCCAATTTCCGGTTTTACCAAAATAGGTTTTATCGGTATCATCTTCGGCAAACTTCCTGTAGGCAGCTCTGTTGTCTCCATAATTCAGCCCTGCCAAAGCTCTTGCTCCGTTTTTAATATCGCTTTCGGTGTAGTTTCCAATTCCGATGGTGAACAGTTCCAATAATTCGCGACTGAGGTTTTCGTTGTATTTCCCTTTTTTGTTGTCGACATTATCAAGGTACTTCACCATTGCATTCGACTTTAGGACTTGCTTGGTGAGTTCTTTAAAGTTTCCAAAAGCATGTTCCCGAAGAATCATATTGTGTTGGTAAATCCAGTAGTTGACTTTTACTTTCTGTGTGGTGGATACAAAATGATTGTGCCAGAAGCAAACCATATTTTCACGTAATGGAAATTCGTCATTACGCATTTTGCCAATCCACCATTTTTTTAATTCTATTGCCGAATAGATTTCTTTCTTGAGAACCTTCTTTTTTTCTTCTGAATCTGCAGTTTTAATCAATTCTCGAAGCGCTTTGAGTTCTAATAGTGTCTTGGGATCATCCTCTAAAAAAGCGGGGAGTTGTGTGTCAAATTTGGATTCATAGGAATGTTTTAGAAATTTCTCTAATCCTAATTTTTCAATTGCATCGGATTCTTTTCCGGAAAAACCCAATCGTAACGACCAAAGATTGCTTTTTTTCATAATTCAGAAATTATTACAATAAGACTTAACTTTCTATTAAAGGTTTAATGGAAGGTTCTGAGGTGTTTAGATACTGAGGCACTAGGGTGCTAAGGTACTAAGGCTTTAAAATCTTTGGTAATAATTTAAACGGGGATTTTTTGGGAATATTGTCGTCTACTTGAATTCTCACCAGCTTTCACTGAAGATTAAAATACGATCATAGAAAAACTTTAACTAAAATCATTTCGGCTAAAGCCATATTAAAAAAACTAAAAACCTCCAGCTAAAGCTGGAGCCAATCCAACACCTTGTTTCTCTAGATTGACAAAAATAAACAATAACAAAAAAAGCAGCTATCCTTACGATAACTGCTTTTATATTTTAAAAATCTAAAATCATTAAGATCCACACATTTCACAATCTTCAGGATCTGCTGCTTGTGCTTTTAAAAGCATTGCTTTATAATCCTCAACGCTGATTGCTTCTGTTTCTGCAACTAATGTTGGAGCTGTTTCTTCTTTTTTATCGTTGTTCAGCGTGAACTTAATCGCATCAACTGCCGATTTTGTTCTTAGGTAATACATCCCTGTTTTCAAACCTGACTGCCAAGCGTAGAAATGCATTGACGTTAGTTTAGAATAGTTAGCATCCTGCATGAACAAGTTCAACGATTGTGATTGGTCAATGAAGTAACCTCTTTGACGTGACATATCGATAATGTCTTTCATCGACATTTCCCAAACTGTTTTATAAAGATCTTTCAGGTCTTGCGGAATAATATCAATATTTTGAACCGATCCGTTATGACGCATAATTTCCTGTTTCAAATCTTCGTTCCATAAACCAAGTTTTACCAGATCTTCCAGTAAGTGTTTGTTTACTACGATGAATTCTCCAGACAATACACGACGTGTATAAATGTTTGAGGTGTACGGCTCAAAAGCTTCGTTGTTTCCAAGAATCTGTGAAGTCGAAGCTGTTGGCATTGGCGCAACCAATAATGAGTTACGAACTCCGTGCTCCATTACTTCTTTTCTTAAAGATGCCCAGTCCCAACGGCCTGATAATTCTTCATCTTTCAATCCCCACATATTGTATTGAAATTCTCCCTGAGACATTGGAGAACCCGCAAAAGTTGAATACGGTCCTTCTTCTTTCGCCATTTCCATAGAAGCGGTTACTGCTGCGAAGTATAATGTTTCGAAAATTTCCTGATTTAATGCTTTTGCCTCATCACTTGTAAAAGGCATACGCAACATGATAAAAGCATCTGCCAAACCTTGCACTCCTAATCCTACCGGACGGTGACGCAAGTTAGAGTTTTCTGCTTCTTTAACCGGGTAGTAATTTCTGTCGATTACTTTGTTCAGGTTACGGGTTACACGTTTGGTAACATTGTAAAGTGCTTCGTGATCGAATTTACCGTTATCAATAAACATTGGCAACGAAATAGACGCCAGGTTACAAACTGCAATTTCATCTTTAGAAGTGTACTCCATAATTTCAGTACACAAGTTAGACGAACGAATGGTTCCTAAGTTCTTGTGGTTTGATTTACGGTTTGCTGCATCTTTGTACAGCATATAAGGCGTTCCGGTTTCGATTTGTGATTCCAGGATTTTCTCCCATAATTCACGTGCACGAATCGTTTTTCTACCTTTTCCTCTAAATTCATAATCCAGATACAATGCTTCAAATTCTTCTCCGTAAACATCATACAGACCAGGACATTCGTTAGGACACATTAACGTCCAGGTAGTATCTTCCTGTACACGTTTCATGAACAAATCTGAAGTCCACATTGCGAAGAATAAATCTCTCGCACGCATTTCTTCTTTTCCTGTATTTTTCTTTAAATCTAAGAAATCGAAAATATCAGCATGCCAGGTTTCGATGTAAATCGCAAAACTTCCTTTACGTTTTCCACCACCCTGATCTACATAACGAGCGGTATCGTTGAAAACTCTCAACATCGGAACAATTCCGTTTGAAGTTCCATTTGTACCACGAATGTACGATCCGGTCGCACGAACGTTATGGATAGAAAGACCAATTCCTCCCGCTGATTGCGAGATTTTAGCCGTTTGTTTTAAAGTATCGTAAATACCATCAATACTATCATCCTGCATGGCCAAAAGGAAACAGGAAGACATTTGAGGTTTTGGAGTTCCCGCGTTGAACAACGTTGGCGTTGCATGCGTAAAGAACTTTTTAGACATTAAGTCGTACGTCTCAATTACCGATTTTAAATCGTCAAGGTGAATACCAACCGAAACACGCATCAACATATGTTGTGGTCTTTCGACGATTTTACCATTAATTTTTAGCAAATAAGAACGCTCTAAGGTTTTGAAACCAAAATAATCGTAATTAAAATCTCTTGTATAAATGATATGAGAATCAAGGAAAGCAGAGTTTTCCTGAATTACTTTAAATACTTCATCCGAAAGCAACGGAGCATCTTGTCCGTTTCTTGGGTTTACGTAATTGTACATATCCTTCATCGTTTCTGAGAACGATTTCTTAGTATTTGAATGTAGATTTGAAATTGCCACACGTGCTGCCAATTGTGCATAATCAGGATGCGCAATAGTCATAGAAGCCGCCGTTTCTGCCGCAAGATTATCTAATTCAGAAGTAGAAACCCCATCATACAATCCCTCGATAACTCTCATCGCTACCTTAACAGGATCTACAAGTTCATTTAAACCGTAACACAATTTTTTGATTCTTTCTGTAATCTTATCAAACATTACCGGCTCTTTATGGCCATCTCTTTTTACTACATACATAAGCTTACTATTTTAGTTATTGAAAAAATGAAAGACTCTGGAATAACGATTCCCAAAGCTTAAACATTGTGTGTTTTTAAATTATTTTTTGAGAATTGTAGGATTCTCAATAGTTATCTGATTCCAATCCGAAAAACAGATTGAAAGGCATTAAAAATTGTTCTTGAATCAACTATTGGGGATGAAGATTCAATCTTAAAAATGATTTATTCTTTTTTAGCGTTAGTGGCCACTAAAATGATTCCTGTTGTCTAAAAATCTGCATCAAATGAAATTTTCTGAGCATCACTGTCGGTGTTCATCACACCCGATTTTTGATACTCTGCAACACGTTTTTCAAAGAAATTAGTTTTTCCCTGAAGAGAGATCATGTCCATGAAGTCAAACGGATTCGCTGACCCATATACACGCTCACAACCTAATTCTACTAATAATCTATCCGCAACAAACTCTAAATATTGCGTCATTAAAGTAGCATTCATTCCTATTAAACTTACCGGAAGAGATTCTGTTACAAACTCTCTTTCGATATTTAAAGCATCAACAATGATTTCTTTAATTCTGTCTTTTGGTACTTTATTTACTAAGTGGTGATTGTGCAGGTGAACTGCAAAATCACAGTGCACGCCTTCGTCACGCGAAATTAGCTCGTTAGAAAAAGTCAAACCTGGCATTAAACCACGTTTTTTCAACCAATAAATAGAACAGAAAGCACCTGAGAAAAAGATTCCTTCTACTGCTGCAAAAGCAATTAGTCTTTCAGCAAATGAATCGGATTCGATCCATTTTAAAGCCCATTCTGCTTTCTTGCCAATTGCAGGAAAAACTTCTAAAGCATTAAACAATTCTGCTTTCTCTGCTTCGTCTTTTACGTAAGTATCAATTAATAAAGAATACGTCTCACTATGAATATTTTCCATCATGATCTGGAATCCATAGAAAAATTTAGCTTCGGCATATTGAACTTCATTTACAAAGTTCTCTGCCAGATTTTCATTTACAATTCCGTCAGAAGCTGCAAAGAATGCTAAAATGTGTTTGATGAAATATCTTTCGTCGTCACTTAACTTATTATTCCAGTCTGTCAAATCCTGGTGCAAATCGATTTCTTCCGCAGTCCAGAAACTAGCCTCCATCTTTTTGTACCATTCCCAAATATCATGATGTTTAATAGGAAAAATAACGAAACGATTTTTATTTTCTTGTAATATTGGCTCGACTTGTGACATGAAATTTTACTTTAATTTTTATACTAAATTTTTGCTAATTCAGTAGACTACAAAGATTGTCATTTGTTGCCAAAAATAAAAGCCAAACTTATTCACAATCGGGCGTAGTTTTTAACAACAGCGAAAAATTGAGATATTTTTCATACAACAATTAAGACACTGTAAATGAGTAAATTAATCCTTACATTTACTGCTCATTTTGCTGTAGAATATAGACTTTTTAGAATAAAAAGCAAGAATTTTTTAAATGTTTTTAAAAGTTTTTTCCCTGCCTCTTCTCTCTTTTTCTGATCAATTTTTGAGTACTTCCCAGCAACGGTAATGGCTACCGATTTTTTAAGATTTTTTAAGTTCTTCGGCAACTTTTTCAAGCTCCAAATACCAGTCCTGTCCAAAGCGGCGAATTAAGGCTTCTTTGACAAATTTATATACCGGAACTTCCAACTCTTTACCTAACGAGCAGGCATCGTCGCAAATATCCCACTTATCATAGTTCACCGCAGCAAACTCTGTAAAGTCTTTCACTCGTATCGGGTACAAATGACAGGAAACCGGTTTTTTCCAATCTACGATTCCCTGATTGTATGCCTGCTCGATTCCGCAAAGCGCAGTCTTGCCGTCAAAAATAACGTAGGCACAGTCCTTATTATCAATCAGAGGCGTTTCAAGATCACCATCCGTTCCTTTCACCCAGGTTCCCTGAGCTTCGATCGCGGCAATTCCTTCTTTTCGCAGGAAGGGTTTTACTTTAGGGTAAATTTCTTCCAGAATTTTAGTTTCTGCTTCACTCAAAGGCGCACCGGCATCTCCGTCAACGCAGCAGGCTCCTTTACAAGCTGACAAGTTGCACACAAATTCTTTTTCAAGAATATCTTCTGAAATAATGGTTTTTCCTAATTGAAACATGATACTTAAATACTGTAATTTATAAAGTGCAAAGATACGCAAAGAAAGCAGATATTCCTTTTATTCTTTCCTCACACTTGTCTGACCATTTTTTACGCAAAGGCCACATCGGAATCTTTTGCACAAAACAGCCTCAATACTTTACCACAAACGCCTTGCAAATATGCAAAACAACTTACTTATTGTTACAAAAATCATTTTTTTAGACCATAATACGTGTTTTTATAACAAAAATACCCGTCGTTTCATATATCCTAAAAAAGCATTAACTTTATTATCTACTTTTGCACATCTCTTAACTCTAAATAAAAAAATTATGTTAGAAATTGATTTTAAGGAAATTATCACTGTTGGAATGGTACTTTTTGCCGTAATCGATATTGTAGGATCAATTCCGATTATTATCAATTTAAGAGCAAAGGTGGGACATATCGAATCGGAGAAAGCTTCAATCGTTGCCGGTTTGATTATGATCATTTTTCTTTTTATCGGAGAAGGCTTTTTACAGCTTATTGGAATAGATGTACATTCATTTGCCGTTGCAGGTTCCTTTGTATTGTTCTTTTTGGCGCTGGAAATGATTTTAGGTATTCGAATCTATCGTGACGAAGAACCAGGGTCGGCCTCTATTGTTCCTTTGGCCTTTCCGCTAATTGCAGGTGCCGGTACGATGACCACTTTGTTATCGCTTCGCTCTCAGTTTCACACGATTAACATTGTCATTGCGATTTTACTGAATATTTTTCTGGTATACTTTGTTTTGAAATCTTCTAAAAAAATAGAAACTTTATTAGGAGAAAACGGACTTGGTGTAGTTCGCAAGACATTTGGAGTCATCCTTTTAGCAATTGCTGTTAAATTATTTGCTGCTAATGTTAAAGGTTTGTTTGTCTAACATTTATTTTTATAAATTTACCCCATAAAATTTCTAAAATACAACTTTAAGATATTTTTCACATCGCGAAGTTCTACTTTATTATTTTAGACAAACAAACAACCATTATGAAAATCTTTACTTCTATCTTAGTGCTTCTGGCATTAGCTTTAATCGTTTTTAATATTACGTTGCTAGACTTCAAAAATCCTTTTCAGGGAGACAGTGTAGTAGCTTTTATTGGAATCGCTGCTTCATTTTGCGCCGTTTTAATTCTTTTGATTTTTAGAATCTCGAAAAGAATTGAAGAAAAAACAAACGGACGATAACACTATGTTTGACGTTTTAATTATCGGCGGAGGCGTTTCAGGCATGTCCTGTGCCCTCGTTCTGGGATCAGCTAAAAACAAAGTTTTTGCAACCGATAAGAAAATCGGGATTTTTACACATCAAAAAAACTCTTCACTGCAAGAGGCTATTTTTTACAATGCTTATGGCATTACACCAGGCAAACTAGGATCTGATTTGCTTCTGGAAAGCACGAAGGATTTGGCCAGCAGTTACCCACACATCACGCAAATCGAAAATGAAAAAGTAGTTAAAGTCGAAGGTGCTTACCCTGACTTTACAGTAACTACCAACAAAAACACTTATAAAACCAAAAGTATTGTCGTAGGAATTGGCTCGGCGAATACTTTTGACATCGAAGGTTTGATGCACTATATCGAACCTCATAAAAAAGCACTTCCCGAAAAACAACGTATCCAGCTTAAAAACGACGACCACAAAGTTGCCGATGGTATTTATGTTATTGGGACTTTGGCAGGCTGGAGAAGCCAATTGGCCATTGCAGCCGGAAGCGGTGCAGCTGTTGCCACAGATATCCTTACTTTATGGAACAACGGCGTACAAACGCACGCACACGACAGCATTCGATAAAACAAACACACGGTTAAATAATACAAAACCATTAAGAAATTAAGAAACCCAGCTTTAAAGCGGGATAAACTTAATTTCTTAATGGTTTGAAACTTTTATGTTTTATTTTACCGAAACGATCTGGGTTACTTTAATATGATTTTCGTCTTCCGATTTCCAGATTTCTCCTTTCACCGAGACAATATCTCCTATTTTTAAGGTTTTGTAATTTTGAGGCCCTCCAACATTCACTATACTGATTGTTGCAAAATACACCTCTTTGGCGTCTGTTGAGATTTTTGCCGTATAACCATCTTTTCCCGACTCGATTGCATCTACTTTACCTGCAATCGTATTAGTATTACTTTTGGTAACAGCACAGGAAACAACAAGAACCATTACAGCCAATAGCAAGCTTATTCTTTTTAGATTTTTCATACAGCTAGTTTCAGATTAAGAAAGGGTGATTTAAAGCATTAAGTACTTCCGTTATTGCAATTGCGTGCAGCTACCGGCAATCACTTTTAAATTCTCCTCAAATTGTTTCCAAACCCTGATGTATCGAAAAGTTCCGCTCACAGGATTGTGATTAAAATTTCCTTTCAGTAAAATTGTTACCGCGACTACAGCAGAATCATTGATTACGGTTATAATCTGATCCGAAGCTTCTAATACCTCGATTTGTATTTTACCCGAGCGATACGTATTCAAGTCAAACTCTTTGGTAATCGTTTGTCCGTCCGGTAAATTAAAAAGCAAATCATCATGCAGTACGTTTTCCAGAGTTGGAAGATCTGCATTTTTCATGGCCGTTAACAGTTCAATCTCAGCATTTACAACAGTTTCTATTTTCATCTGATAAAAGAATTAAAGATTACTTTTTTGGACTTAAAACTGCCTTGATCATGGCATCGTCCTTTAAAATGACGTCGTAGTAATACAATTCACCGTATAATTGTCTGGCAAATTCAGCGGTGATATAACGGTTTACCAAAGCTTTGGTTTTGTCAAATTTCAGGTCTAAACCAGTCAGCAAAACATAAGCTTTGAACTTTTTAAAATACAAATCAGAGCTTTTCATCTTTGCTAAAAACTCATTAAAATGAAGTCCTGCAAAAGCGCCTCTGTTTTTATCCAATTCTTCAAAAACAAAGTGCCCCACAATTCCGGTCTGCAACAGATAGGCTACATTTTCGTTCCCGTGTTCTGCTTCTATCGGCACAAAAACATCAGGAACAATTCCACCGCCACCGTATACAATTTTTCCTTTTGGCGTTTTAAACTTTAAAGAATCGGCTACTTTTATACTGTCTTTCGCATAAAGCTCTCCCGATTTTATTCGGCCTTCAGATTCTTTAAAATATTCATCATTTCCTTTTTTATAAGGCTTTTGAATCGATCTTCCCGTTGGCGTATAGTATCGCGCCACCGTTAATCGTACTGCCGATCCATCGTTGAAATCCATTTCACGTTGTACCAGACCTTTTCCAAAAGAACGTCGGCCAACAATGGTACCACGATCATTATCCTGTAATGCTCCGGCAAGAATCTCACTAGCCGATGCACTGTTTTCATTAACCAAAACATATACTTTTCCGGTCTCAAAACTGCCGGCTTTTGTAGCATAGGTCTTTTCAGTAGTCCCGTTTTTATTTTTGGTAAAAACAATCAGCTGTTTGTCTTTGAGGAATTCATCTGCAATGGCAATGGCTTCTTCCATATAACCTCCGCCATTATCGCGAAGATCGATAACAAGCGACTCGATTCCTTTTTGTTTCAATCTGGTCAAACCGCTTTTAAACTCATTAAAAGTAGTTTCGGCAAAACGATTGATTTTGATGTATCCGGTATTATTTCCAAGCAACAAAGAGGCATCGACGCTTTTGATCGGAATGACATCTCTTTTTACTTTAAATTTAAGTTTCTTCTGTTCTGATTTTCTAAAAACCGTTAATTCGATCTCAGACCCTTTTAATCCTTTTAATTTCGAGAACAAACTGTCAGAAGGCAATCTGCGTCCGAACAATTTGGTTTTTCCGGCAAATAAGATCCGATCCCCAGATTTTATTCCGGCTTTCGCCGAAGGTCCGTTCTCAATTGGTTTTATAATCGCAACAGAGTCTTTGTACATATAAAAATTAATTCCGATCCCCACAAAATCACCTTTCATGCTTTCGGCTACTTCGGCTTGTTCTGTTGGAGGAATATAAACGGAATGCGGATCTAATTTTGATAAGATATTGTCGACGGTAAGGTTTACAATTGAATCTGTATTGATGCTGTCTACATATTCATTATTGATAAAGTCGATCAGCTTATTCAATTTGGTTTTGGAGTGATTTTTAGCCAAAAGCTGATCGTCTGCGGGAGCATTCATCAGGCTTCCGAGAACTATACCCAGAGCTAAGGTGGCTCCGATAACGATTGGTAAATATTTTGAATTAAATTTCATTTACTCTTCTAAAACAGGAATATGTTCGACTTCGACACCTGCTTTTATTAAAAACTGAATTCCGGAATCATCACGATATCCGTCATGATACACCACTCTTTTGATACCCGACTGATGTATTAATTTGCTGCATTCTTTACAAGGTGAAAGTGTAATATAAAGGGTCGCTCCTTCACAGGATTGTGTTGACCTGGCCACTTTCAGAATTGCATTTGCCTCGGCATGAAGAACATCCCAACGGGTTAGTCCTTCCTCATCTTCACAGCAATTTTCGAAACCAGATGGTGTTCCATTGTATCCATCCGAAATAATCATCCGGTCTTTTACGATGATAGCACCTACCTGCTTTCGTTTACAATACGACAGCAAACTCCACTCTTTGGCAATCCTCAGATAAGCTTTGTCGTATTTATTTAATTTTTTTATCTCCATTTATTTTATCTGTTCCAAATTGGGCTTTCGATAATCATCGGCACTACCACTCCGATAATGAAAGCCGACATTACAAGTGCCCAATCGCGTTTTGAAAAGCGAAATACGGTTTGTACAATATACGATAGTATCAAAACCACAAACACCACAACCAGCTGTGCCGCTTCAATTCCTAAAGCAAACTCGCCTAAAGGTAGTAATTTTGAACCAGCCGACCCTCCTAAAATTGTTTTGAAATAATTCGAGAATCCAAGTCCGTGTATAATTCCAAAAAACAAGGTCACAAAAAACACCAAATTCAAACCATCATTCTTAGAATTCTTTCCGGCTGTAAAGAGATTAAAGACCGCAGTTATTAAAATCGTTATCGGAATTAAAAACTCGACGGTATTGACTTTTATCGCAATAATTCCGTAAACAGAAAGCAATAATGCCAATGTATGACCAATTGTAAAAACAGAAACCAGCAGCAAAATGCGTTTCCAGTCTTTGAACAAATAAGGGGTTGTTAAGGCAATTAAAAAAAGAACGTGATCGTAAGCATTAATATCTAAAACATGCTTCAATCCTATTTGAAAATAAATCCAAAATTCTGACATAAGGGTACTACTATTATAATGATTAGGGGTTGTAAACTTACGATTTATTTTGAAAAATCATTGCGGTCTTAAACTAAAACAACACATAAAAATTAAGTTAAATTTTATGAGAACTTTAAAATTAATAATTTAAAATAAAAATTATCTTTGTAGGATAAAAAAAACCATAATTATGTCATTTTCAGATTTATTTGATAGCGAATTCAAACAAAGAAACAAAGGTCACTTTTCAGCTATTGTTCGTGTAGCATTAGCCGATGGAATTGTGCATCCTGAGGAAAAAAATTTCTTAGACAAATTGGCTGCACGTTTAGAAATTTCAGAAACTGAATACGAAGAAATTCTTAACGACCCATTAAAATATCCTATCAACCCACCTTATTTGCACGTACAGCGTTTAGAGCGTTTGTATGATTTAACCCGAATGGTACACGTTGATCACCATCTTGAAGACCAACAAGAGGTGATGTTAAGAAAATTAGGTATCGCTTTAGGTTTTACACCAAGCAACGTAAATTATATCATTGCAAAAGCATTATCATTAGTCGACAAAAAAGTAGACGGTGACACTTTTGTTTACGAAATGCAACATATGCATAAATAGTATTCAGTCGCAATTTTCAGTTTTCAGACTGATCGTTAAAACTAAATAAAATATAAACCCGACAGCTTCTTAGAAACTTGTCGGGTTTTGTATTTTTAATCGAATCTAAAATTTACCCAAAAAGAAACCCGACAGCTTTTGAAACCTGTCGGGTTTAAATTAAACGAAAAACGGAGATTACTCCTTTTCTGCCATAAACTCTTCTGCTTTTTCTACCATATTGTAGCTTCCACAGAAAAACGGAACTCTTTGATGTAATTCAGTTGGCTGTATTTCCATAATTCTTCCAAAGCCGTCTGTTGCTTTTCCTCCCGCCTGTTCTGCGATAAAAGCCATCGGATTGCATTCGTACAACAATCTCAATTTTCCTTTTGGTGCTTTTGAACTGGTTGGATAAATATAGATTCCGCCTTTGATCATATTTCGGTGAAAGTCAGAAACTAAACTTCCAATATATCTTGAAGTATAAGGTCTGTCTTCTTCTTCTCTCTGACAATATTTAATGTAATTTTTTACTCCTTGTGGAAAGTGAACGTAATTCCCTTCGTTTACAGAATAGATATTTCCGTTTTTTGGAAATTTCATATTCGGATGTGACAGATAGAATGTTCCAATAGCCGGGTTTAAGGTAAAACCGTTTACGCCATGACCTGTGGTGTATACCAACATCGTCGACGTTCCGTAAATTACATATCCTGCTGCTACCTGATTCACTCCCGGTTGTAAAAAATCCTCGCTTGTAACCGGAGTTCCGATAGGTGTAATTCTTCTAAAAACCGAAAAAATGGTTCCCACAGATACATTCACATCGATATTTGAAGATCCGTCAAGCGGATCCATTAAGATCACGTACTTATTATTATGACTGTTGTCGCTCCCCTGAACAGTAATAAAATCGTCGTTTTCTTCTGAAGCAATACCACAGACAATCTCACGGTTAATTAACGTCTGAATAAATACTTCGTTTGCGTATACATCTAATTTTTGCTGGTCTTCCCCCTGAACATTTTGCTCGCCTGCAGCGCCAATGATATCCACTAATCCAGCTTTATTTACTTTATAGTTTACGACCTTGGCCGCCAAACGTATAGAATTGATAATTCGGGAAAGCTCCCCCGACGAATATTGAAATGCTTTTTGGTTCTCAATAATAAACTCTCCCAGTGTTTTATTGCGTTCTTCCATTACTAAATCGTTGTAGTTTTGTTTTTAAGTCACAAATATCGTTTTTTTTGTGAGAATGGTTTAAAAATTATTTCGTTAGTTTGCCACTATTGTATATTTGCTAATTAAACCCCTAAAGTTCCGAATAAAAGAATGCTTTTTTGGCTAATAAACACTTAATAATAAGAATATATGAATATTAGAAAAGGGAATCCTGAAGACATGAAATCGGTTCTGGGATTAATACAGGAGTTGGCAATATTCGAAAAAGAACCAGACGCTGTTGTTATCACAGAAGCGGATTTAGTACGCGATGGTTTTGGTGAAAAACCACTATTTCATGTGTTTGTCGCAGAAATTGATTCTGACGAACATGAGAAAGAAATTGTTGGAATTGCTTTGTACTATTACCGCTTCTCGACCTGGAAAGGAAAAACAATACATCTTGAAGACCTCATCGTTAAAGAAAAGATGAGAGGGACTGGTTTAGGATCGGCTCTGTATGCCGAAATCATGAAACAGGGAAAAAGAGATAATGTTCGCAGAATTGACTGGAATGTACTGGACTGGAACACTCCTGCCGTAAAATTTTACGAGAATTCGGGAGCAAAAATTCTTGAAGGCTGGCAAGTTGTTCAAATGGACGAAAAAGGAATTGATTCGTTTTTAGAAAAACTATAAAAACATATTGAGCCACAGATTAAAATGATCTGGACCCCTTTTTTTTAGCCACGAATTTCCCGAATTAGCGCGAATTAATTAGTGGAAAATTGGAGTTTGGAATTTGGGATTTGGAATTTGGGATTTGGAATTTAAAAAATTGGAATTTTATAAAAAACAGTATATATAACAAAATGAGAGTATTTAAATTTGGTGGAGCCTCTGTTAAAGATGCCGAAGGAATTAAAAACGTATACGACGTTTTACAAAAAGTAGGTTATGAAGATGTCATTTTGGTTGTTTCGGCAATGGGAAAAACCACAAATGCTCTTGAAGTGGTGATCAAAAATTACTTTGACAAATCATCAGAGCTGAACTCTTCGGTACAGGAAATAAAAAAATACCACAATCAAATCTTACTGGATTTATTTGAAAACGAAGAACATGAGGTTTTTGCTGCGGTAAAAGCATTGTTTTCAGAGTTAGAATATTTCCTGGCACATAATAAATCTCCAAACTACAATTTTGTTTACGATCAGATTGTGAGTTTTGGAGAGTTGATTTCGACTACAATCTTAAGTCACTTTATGAATTTCATGGGCATTCAGACACAATGGCTTGATGTTAGAAACTTCATAAAAACCAATGCCAATTATCGTGATGCTGAAGTAGACTGGGAAATTACGCAACAAAACATCAGTAAAAATGTGCCGCGTAAAATTCTAAACATCACTCAGGGATTTTTGGGTGCCGACGAGAACAATTTTACTACAACTTTGGGTCGTGAAGGTTCTGATTATACGGCCGGAATTTTTGCATACTGCCTAAATGCCGAAAGCGTTACGATTTGGAAAGACGTTCCGGGGGTTATGAATGCTGACCCGCGTTATTTTGAAAATGCAAGTTTATTGAACCAGATTTCTTATCGTGAAGCGATCGAACTGGCGTTTTACGGAGCAACCGTAATTCACCCGAAAACTTTACAGCCGTTACAGAAAAAGGAAATTCCGTTATATGTAAAATCTTTTATCAATCCGCTTTTAAAAGGAACCTGTGTTTCTAAAGGTGTAGATCTGGAACCGCAATATCCTTGCTTTATCGTAAAAAGAAACCAGCTTTTGATTTCATTATCGTCTATCGATTTTTCTTTTATAATGGAAGAAAACATTAGCGAGATTTTTGCCTTGTTTCACCAATTCAAAATAAAAGTAAATCTGATTCAGAATTCGGCGATTAGTTTTTCGGTTTGTGTGGAAGATAAATTTGAAAACTTCAATGAACTGAATGCCATCCTTTCGAAAAAATTCAAAGTAGATTTTAGCGAGAACGTGACTTTGTATACCATTCGTCATTTTACAGAACAGGCGGCACAAACCGTAGAGGAAAACAAAGCCGTTTTACTAAAACAGGTAAGCCGCGAAACAATGCAGATTGTGACCAAAGAAATCGACTAAACTTCTTTGTTTATAAAGTTAATTATATCAATTCAGCACATTTAAAGGTTTCACTTCGTCGTGAAGCCTTTTTTGTTTATGCCTTCCTTTAAATGGTTTACTATAGTTTTCAGATCTTCAATCTGCAATTCATATTTCTTTAAAATTTCCTGATAAACACTAAGCATTAGCTGTTCAGTTCGTTGATTGCTGTTCACTAACCTCCCATAACTTTCGGCAGCTGTCTCTTTTCTAACCAATTCTTCAGGAGTTATTTCAAAAACCTGACAAATTCTATCAAAATGAGTAGCCCACGAAGTACTTTCTCCCCGCTCCATTCTGGCGTACGCAGACTGAGAAATTTTTAAATGATCGGCCACCTGCTCTTGTGACATGCTTTTTGCTTTGCGCAATATTTTTAAATTATTTCCTACGGTTTTATTCATAACAAACATTTTTACAAACATAAAACTAAGAAATATTTTACAATTATTCGAATTTAGGTTTTAAATAACCGATTTTCGACTAAGACAACAACTGCGTAAAATTATATCTTCGAACTTGGATAAACCACTACATTATATATCCTACAGGCACTGCTAATTGAACATCCTGACTGAAAGCAAAAACAATACTCCTACCTCTTTAATTAGTGTCCTCAAGAACTAATTTAATTGTAACCTACAATTCCTTTATCTGCTACTATTCCGTATCACAATTGATAAACCGGAAGAATAAAACTTTTTGCAAACCAAAAACATTCAAGTCATGAAATCAACTATTCTGAACAAACTATTATTCCTGATCCTAACAGCCCACTCCTTAATTGCGGTGTCGCAAAACAGAGCAGAATTATCTCAGGAAGAAACTAACGCCAGGCTATTCGCTACTGCAAAAGAAAGAAGTGGTCAGCTTGCTATACTGCCGTTTGATTATATCTCTAACGAAAACTCAAACAATATGGATATTATGGCTTTGAAACTGCAAGGAGATTGTTACCAAACGCTTAGAGAGCATACTTCAATGTTGGAAATACAGGATCCTATTACTACAATTGCTATTTTACAAAAAGCGGGATTAGGACCGGTTGAAATAAAATCTAAAACACCAAAAGAACTCGCCCTTATTCTGAATGTACAATATGTTGTTTACGGCCGTGCAATGATTGATAATGTTGGCGTTTCCTCGACCTCGCACGGGTGGGAAACCACTACAGGTTTGAAAACAGTCAACAAACCAAACGATGTAAAATCACAAGAAAAACAGAAATCAAACACCTCAAACCTTTACACAAGAGGCTTTGATAATTATCAATTCTCGTATGATGCAGGAAATAACAAACTCAAAGAGGCGGTTACTACCAACTACGGAAATTTACAAGCCACAAATGAATATGAGAATGGGCAACTGGTAAAAAATCAACTTTCTTTTAACTCCAATACTGCACCTTTAAATTACAGAAAAGATATTCCGCAACAAACGACAAATTACTCCAGTACATCGCAAAATTTCTCGAACAATTCTACCGTTGTCAATTATAATAGCGTTATCGACCTTAGCTTTTATGATGATACAGGACGTGTTTTATACTCTAAAACAAGAACAGCATTTGGTAGTGGCATCGATTCTTATATGGCAACTTTAAAGTACCTTATAAAAAGATGTCCCTTTGGCACAAAAAATAAAAAGTAAAACTTTTTGAGACTTATATACTGCTATTGAAAATGGGTTTTATGAAATTTTTACAAGGTCGGCTGCTTATCGATTTGAGAAACATTTGCTAGTAATTGAAAGCCTTACTTTAACTTTCGTTCCTTCTTTAGCTTCTTGATTATTTTTCTCAATTCTTTTATTCGCTCTTCATATTGCTCGATTACTTTATCAGATAGATGAGTTCCCGTTTCTCTGGAAGGATCTTCTTTTCGATCTGCGTCCGGTTTTAAATCCTCTACTTTCAATAATTCTTCGGGAAATATTGCAAAAACCTCACAGATTTTTAAGATATAATTGGCCCATGAACTGCTTTCCCCGCTCTCCATTCTCGCATAAGCGGATTGTGATATACCCAGAAAGTCTGCTACTTCTTCCTGCGACATTTTTTTATTCTTCCGAAGTATTTTAAGCTTGTTTCCTACAAGGTTGTTCATGATTAAGCAAAGTTTTCCGTCCAAAACAATAGAGGACAACTTTTTCAATTTATACTCACAAAAAACACCTTTTTTTTAAGATAAAAGAAACACACCCCAATTTCTTATTAAAATACCCGATATTCACATAATATAAAACCTTACAAAACACTAAATTAGTCGCACCAAAAAAACAAATAAATTATGCAGTGTCCATCAGACCAACCAGCTGATCAACACTAAAACCAAAAAAAACCAAAAAACTATGATCCGTTCTGTCTTACTACTAACGCTTTTAATTGTTATTATAGCCTTAGGGTATCGCTTTAGCAAAAAAAATACCTAGATTATTTTATCACAGTTGCCCCGTCTGATAAAAAAACTTAGCCCCTTAAAACATATGGATTTCAATACTAAACCTACAAAAGAGACCCAAAAAAAATGGAACCGTGATCCTAACAATTGGATTTTGGGAATTTTCTATTACAACCCTCACGACAAAAGATTGTTCCCTTCCAAAAGAATGAAACTACTTGGATGGACCATCAATTTTGCAAACCCAAATTCAATATGCACCGCTATTGCAGCAATCGCCTTTGTATTGATTCTCATCGGAGATTCTAAACCATAACCCCAAAACTACTAACCGCTATTTTACTTAACCTTCATTGAAAACATGAAATTCTTTATCTTCAAATACAGTATTGCAATTGCAAGCTGTCTTTATCTGGCCTACTTTTTTTACAATCCTGAGCGTACGGGTAACATGATCAAAATGGGCACCGCGCTTGTTTTGGCGCTTTCTATTTTTATTAGCATGTACAATCAGCTCAAAAGCAGGAGATAGTTACTGTGTGGACACAAGTATAAAAAGTAACACGAATTACACGAATGGTCACTAACTTGTTTGTGCAATTCATTTTAACACATAGCAACATAGGTGCTGCACCTACAAAAAAGGCGTTTCACTTCATTTAAATACACATATCCTACTATGTGAAAGAAATATGTTTCTTTTTGCATTCTCTTTTCACAATAGAAATCTATGTTTCTATGTGTTAAAAATTTTAGCGTTCCCATCATCGAAACAAGAATTGCCACTAATTTGTTTGTGCAATTCATTTTAACACATAGCAACATAGGTGCTGCACCTGCAAAAAAGGCGTTTCACTTCATTTAAATCCACATATCCTACTATGTGAAAGAAATATGTTTCTTTTTGCATTCTCTTTTCACAATAGAAATCTATGTTTCTATGTGTTAAAAATTTTAGCGTTCCGATCATCGAAACACGAATTGCACGAATTGTCACTAATTTATGTTCAGCTGTTAGTTCCTATTGTCGTCTTTTACAATTGAACTGGCTTCCTCTGGGGCTGAATCACAGACGCTTTATTTCCCAATTATAAATACTACTTTTGATTTTTGAGAGTTAAAGTATTTATGTTGAAAAAATTACTGGTTCTAACATTTTTAATTTGGTTTTCCGGGCTTCAGGCTCAGGAAACGATATCATCGTACAAAACCAAAAAAATAATTGCCAGCCGCGATACTATTCGTCTCGAAGAAGTAAGTATCAATTCGGGATTCTTTCAGCTTTTCAATACCAAAAACAAACCTCTCGATTCCACCTTTTATAAAGTTGATTTTAAAAAAGGAACTTTACTCCTCAATGAAAAACTCGCCACAACAGGCGATACTTTACTCGTCAATTATTTAAAGTACCCCGATTTTCTCACCCGGGAATATACTTTATACAAATCCAATCAGGTGGTGTCAAACGACATTGGCTCTGAAAAACTGTATAAAATTGACAACGCTGTCGCTAAAAAAGCAACTCCTTTTGATGGCTTGAATACTTCCGGAAGCATCACCAGAGGCGTCACCGTTGGAAACAATCAAAATACCGTTTTGAACTCTAATCTGGATCTACAGATTACGGGAAAAATATCAGATAAAATTAGTTTGCGGGCTTCGTTGCAAGACAGCAACATTCCGCTTCAGGATGGTGGTTACTCTCAAAAACTGGATCAGTTTGACAATATTTTCATGGAACTTTTTACAGATGACTGGAACATCCGGGCAGGAGATGTTTTTTTAGAAAACAGAAAAACCCAGTTCTTAAATTTCAATAAAAAGGTTCAGGGACTTTCGGCCAATTTTAACTTTGGCGGAGAAGAAAACAAAACCAATATTTTCGCTTCGGTCGCTTTTGTAAAAGGGCAATATGCCAAAAGTACGTTTACAGGTCAGGAAGGAAATCAGGGTCCTTATAAATTAAAAGGGCAAAATGGGGAGCTGTATGTACTTGTAATTTCTGGTTCGGAGCGTGTTTATGTAAATGGCGTTTTATTGAAACGCGGAGAAAACAATGATTATGTGATTGATTATAATGCCGGAGAGATTACTTTCACCTCGCTTTTTACGATTACTTCCGAAATGCGAATCAACGTAGAATATCAATATTCCGAGCGAAATTACAACAGGCTCGTGACCTATGCGGGCGGAACACATGAAAGCAAAAACTGGAGTTTTGGCGGTTATCTCTATTCGGAGAATGACATGAAAAATCAGCCTTTACAGCAAAACCTGTCAACTGCACAAGTTCAGGTTTTAAGTCAGGCCGGAGACGATCAGAATTTAATGAAAGCCCCGTCAGCCTATGAAGATACTTATGCCGATACTAAAATATTGTATAAAAAAATACTGCTCAATTCCGTTGAATATTATGAATATTCAAAAGATCCGACTGCTGTTTTATACAATGTAAAATTTAGTCTCGTTGGAAACAATACCGGTAATTACATCATTCAGAACAACAACTCGGTAGAACGTATTTACGAATATGTACCGCCCGTTAATGGAATTTTACAAGGAAACTACGAACCCATTGTGAATCTGATTGCGCCAATTAAATTACAGGTGGCTACTTTTTTAGGAAAATACAATCCGGATGAAAAGACTTTGGTTGACTTTGAAATTGCCATAAGCAACAACGACAAAAACCTGTTTTCGAAAATAGATGACGCCAACAATGACGGTATCGCTCTTAAAACCAATATTAAAAAACGTCTTTTTACACGCAACTGGACTTTAGATGCCTTTGCCAACTATCAATTCGTTCAGGAAGATTTTAGATCTGTAGAGCGCTTGTACAATATCGAGTTTAATCGCGACTGGAACTTAAACGAAACGCTTTTGGGAAACCAAAGTATGTTAAGCACCGGACTTAACTTTGATTTATTTGCTAAAAAGGAAACGGCTGACATTGGTTTGTTTACCTATCAATTGGAGAAGCTCGATTATTCCGAAAGTTATTCCGGATCCCGTCATACTACAACCGCATTGTTTAAACTACGGCATTGGACCATCGAAAATCAAGGCAGTTTCCTGAAGTCAGATGCCACAAGTTCTACTTCCAAATTTATTCGAAATCAAACCAGAGCTAAATATCATTTTGGCAAAAACTGGATTGGTACAAGCATGCAGTTGGAAGACAATCAGCAGAAAAATAAAATCACCCATCAGTTTTCGGCATTAAGTCAACGATTCTCTGAATATGGTGCCTTTATTGGTCGCGGTGACAGCACTAAGGTTTTTGTTGAAATTGGCTATCTGCAACGTCGAAACGACAGTTTGCAAAATGGACTTTTACAGCACGTAAACAACTCTCAAACCTATTTCTTAAAATCGAAATTGATTCAGAATAAAAAAACAGATCTGGCCGTATATGCCAGCTACCGCAAATTAGATTTTACGGATGCAGCCCGAAAAAATGAGCCTTCCTTAAATTCCAGAATACTTTATAACGATCGTTTTTTTAATCAGCTGCTGCAAATTGGCAGCGCTTATGAAACCAGTTCGGGAACAATTGCCCAACAGGAATTTACGTATATCGAAGTTCCAACGGGGCAGGGAGTTTATACCTGGAATGATTATAACGGAAACGGAATTCAGGAACTCGAAGAATTTGAAATTGCCGCCTTTCCCGATCAGGCGCGGTTTATCCGAATCTTTCTGCCCAATCGGGTTTACATCAAAACCAATCAAAATAAATTCTCCCAATCTATGGCGCTAAATCCATTGCAATGGCAGAACGAAACCGGTTTTAAAAAACTCCTGTCTTACTTTTACAACCAGACTTCCTTCATTATGGACCGAAAAGTAAAGAGTCAGGGAGAACGTTTGGAGCTCAATCCTTTTAATTCTTCAGAGGAAAATATACTCGGACTCAATTCGAGTTTCAGAAATAGTTTATACTACAATCGCGGCAAACAAAAACATTCCGTAACCTACACCTATCTTGTCAACAAAGGAAAAAATCTGCTTTCGATTGGGTCGCAAAATGTTCAGAACAATTCGCATCAATTGCAATACACCCATCTCTATCAAAAAAGCTGGCTGTTTAATTTCTTTACCAAAACGATCAAAACCAATTTGGTTTCTGAAGATTTTGTCGAAAAAAACTATGACATCACAGGCTATCAGCTGGCGCCTAAAGTGAGTTATTTGTTTTCGAAAAACACCAGCCTGGATTTCTTTTTTGAATTTCAGAATAAGGAAAATCAAATTGGAAATTTTGAAACTCTGGTTCAAAACCGACTCGGAACTTCCTTCTCATTTGCAGGAGAGAAAAAAGTGACCCTGAACGGAGAATTTTCTTTTTACCAGAATAAATTCACTGGAAATGAGTTTTCATCTGTCGGTTTTCAGATGCTTGAAGGACTTCAGGCAGGGCAAAATCTGGTGTGGAAATTCCTTTTACAGAAAAACATCACTCAGTTTTTAGATGTGAATTTAAATTATCAGGGAAGAAAAAGCGAGACAGGATCAGTGGTTCACACCGGAAACATACAGCTTCGCGCTTATTTTTAACACTTTACCGAAAACCTATTTAAAAATTGTTTAATTTTAATTGAAATTTAAACTTGTAACATTATGAAAAAATTATTAGTACTTTGTTTTGTAGTTCTTCTGTCTTCTAATTTCTATGGACAAGAGTCAATTACTAAAGCAGCGAAAAGTAAAACGGAAGCCGCTGCTAAAAAGAAAAAAGCGGAAGCTGATAAGGCAGCAACAGCTGCAAAAAAAGAAACTGCAAAATCTAAAAAAGCAGCTAAAGAAGCCAGCGATGCGGCAGCAAAAGCCACAAAGGAATCTGCAACTGCTGCTAAAAAAACGGCCGACAAGCAGGCTACTAAAGCCAAAAGTGAAGCCACAAAAGCAAAAAGTGATGCTGTCAAAGCAACAAAAACTGCTGACAAAGCTGCCAGTACAAAAGCCGCAAAAACAAAAGCTGATGTAACAAAAACAGCAGCAAAAGCGACTGAAGCATCAACAGCAGCTAAAAAAGAGGCCACGGCAGCTAAAAAAACAGCCGCCAAAACCATAAAAGAAACGAATGAAAAAGCTCCAAAAGTAGCCGACAAAGTAACTGGCGAATACAATGGAAAAAAAGTATATACCGGACCTAAAGGCGGTAAATACTACATTAATAAAAATGGTAATAAAACCTATATTCAGGAATAAAGTTCATTTTACCAGCATCTGAAAGGGGTTACTTACAGTAACTCCTTTTTTTTGTCTATTGCGAAACCAAATATTCGTTAACATACAAGTAACTTTTCCTTCCAAACACCACTAATTCCATAACCTAAGCAGCGAATTATATGGGTTGAACGGCCTTATAGAGTTAATAATTTAGTAATACGTGTGAAATATCATAAAAAGCATATTTCTTTATCTTCGTTTTTAAAAAGCGTTACACCATGAGCATTGATTATTCAGCGAACAAAACAATTTTAGTTGCTCCACTAAACTGGGGATTGGGCCATGCTACAAGATGTATCCCCATTATAAAAGCGCTTCAAGAAAACAATTATATTCCTATAATCGCTTCTGACGGTATTGCACTGGCATTGCTGCGAAAGGAATTCCCATACATTCAAACCCTTGAATTGCCGTCTTACCATATCGAATATGCCAAGAATGCCAAAAACTTCAAATGGAAGCTGATTAAAAACCTGCCAAAAATGATTGTGGCTATTCTTGATGAGAAAAAAATAGTAAAAAGCTGGATCAAAAAACATGGAATCGACGGAATTATCTCGGATAACCGACTAGGTGTTTTTAGTAAAAAAGTTCCCTCTGTTTTTATGACACATCAGCTGAATGTCATGACCGGAAACACGACCTGGTTTACCAGTAAATGCCATCAGCATATTATAAAAAAATATACCGAATGCTGGGTGCCGGACACTAATGATGCTGTTAATCTAACCGGTGAGTTAGGCCACCTGAAAACAGATGACCTGAAGTTAAAATATATTGGGCCATTAAGCAGAATGCGCAAAAAGGATACTCCAAAAGTATACGATTTGATGATCATCCTGTCGGGACCTGAACCTCAGCGTACTTTTTTGGATGAAAAATTACAGAAAGAAGTCGCCAATTATAAAGGCAAAGTGGTGTTTGTACAAGGCATCGTTGAGAAGACGCAAAACAAATGGCAGGCCGGAAATGTGACCTATTACAATTTCATGAACTCTAAACAGCTGGAGCAGACTTTTAACGAAAGTGAATTTGTGTTATGCCGTTCGGGTTACACCACTGTTATGGATCTGGCTAAATTAGGCAAGAAAGCCTTTTTTATTCCAACTCCGGGGCAATACGAACAGGAATATCTGGCGATAAAACTTCAGAAAGAAAATTTGGTACCCTATGCAATGCAAGACGACTTTACCATTGAAGATCTTTCAAAAGTAAAGTCGTTTAAAGGTTTGACTCAATTTAACGATACTATAGACTGGGATTCTTTGTTTACCGTTTTTGAGGATGAAATCTAGAAGTTAAACTGCGCCTGTAAACGCAATAAATTTCCTTGCTGCCTGTTGATTGGAAGTGCACTGTCCTGGAAAGTTCTGTCAGCAATCACATATTCGGCAGTAAGTTCAAAGGCTTTTAGAGGCTGCCATTCTATACCAAATTCATAATCTCTAACGACATAACTTCTGGCGTCCTTCTCGTATTTTTTTCCTCCGTCGTAATATTGAAATTTGGCGAAAGGATAAATATGCTGTTTTTTAACGTCCAATTTGTAGCTAAACAATACATAACCTCCGTTTAAATCGGTTTCATCGACTGCGTTAGTTACTGAATTGTATCTTGGTCCTTTACCTACATTGTACTCGGCCTGGATTCCAAAAGGTCTTGGATATAGTACAAATGTTGCTCCTACCCTTTGATCTTTTACGTGCTGTGAATTGTTCACTTTAACTCCTGGTGAAATTTCACCTGAAAAAGCCCATTTTCCGGCATAAGCCTGAATTCCGGGTTCGATAATCTGACTTCCAATTACAAATGGGTACGTTACTCTTGTCACCACATTCAAATCTCTGTTTCCATCTAATCTATTCGCAATTTGACCATTGTAAACTCCAAAAGCGAAAACACCATAATCACCTGATCCTTTATAACCGTCTTTTACCAACATTTCAAAACGCTCTCTGATTTCGGCCGGTGCCCAGTAAAAGAACATTCCTAAATCACGCTCGTTTAATATGGCACTGTTCAACGCATCGTTTCGATCTAAAGTTAAACGCTGTCCGCTTGACTGCATATTCTCGAAACCGTATGGTATTTTACTCTGCCCGACACGTAATCTGTACTCTCTCTTCTTATCAAAAGAAAGGTCAAAATACAAATCCCGAACCTGAACAAAATTCTGAACTCCTGTAACCGGAGAACTCGCAAAATCAGGTTGAAAATAGAAATATACATTGGGATGAACCTGACCAGAAAACACTAAACGTGCACGTCTGATAAATAAACCATTGTTTGCTTTTGCACCCGGGGCTGTAGAAGTTGTTCCCCAGGACCTGTCACATTGGTCACACGATACTTTATCGTTTGTAGAAAACAAACCGTTGTATCGTATCTGTGCATAACCTCTTAAAGAAATCTTGTCGTACCAACGGTCCTTATCCTTTTCATCATCACTATTCCCGGATTCCGATTCCGTATCCGGTAACTTTGCTTTGTTGATTGAATCAAGAAGACGAATTACTTCTTTTTTTACATCTTCTTTCTTTAAGTCCTGTGCAGTTGACACACAAGTAATTAGCAAAAAAACTGCTATTAGCTTTATTTTCATTCTTTCTATTTTCTTATGCCTTATTTTTCGAATGCAAAGATCCACCACCTATGTTAAGATATCATTAACAAGGTGTTACCATAATAAAAAGGAATTGTTGCTAAATAGTTATGTAAATTGAATTAGTGTTAAAACGCTATACTTCACAGTACTTCGCCCAAACAAGCTTACAATTATTTAACTTCAGCTTTTATTGTTTTATTTGCTTTTTCAAGCGTAAAAGAAAATTCAGAACCAATTCCGAACTCACTTTCTACATATACTTTCTCTTTATGTGCTTCAATAATATGTTTTACAATGGCCAGCCCTAAGCCTGAACCACCTTCTGAACGGGTTCCGCTTTTATCCACTCTGTAAAAACGTTCAAAAAGCCTTGGGATATTTTGTTTTTCAACCCCTTCTCCGTTATCACTGATACGGATTAAGACTTTTTTCTTGGTCAGATTAACCACTCCTACTTCAGTTAAACCGCCCTCTTTACCATACTTAATAGAGTTTACGATCAGGTTTTCTAAAACCTGCTGAATTCTGTCCTTGTCTCCGCGAATAATTACCGATTTAATGTTCTTGCTTTCAAAAGCCAATTTGATTTTCTTCTTGTCGGCTTTCATTTCCAGCAAATCAAAGACATTCTGAATCAGCTCTACAATATCAAAATCAGTCATGATTAAATCCAGATCTCCGGATTCTAACTTTGTAATCATATCCAGATCCTCAACGATATAAATCAATCGCTCCACTCCTTTTTCAGCACGTTTTAAATATTTTTTTCGAATATTTTTATCTTCCATCGCACCATCCAGCAAAGTCGAAACATATCCCTGAACGGTAAACAAAGGCGTTTTCAACTCGTGCGATACGTTACCCAGAAACTCACGTCGGTATTGTTCCCTGATTTCCAGCATTTCAATTTCCAGCTTTTTATCTGTTGCAAACTTTTTCACCTCACGTGAAAGTGTTTCCATATCTGTAGTGATTGGCTGATTGATCAATGTGGTGGATTCTAATAATGAAACCTCATCGTATATTTTCTTAACTCTTCGATAAATAAAACGTTCTACACGGTATTGCAAAACCAGGAACGAAAAAGCGTAAATTGATATTATAAAAATTATTCCAAAGGCAACCTGATGCTTCAATTGGTTTTTATAAAATAAAGACAGTAGTATCAGTACAAACCCTGTCGCAAAAAGACTTATATATAATGCTGACTTTACAGCAAACTTGTATGTTTTTTTAAAATTAATTTTCATTTGAAATTATTGAACCATTAAGAGATTAAGAAAATTAAGTTTTGTTTTTGAGCGCTATTCTTTTGAGCAAAAGCAAAAAAGGAATAACTCAAAAACCATATAAGAAAATGAAGATTGCACAAACTTCAATTCTTATATGGTTTAAATGTATTGAATACTTTTAAAGTAACTGGAATGATTTTAAATTCTTAACTAAAATTCTTAGCAACTTAACCTCTAAGAACCTCAGCAGCTTAAAAATCTAAACTTCAAATTTATAGCCTACTCCTTTTATAGTTTTAAAAAGGTCTTCTCCTATTTTCTCACGAAGTTTTCGAATATGAACATCAATGGTTCTACCTCCTACTACAACCTCGTTCCCCCATACTTTATCCAGAATTTCGTCTCTTTTGAAAACTTTTCCCGGTTTTGAGGCCAATAAGTAAAACAATTCGAATTCTTTTCTTGGTAAGGCAATCTCTACGTTTCCTTTGATGATTTTATATTCTTCGCGATTGATCTCGATCCCGCCCACATTTAAGGTGTCACTTACAACTTCTTGTTCTTTTAACCTTCTTAACAGCGCCTTTACTTTGGAGACCAATAATTTCGGTTTTATTGGTTTAGTGATATAATCATCTGCACCTGCATCAAAACCAGCTACTTGTGAATAATCCTCACTTCTTGCCGTTAGGAATGTTATGATAACATTATTTAATTCGGGAATTTTTCTAATGTGTTCACAAGCTTCCATTCCGTCCATTTCAGCCATCATTACATCCATAATAATCAATTCCGGCAATTCTTTCTGAGCCTTTGCAATTGCTTCTTTTCCGTTAGAAGCAGTCACAATCTGGTAGCCTTCCTGAGCAAGGTTATAGCCAACGATTTCTAAGATATCTGGTTCATCGTCAACTAGTAAAATCTTGGTTTGTGTTTTTTTCATAAATAGCAAAAATTGAGATTTTTACATCAAATTTTCTTTATTATACATTCGATGATTTTCATTTGAGATGGTAAATATACTAATAAAACGACCGTTAAAAATTACGGTTAACGGTAATTTAATCTGGTAACAATTTGATAATCTAGACAACACGAAAACATAACAAGTGGCTAACATGAACTTTACACAGCGTCTCTTTCTTTGCACAAAAATTTAAACACAACACTGAAATGAAATTCAATTTAAAATTTCTATTTATCACATTATTCATCTGTACGATTTCGATCGCACAAAACAAAGGTACGATTTCTGGTGTATTAACCGACAAAGAAACCAACAATGAAGCTTTACCTTTCGCAAATGTTTTATTAAAGGGAACTAACATGAGCGCGAACACTGACATTGAGGGAAAATATTCCTTTAATGTAAATCCGGGAAATTATATCATTATTTTTAGTTTCGTTGGATATGAATCTGTAGAAAAGCCAGTAACTGTTAAAGCAAATGAAACTATTACAGTAAATCAGGTACTTTCATCAGGAAATTTTACACTTAAAGATGTTGTTGTAAAATCATCTGCAGTAAACAAGCAAAAAGAATCGGCATTACTTTTAGATCAAAAAAATGCAGTTTCATTTAAAGCTGCTATTGGAGCAGAGGAAATCTCAAGAAAAGGAGTTAACGACGTTGCAAATGCTGTTGCTAAAATAAGTGGTGTTTCTAAACAGGATGACTCCGGAAATGTTTTCGTAAGAGGATTAGGAGATCGTTATAATGTTACGACTTTAAACGGACTTCCTTTACCATCAAACAATCCGGCAAACAAAAATATTTTGTTGGAAATTTTCTCTACGAATATTGTAGATAATATCGGAATTAGCAAAACTTTTGAATCTCAAAATTATGCCGATTTCGGAGGAGCAAATATTGATATTAGCGCAAAAAAATTCAATGGAAAACCATTCGTTACTTTTTCAATTGGAACAGGAGCTAACACAAACGTATTAGGTCAGGATCATTTTTACTTGCAAGACGGACCTACTTATACCGGATTTAAAAAAGTTGGCGTTCCTAATGCTCCACTTCAGCCATATAGCTATGCAACAAGCTGGGACAGACAAGAAAACAAGAATGTATTAAATGCTTTCTATACGTTATCTGCCGGTAAAAGATTTACTATAAATGACGAAAGTTCAATCGGTACTTTTGTTACTGGTTCATTTAGCGCAAAAAACAAATACACAGAAGGATACAGCCGAGGAGGAATTACTTCTGACGGAGATATCTTTTCTGACTTTATCAGAACGTCATACAAGCATAGCACTACTACAACTGTTATGGGTACTGCTGATTATAAAATCAATAATAAAAACTCAATCTTCTTTACTTCTTTATTCTTAAATTCAAGTGATCAGGATTACAGTGAGTACGAAGGAACGAACCAGAATTTTGACGGTGGTGGAGACGCTCTTCAACAAATTTCAGGTTTTATCAAACGTGGAACTTTTGAAAGAACTCAATTAATTGTAAACCAATTAACAGGAAAAAATAAATTCAACGATCAGTGGAATTTAAACTGGGGAGTAGGGTACAGTATGTCTAACAGTTCAATTCCGGATCGTATGCAAAACTCTTTTGTATATGCTCCAAATGCTAAAGATTATACATTTTTCACCAACTCTAACATCAACAATCACCGATTTTTTCAGGACTTAAAGGAAAATGAAATCGCTGCAAATATTGCATTATCATATAATTTCAACAAAAAAAGCGATGATACCTACAAAGGAAAAATAACTGTTGGTTATTCAGGAAAGTTCAAGGATGTAGATTACAAAATGGAACAATATTCATTCTTCCCGAACAGAACTACCGTTTCTTTCCCTAAAGAAGATATTCATCACGTAGACAACTATTTAAATCAAGCAAATTGGGGTTCCGCTTACTCCAACAGAATTAACCAATTGTACAATGGAAATTTAGATATTAATGCTGCATTTGCAAATGTTCAATATTCCTTAACTGATAGATTAAGTGTAATACTGGGAGCAAGATTAGAGCAATTAACTCAAAATGTTTTCTATATCACCACTACAGTTCCAAATGGTGATAATTCAAATGATTCAAAGTTTAACATTTTACCAAGTTTAATCTCGAAATACACCTTGACAGATAAGCAAAATTTAAAATTCTCTGCAAGTAAAACGTATACACTTCCTCAGTTTAAAGAAAAAGTGCCAATTATTTACGAAGATGTTGCACAAGCATACGAAGGGAACCCAAGATTATATGCTTCAACAAATTACAACTTCGATTTAGGATGGGAATTTTTCCCAAAAAGTTCAGAATTAATCTCTGTAACTGCTTTTGGAAAAATTATTCAAAATCCAATCAATGAAATGTTCCTAAACTCTTCTTCAAATGATATTTCTTATGCAAATACAGGTGATAAAGCAACTGTAGCAGGAGTTGAGGTAGAATTTAAAAAAGAAATTTTTGAAATTGAAAAAGACAACAACTTAAAGACAAAACTTACTTTTGACGCAAACGGATCTTATTTATACACAAACCAAGACCTAAGCAATGATAAAGTAAACAACGAAAATGATTTTGGAGCAAACTTTACTTTTACAGAAAGTAAACTAACAGGAGCTTCTAATTTTTTAGCAAATGCTAACTTATCATTTTTAAATGAATACAGAGAAGGAAAGGATTTCAGCGCAACAATATCTTATTCTTATTTTTCAGATAAATTAGCTGTTATTGGAACTTCAAGAGTAGGTAACCTGGTTGACAAAGCTGTAAACAAATTAGACTTTATCGCTAATGCAAGTTTAACCAAAAACTTAAAATTAGGTCTTATCTACAACAACATCCTGAATCCGACTTTCAAACGTGTACAAGAGCAAGGAAAAGTACCAGGAAAAGAATCTATTGGTGATATTACAGCTGTTTCATACAAAGCAGGTTCAGATTTCAGACTTACTTTAAGCTACACATTCTAAAAGAAAGTAAAACCATAAAAACTCAAAAGGTGATTAGCTAATGCTAATCACCTTTTTTTATTCATCATAATCCAATGTAAACTTTACATTAAGCGGTTTTATTTTTTAACAGTTATACTTAATACATTGTTAATGCGGTCTTAACTCAGCAAAAACATATGTTCACTTACTTTGCCATGAATAAATAAAACAATAAAACACAACAACAATGAAAAAATCATTATTTGCAATGGCTGCAATATTAGGACTTGCTTTAACAAGCTGTAGTTCTGACGACAACAATAAAAAGAACGAAAACACAAGTACTTTTGTATTGAAAGTTGACGATTTACAAGGAAACATTAATGACGGTACTGTAACTTTAGACCCAACTAAAACTTACACTTTAACTGGAGGTTTAGTTGTTAAAGGTGGAGCTACTTTAGTTATTCCTGCTGGAACTACAATTAAAAGTTCTGCTACTGCACTAGCTACATCTTTATATATTGCTGTAGAAAGAAACGCTAAAATTAACATCAACGGTACTGCCGCTAAACCAGTTATTATGACATCTGGAAAAGCTACTCCTGCTCAAAGTGACTGGGGTGGTTTAATTATTGCTGGTAATGCTAAAGTAAACACTGGAGATAACGGTACAACTGAAGTTGGTGGTTTAAGCTACGGAGGTAATGATAATGCAGATTCTTCTGGAAATATCAACTTCTTAAAAATATCTTACACAGGTTCTAAATATACTGCTGAAAAAGAATACAATGGAGTTTCTTTCTTCGGAGTAGGTTCTGGAACTGTAGTATCTGACATCTACACTTTTGAAAGTGGTGATGATGGAATCGAATTTTTTGGTGGAGCTGTAAACGCTACTAACCTTACAATCATTAACTCTTATGATGATTCATTAGATTTTGCTGACGGATGGGTAGGTACTGCTACAAACGTTTACATTAAAGGTGTTACTAAAGCAGGTGTTGAAGGATCTACAAACGCAAAAGATCCAAGTGGAGCTGTTCCAATGACTAACGCTAAAATCATCAATATCTCTATCGTTAAAGGTGATGCTGCTTTCTTAGCAGACGAAAAAGCAATCAACTACAAAGAAGGTGGTGGAAAACAAGCTTACACAAACTTATTTGTTGCAACTGGAATGCCTGCAGACTTAGCTAAATTGTCTACTGATGCTGGTGCAACTGCAAACATTGCTGCTGGTAACTTTACCATCACAAACTATACTTTTGGAGCTTCTATAACTAATTTAGTTGGTCCTAAATTATCAGGAACTACAACTGGTGCAGTTGGTGCTGGTGCTGGTGCTGACTTACCAAGTTGGGCTAACTGGACTAAGTAATTAAATACAAAAAATAAAAATGAAGCTGCCTGAATTCAATTTCAGGCAGTTTTTTTTATACCATCGGATTCCTAATATCACGAGGCACTTCTATAGTCGATGGTTATCAGCCTAGTGATTGATTACTAATTACTTCGAACCTAAATTGTTAAAAACATCCTAAAAATTTAGGATGTTTTTTTTTGGCGTAATTTTTGTAATTTTTTTTTGTACATTTACAGTAACCAAAATAACGCGATGGCAAAAAATTACTTTTATATTACTTTCTTATTGGCTTTTTTCTTTACTGTTAGTGTTTCAGCACAAGACAGCAAGCAATTACCAAAACCTCAACAGGCAGCAACCATTGAGGGTCTAAGCTTGTACCCTAATCCAGTAACTGGTGGAAAAGTAACAATCTCTTCTAAAAATGATTTAGAAAAAGAGATCATTATCTTTGATGTTTTGGGTAAAAAAGTACTTCAGACACATTTAAGTTCGCGAGAATTAAACGTTTCGGATCTCGTTCCCGGCGTTTACATCATTAAAATAAGCGAAGAAAATAATTCGGCAACACGAAAACTCATTATTCGATAAAAAAAGCTCCTTTTGGAGCTTTTTTAGTTTTCAGTCACGGTCACAGTTTTCAGTTTCTACGAAACCCTAAAATGAAAACTGTGACTGAATACTGTGACTAAACACTAAAAACAATATCTTTGCACAAAAAAAAGTTTTGATCACAGCCAACGATATCTTTACCATTTCAAGTCAGAAACAATTTGAAAAAATAGCACTAAAAGTGTTTCGTTTTCAACATGAGAATAACGTTGTATATCGTGATTTCTGCGATTTTTTAAAAGTAAATCCGCAACAGGTAAAAGCCCTCGAGCAAATTCCTTTTTTACCCATACAGTTTTTCAAAAGCCACAATGTCGTTTCCAATACTGATCCGGCTCAGGTAACTTTTACGAGCAGCGGAACAACCGGCACGATTACCAGCAGGCATATCGTTACCGATGTTACCCTTTACGAAGAAAGCTACCGCAACGGATTTTCACAATTCTATGGCAACATAGAAGATTACGTTGTTTTAGCACTTTTACCGTCCTATCTCGAACGCGATGGATCTTCGCTAATCTATATGGTAGAAGATTTAATAAAGCTCTCCAATCAGCCTGACAGCGGGTTTTACCTGCACAATCACGACGACCTGATTAAAAAACTTACCGCTTTAGACGAATCTGGTCAAAATGTGGTCTTAATAGGAGTTACCTATGCCTTACTGGACCTGATTGAGAAACACCAATTCAATCTCCAGAATACCATTATTATGGAAACTGGCGGTATGAAAGGCAAACGTAAAGAAATGATTCGCGAAGAATTACACGAACAGCTTTGTGCAGGTTTTGGCGTTTCGGCCATTCATTCAGAATATGGCATGACCGAACTTTTAGGACAAGCTTATTCTCTGGGTGAAGGTATTTTTGAGTGTCCGTCGTGGATGAACATTTTAGTTCGTGATCCCGAAGATGCACTCACTTACGTGAAAGACGGAAAAACCGGCGGAATCAACGTTATTGATTTGGCCAACATCAATTCATGTTCCTTTATTGCCACTCAGGATTTAGGCAAAAAATATCCCAACAACTCTTTCGAGGTATTGGGACGTTTTGATAATTCGGATATTCGTGGCTGTAACCTGATGGTGCTTTAGATGTTTAATCGTTGATTTGTTGAATCGTTTAATCGCTCTCTAAAAAACGGTTAAACACTTAGATCAATTAACCAAATCAACGGTTAACCGATTAAACAGTTAAACAATTACACCACTCTAATTACAAAATAGTTTTTCTTTCCGCTTTGTAATAACACAAATTGATTATTGATTAAATCATTTGCGGTTAAAACAAAATCTTCTTTTATCTTTTCTCTGTTCACCGAGATTGAATTTGCTGTTAAGGCACGTCTCGCTTCTCCGTTTGATTTAAAGAAACCTGTTTTTTCGTTTAAAACCGTGATAATCTCCAAACCGTTTTCCAGATCTGCTTTTGCGATTTCAGCCTGAGGAACACCGTCAAAAACTTCCAAAAAAGTAGCTTCATCCAATTTTTTCAAATCTTCAGCTGTAGAATTTCCAAACAAAATATTGGAAGCCTGAATCGCTTTTTCTAATTCCTCTTTGCTGTGTACAAAAATGGTGATTTCTTCGGCCAGTTTCTTTTGTAAAACTCTTAAATGCGGAGCTGTTTTGTGCTCTTCGATCAAAGCCTCGATAGTATCCTTGTCTAAAAACGTAAAGATCTTAATATATTTCTCAGCATCAGCATCGGTTGCATTTACCCAAAACTGGTAAAATTTATATACTGATGTTTTATCAGCATCCAACCAGACATTTCCACCTTCCGATTTCCCGAATTTAGATCCGTCAGCTTTTGTAATTAAGGGTGTAGTCAAGGCAAAAGCTTTTGCATTTTCCCCTCCCATTCTGCGCACTAATTCTGTACCTGTGGTAATATTTCCCCACTGGTCCGAACCTCCCATTTGAAGGATACAATTGTTATTTTTATATAAATGATAAAAATCGTAACCCTGAATTAACTGATACGTAAACTCTGTAAAAGACATTCCTTCGCCTTCTCCGGCAAATCTCTTTTTAACAGAATCCTTAGCCATCATATAATTTACTGTGATACGTTTTCCAACTTCACGTGCAAAATCAATAAACGAGAATTCTTTCATCCAGTCATAGTTGTTCACCATCACAGGAGCATTTGTATCGCTTGAATTAAAGTCAAGAAAACGAGACAAAACACTTTTGATACCCGCCACGTTTTTAGCCAGCGTTTCTTCGTTCAGCAAATTTCTTTCATCAGATTTTCCGGATGGATCTCCAATCATTCCGGTTGCACCACCCACCAAAGCGATAGGCTGATGTCCAAAATTCTTTAAATGAACCAATAAAATAATCTGAACCATGCTGCCAATATGCAGCGAATCTGCCGTTGGATCAAAACCTATATAAGCTGTAGTTACCTCTTTTAGCAATTGTTCTTCCGTTCCTGGCATGCTATCATGATATAACCCGCGCCATTTTAATTCTTCAACTAGATTCTTCATTTTTTTAATAATTTGTGCAAATATAATCAATGGTAACGGCAATGGCAAAAAGCAGTTTCATTATCAGCAACAAAAAGTAATTTCGACCTCAAAATCCTTAGCTGCAAAGAGAACAGCCCTTAAAACTTCAGCCCTTCCAAAAACTCCAATTAAAACATATAACTTTTTACATACAACTTTTCACATTTTACATACAACCAATAACTTTTTACTTATTTTTACCGCAACCAACTGATTAATAACCAACCAAAAATTACCTTTATGAAAAAACTTTTGCTTCTTGCAATCTTACTTTCTTACTCTTTTATTAACGCCCAGATCTCTTTTGAGAAAGGATATTTCATCACTACTAACGGAATCCGGACAGCATGTTTTATCAAAAACATAGACTGGAACTACAACCCAACAGATTTCAAGTACAAAATAAATAGCGAAGACACCGACACTAAAACCGAAACAATTACAAATGTTCAGGAGTTTGGAATTGAAAACCATACGACATACAAAAGAGCAAAAGTCAATATTGACATTTCAAGTGATGTATTGGAAAGTTTTTCTACAGACAAAAATCCGATTTGGAAAGAGCAGCTCGTTTTCTTAAAAGTTCTGGTGAAAGGCGATGCCTCTTTATACTACTATGCCAATAATGACATAACCCGATTTTTTTATGAGACTGCCGAAAGACCTCTGGAGCAACTTGTGCGCAAAGAATACCTTGCTCAACTAGACAACTCCAAAGCAACAGCAGAGAACAACTACTTCAGGCAACAATTATTCAATAATGTCAAAACCAATAACACCACCGAAAATGACGTCAAAAATTTGTCTTATAAAAAAGATGCTTTGATGAAATACTTCCTGAAGCACAACAACGTTTCATCGAGTGACATCGAAAAAACAATTACTTCAGCAAACAAAAGTATTTACCTCCTAAAGATCACTCCCGGTATTGGTTTTTCTTCGATCTCAGTGGATGGCAGCTACGGATACAATAATGTTGATTACGGCCAAAAAGTAACTTTTAAAATAGGACTTGAAGGCGAATTTATACTTCCATTCAACAAAAACAAATGGAGTCTTTTTGTAAACCCAACCTATCAGCAGTACGAAAACAAAAAAGAATCGGGAGTAACAAGCGGAATGAACAATGGCGTAAAAACCGAATTCCCTTCAGAAGCTAAATACACCGCCATACAAGTTCCTTTTGGAGTACGTTACTATTTTTTCTTAAGCAACAATTCTAAAATCTTTACTAACGCTGGTTATGCCTTTGACGTAAGTGGTAAATTCAAAATTACCAGCCAACCAACCACCCTGGAAAGTTCGACAAGCGGTAATTTCCTGTTTGGACTTGGTTACAATTTCAAAAACAAACTGAGTGCAGAAATCCGAGTAAACACACGTAAGGAAGTTCTGAACGCATACAACTCTTTTAGTGGAAGTTACCAGTCATTAGATTTTATACTTGGCTACACCATTTTCTAAAAAGCCCTTCTAAAACCAATAAATCAATTAAAAACTTATGCCTTTAAACCTGTCTCTCTTTGCACCTTTAAACCAAAGTACTATCTTTACAAGATGGTATTAGTAACAGGAGGTACAGGTTTAGTTGGCGCACATTTATTACTTCATTTGATTGAAAATGGGGAAAATGTCCGGGCTATTTACCGAAATCTGAATAATATTGAGAAAACCAAATCGGTTTTTGAATTGTACAAAAAAGGAGAACTGTTTGAAAAAATCGAATGGGTCGAAGCAGACATTTTAGATGTCCCTTCATTAGAAATCGCTTTTACAAACATTGATTATGTATATCATTGTGCCGCACTAATTTCATTTGACCCAAAAGATGAAGAAGCACTTCGAAAAATCAATATCGAAGGAACTGCTAATATGGTTAATTTTTCGATTGCCAGAGCGGTAAAAAAGTTCTGTTATATAAGTTCTATAGCAGCTCTCGGAGATCTGGCAGCTCATGAAACGTACATTACAGAAGAAACCGACTGGAATCCCGAAAAACCGCATAGTGATTACGCCATTTCTAAATACGGGGCCGAAATGGAAGTCTGGCGTGGCTTACAGGAAGGCTTGGACGTCATTATCTTAAATCCGGGTGTTATTATGGGGCCAATCCCGAAGAATAAAACCAATGTACAGGGAAGTGCTGAACTCTATGCCAAAGTCGCCAATGGACTTTCTTTTTACACACTTGGGAGCACCGGCTTTGTAACCATAACCGATGTGACACGAATTGCCAATGCATTGATGAAAAGCGATATAAAAAACGAACGCTTTACTTTAATTGCCGACAATATTGTTTTTCAGGATATCCTAAACACCATTGCTGATACTTTAAAAGTAAAAAGGCCCAGTATTCATGCTACACCCCTATTCATGAATTTCCTTTGGGTTGCCGACGGAATTTTTTCGACTTTATTTTTCCAAAAAAGACGCCTTACAAAGGCAACCGCAAAAGCTTCCTATTCTAACAATCTGTATTCTAATGAAAAAATAAAAACCGCTCTGGGAACGGTTTTTCAGGATGTACATACCTACATCAATACTATTTCGAAGCTTTAACAACTATCGGCTCAACCGTGTTGTTTTTCGGACAGAATCCAGACGCATCTTTTTCAGGTCTCTTTTGATTTTATCTTTAAGCGTATCCTTAAGTTTGTTTTTCTTTTCTTTTGCTGCATTTTTCTCTTCAATTTTCAAAATCGAATCGACAGCTCTTTGATTAACAGCCAGACGTTTTCCTACTTCGTCAAACATGCTTTTGTAATTTTCATAATCAGCAGCATAATAACGATTGCTCTGTGAAAATTGCAGACTATCGATTTTATACTTTTTCAGAATAAACGCCGTAGGACTTGTTTCGACTGAATCTACCGAAACGGGATGCTGATATTTCATAGCTTCAATAAGAGACAAATCATACATAATATCAATCATTTTGTCTTTCTCAATAAGCTTTGCAGGCTGTTTGACCAGCTCTTTTTTACAACTTACGGAAAGACACAATACCAATACGATTACTACAAAATTTTTCATTTCAGCTTTTTATCTGTCAAACAATAAACGTTTTCCTGCGCGAATATCTTTTACTTTAAAGTTATTGTAAACCATTTCACCGTTTACAAAAGTATGTGTAATTCTCGACTTAAAAGTAAAATTCTCAAAAGGTGACCATCCGCATTTTGCCAAAATATTTTCCGGTTTTACGCTCCAAGGCAAACTTGGATTCACAATCACTAAATCGGCATAATACCCTTCTTTGATAAATCCTCTTTTTTCTATTTTGAAAATTTTAGCCGGATTGTGGCACATTTTCTCTACAATTTTCTCTACGCTGATTTTCCCCTGATGATGCGCTTCAAACATAGCCACAACAGCATGCTGTACAAGCGGCCCGCCAGATGGCGCATTGAGATACGGCTGCATTTTTTCTTCTTTGGTATGCGGTGCATGGTCGGTTGCAATTACATCAATACGACCATCATTTAAGGCTTCCCAAAGCGCTTTTCTGTCGTTTGCTGTTTTTACAGCAGGGTTCCATTTAATAAAATTCCCTTTGGTTTTATAATCTTCATCCGTGAACCACAAGTGATGCACACAAACCTCAGCGGTAATTTTTTTATCTTCCAATGGAATTTTATTGGTAAACAGTTCCATTTCTTTCGCCGTAGAAAGGTGAAAGATATGCAAACGCGCTCCCGTTTTTTTAGCCAATGCTACTGCTTTTGAAGAAGAAATATAACAAGCTTCTTCGCTGCGTATTAAATGATGCGCCGTTACCGGAATATCATCACCATACTGCTCTTTAAACAGTTTTAAATTATTCTGTATCGTCGTTTCGTCTTCACAATGTACTGCGATCAACATTGGGGTACTTGAGAATATCTTTTCTAAAGTTGCTTCATTATCTACCAGCATATTTCCGGTTGAAGAACCCAAAAAGATTTTTACTCCGGCAACATTCTTTGGATTTGTTTTTAAAACTTCTTCCAAATTATCATTGGTAGCGCCCATCATAAATGAGTAGTTCGCAAATGACTTCACGGCCGCAACCTGATATTTATCTTCAAGAATTTCCTGAGTTACTGCATTGGGTACTGTATTAGGCTGCTCGATAAAAGAGGTAATTCCTCCGGCTACCGCTGCTCTTGATTCTGACTCAATATCTCCTTTGTGTGTTAGTCCAGGCTCTCTAAAATGTACCTGATCATCAATAGCCCCCGGAATTAAATAATTTCCTTCGGCATCGATTACTTTACAGTCAGATGTTTTTAAACTGATGCTGTCTGCCACTTCAACAATCAGGTCGTTTTCGATCAAAACATCTCCTTCAAAAATAGATCCTTCGTTTACAATTCTGGCATTTTTTATTAGAATCTTATTCATTTTCATAGCTTTATAAAGTATTGACTAATTTTTTCAATCGAAGTGAAATTACTCCCAGTATCGCTTCTTTGATAATGGCATTGCTCATTTTAGAAACTCCTTTTGTACGGTCTGTAAAGATAATTGGAACCTCCTTAATTTCAAATTTAGCACAATAAGTTCTGTACTTCATTTCAATCTGGAAAGCATAACCCACAAATTTAATTTTGTTAAGATTGATTTTCTCCAGCACTTCTCTTTTATAACAAACAAAACCTGCTGTTGCATCGTGTATTTTCATTCCGGTAATAAATTTCACGTACACCGAAGCGAAGTACGACATCAAAACACGGCTTAATGGCCAGTTGACAACATTTACCCCCGTTACATAACGAGAACCAATGGCTAAGTCAGCTCCACCAAAATGGCAGGCATCAAACAGCTTTTCGAGATCATTTGGATTGTGTGAAAAATCGGCATCCATTTCAAAAATGAAATTATACTGACGTTCCAGTGCCCATTTAAAACCATGAACATAGGCCGTTCCTAAACCTGATTTTTTAGCTCTTTTTTCTAAAAACAGCCGGTCCGGAAATTCTTCCTGTAGCGCCACTACTTTATTGGCAGTATGATCAGGCGAATTATCGTCAATGATTAAAAGATGAAAAGGTTTGTGTTGCGAAAGTACAGCTCTAACTATGCTTTCAATATTTTCGATTTCGTTGTAAGTAGGGATTATGACAATACAATCATTCATTTTTCTGAGTAATTTCACCGCAAAAGTAAACTTTTTATAGCATTTGATTCATAATAAATATATAATAAAAGTATTGACACAAAAAATTACTAATTTTGCATTGCTATGATTGAACAACTTCATCCCCGAATTCTGGAAAACAAAGACTGGGCGACACTTTTATTTGTGTTGACCTTTGCCGTTGTTGCTATGACTAAATCAGCTTATGAAACCCGATTTAGCGAATTCAGCAAGCTTATTTTTTCAGACAAATACGCCAAAATCTATCGCGACAACAACCATTTAAGAAGCAGCTTTACTGTTGGTTTGTTTTTTGTGCAAATTGTTTCGTATGCTTTTTTCATACAACTGACGATGCACATTTTTGGATATGCCTCTAAAACAGACTGGGTTTTATTCATTCAGCTTGCCACATTTTTACTTTATTTTATTCTCGGAAAATTTTTAATTGAGAAAATTGTAGCAACCTCCTTCAATATTGACGAATTTGCGGACCTTTTTAACTTACAAAAAGTCACTTATAGAACTTATATAGGCGTTTTGATCCTTCCTATTAATGCTGTTTTGTTTTATTATGACAATATTCCGAAGATTGTACCCCTAGCAATAATAGCCATTTCGCTGTGTATAAGCCTATACTCATATTTTATTTCAATAAAAACGTATCAAAATGCAATAATCAGCAAGTTATTTTATTTTATTTTATATCTTTGCGCTCTTGAAATAGCCCCTTATTATTTCATGTATTATTGGATTACAAAAGAGGCGGCTTAGTAAATGTTTATAATATGAAAGTGAAAACAATTTTGGTGTCACAGCCTGAACCTAAAGTGGAAAATTCTCCTTACTTTGAGCTCCAACAAAAACACAAAATAAAAATTGATTTCAGACCATTTATTCATGTGGAAGGGGTTAATGCAAAAGAGATACGATTACAAAAAATCGATCTTAATCATTATACTGCGATCATTTTGACGAGCCGTAATGCGGTAGATCATTTTTTCAGAGTAGCAGATGAAATGCGTTATAAAGTTCCTGAAGGATTGAAATATTTCTGCCAATCTGAAGCTGTTGCATTTTACCTGCAAAAGTATGTTGTGTATAGAAAACGTAAGATTTACGTTGGAGCAAAAGATTTTGCAGATTTATCACCTCTTATCAAAAAGTACAAAGACGAAAAATTTCTGTTGCCAGCATCTGATCAATTGAATGCCGACGCACCTATAACTTTGAACAATCTAAAAGTAGACTGGGCACAAGCTGTTTTTTACAAAACTGTTATGAGTGACTTATCTGACTTAGCGGATGTTTATTATGATGTTTTGGCCTTCTTTAGTCCAACCGGAATCAAATCATTGTTTAAAAACTTCCCTGATTTTAAACAAAACGATACCCGAATTGCTGTTTTTGGAAGCACAACTCAAAAAGAAGCGCTTGATCACGGATTAAGAATCGACATTCTTGCCCCAACTCCTGAGACGCCTTCGATGACTATGGCTTTAGAAAAATACATTAGCGAAGCAAACAAAGGAAAATAAAACCTTTTAGGAAATAACAATATTTAAATTCCAAATTCCAACTTTAGAGTTGAAATTTGGAATTTTTCTTTTTTATCCTGTCGCAATTTTTCAAACGCAGCCCATGATTGCAACTCTTGCAGATCATTTCATTATCAACTCCAGCATCCCCACGATCGAAACCAAACCATAACTTATTCCAAATTTGAATTTTGGGATTTGGAATTTGAGATTTGGAATTTTTCTTTTCAAATCATTATGAGTACATTTGATTTACATCTAAAACCAGATTACTAAATTTAGTTTCAAATCACAACTCCAATGAAAATCAACTCCCTTATAATTGAAATTGACGGTATCGATAAAGAAATCCTGCGCTACCTGATGGACGATGCCCGAAAACCCATTTTACAAATTGCTAATAAAATAGGCATTTCAGGAGCTGCGATACATCAGCGTTTAAAAAAACTGGAACAATCAGGTGTTATTTCAGGCTCAAAATTCACCGTTAACCCGAAAGTACTGGGATACAACACCATGGCATTTGTTGGCGTTTATCTGGACAAAGCTTCCAGAAACTCTGAAGCCGTAAAAGATTTAAAGAAGATTCCCGAGGTTTTAGAGTGCCACTATACGACAGGAAACTGGTCCGTTTTGATTAAAATCATCTGTCGCGACAACGAACACCTAATGCAGCTTTTAAACACCAAAATCCAGGCAATAGAAGGCGTTTCCAGAACAGAAACTTTTATTTCGCTGGATCAGCAGATTGACAGACAAATTCAGCTTTAGAGATCCTAATGCAGTAATGAGAAAATTAGATAATGAGAAAATTAGATAATTTTACTTACGTTTTTTTAAATAACAAACCTGTCCGGTTTAAACTTTTTAATATATCAAGTAGATAATTCTTCTACCCTTATAAACAATTAGACCCGAAAGGTTTTAAAAACCTGTCGGGCCTAATTTCTATCAAAAATTATCTCATTGACAAATTACCTAATTATCTAATTAATTCCTTCTGCTTCCGGAGTAAATTGAGATATAATACAACAACGTTGCGATTGATCCGATTGCAGCCACAACATAAGTTCTGGCAGCCCATTTCAAAGCATCTTTAGCTCCCGCCTGCTCTTCTTGCGTTAGCATATGTTTATTCTCCAACCAGGCCAGCGCTCTGTTACTTGCATCATATTCTACCGGCAAGGTAATAATCGTAAACAATGTAGTTGCTGCAAAAATGATAATTCCAATCAGCAACAGCCCCGGAAAGGTTCTGATCATCAAAATTCCGGCTAACAGAATCCATTGCACATAATTGGATGCGACACTTACAATGGGCACCAATTTAGAACGCATCGTAAGCCACTCATACCCCACTGCATGTTGCACAGCGTGTCCACATTCGTGTGCAGCTACTGCGGCAGCGGCAGCATTGCGTTGGTTGTAAACCGCTTCGCTTAAATTGACTGTTTTATCTGCAGGATTATAATGATCGGTCAATTGACCCGGTGTCGAAATGACACGAACATCCCTAATACCATTATCAGCCAACATTTTCTCGGCGATTTCGGCACCACTCATTCCGTTTCTCAATTGCAGTTTAGAATACAACTCAAATTTACTCTTGAGTCTCGAACTCACTAACCAGCTGAACAACATAATTGCTCCCGCAAGAATTAAATATCCACTTCCCATATCTTTATTTTTTTTGATTGATTATTAAATTTACAAAACAAACCGCAAATTCTGAACCAAATTCAAAAATTGTCATTTTGACATCTTAAAGTCAGGGTATTATCATAATATTTTCATAAATACTGCAAAGTCATTTTACAACTCCAGCTGCTTGTTAACCTCATCAAACTTGTCAATCAGGCTGTTTATTTTTTCCTGCTGTTTTTTAATTTGTTTCGGGCGAATGTAAAACCAGTTTACCCCCATCCAAAGCAATGTTACTCCATAGACCAACGCCGCAGAAAGAGAACTCATTCTTGAAGCGTATTCGTACATGTACAGACAGATTCCAACACCCAGTAAAATAAAGTACAAATTCAGAACCGTAGACTGCAGGTATTGCTGTTTTTTTCGAATTAAAATCAATCGCTGCAGGTAGTCCTGATTGGATTGTGTCGCATCAATATTTTTATAACCCGCCAACAATCTGTTGTAAACACCTACATACATAATCATAGCCAAAATCACGAGTACAATTCCTATTTTGGTCGAAATGAATTCCGGCTGGTAATAGTACCAAACAAAAATAATAAAAGCAGTGGTTGCCAAAAGCAGTATATTGGTGATCCACAATTGACGCAAACCGGCAGCTTTAAATTGTTTCAGTCTCAGCAGCAAATCCTTCATGTCGGGTTGACTTACGGTTTGTTTTTTCCATAAATCTTTAAAGTCTATATTGTTATTGTCGTCCATTTTCCTTAAATTTTTGAGTCAGTTTTTCCTTTATCCTGTGAATTTTCACTCTTGTATTCGCTTCTGAAAGCCCTACGATTTTGGCAATCTCAGCCTGCTTAACCTCTTCAAGTTCGAGCGAAATAATAATACGTTCCGTTTCCGGCAGTTCAGCAATACACTTGTACAAAAACTGGATTTGCGGTTCTAACGATTGTTGTTTTTCTTCCTGCAAATTAACCGGAAGATCTGATTTAAGAAAACGTTTGTCTTTTTCAATTTGCCGCAAACAGTTATTAGAGGCTATCCTAAAAATCCAGGTTCCAATACCCGACTCACTTCTAAAAGTATCCAATTTTTGCCATACAATAACAAAAGTCTCCTGAGCCAGATCCTGTGCGATATCATAGTCATTTACAAAACCCATGCAAAGCCTGAAAATTCTATCCCAATATTTTTTATAGATAACTTCAAATTCCATTATTACGATTTTACGAAATTACTCACCTGATTTAAATACCATGCTGCATCATCATACATGATAAAATGTAACCCTTTAGCAGCATATTGAAAGTTTGCATTTTTTAAATTCTGATACTGTCCTTCAATAGCAGGTTTTAAATTTACAAAATATGACTCCAGTAAAATTAATGATGGACATTTTACATTCGAAATTTTTTCTCTCAAATCGGTATTAGAAAAATCACAATACATTTCAGCGAATGTTTTTCGGTCTGATTTTACACTCCAGTCTACAATCATATCGATTTTTGAAGCATCCTGAACAAGACGCGGCATAGTTTTTTTCTGCATGTCCTGAAACTGAGTATCTGTCATTGTCGTCATTTGATTCACCATTGGCGAACAGTCGTTATTTTCTTTTGCTTTGAAAGCAGGATCCATTAATGCCGCCATACATGGAAGCGCATCGACTACCACAATTTTACCCACCAATTCCGGATAATCTGCTGCTAAGGCCAATGCAAATCCTCCACCCATACTATGACCAACTATGATTGGTTTTTCGATTTTATTTGTTTTGATAAAACTGGCAATTTCGGTTTCCCAGTTTTTAAAAGAGGCATTCGGTTGTGGTTTTACTCCGGCAAAACCAGCCATTGTAAGTGTATAACAGGTAAAGTCTTTTTCAAAATTAGCTCTGGTATCTTTCCACACATCTCCTGAAGAAGCAAATCCCGGAATGAAGAGAATCGTTTGTTTTCCTTTTCCGGTTTTAAGAACCTCAAACGGATAAGCTTTTGTTTGTGCAAATACATTTAAACATACAGCTGAAAATAATAAGGCGATAACTAAGATGATATACTTTTTCATTTTTAATAGATTTAAGTTGTTAAATGGTTTATTAGTTAAATTCGCCTTTTGGATACGAGAAGTTTCAAAATGTTACAAATCGTTTTAAAAAAAAATAAAATTTAATCTCTAAATTCCAAATTCCAAACTTCCTCTATAAGCCAAAACCCCAATATTTACAAGGGATTACGTACACTGAGGTATCGATTATTTTTTTTAAAAATTATTTCAAGTTTTTTTTCGCAGCTAACATTTTGATCATCCATTTAAAAATAAAGCTGCAGTAAATGCGATAGAAAAATTCCAAATTCCAAATTCCAAATTCCAACAAAAAAATGAAGCAACTCCGCAATCTTGTCATTTCGAGGAACGAGGCTCTAGCGATAGCGAATAGGCGAAGCAAATCACACAAGGAACTCCGCAAACTATGTCGACAATCTTTGTCGATTAACTGGTGTGATTTCTCCCGTTGGTCGAAATGACAAACAAAAAAAATCCCAAACCCCAATCGTAAAATTGGAATTTGGAATTTTATTTATAGTATTAAAAAATTTATTTATCCTACAAGATTGATAATCTTACCCGGAACAATAATCACTTTATTTGGAGTTCTTCCCTCTAACTGACGTAAAGTTCTTTCATCTTTCATGACAATTTCTTCGATTTGCTCTTTGGTTAAATCCAAAGGCAATTCGATGGTGAAACGCATTTTTCCGTTGAACGAAACTGGGTATTCTTTGCTCGTTTCTACCAAATGTTTTGCTTCAAAAACCGGGAAAGAAACTTCTGAAATCGAAGTTGTATTTCCTAATTGCTGCCATAATTCCTCAGCAATATGCGGTGCATAAGGCGAAACTAAAATAGCTAACGGCTCTAAAATGGCTCTTGAATGGCAATTTTGAGCAGACAATTCGTTTACACAAATCATAAACTGAGAAACAGAGGTATTAAAAGAAAAACTCTCGATGTCTTCTGCTGCTTTTTTAATGGTTTTATGCAATGATTTTAAGTTGTCTTTTGTTGGTTCATCGTTGTTTACGATTAAGCCGTTATTTTCATCAAAATACAATCTCCATAATTTTTTCAGGAAACCAAAAACCCCAGAGATTCCAGCAGTATTCCAAGGTTTAGCTTGCTCTAATGGTCCTAAAAACATTTCATACAAACGTAAGGTATCCGCTCCGTATTCATCACAAATATCGTCCGGAGTCACTACATTATATTTTGATTTCGACATTTTTTCGACTTCGCGAGAAACAAAAAATTTCTCATTCTTCATTAAAAATGTAGCGTTTTTGTATTGAAAGTCTGATTTTTTTAAGTTTTCAAAATCTAATTCATCATTTCCATTAACAAAACTAACTGGGACATGCAATCTATAAAATCTAACTCCATTTAAAGGACTTAATTTAATATCATACTTTTTATCAAAACCTTTTTCATTCAATTCTTTATAAACATTATCTAAAAAATGATGACGAAGTCTATGATGCATTTCCATAAAGTCTTTATCATTTTCATTTTGAGAAGTTAGATTAAAATACTCAATGACGTCCGTAGATAAATATGTATCATTTATAATTTCAACTTTCTCAACGATCTGATTAAACTCCTCAAAATCTTCATCTCCAACTGCTAATTGAGTACTTACTTGATGAGCTAAAGTCCTTTTTTCTCCTTCAAGCAATTCTTTTGGTTTTTTAAAAGCACTTACTTTAAATCCTATCTTAGAGACAAAAGCACTAGTTCCCAAAATCATTCCCTGATTGATCAGTTTTTTGAATGGCTCTTCGGTTGGAGCAAAACCTTTGTCTTTTAAAAATTTGTTCCAGAAACGGGAGTACAATAAATGTCCGGTCGCGTGCTCGCTTCCTCCAATATACAAATCAACACTTTCCCAATACGCTAGCGCTTCTTTGCCTGCAAACTCGCTTTCGTTGTGCGCATCCATATAACGCATCCAGTACCATGAACTTCCTGCCCAACCTGGCATGGTATTCAATTCTAAAGGAAAAATCGTTGCATGATCTACTAAGTCGGTATTAACGACTTTATTGTTTTTTGTATCCCAGGCCCAAACCGCTGCGTTTCCTAATGGAGGCAAACCGTCTTCGGTTGGTAAGTACTTTTCTACCTCAGGCAAAATGATTGGCAAATGCTGTGCCTCGATCATCTTTGGCAAACCATTTACATAATATACCGGGAATGGTTCTCCCCAATAACGCTGACGGGAGAAAACCGCATCACGCAAACGATAATTGGTTTTTCCGACACCTTGCCCTATTTTTTCCAACTCGGCAATAGCAACCTGAGTGGCTTTTTTATAATTTAATCCGTTTAAGAAATCAGAATTAGCGATCTCCACATTGTCTTTTGAACCGTATGCCGCTTCTGAAATATCAACGTTTGCAAAAATATTTTTAATCTCCTGCATTCCGTTCTGACCTTTAAAGAAATTCGCAAAAGCATAATCTCTTTCGTCTCCGCAAGGAACCGCCATTACAGCACCTGTTCCGTAACCTGCCAAAACATAATCACCAATCCAAACCGGAATCGGCTCTTTTGTAAACGGATGTTCTGTATAAGCACCGGTAAATACACCCGATATTGTTTTTACATCAGCCATACGCTCACGCTCTGAACGTTTTGCAGTTTTTTCGATATACGCCTCAACCGCTTCTTTTTGCTCGGGACTTGTAATTTTAGCCACCAAATCATGCTCGGGTGCCAAAGTCATAAAAGTAACTCCAAAGATGGTATCAGGACGGGTTGTGAAAACGTCAATTACTTCATCGTGATTTTTCAATTTAAAAGTAACCATTGCGCCCACCGATTTTCCAATCCAGTTTCTTTGTGATTCTTTTATAGATTCGCTCCAGTCGATCTCGTTTAAACCTTGCAATAAACGCTCCGCGTAAGCCGAAATTCGCATGCTCCACTGAGTCATTTTTTTACGAATCACCGGATAACCTCCACGTTCTGATACTCCGTTTACGATTTCGTCATTGGCCAAAACAGTTCCCAAACCAGGACACCAGTTAACTTCGGTTTCTGCCAAATAAGTCAATCTGTACTGCAAAAGAATTTTCTCTTGTTTATCAGCCGAAAAAGCCTTCCATTCCTCAGCCGAAAAAGCTTCGATGTTATCATCAGAAACCGCATTTACAGTTGCATTTCCTTCTTTTTCAAAAAGAGCAATTAAAGTGGTTATATCTTCTGCTTTATCAGCATTTTTGTTGTACCATGAATTAAACAACTGGATAAAAATCCATTGTGTATGTTTGTAATAATCCGGATTTGAAGTTCGCACTTCACGGCTCCAATCAAATGAAAACCCAATTTTATCCAACTGCTTTCTATATCCTGCAATTTGCTTTCCTTCTTTGTCTACTCCCCCGTCAATATTAACACGTGTTGTATCTTCAGGACGCTGTCCTGTTTGAATCGCATATTGTTCTGCGGGTAATCCAAAACTATCATAACCCATTGGGTGCAAAACATTGAATCCCTGATGTCTTTTGAAACGGGAATATACATCTGAAGCTATGTAACCCAGCGGATGCCCTACGTGTAATCCCGCTCCTGAAGGATAAGGAAACATGTCTAACACATAATGTTTAGGTTTTTCAGAATTGTTTTTCGCCGCAAAAGTTTGGTTTTCTGCCCAATACTTCTGCCATTTCGTTTCGATTTCGTTTGGATTGTATTTCATTTCTTTGAGTTGCTGAGTTACCAGGTAACCTAGTTGCTAAGTTTTGTTGTACTGAATTATTAAGTCCGCAAATTTACATTTATTGTACGAAAGTTAAAACTTTGAACGTTATTAACTTCATTTAAAGAAATTCTTTATTATTTTTACCCCATAATTTAAGCAAACTATGAGTTCTAACTTTGATAAATTTCAAAAGCGCAGGTTAATTTCCTCTTATTTTTCGGTTGTATTAAGTGTATTTCTGGTTTTATTCCTTTTAGGGGTACTGGGATTATTCATTATCAACTCTAGAAAACTGGCTAATGATTTTAAAGAAAAAATCGCAATGACGGTTTTCTTTAAAAACGAAGCCAATGATAGCGTGATAAAAGCTTTCAATACCGAATTAAAAAGAGCTCCTTTTGCAAAATCATTCGTTTATGTAACCAAAGAGAAAGCGGCAAAGGAACACACTGACATTATTGGAGAAGATTTCCTGACATTCTTAGGAGAAAATCCATTATTGAACTCTTATGACATTCACTTAAAAGCAGATTACGTTGAAAGAGACAGCATCCTTAAAATAGAAAGCAAACTACGTCAAAACACCATGATTGAAGACATTGTTTACGACAAACAATTGGTGAATCTGGTAAATGACAATATCAAAAAAGTAAGTATGTGGATTTTGATTATTAGCGGTTTCCTTGCGATAATTGCCGTTTTATTAATCAACAGTTCCTTGCGTTTATCCATTCACTCTAATCGTTTTATCATTAAAACCATGCAAATGGTGGGGGCAACAAAATCGTTTATCCGTAAGCCTTTTGTAATGCGTAGTGTAAAACTGGGAATGTTAGGCGCCGGTTTGGCCATTATCGCTTTAGTTGGACTTTTACTTTATGTAGAAACCAATTTCCCGGGCTTAGGTATTATAGAAGACAAAGCCTTAATTGGATTGGTATTAGTAGGCGTATTCGGATTAGGGGTTTTGATTACCTGGGTAAGCACGCACTTTGCAACACAACGTTTCCTGAATTTAAGAACCGACGATCTGTATTAATTTTAGATCGCAGATTATAGATTTTAGATTGCAAATTTTTAAAAAGCCTTGGCTACGCTCAGCGGCACAAAAAAAATAAAATGAAAAACAACAATAAAGAAGAACAGGCACCAAAACAAGAATTCCTTTTTGACGGAATCAACTACAAAATTCTATTAATCGGAATTGGAGTTATCGCTTTAGGTTTTATCTTAATGTCTGGCGGAGGAAGTAACGATCCAAATGTTTTTAATGAAGATGTTTTTAATTTCCGACGCATTCGTCTGGCGCCAACAACCGTTTTAATCGGCTTTGGAATCACTATTTACTCTATTTTCAAAAAATCCAAATAGACTTTATTTAGATTCCTTAGACTTCTTAGACCCTTAGATTATTTCGATAATCTTCTATAAAATCTAAGAAGCCTAAGGAGACTAAAATTCTAACAATCTCATAAATGAATACATTACAAGCTATCGTTCTTGCTATTATTGAAGGAATCACCGAGTTTTTACCCGTTTCTTCAACAGGTCACATGATTATTGCCTCTTCCTTTTTTGGAATTGCTCACGAAGATTTTACCAAACTTTTCACGATTGTCATCCAGCTTGGTGCTATACTTTCAGTAGTTGTTTTGTATTTCAAACGTTTCTTTCAAACACTTGATTTTTACTTTAAACTTTTAGTAGCCTTTATTCCGGCTGTAGTATTAGGTTTATTGCTAAGCGATTTTATCGATGGCTTATTAGAAAACCCTGTTACAGTTGCCATTTCTCTTTTAATAGGAGGGTTAATTTTACTAAAAGTTGACGAGTGGTTCAACAATCCGAATGCTACCGAAAATTCTTCGGAAATTACGTATTTGCAAGCTTTCAAAATTGGTTTGTTTCAATGTATTGCCATGATTCCGGGAGTTTCAAGAAGCGGAGCCAGTATTGTGGGTGGAATGTCTCAAAAACTATCCCGTACCACAGCAGCGGAATTCTCGTTCTTTTTAGCCGTTCCGACCATGTTGGGTGCCACGGTAAAAAAATGTTACGATTATTACAAAGCCGGATTCGAACTATCTCACGATCAGATTAATATATTAGTGATTGGAAATGTCGTTGCTTTTATTGTAGCGCTACTAGCAATCAAATCCTTTATTGGATTTTTGACTAAAAACGGTTTCAAAGTTTTTGGTTACTACCGAATCATCGCCGGAATTGTTCTGCTGTTGATTCACTTTTTCATTCATCCCCTTACGATTATATAATGACTCCTGAAGAATATTTAAACGGACAGGTTTTACTGATTGACAAACCTTTAAAATGGAGTTCGTTTCAAGCTGTCAATAAATTAAAATACCTCTTAATTAATAAAGTTGGACTTCCTAAAAAGTTCAAAATTGGTCATGCGGGAACTTTAGATCCGTTGGCAACAGGCTTATTACTCATTTGTACCGGAAAGTTTACCAAAAGAATTTCGGAGCTGCAGGGTCAGGCGAAAGAATATACGGGCACTTTTTATATTGGAGCCACCACTCCATCTTATGATTTAGAAACCGAAATCGATCAGACTTTTCCAACTTCTCATATCGACGAAGCGTTGATTCACGAAACAGTGAAACAGTTTTTGGGCGAAATCGATCAGAAACCGCCTATTTTCTCTGCTATCAAAAAAGACGGTGTTCGCTTGTACGAGCATGCACGTGCCGGAGAAACGGTAGAAATTGCCAGCAGAAAAACCACTATTCACGAATTCGAAATTACCCGAATTGCTTTACCTGAAATCGATTTTAGAGTCGTTTGCAGCAAAGGAACCTATATTCGTTCTTTGGCTTTTGACTTTGGAAAAGCGATGCACTCCGGATCGCATTTAACGGTGTTGCGACGCACTAAGATTGGCGATTACGACGTAAAAAACGCAATCGACATTACACTTTTTGAAGAAAGCCTTCAGTCCGAATAAAACGTACCTTTTCTCAGGAAAATTTAGCAAACCCATACTTTTCATTTTTTTTGTATTTTAGACGGCAGACTAAAAAACCAAAAACATGAAAAACCACTTTTTGCTAGTACTGTTTGTCTTTGCAATCTCCTCCTACAGTCAAACCGGAAATCAAAAAATTGTTTCCGTTGATATTGATAATTTCTGGGATGCCTACAGCAAAATCAGCATTGAAAAAGACAGCGTAAAACAATATTCTCTTTTACAAGAATTCTACCTCGACAAAGCCAGTCCGGGCTTAAAAAGCTTAATCGAAGTTCGCAATTACACCTCTAAAGATTTTATCAATGCGATAAACAAGTATCCCAAATTCTGGAATTCATTAAAACCAAATACTTTAAACTCGAGCGAACTTTACCCGGAGATCGATGCCGACATCAACAAACTGAAACAAGCCTATCCCGATTTAAAACCATCAACTCTTTATTTTTCTATTGGAGCTTTCCGAACAAACGGAACGGTCCAAAATGATCGGATTTTAATTGGAAGCGAAATGAGTCTGGCAGACAAAACCACTGTTATTGATGAACTCCCTGCCTGGAGACAGTCTTTTTACAAAGAGTACCATCCGAGAAAAAACATAGCACTGCTCTGCACACATGAATACATTCATACACAGCAAAAAGAACTGGTCGAAAATTTACTTTCGATGTGTTTGTATGAAGGCGTGGCCGAATTTATTTCCTGCAAAGTAACCGGTAAAAAGTCTAGTGCATCTGCAATTGAATTTGGAAAAAGCAACCAACAAAAAGTAATCGATCAGTTTATTGCCGACTTATACCTCAGAAGCAACAATTACAATTGGATCTGGGGTGAAAATAAAAACAGTTTAAAGGTTAGAGATCTGGGCTATTATGTGGGTTATGAAATTTGTGAGCGTTACTACAATGCAGCCAAAGACAAAGCAAAAGCGATAAAAACGCTTATCGAATTGGATTACCACAATGAAAAAGAGGTTGCCCGCATTGTTGACGGTACAAAACTATTCCCTCAAAGTCTGAAAAAATTGCAGCAGAATTACGAAAAGCAAAGACCAACTGTTGTCTCGCTGTCAGCCTTTAAAAACGGCAGTCAAAAAGTAAAATCAGGAGCTGTCGAAATTACCATTACGTTTTCGGAACCTCTAAACGGGCGCAGTACAGGTGTAGACTTTGGCCCTCTTGGCGAAAACTTTTTTCCAAAAATAAATACGGAAAGAATCTGGTCTTCGGATATGAAATCGTGGACTATTAAAGCCGATTTAGAACCCGATCATCACTATCAAATTCTAATTTCGGACAATTTCAGAAAACAAAACGGAATAAGACTGAAGCCTTTTTTAATAGATTTTAAAACGGCCAAGTAATACAATGGATAAAATTTACAGCATCATTTCTGTAAGTAAAGAAAAACGTTTGTTTTTCAATTCACTTCTCTAATAAACTAAATTGCCTTGGGGGTCAGAAATAAAAAAGCACATTACTTCATGTATATCCATAGTAATGTGCCAACTTCTTGCAAAGTAGTTTTATTTCATAAGCTCTCGTTTTTTTTGAAGTTAGTAATGTGGTACATTCTTACCTCCAAACAACAAGCCCGAAACAAAATCGTAAAATCTTTCGAATAACTTTTTCATGATAGTGTATTTTTTAATTGTTAAACATTAAATAAACACCAATAAAAAGAGTAAATAAGAAAATGAATAATAGAAGTGGGATTACTCTGCCAAGTTACAAAAAATTAAAATAGTACAAAATATTTTAGTATATTTTTTATTACTAAAATTCTTATTTATAGCCGATTACCCGAAAAATAAGGGGTTTCAACGATTTATTTTTTTACTTGCTGCAATTGCACCTTTTCCTACTTTCTTTATCACTAAAACCTACAAAAAATCAAAAAACGCTTTGTTTTTAAGCGTTCCGAGTATTTTCGCCGACGGCAAATTGTCTCTGTTTATAAAACTTTTTATTTCGGGAATGTTATCACAAAAAATGACATCAAAAGAAAACCGATCGTTTCCATAAATTCCGCGATGAATCATATTGGCAGAAAAAATAAAAAGATCTCCACGATTCAGTTTTATAATTTCTCCCCGTTCTAAAGCATCATTTGGGCGGCAACCGTTCAAAGCATTCCGAACCTCAAACTCCTTTGGTAAATCCCATTCGCGATGCGTTTTCGGAATCAGTTCGATCCCGGGTTCACTTTTCATCGGAATCCTGAAATGAACTACATATTGAGTTTGGATGGCTTTCTTTTGATCGTCGACGGTCATGCCTGTATATTGAATATCGCGATGCCAATAATTTTTCTGATCGGCATTCTTTGGATCAAAGAAAAGCTGTGTATTCAAAAAAATTGGAGTCTTCGGAAAGATCGCTTTCAGCAATTCGGCTAATTTGTCGTGCGAAATAAATTCAAAAAGAGCTGCTTTCTCTTCTTCACTGAGATATTTTCCTGAGGTAAGACTATGACTGTTTAAAACTCCCTTTTCATAATCCGCTGCATGGTCAGGCAACCAGCGTTCATGAAATTGAATCAGTATTTTTTCAATAGCAAAAAGTTCCTTCTCGGAGAAGAAGTTCTCGAGACAGGCATATCCGGTTTGCTCATATTCTTTCATTACTCCCGAATTTCAACCAAACGCATTATTTCCATAAGTTCGTTTTGAGTACTCAGACCTTTATCGGCCAAATACCACAATTGCAAATCGGTTTTAATCTTTTCATCAATTACACCAAACTCCTTTTTATAGTTTATCATCAAGTCGGCTGCACCTTTGGGTCTTGGTCCCCAATCAGCACGGGCAATTCCGGTTTCTTTACAAATCACGATGACTTTTGGAATCGCTCTGCCACCATTTGTGAGATACTGATTCATTAACACCTCATTTTCATCGCGTAAAACAATTCGCAGATCAATTTTTTTGTGTGAAACCAAAGCCATTTTATGAAGTATAGGAAGTATTTGTGCCGCATCACCACACCAGCCTTCCGAAATTACCAGCCAGATGTAATTGTGTTTTAAATTTTCTAATTCTAAAAGCACCTCATCAGCAACTTTCATGGTTTTCTCCAGTCGATTCATTCTGGCTTCATTGAGCTTGCTGTAATTGGTTAAGCTTTCAGATTGTTCATTACCGGTTGACTTGCCCTCTACTAATAAATCGGTGACTATTTTTCGATATTCGGTATACGAATGACTGTTGAATAATGCTTTGGCTATACTATTTTTCATATTTAGCGATTTTTGGATTGTATAAATTTACAACTTTTAAGAGGACTTAGAGAATGACTTTTGTCACATTCAAAGAAATCCAAAAAATCTGTATCGATTTAAAACGAAAAGAACTATTATTTTTTTTGAAACATTATTTCTAAAAATCAGAATATGTCTATATTTGCACAAATTAACGCAACACAAAAATGAAATATAAAAGAATTCTTCTAAAACTTAGCGGCGAGGCCTTAATGGGTGATTTACAATACGGAATTGACCCTAAAAGATTAGCTGAATATGCTGAAGAAATTAAGCAAATTCATAACAAAGGAGTAGAGATTGCTATTGTTATTGGCGGAGGAAATATTTTTAGAGGCGTTGCTGGTGCAAGTGCCGGTATGGATAGAGTACAAGGTGACTACATGGGAATGCTTGCTACTGTAATTAATGGAATGGCTTTGCAGGGTGCACTTGAAGACAAAGGAATGAAAACGCGTTTGCAGACTGCTTTAAAAATGGAGTCTATTGCAGAACCTTATATCAAAAGAAGAGCAGACCGTCATCTTGAAAAAGGAAGAATTGTAATTTTTGGTGCCGGAACCGGAAATCCTTATTTTACAACCGATACAGCAGCCGTTTTAAGAGGAATTGAAATCAATGCAGATGTGATCTTAAAAGGAACCCGTGTGGATGGTGTTTATGATTCTGATCCTGAAAAAAATGCAGCAGCTGTGAAGTTTGATTTTATTTCGTTTGATGATGTCCTTAAAAAAGGATTGAATGTGATGGATACCACTGCTTTTACTTTAAGCCAGGAAAACAAATTACCGATCGTTGTTTTTGATATGAACAAAATTGGTAATCTTTTGAAAATCTGTGAAGGTGAAAACGTTGGAACAGTAGTGAACATCTAGACTGCTTAGATTGTCAGAATTTTAGATCACTCCATTTTTCTAAATTTTGACAATGTTTACAAAGTATTCATAAAAATAAAATATATTAGTTAGTAAATTAGAGGTGTATTTTCTTTAAAATTTGAAAACCCAATCCTCTAAAATCTAAAAATCTAAAAAAATGACGGAAGAAATAGAATTTATATTAGATAGTACTGAAGAATCTATGAATGGTTCGATTGCACATTTAGAGAAAGAATTTCTTAACATTCGTGCAGGAAAAGCTTCTCCGGCAATGTTGGGAAGTGTTTTTGTAGATTATTACGGATCTGCAACACCTCTTTCTCAGGTGTCAAAAATTAGTGTTCCTGATGCGAGAACGATCACTTTACAGCCTTTTGAAAAAAACATGCTACAAGTTATCGAAAAAGCAATCATGGTAGCCAACATTGGTTTTAACCCAATGAATAACGGAGACGTTATCATCATCAGTGTTCCGCCTTTGACAGAAGAGCGTCGTAAAGACTTAGCCAAACAAGCAAAATCTGAAGCAGAAGATGCTAAAATTGGAGTTCGTAACGTACGTAAGGATGCTAATACGGATATCAAAAAATTAGAAAAAGAAGGAACTTCTGAAGACATCTGCAAATCAGCCGAAGAGCAGGTTCAGAATTTAACCAATACTTACATCAAAAAAATCGATGAATTACTGGCAGCAAAAGAAGCCGAAATCATGAAGGTGTAATCCTATTCAACACAAAATAAAAATCCGTTTAGTTAAATTGTACTGAACGGATTTTTTTATTCTTATTTTTGCATACCATTTTTACATTTTGTCCGTTTTTGAAACTATAACATTCTCTATGAAGCTATTTTGTTTGTTGACTTTGTTTTTCACGCTTACCATTCAGGCGCAGTTTCAAATAAACGGAATTGTAACGGACTCTAATAATAAACCGCTCCCTTTTGCAACCATTACAACTTCAGACAGCAACAATACGATTACGGATGTTGACGGGAAGTTCATTCTGAAAATGTCTGCAAAACCAGTTGCTTTTACCGTTTCGTATATTGGCTTTCAAACCAGAACAATTTCAGTTGCGGAGCATAAAACTTTTTATCCCATCTCTCTTTCTCAAAAAACCGACGATTTAAAAGAAGTGGTGGTTTCAAACGAAAATCCGGCCCTGACGATCATTAAGAAGGTTATTGCGAATAAAAACAAAAACAATCCGCAAAAAAAACTCAACAGCTTCGAGTATAAAAGTTACAACAAACTTATCGTAACCGCAAATCCGGATTCGATCGACGGCAGAATCGACTCTACAGCAGCTTACAAAAATCTCGACAAAAAACGCATTAACATTGATTCTTCTGATTATAAATTCAAAGAAATAATCAGCAAGCAGCATTTGTTTCAAACCGAAAAAGTTTCGCAATATCAGTTTGGTAATCATAAATTAAAAGAAACCATACTAGGAACTAAGATGGCCGGGTTTAAACAGCCTATTTATGAGATTATTGCTTTTAATCTACAATCGATTTCGATTTATGATTCGAAGTACGAGCTGATTGAAACGAAATACGAAAATCCAATTTCAAACGACGCTCCGCAAAGTTACAATTACAAGATCCTGGATACCGTAAATATAAAGGGTCGTGAAACCTATATGATTTACTTTAAAAACAAGCAAAGAAGAAAATCATCGGGATTAGAGGGCGTTTTGTACATCGATCAGGAAAATTTTGCTGTTGCCAAAGCGGTAATGCGTATCAAAGGGGTTCTGGACATTAGCGGAATTCATGAATTTGAATACGTACCAAGCGAAAAAATATGGTTCCAAAGCAATACTACCTTTAAGATTGTAAAAGGGAAAAGCGACGATGACATTAAGATCTTAGGAGGAACGATTCAGTTTGACGGAGATGTTGAAGATAATTTTGAACCCCGAAAAAAATCGGCTTCCGATTTTACGTATCTGCTATCTGAGAGTAATAATTTCGATATTCATTACAACACCTCTCCCGCTATAAAAAACCCGGCGCTTTACATCGAAATTAAAGACGATGCCAACAAAAAACCGGAAACATTCTGGGAAACCTACAGAAAAGAAAGTCTGGACCTGAAAAGCCAGAAAACATACCAGTTGATAGACAGTCTTTCGATAAAGAAAAGAATCGAAAATCGTTTGGGATTGGGCCGAAAAATAATCAACGGGTATTTTCCGATTGGTCCGGTCGATCTGGACTTGAAAAAAATCATCAGTTACAACAATTACGAAGGTTTCAGGCTCGGGCTTGGCGGTATTACCAACGATCGTTTTTCTAAAAATTTCAGAATCGAAGGATATGGGGCTTACGGAACAAAAGACGGTGCATTTAAGTACAGTCTTGGCACGGGAGTTTTATTGGACAAAAACACCAATACATGGGTAAATGGTTATTATACCGATGATGTTCGGGAGATTGCAAGTACGGTTTTTGCAGTGGACAAACGCGTTTTTAAAATCTACGACCCACGCCCTATCAACATCAGCACTTTTTATCAGTATGTGGGCTGGAAAGCCAATATTCAGACTAAAATCATTCCGAAAACGGAAGCAATTCTGGAATTTTCAAGAACTGCTGTAGAACCTAAATTTGATTATCTTTTTAATTACAATGGGAAGTTGTACTCGGATTATGTCATGACTACCGCAATGGTTTCGATCGTTTGGGCGCCCTTTAGCGCTTTTATGCAAACCCCAACCGGAAGAACGGAAACGGATAAAAGATTTCCAAGGTTTACTTTTCAGTACACGCAGTCGCTACCCAATGTTATGGAAAACGATTTTACTTTTGGGAAAATAGATTTCAAAGCGGAGTATGAAAAGAAATATCTGGACGGTCAGAAAACGAGTTTGCTCCTACAGGGTGGTTATGCTACGGGCGATGTTCCCCTTACGCATCTGTACAACACTATGCCCAACAACTTAACGAAGGAAACCGTAATTCAGCGTATTACTTTTGCCGGACGAAACAGTTTTGAAACGATGTTTTTTAACGAATTTTTCTCCAGTCAATATGTGTTTTTCCAAATCAAACATGGTTTTGACCGAATCAGAATACTCAAAAAAGTACGTCCTTCTCTGGTACTGGTTACAAGAATGGCATGGGGAAATATGGAGAATCCGCAACAGCACGTTGGTCCGACCTATAAAACCCTGGACAAAGGTTTCTTCGAATCGGGAATCGAACTCAACAAGATTTATAAAGGTATTGGTTTAGGTGGCTTCTATCGTTATGGCCCGAACCAGCTAATGAGGTTTGAGGATAATATTGCGGTTAAGATTTCTTATGTATTGGATTTGGGACTATAAATGTTAAATTCCAATTCTTTTAAATTCCAAATTCCAATCTTTTAAATCCCAAAAGCTAAATTCCAAATTCCAATGTGACGGATAGTATCATTTGAGCGAAAAGGGTAATTACAAATAAGGAAACAAAGAAATCCGTGTAAATCCGCGTTTTCGCAAAGCGAATCAGCGTCATCTGCGAGTCAAACAAAAAAACAAATCCCAAATTCCAATGTGACGTATCGTTTCGTTTCGATGAAAGAAGGAATGACAAAAATGCAAACAAAACTCAAACAAAAAAATCCCAAACCCCAACAAAATTGGAATTTGGAATTTTAAAGATTGTAATTTTAAAAAAATTGTAATTTAAACTCTTTTATGGCTTCAAGATCAATACCGAAGGCGTATTGTTCAACCAGGTACTTTGAGATTCTATTAATTTCTTCCAGCTGTCCAAACTAATAATCATTAAGTTCTGATTTTCCAGAAACTCTTTTTTAATCGTTCGGTCGTGCATAATCATAATGTGATTGGGTGCAATTTGTTCAATAGAACGAATCGTTTCCTGAATATCTCTGGTGTTTTTTACTTCACCGCTGGCATCCAGAACAGTAATCTGAGAGCCGTTATTATTAATTAACTTTTTAGCATAATCAATCAAAAAAGCATCTTCCTTACTAAAAACCGGCATAAAAACCTGATTGACTTCTTCCAATTTTTTATCGATAAAAATCCCAACAGGCATTTTGCTTTTTGCAATGATATGACGTGTTCTTTCGTCAAAAGGAGAATTCTCAAACAATCCTTCTTTACCGGTAAACTTATCAATCAAACGATCCGGGTTTACAATTCTGGTGGTAAATCCGAGAATTTTCCCCAACAGGGTTCCTTCAAAAATGGACTGCCCTAACCCCACTAACAATAAGTCATATTCGCCTTGATTTGCAGTATCAATAATATCGGTATCGATATCATTTGTCACTTTAAAAACGCTCACCATATTCTGATTCAGACGTTCTGATTCTTCAATCACCGGCATAAGCATTTTACGTTCGTGATCTTTCACATCAAACGAGTGTATTTCGGTACTCAATGATAAATGCATTGCCGTTACTATAGAATTATCGGCTTGTTTCTTCACCAAACTATTAGCTAGTTTTAGTAATTTTTTTCCTTTTTCAGGAGTAGCGAAAGAAAGCAGAATTTTATACTTGCTTTTATTTCCAATTTCCTGCGGAATGGCCGTTATTTTATCTTTAAAAATAAAACCTATTAAATCCAGTGCAGGTCCTGTCATAAAGGTGGTTACCAAAGCCATAATTACCATCATGGTAAAAATTTCTGTGGATAAAACACCCAAATCATAACCTATGTTTAAAACAACCAGCTCCATCAAACCGCGGGTATTCATTAAAGCTCCGATGGCCAAACTGTCTTTCCAGCTTTGTCCGACGAATTTTGCAGCAAAAGCGCTTCCAAAGAATTTTCCGGCTACGGCTACTCCAATAATTACAGCAGTCACCTTCCATAAATACGGATCGTTCAATAAACCAATCTGAGTACGCAAACCAGTAAACACAAAGAATAATGGCAATAAAACGATAATGGCTACGTCTTCTACTTTCTCGATAAAGATATTTCTGAATTTATTGTTTTCAGGCATAATTGCTCCGGCTAAAAAAGCACCAAACAACGCATGAATTCCGATTAATTCGGCAGCATAAGCAGAAAATAAAAGTGTTAAAAAGAAAATAGCAACAACCGGTTTGTTCAGACTCTCACGAGTCGAATTTAAATCACCCACACGTTTCAGGAACGGACGAACTATTTTCAGCATGATAATGACATACAACAAAGCCAAACCAATTACATACAAAGCACTTGTAAACGAACCTGCCTTTACAATGGCAATTACCAATGCCAAAATACACCAGGCCGTAATATCATCGGCAGCGGCACAGGTAATGGCTATGGTTCCGAGTTTTGTTTTTTGCATTCCGCGTTCCTGTACAATACGGGCGAGAACCGGAAATGCTGTAATACTCATGGCAATTCCCATAAACAATCCGAAAGAGGCAAACTCAACCCCAACCGGCGCAAAAGTATGGTAGATAAAATAAGCTAATGACAGACCCAGGGCAAAAGGGATTACAATACTTGCGTGACTTATAACTACAGCATCATGTGCTTTATTTTTCAAAACTTTCAAATCCAATTCCATTCCAATCACAAACATGAAAAAAATCAAACCAATCTGACTTAAAAATTGCAGGTTTCCTAAGGATTCTTTTGGGAATAAGGCTCCTGAAAATTCAGGAAAATACATTCCGATCAAGGAAGGCCCTAAAACAATTCCGGCAATCATTTCTCCAATTACAGAAGGCTGTCCGATTTTTCTAAAAACCCACCCGAACAAACGTGCTACCAAAATAATAGTCACGATCTGTGCTAACAAAATAGCCAAAGGATGCTGAAGGTTATCTACCATCGAGTGCAGAAAATCATTCCAATGATTGCTTTCGATTTTTTTATGAACGATTCCGCGTCCGGCCTCAAGTGAAGCTCCCTTTGAGATTACCCAATATATCAGGGCCGTAAAACCTCCAATGACAGTAACGTAAAACAAGGAGTTTTTAATATTATTCATAACTCGTTTTTTTGATTTATTGCTGCAAATATCAACACTCCAATTGTAGTGCAAAAGTAAATTTACCGCTAATTTTCAATCCATGTAACAAGTCCGAAAAACTTTGTAATAAGTTAACAACAACCTCTAAAACGATTGTCATCCTGAGCGAAGTAGAAGGTTTTTGTAACTAAAAAGGAGGGGCTTCGACTTCGCTCAGCCTGACAGGGCTTTGGACTTCGTCCTTAACTAAAATCTTATAGTTTCACTCTTTTCAGGAAATCGGCACGATAAGTTTCACTCAGAATTAAAGAGCTGTTTTTACCGTCTTTTTCTAAATGGTGCAATACAATTTCGTTATGATTAAAAAACTTTATTGCTTTTACGGCCACAATTTCTTTTTTGTTGACACGGCAAAAATCAGTCTCAGGAAGTTCCTGTAAAAGGGTATCAAATTTTACATTCTTTAAGTTGAGCAAACTTCCGTCAACCAGCAGCACGGTTTTATCCCGACTGTCACTAATTGCGGTCTTGATGTACTGAATCTGATTAAAATAAAGTAATGTTTTACCTTTATCGGTATTTAACTGAATGAATTTTTTAGCGGCATCCGGTTTGTCGAAACGTTCAAAAGCTTTTGAGATCGCTTTTTGCAAACGTTCGAGTTTTACCGGTTTTGTAATATAATCTACGGCATCAATATTAAAAGCATCAGCGGCATATTCTTTATAAGCTGTGCAGAAAATAACCAACTTATTGTCGAGGGTTTCTGCCAGATGCAAACCGTCGATCCCGGGCATTTCGATGTCTGAGATCAACAAATCAAAATCGAGATTCGGGATTTCAGCGAGGAGCTTTTCGGGATTGTTAAACGTTTTTACAATTTCTACTTCGGGAATCTGTTCGCAAAGCATTTTCAGATACGTTAAGCCCGGCAGCTCATCGTCCAGCAGCAAGCATTTCAGTTTTGTATTCAAGTAAGTCTATTTTTAGATGAGCAATATAAATGTCATTTTCGACAAATCGGTCGAGTTTGAAGTTGTTTTTGTAAATAATTCGCAAGCGGTGTTCTAAGGTCGCGTGGCCAAAACCGCTGCGTTCTTTTTTCAATACTTTCTTATCCGATATTTTATTGGAAACTGTCATCGAAAAAGCATTGTCCCTGAACTCAAATACAACCGAGATAAAAGCATCAGCACTCTGTAAGTCGGCATGTTTAAAAGCATTTTCGATTAAATCAATCGAAATTAACGGTGCCAGTAAAGGCTGCTCGTACAACTTGTCTTCTTTATTGATGTTGGTTTTGATTTTCAATTCAAAAAGCGGACTGATTTTGATTTTATTGATTTCGATTAAATTGAGTGCAAAATCAATTTCTTCTTTTGCCGTGACAAACTTTTTCTTACTCTCGTAAAGAATATAGTCCAATACATTCGCCAGTTTATCTAAAGCAAAATAGGTTTGATAAGCATGCGACTGAATCGAATTTAAAATATTCTTAAACAAATGCGGATTCAGTTTTGATTCTAAAGTTTCCAACTGCAAATCGTTCACCTTCATTTCGAGTGCATAAAAGCTTTTCTCGGCATCGTCTTTTGCTTTTTTGAACTGCAGCAGTTGATACATCAAAAAACAAATGATAGCGATAAGCAATAAAAGAATTGCCAAAAATATAAAAGTGATCGTATTGTCTTGCATTGTTTATGTAAAGTTTAAAAGTTTTTTTGCCCACAGATTTTTAATGACTGGAAACGAACTTCAATCCAATAATCGAAGCAATTAAAGTCGAAAGAAAGAATATTCTCCAGAAAGTTGCCGGTTCTTTAAAAACTAATATTCCAACCAAAACAGTCCCAACTGCTCCAATTCCGGTCCAAACCGCATAGGCAGTTCCAATAGGCAATACCTGAGTGGCCTTATACAACAAAAACATACTGATGGAAAGACAAACAAAGAAACCAATCATCCAGTAGGTCGAAACCATTCCTGTCGTTTCTTTGGCTTTGCCGAGACAAGAGGCAAAGGCAACTTCAAAAAGTCCTGCGATTATTAATAGAATCCAATTCATTTTCTACCTCTTTTTAAATTAGATACAAATATGAGAAAAGCTAACGTAGAATTCTATAAAATATCACATTTTTAAACGACGGCATCGTTTCAATTGTGTTAACAAACCGTAAAAACCAAGCCGAATATTTAAGATTTCGAGCACTTTTCACTACATTTGCATCCATTTTACAAATTTTATGAAAAACGTCACACAAGTTGGATTTTGGGAGAAATTAGCCAGAATCATACTTAAAAACAGAATTTCTATACTCGTTGGGATCGCTGCCCTGACTATTTTCCTTGGTTACCAATGGAAAAACCTCTCTATGACTTATACTGAAGCAAATTTGCTTCCTAAAAACCATATTGCCAATAAAGATTATCAAAAATTTCTGGATAAATTTGGGGAAGAAGGAAACCTGGTTGTGATTGGTTTTCAGGATAAAAAATTCTTCACGCCAAAAAATTATGCTGCCTGGAATGAACTTATGACGGGCCTTAAAAAATCGAAAGAAGTAGACTTAGTGGTTTCCTTAAACGATTTGAAGAAACTGGAAAAAGATACGATTAACGAAAAATTTGTTCTGGCTCCGTTTATCGATCAAAGCAAAGCAACTGATCCCGAATATTTGAAAAAGGTACAATATGATTTATTTCATAATTTACCTTTTTATGAAGGATTGCTTTATAACAAAGAAAGCGGTAGTATCCGTTCAGCAATTTACATCAACAAAGCGCTTGTAAATACTGCTGAAAGAAAGACATTCATTCTGGAGAATCTGGTTCCGAAAATTGATAAATTCGAGAAAACCACAGGAATTGATTTGCGTGTATCGGGAATGCCGTACATCAGAACGATCAATGCCGACAATATGAAAGGAGAAATCGGACTTTTTATTGGTGCGGCCTTACTGACGGTTTCTTTGATTTTCTTTTTCTTTTTCCGTTCGTACCGAGCCACCTTTATTTCGATCTGTATTTTAATTGTGGGGGTAATCTGGTCTTTTGGAACTTTAGGATTGTTTCATTATAAAATCACGATTCTAACCGCTATTATTCCTCCATTGATTATTGTAATCGGAATTACAAATTGTATTTTCCTGATCAACAAATACCAGCAGGAAATCAAACTCCACAACAATCAGGCAAAAGCATTACAGCGTATTATCTCTAAAATTGGAGTTTCGACTTTAATGACCAATTTAACCACTGCTATTGGTTTTGCAACGTTTATGATTACCGGAAATGACCTGCTTTTTGAATTTGGTCTGGTTACCTCGATCAATGTAATTTCGGTGTATTTACTAACGCTTTTAATTGTACCGATCGTGTACAGTTTCATGTCGGTTCCGGGAGAAAAACATTTGTATCACTTAACAAAAACCTACATTTCGACCTTACTGGATTTTGTTGAATATGCGGTAAAAAGCAAACGAAAAGTAATCTATACGATTTATGGTTTACTATTGATTTTTAGTGTTATTGGAGTTACTCAAATGAAAGTTTCAGGAAGTTTGATTGGTGAAATGCCAAAAAGTGCTTCTTTCTTTAAGGATATTCTCTTCTACGAAAAAGAATTCAATGGTGTAATGCCGCTTGAGATTATGATTGATACCAAAAAGAAAAAGGGTGTCATGAAAGCATCTACCATTCGTAAAATGGACGAATTGCAAAACACCATCACAGAAATGCCTGAACTGGCGAAACCGGTTTCGATCGTAAATCTGGTTAAGTATTCGAAACAGGCTTTTTACAACGGAAACCCTGAATATTACCAATTGCCGACTTCGCAGGAACAGACTTTTATTTTGTCGTATGCTAAAAATGCAACCAAAAACAGCAAAGAAAACCTGATGAAAGCCTATGTAGATTCGACCGGACAATATGCCCGAATTACGACTTTCATGAAAGATATTGGTACGGATGAAATGGCTAAGGTGGAGAAAAAACTTCACAGCAAGATTGATGAAATTTTCCCGAAAGACCGCTATGAAGTTACCATAACCGGAAAAGCACTGGTGTTTCAAAAAGGAACTTCTTATCTGGTTGACAATTTAATTGAGTCTTTGATTTTTGCGATACTAGTAATTGCTGCGCTGATGCTTTACTTGTTCCGATCGTTTAAAATGGTTTTTGCCTCGGTAATTACGAATATTTTACCGCTGTGTATCACTTCAGGACTGATGGGGTATTTTGGAATTCCATTAAAACCTTCGACGATTTTAGTGTTTAGTATTGCATTTGGTATCTCGGTAGACAATGCGATTCAGTTTATGGCGAAGTACCACCATGATTTATTGCAGAATAACGGAAAGGTAAAAAAATCAGTTTTCAGTGCTTTAAGAGAAACCGGAATCAGTACTTTTTACACTTCGGTAGTTTTGATTCTTGGATTTGCTACTTTCACGCTTTCAAGCTTCAGCGGAACCATTGCATTAGGAGGTCTTATTTCCTGTACATTGGCCTTTGCGATGTTTGCCAATTTATTGGTTTTACCGGCTTTGGTTTTGACTTTCGAGAAAAAGAAGGCTAAGAAAGAGGACTTGGAGAATTTGGAGGGGTAATTTTTTAGCCATGACCCGAGCAATAGCGAAGTTGTAAAGCAATTTCACGGATTAGCACAAAACAACTTAAATTAATCACCTTAAAAACTGTAAAATGAACAAAAATTTAATGTTTTTCTTTTTAGTATTTGTCTCTTTAAACTCGTTTTCACAAATAGGTAATAACAATGAAATAGTAGCTGAAGGCTATTCAAACATCAAAGTTAAACCTGATGTTGCGATAATTACAATAACTGCTGAAAAAGAGAATTTAACAGAGACGGATGCATTAAAAGAACTAAATCTCGAAATTGATAATTTGCAAAAAACCTTAATCAAACTGGGCTTTAATAACAATCAAATTAAAATTTCCGATTATTCAATTTCCAGTTCAAAAGAAGATAATCAAAAAAAATATTCTGCTACAAATAAGTTAACAATTGAGTTAGCCTTAGACAATAAAGTTCTTAATGCCTTTTACAAAGAAATTCAGCTAAACAATCACAAAGATTTAGATATAGAATTTGAGACTAAACTATCGACTGAGCTTGAAAAAAACACAACAACCAAATTGGTACAACTTGCTATTGAAGATGCTAAATTAAACGCTATAAATATTGCTAAAACTTTGAGCATAAAGATGGGCAATGTGAAGCGCGTATCAAAATACAATGAGAGGGTATTGGGTTACGATTTAAAAATTGGCAAAATGGAATCTTTAAAAGTCGGACAGGTAAAAAATGATGAACCGGGTTCAGCATTTAGCAATTTCGATGTTGAAGAGAAAGAGTATGAAGAAAGAATTACGATTGTTTATGAGATAAAACACTAAACAATTTTATTCGTCATTTCGGTGAAATTTCACAAAAAACAGAGCTTGCACTACAAACTACAATAAATTCTTATTTAGCTAGCCCTGATAGCAACGGTATCCTTTTTCTGACTTCTTTAGGAAGAAAAAGATATAGCGGATAGCAGGAAACAGCTTCTAATTTTAATTATTATCGTTTATATTTGCAGTTATTACACAACAAATAATTTAATTTCAATAGTATATATAAAATGAAACACACAAAAGTTAAAGACTTATTAAACAGTACGACGACGCTTCAGGAGGTTAATGCAAAAGGATGGGTGAGAACTTTTAGAAATAATCAGTTCATCGCGCTTAATGACGGTTCTACCATTAATAATATACAATGTGTTGTTGATTTTGAAAATACACCTGACGAAACTTTAAAAAGAATTACGACCGGAGCTGCGGTTTCTGTAATTGGAACCTTGATCGAAAGTAAAGGTGCTGGTCAGAAATATGAAATTCAGGTGAATAAATTGGAAATCTTAGGAGATTCTGATGCAGAAAAATTCCCGATACAGCCAAAAAACAAACCTAGTTTAGATTTCTTACGCGAAAATGCACATTTACGTGTTCGTACTAATATGTTTGGTGCAATTATGCGTGTGCGTTCGGTATTGTCGTTTGCGGTTCACAACTATTTTCAACAAAAAGGTTTTGTGTATGTAAATACGCCAATCATTACCGGTTCTGATGCTGAAGGTGCAGGAGAAATGTTTAAGGTTACCGCTTTACCTTTTGACAATACACCAAGAACGGAAGACGGAAAGGTAAACTATAAAGAAGATTTTTTCGAAAAAGAAACCAACTTAACGGTTTCAGGACAGTTAGAAGGAGAAACGTATGCGATGGCTTTGGGTCAGATTTATACTTTTGGACCAACTTTTAGAGCTGAAAACTCTAATACTTCTCGTCACCTTGCTGAGTTTTGGATGATCGAGCCGGAAGTTGCTTTCAATAATTTGGATGACAACATGGATTTGGCTGAAGATTTTATTCAGTACGTAATTAAATATGCTTTAGACAATTGTCAGGATGATTTGAAGTTTTTAGAAGGAAGACTTTTAGACGAAGAAAAATCAAAACCTCAGGCAGAAAGAAGCGAAATGGCTTTGTTAGAAAAACTGAACTTTGTATTAGAGAACAACTTTAAACGTGTTTCTTATACAGAAGCTATAGACATCCTGAGAGATTCTACTCCAAACAAAAAGAAAAAATTCCAATATCTCATCAACGAATGGGGAGCTGATTTACAGTCAGAACACGAGCGTTATTTGGTTGAAAAACACTTTAAATGTCCGGTAATCTTGTTTGATTACCCGGCAAATATTAAAGCGTTTTACATGCGTTTGAACGACAACACTGAACCGGGAAGAGAAACGGTTCGTGCCATGGATATCCTTTTCCCTGGAATTGGAGAAATTGTTGGTGGATCTGAAAGAGAAGAGCGTTACGACGTTTTGATTGAAAAAATGAAAGCTTTAGAAATTGACGAAGAAGAATTATCATGGTATTTAGATACCCGAAGATTCGGATCAGCAACTCACGCAGGTTTCGGACTTGGATTTGAGCGTTTGGTATTGTTTGTAACCGGAATGACAAACATTCGTGACGTAATTCCTTTCCCGAGAACTCCTGGAAATGCTGAATTCTAATCAAAGGTTCTAAGCTACTAAGATGCTAAGGCTCTAAGATTTTGAAACATAAATAAAATAATTTTAACACGAATTTAATTCGCCAACATAAGATGCTCAGTACCTTAGTACCTCAGTATCTTAGCAACTTTTTTATGCTAAAGCAATTTTTAAATTTAAAATTATCCCAAAAATTATCTCCACAGCAAATTCAGCTGATGAAGTTAATTCAATTGCCTACGCAAGCTTTTGAGCAACGTTTATTGGAAGAAATGAACGAAAATCCGGCACTGGAAGCCGGTAAAGAAGACGAATACGAAGCGGATGAATTTGCCAATGAAGACTATGACGATTACGATGATGCTGAATCTGACAGAATCGAAGCAGACGACATTAACATAGACGAATATCTAAGCGACGATGATACACCCGATTATAAAACTCAGGTTAACAATTACAGTGAAGATGAAGAACGCGAAACTCCTTTTGCTTCGCCAATTAGTTTTCATCAGGATTTAATCAATCAGCTGAATACATTTATTCTGAATGATGAAGAACGTGAAATCGCAGAATTCCTTGTTGGAAGTATTGACGACATGGGCTACATCCGCAGAAGCGTTCCGGATATTGTAGACGATATGGCCTTTACTCAGGGAATTTATACCGATGAGAAAATGGTCGAAAAAATGCTTCAGGTGATTCATGAACTCGAACCTTCGGGAGTTGGAGCACGTGATTTGCAGGAATGTTTATTGTTGCAATTAAAGCATAAAACTCCAACAGAGTATATCGATTTAGCGATTGATATTATCGAAAATCAGTTTGATGCTTTCACCAAGAAACATTACGACAAGCTTTTACAGAAATACGGCGTTTCGAACGAACAGCTTAAAAAAGCCATTCACGAAATCGAAAGACTGAATCCAAAACCGGGAGGATCCTATACCGGAAACAATAAAGTAACAGAGAATGTAGTTCCCGATTTTGCGATTAGAATTGTAGATGGCGAACTGGAATTGACTTTAAACGGACGAAATGCTCCTTCCCTGCACGTTTCTAAAGATTATCAGGAAATGATGCAGACGTATAAAGATTCCCGTGATAAATCGTCGGCACAAAAAGATGCCGTTCAGTTTATCAAGCAAAAACTGGATTCGGCCAAATGGTTCATCGATGCGATCAGACAGCGCCAGGAAACCCTTTTTGTAACGATGAATGCGATTATGCATTATCAGGAAGAATACTTTTTGGATGGAGACGAAACCAAACTAAAACCAATGATCTTAAAAGACATTGCAGACATGGTTGGTTTGGACATTTCAACCATTTCGCGTGTCGCCAACAGTAAATATGTCGAAACACCATACGGTACAAAACTAATCAAAGAGTTTTTCTCTGAGGCCATGAAAAATGACCAGGGAGAAGACGTCTCGACTTTAGAGATTAAAAAAATCCTTCAAAACACCATTGAAGAAGAAGATAAGAAGAAACCTTTACCTGATGATCAATTAGCCGAAATTTTAAAAGAAAAAGGCTATCCAATTGCCAGAAGAACCATTGCAAAATACCGCGAACAGTTAGATATTCCGGTAGCAAGGATGAGGAAAAAAATCTAATCCACAAACCCGACAGGTTTTTAAAACCTGTCGGGTTTAATTTATAGAGCGAGAAAAGTTTACGCTACTAAATAAAAAAACCTAACTGATTTAAAAATCGGTTAGGTTTTTTGCTTTATAACTATTTCATCAAGTTTATCGTTTTGTCAGGCTGAGCGGAGTCGAAGTCCTATGCGTAAAGCTTCGACTTCGCTCAGCCTGACAGTCGTTTTCAGAAACAACAAACCCGACAGGTTTCAAAAACCTGTCGGGTTTAGTTTATAGTATCCTTAAATTATTTGTACTGATCCGGCGTTATTGTAATCTGAAACAAATAATTTTCTTTTTTATCATCGTAATTATAGATCAGGGTAAAACCACTGTCGCGAAAAGCTTTTAGACCCGGATTTGCTTTAACCGTACTCAAAAGACTTGCTTCAATATTTTGTTTTATGGTTTCAATTTCTGCAGTCTCTTTTTCGACATTTAACAAAGTCAAATTGTACTGAACCACTTTATCTTTAGGCAAAGTAACATTATCTAAACGAATTCCCTCCTGAATGATTAAAGGACAATTTTCATTGTATTTATTAACCAATTCAACCATTACCTTATCTTTCACAGGTTCTTTAAAAGAACGATACAAAACTAGAGCCAGCAATAATGCCGCAATGGCACTTACAATTAAAATCGTTGAATTCTTTTTTTTAGTAGGTTGCTGCATCTTTTATTTTGTTTGGTTTGAAAGAAAAAATCGTTATTTCTCCTGAATCTTTTTCATGGCATTATAGTAAGCGGCACGGCTCAATGGCTCATACTCTTCTGTTTCACCAAGCATTACTAACTTATCGTTATCTGTTTTACGAAAACTATAGTTGGCAAGATTTCCGGTACGGGTACAAACGGCGTGAACTTTTGTTACGTATTCGGCCGTGGCCATAAGTGCCGGCATAGGACCAAAAGGATTTCCTTTAAAATCCATATCAAGTCCTGCAACTATCACACGTATTCCCTGATTGGCCAGATCGTTACAAACCGTAACAATTTCATCATCAAAAAATTGTGCTTCATCAATCCCGATAACATCACAACCTTGTGCTAAAATAGAGATATTGGCCGCAGCCGGAACCGGAGTAGAACGAATTTCGTTGGCATCGTGAGATACCACCATTTCGTCATGATAGCGGGTATCAATAGCGGGTTTAAAGATTTCGACTCTTTGTTTGGCAAATTGGGCGCGTTTTAATCTGCGGATTAATTCCTCGGTTTTACCCGAAAACATTGATCCACAAATAACTTCAATCCAACCAAATTGTTCTTTGTGATTTACTGTATTTTCGAGAAACATTTTGTATTTTTCTACCTTTAAAAATGAATAGTTTTTATTACTTTGTACTGGTAATAAATCGACGTGAAAAATTGCAATTTTACACTTTTTCAAAAGTAGAAAATTTTTATCAAATCGGAGATTCGCAAACGCTTATTAACAGAAATAAAAAAATATCTTTCCGTTTTCGATCGCGAATAAAGACATTCAAATACAAAATATACTAAAATACCGTATTCACTATAATTTCAACAGTTATGAAAAAAAAATTGGAAGCCGATTTAATCAGCATTGCACATCGAATTTTAAAACTTAAAAACAAATCCGATATCAATCAATTGTATCTTGAAACGCAGAAATTATATGAAAAACTAGTGGTTTTAAAATTTGTAGACGAGAATTTCGATACTCTGAAACCAACAATTGGTCACAACCAAATCCATTCTGAAATTGAATCTATCTTTGAAAAAGAAGAAACAATCGCAACGGAAGTTAAAATTGAAACTCCAATAGTAACGGAAGAAATAGCTAAAGAAGAAGTTATCGTTGCTGAAGAAATCACCGCTGAACCTGCAGAAGATCCAAATCCGGAACCGGAAGCTCCCGAAGAAGTAATTTCGGAGCCTACGGAAGATGCAAGTCCGGAGCCAGAAATTCTTGAAGAAGTAACCGCTGAAATTCCTGAAGAAACCGCAGCAGAGCCAATTACAGAAACTGTTCCGGAAATTGTTGCCGAAATCATGGAAGAACCGGTTGTTGAAAAAGAAGAAGAACCAATTCTAGAAACCACAAAAGAAACGGAACCAGCCGAAGAACTTTCGTTTAGAACCGTTAGTGACTTTAAGCCAATTCCAGATTTCGTTCCGGCTTTTGAATTAGACAAATTAGAAGAAGTAGAAAAAGAGGAAGAACCGAAAAAAGAAGATCCAAAAGCAGAAACTTCTTCAAAACCGGGCCCTGTACACATTTCTTTTGAAGAAATATTAGGTGTTAATTACGCTGATGCCCATTTTGTAAAAGTAGACAGTTTCGAAGCCGTTTCTTCTACTCCAACACCTTCAATCAGTGAGTTGAAAGAGCCAAAAACTACTCAAACAACTGTTTTAGAAACGCCTGCTGAACCCAAAGCGGTTACGTTAAATGAAAAACTGGCAAAAGGTTTTCACATTGACTTAAACGACCGTATTGCTTTCACCAAAAATCTTTTCGGGAACAGTTCAGAAGATTACAGCCGTGTTTTAAATCAGTTACTAACTTTTGATTCTTATGGTGAAGCAAAAGAATTTATTGAGGACATGGTAAAACCCGATTACAACAACTGGGATGGAAAAGATGATTACGCCGAGCGTTTTCTTGGAATCATTGAGAAAAAATTCTCCTAACCTCTCACATTTTACATTTCACATTTCACAAATAAAAACATGTCAAAATTATATATCGTTCCTACGCCAATTGGCAATCTAGAAGACATGACCTTTCGTGCCATCCGGATTTTGAAAGAAGTCGATTTGATTTTGGCCGAAGACACCCGAACCAGTGGTAAACTGCTGAAGCATTTTGAAATTGGCACGCACATGCACAGTCATCACATGCACAACGAGCATAAAACGACCGAAAATTTAATTGCACGTCTGAAAGCCGGTGAGACTATTGCTTTAATTTCCGACGCAGGAACTCCTGCAATTTCAGATCCCGGTTTTTTACTCACACGTGCCTGTGTCGAAAACAAAATCGAAGTTGAATGCCTTCCGGGAGCGACAGCCTTTGTGCCGGCTTTAGTCAACAGTGGACTACCCAATGACAAATTTGTTTTTGAAGGTTTTCTCCCTGACAAGAAAGGGCGTCAGACCCGTTTTCTAACATTAGCCGAAGAAACCCGAACCATGATTTTGTATGTTTCACCACATAAACTGGTAAAAACATTGGCTGAATTTATTCAGTATTTCGGAGAAGACAGGCAAGTTTGCGTTTCGAGAGAATTATCGAAACTGCACGAAGAAAACGTACGCGGAACAGCAAAAGAAGTGTTAACTCATTTTGAAAAAATAGCACCACGTGGCGAAATTGTCGTAGTCGTGGCCGGAAAAACCATAACAAAAGAGCCTAAGAAAAGTAAGTTTTCGAAGGATGATGACGAAAAAGAAGAAGATTAAAAACTCCATTGTTTTTTAAATCCCCGTTTGTTCCATCGAGCGAAGTCGAGATGCTGCAACCGGTTCTCGACTTCGCTCGAACTGACAATAAGATTATACCTAAAATAATAGCAAAGCATAAACATCATGAGCATACAAGCCTTTTTAGAAAAAGTAAAACAAACTCCAAACGAAATAACCTTCCCGGAAACTATAGCAGTAATCGAAAACCACTACAACTTTACTCCAACAGCCTTCCAAAACGGAACACAACATAATGCAGCCGGAGAAAATTCCGGTTCATGCAAATTATTTTCTTTCGCAAAATTGCAAAACCTGACTAAAGACGAAACTTTAGCTTGTTTTGGTGCATTTTATTTTGATGAAGTTCTCGGAGATCCAAACGGTACGAACCATCAAAACATTAGAAATTTCATCAACTTAGGTTGGGACGGAATTCAGTTTGAAGGAAATGCTTTGGAAGTAAAATAAGCTATTTAAGATTTTTGATTAACGATTTTTGATTTCAGAAATCAGCAATCTAAAATCAGCAATCTAAAATCTAAAATCAACCATGCGCTGGACCTTAAAACCAAAACCTTCTGAAGAAAAAATCAAACATTTGGCGCAAGCTTTAAATGTAGAAGATTTTGTCGCAACACTTTTGATTCAGCGTGGCATTGAAACTTTTGAAGAGGCCAGGGATTTCTTTCGTCCTTCCTTAGAACAGCTGCACGATCCGTTTTTGATGAAAGACATGGACAAGGCGGTTTCCAGAATCGAACTGGCCATTAAAAATCAGGAAAACATTTTAGTTTTTGGTGATTATGATGTCGACGGAACAACCGCCGTTTCATTGGTTTCGGCTTATTTGAAATCACATTATCCCAATATTGCTACATACATTCCCGATCGTTACGACGAAGGTTACGGAATTTCTTTTAAAGGAATTGACTTTGCCGACGACAACGGTTTTTCATTGATTATTGCGTTAGACTGCGGAATAAAATCTATCGATCATATCGCTTATGCGAAAGAAAAAAACATAGATTTTATCATCTGTGACCACCACAGACCCGGAGATTCTCTTCCTGACGCTGTTGCCATTTTAGACCCGAAAAGAAACGACTGCTCCTACCCCTACGATGAATTGTGCGGTTGCGGAGTTGGTTTTAAACTGATTCAGGCTCTAGGGACAAACAGAAACGAAACCATTCAGGATCTCTTGCCTTACCTCGATTTAGTCGCGACTGCAATTGCTGCCGATATTGTACCGATAACAGGCGAAAACAGAATCCTTGCTTTTTATGGTTTACAGGTAATCAATTCCAATCCGAGACCCGGAATTAAAGCTTTGGTGCATCAGGTAAAAAAGAAAACCTTAGACATAACCGATGTTGTTTTTATCATTTCGCCCCGAATAAATGCCGCAGGACGAATCAAACATGGTAATCACGCTGTTGAATTGCTTACCGAGTTTAATTTTGAACAGGCGCAGCAATTTGCATCGGAAATTGAACAATATAATGCAGACCGAAAAGATCTCGATAAAAAAATAACCAAAGAAGCTTTTCAGCAAATCGCAGAAAACAACGAACAGGACCGATTTTCCACCGTTGTTTTTCAGGAAGACTGGCACAAAGGTGTCATCGGAATTGTAGCTTCGAGATTAATCGAGACGTACTATCGTCCAACTTTGGTTTTTACCAAAAGCGGTGACAAATATGCAGCATCCGCAAGATCTGTAAAAGGTTTTGACGTTTACAATGCTCTCGACGCCTGCTCTGAACATCTGGAGCAATTTGGAGGCCACATGTACGCCGCCGGAATGACGCTGAAAGCTGAAAACTATAAAACCTTTAAAGCGGCTTTCGAAAAACAAGTCGAAGAAACCATTTTGCCCGAAATGCGAACTCCGGAAATAGAAATTGATGCCGAAATTAATTTCAGCGATATCACGCCAAAACTAATCCGGATTTTAAAACAATTTGAGCCCTTTGGCCCTTTAAATATGACGCCTGTTTTTATGACTAAAAGCATCAAAGACACCGGCTACGCCAAAACCTTAGGAGCAGAAGAGGAACATTTGAGGCTTTTTGTAAAACAAAATAATTCAGATGGAATTGCTGCGATAGGCTTTGGTCTTGGAAAAAAATTAGACATTGCAAAAAATCAGAACCCGTTTCAACTGGCTTATTCCCTCGCTGAAAACGAATGGAACGGAACGGTTTCGAATCAACTTATGCTTAAAGACATCAGAACAAATGAAAACTAAATCGCACAAGCAAGATCCTTATCAGGCGTTACGCTACAGAGAATTTAATGTATTTCTTATCCTGCGTTTTGCAATGGTTTTTGCCTGGGCAATGCAGTTTATTGTAATCGAATGGGAAGTTTACAGCATCACTAAAAATCCATTATCCCTCGGAATTATTGGTTTAATGGAAGTGATACCAGCTGTTTCAATGGCCTTATTTGCCGGACACATCGTCGATCAGAGCGAAAAGAAAGGTTTATTGGTAAAATGTATTTTAGGTTTCTCCGTAATCAGTTTTGGATTATTTTTAGTCACTTGGCCTAGAGTTGTCGGCGGCTTATCTTCAAATGTAATCCTGTATTCCATCTATGCTTTAGTCTTTTTGGGTGGTTTGGTCAGAGCTTTTCTGGGACCTACTATTTTTTCTCTTCTATCACTGATAATTCCTAAAAAAGTATATCCAAATGCAGCCACCTGGAGCAGTTCTGTTTGGCAAATTGGAGCCGTATTAGGCCCTGCAGTTGCCGGTTTTTCGATCAATTGGATTGGAGTTCACTGGTCAATGTGTCTTGTTTTCGGATTCTCTGTACTTTCCTTAATTGCATTATCACAAATCAGCAAAAAACCAATTATAAATCCAAAGATTGGAGAATCAATCAAAGACAGTTTAACAGAAGGTTTAACGTTTGTATTTCGAAACCAAATTGTATTAGGAGCTTTATCTCTGGATATGATTGCGGTACTTTTTGGTGGTGCCGTTGCTTTATTACCAATTTTTGCGCAGGATATCCTAAAAGTTGGTTCAGAAGGTTTTGGTATCTTAAGAGCTGCACCGGCGGTGGGTTCTTTTATAACGATGCTGATATCTGCTTATGTACCTTTATATAAAAACGCCGGAAAAAAACTTCTAATTGCCATATTTGTCTTTGGACTATCTATTATTTTATTTGGTTTTTCTACCTACTTCTGGCTCTCCGTTTTTGCTTTATTTTTAAGCGGACTTGCTGATGGAATTTCAGTAGTAATCCGCCAAACCATTTTACAACTTAAAACTCCCGATCATATGCGTGGCCGCGTGGGGGCTGTAAACTCCATCTTTGTTGGATCTTCTAACGAACTGGGAGCTTTTGAAAGTGGTGCAACTGCCAAATTAATGGGAACCGTAACTTCGGTGATTTTTGGAGGCAGCATTACACTCCTCACCGTTTTAGGTTTCGGGCTAATATCCCCTACGTTTAGAAATTTGGACCTTCAAAAAGACATGGACGATCATCAAAATATGGAGTAAGGAACAATCGATTAAATTAAACTCCAAACTGAACTAAACTGGCAAGACCAATATCCTGTTTATTTTTTCCAAATTTTAAGACTTTTTTATTTAGAATTAATATAAATAATATTTATATTTGTTGAAATAAAAGGATCTGTAATGAGAGAAATAGAACAATTATACCACAATAATTTTGGAATTGCCTTTTACTGGAAAAAGGAAAACGAAACTATCACTGACAAAATACAATTGGTTTTTAAAGAAACCGGATTTTACTTCACCGTTCAGGAACTCAATTATTTTTGCGATTTAATTGAGGACAGTATGATTGAAAATGCATGCTGCGAAGCTTGCGAACTAAAAAACTCTTGTCACAAATTTTTACTTAAAACCCCATACGCAGCAATAGATTTAGCCGTTTCTATTAAAGAACTAAAATCGATCAAAGATTTAGTAGAAGGCTCTTTATTTAGAATTGAGTTAGACGAATATGTTTATGGAGTTGGCTTAAACTAAGAAGTATTCTAAATATTTTAACAACATCTTTTCATTATTGAAATATATTTTGTTTGTATTCAAAATAAAGTATATTTACAACAATGAAAAAAACACGCATTCTTTTTGCCGTTCTTGCATTACTCTTTTTTGTAACGGGTTGCAAGAACGAATCCGATAATTACATTGACCCCAGAGGAACTGATTATGCAGGTTCTGAAAGCTGTATTCAATGTCATAAAGTGCAATACGAAAATGCTTTTCACAGTTCACATTTCAAAGCCACCTCTCCCGCTTCTAAAGAAAACATACTGGGTCATTTTACAAAGGGGCACAATACTTTCGTATATGACAAAACCACCAAATTAGTCATGGAAGAACGCAATGACAGTTTGTATCAGGTACTTTACAAAAACGGAAAAGAGGTAGAAGCCTATCCTTTTGATATTGTGTTTGGAACCAAACATGCCCAAACAAGTGCCTTTTGGAAAAACCATACTACCTACGAACTGCCAATCTCGTACTACAAATCACTAAACAGCTGGGCTACAAGTCCCGGATATCCTGCTGATGCGGCTAACTTTACCCGAGAAATCCCCAAAGACTGCTATGCCTGTCACAGCTCAAATATTGCAGGCAGTTTTGTAACTACAAGTTCAGATCAAATTCGAGGCATGTCAATGGAAACGGAACCTTTCCTGAACAAAAAAACGTTGATTTACGGAATCGATTGTGAACGCTGCCACGGACCAGCCAAACAACACGTCCAAACCCACTTGAAATTTCCCGATTTAAAAAATAAGCCCCAAAGTATAGTTTCTTTTAAAAAGCTGACCAGACAACAAAGATTAGATGCCTGTGCCCTCTGCCACTCCGGAAACGACAAACTAAAAATGAAGTCCCGTTTTCAATTTAAACCCGGGGATAATATTAGCGATTATTTCAGAGCTACTCCTACCTCAAATGACAGCATTCATTTTGATGTACATGGGAATCAACTGGGCCTGCTTGCCCAAAGTAAATGTTTCCAGAAAAGCGAAACTATGGATTGTATGAGCTGTCATAATCCGCACGCAAATGCTTCGCAAAATCTTGCGAGTTATTCGAAAATATGCATGAGTTGCCATCAGGATTTAAAACACAACGCCACAACCTTAAAAAATAGCTCTGAGCGTTTACTGGCCGACAATTGCGTAGCCTGTCATATGCCAAAGCAGCTGTCGAATGCTATCACTTTTCAGCTTTCGAACAGCAAACAGAAGTCAAATTATGTTTTGAGAACACACAAAATCGGGATTTATCCAAAAAAATAAAGAGTAGTTATTGTTCGAATTTTTTAAGTTCAAAAGTCTCTCCGTCAAAAACTCCGTACGTAAAATAACCAATCCAATCGCCCAAATTGACATATTTGGAATCTTCTCCAACCGGAATGATCATTGGTAAATGACGATGACCAAAAATAAAATAATTGTAGTGTTTGGTTTCCAGTTTGCGTTTGGCATACAAAACCAGCCATTCGTTTTCTTCTCCCAGGAATTTCACATCTTCATCACCCGAAATCAATTTGTTTTTGACTGATAAATACTGCGCCAAACTTACGCCAACATCGGGATGAAGCCATCGGAACAGCCATTTTGAAAACGGATTCGTAAAGACCTTTTTCATACGTTTGTATCCTTTATCGCCTGGACCTTTCCCGTCACCGTGACCAATTAAGAATGTTTTTCCGTTAAAAGTAAACTCCTTATTATCATGATACACCGGAATATTCAATTCGGTTTCAAAATAATCGTTCATCCATAAATCATGATTTCCCACAAAAAAATAAACCGGAACACCGCTGTCACGAATTTCCGCCAGTTTACCTAAAATACGAACAAAACCTTTTGGAACGACCGTTTTATATTCAAACCAAAAATCAAACAGATCCCCTAATAAAAAAATAGCTTCTGCATCTCCTTTCACCTCATCCAGCCATGCAACAAATTTCTTTTCACGCGGCAAACTCAACTCTGGTGTTGGAGCTCCAAAATGCTGATCAGAAGCGAAATATACTTTTTTCATTTAATTTTTTTGTGAGATGTGATTTGTGAAATGATTGACCTTTCACAATTTACGTTTTACTGATTATCAGAAGCGTACCATTCTGCAAATGAAGATTCTGTTTCCTGAAGTTTTAAGGAGAAAAGAGAAATTTCTTTTGGTAAACGCGCCATAATTCTATCGGCAAAATCTACGACCATATTTTCACTTGTTGGCTGGTAATCAACCAAAATAACGTGATGACCACGGTTTTTTAGTTCATTTGCCAATTCGATATGTGGTGTTGTTTCATTAAAAACCGTAGCATGATCAAACTGATCGACGATTTCTTCTTTTACAATTTTCTTTAGATCCGAAAAATCGATTACCATCCCAAATTTCACATTCGATCGGTCCGTAATTGGCGAACCAATAACCGTTACCGATAATTTATAACTGTGCCCGTGAACGTTTTTGCATTTTCCGTCGTAACCGTATAAAGCATGTCCGGTTTCGAAACTAAATTGTTTTGTAATTCTGATATTACTCATCGATTTGAATTTTAGGTTGCAAATTTACAAATTAATAACCGTTCTCGCCTCTTTTTTTGGCTCTGTTATACATCCAATACGCAATTCCGATTAAAACAACGAAAGGAATAAAGGATCCGATCACTACTCCAATCTGATAACTGCTATCGGGAGCAGCCTTAATTTTCTCTGCAACATCAACTTGCTGCAACAACGAAATAATCCTCATCTTGATTTATTGTTTATGTTTCACTTTAAAAAAATCATTTCCAAACCTGAAAAGATTAATCTCAAGCTGTCATTGAAACCGTTTTTAACATCCTTCAAAATTATACTTCTGTGCTGCTCCGTCCAATGACATATATCATAATTTGGATCGCTATAAAGAATCAGTTATTAGTGAAACACTCTATTTCTTAAACTGCTCTAAAGCTTTTCTGCTAAAATCAGACAAAACTAATTTTCCAGTAATTCCCGCACGCTCGATCAGCAATGATTCCCAGTGTTCCGTTCCTTCCCAAATAATTTTCTTCATTTCGTACAAAGCATCAGGGTTATACGAACTTAATTGTTGCGTAAAATTGACCACTGCCGTATCTAAATTTTCCGCAGTATGGATTTCTGTAAACAATTTGTTCTCTAATGCCCATGCTGCCGACTTCCATTCGTGAGCTGCCAAAGTCATTTCGGTCATTGCGGCTTTGCCAATCTTACGCGAAACAGCAGGTTCAATCACAAAAGGACCAATTCCGATCGCCAACTCCGACAATTTAACTGCACTTTCAGGAGTCGCTAAAACATAATCGCAAGCCGAAACAATTCCAACACCGCCTCCAACTGCTTTTCCCTGCACACGTGCCACAATAATTTTAGAACAATTACGCATTGCGTTTAACAAATGAGCAAAACCGGAGAAAAAGTGTGCCCCCTGCTGTTCATTTTTCACCGCCAGCAATTCATCAAATGAAGCACCTGAGCAAAAAACCTTAGCCCCTAAACTCTGCAAAACAATCACCGTAACTGTTTTGTTCTCACTTAAAGTATTAATCTCTGAAGTTAAACGATCTAATAATTGTCTTGGGAAAGAATTGCCGGCCGGATGTCCAAATTCAACCGTTGCAACCGCATTATGGAAAGTAGTTTGTAAAGAACCGTCTTGTTTTTCTGCACTCATAAAAAATAAATTTGATCGTAAAGTTACACTTTTGAAAAATATTTTCGGTTGAAGTGATTTGAAATTTGCTTTTTGAAAATTAATTGACTTAATTTGCTCTCGCATTTGGGGGATTAGCTCATTTGGCTAGAGTACTTGCCTGGCAGGCAAGGGGTGACCGGTTCGAATCCGGTATTCTCCACAAAAAAACCGTATTACTTTATTGGAATACGGTTTTTTTTTATTTTGAAAGAAATTTTCTTAGCGTTCATTCGCAGAATCTTCGGCATCTACCCTTTTTTTCTCCGCTTTCTTAAAATCATTATTTAATAAATCCGTCAGTTTCTTTTTCTCTTTCTGATTTTTTCTGATGGTAAATACGATCACGACAACTACAACAGCCGCTACAATTCCAATCACTATCCAATTGATTTCCATAACTTTAATTTTGAGTTAAAAATAAAGATTTAGATTTTTTACAACATTACCAAAAGGTTAAACCTTTGGACTATAAAGATTCAGAGTGGAGAATTTTGCTGACAAAGACCAACCTGTCTCGCTTAATACGGCGTACTTCATCAAAAAAAATGCCTGGTACTTTCATAAAAAACGGAAGCTATACCTATAAAAAAAAGTTAAATCTGTCAGGAGAAGAGAGTACGGAATTGTTTTTGTTAGACTTATCGAATACTACTTTAAACTCCAAAAAATGAAAAATTTAATTTTACTTCTGAGCCTTATTTTTATTACTTCCTGTTCGTCAAACGACGAAGATACACAGGGAGTTTTTTACTCCCCTTCCTGGATACAAGGAACCTGGAAAGATAATACAACGGGAGCTACCTTAACTTTTACAAAAAATGATATCAAATACAATTTGAAGGGAAGTACTTATTCTTTCAGTAAAAATCAAATTAAAACGGCATCAAATCAAACAATTCCACAGCAAATAGCCAAAACTGATGATTTGTATATTGTAGATTTTGGTCAGGGTCTTGAGGGATCTCTAATCCGATTTAACTTTTTGAGAAAATCAGACAACACTATTGAATCAAAAGGTCATTTACCCGGCAACTATACCAGGCAATAAACCCAGATGCGGCAAGTAAACAACACAAAAATGCCCCGTCTTATAACAATAGTACAAAGGCAAAACTTTGCGCCTTAGCGTCTTTGCGAGCTAAAAACCTCCGCAACTCAAAAAAACTAATTCAACAAATACCCAAATCGAATCGACCCGAAAAAGTATCCCGCATTGGTATTGGTATACGGATCATTTAATTCTCTGCCGCGATACATAAACGAGTACGACATATTGAAGTTATTGTGACGTAATTTTAAACCCGCTTCCGCATTGAAACGAAGCGGTTCCAAATCAAAGGTCAGCGGACTGCTATTGCTAAACATGCTTCCCTCGATTGTCGCATCATAAAATTGGTAATTGATGCTGGGCATCGCATAAAAATAAAACTCGCGAACATTATATTGCGGCACATCACTTACAGAAGCATCATGCAAATTAGAATCATAAATCGGGCGTAATTTTTTGAAACCAATTCTAGCCAGCAATCCTGTTGAAACCCCAGTAAAAATAGTCCCAACATTTGCTTCCGACTGAAAGTGAAGATCGACAAAATCATTATGTTTTGCCGGAAATAATTTCTTCGAATACATGACATGGGCCTGAACAGCAATTGCATTGTGCAACTGATTGCCCCAGCCATACACTTTTTTGTAACCAATAAGATGGTGAAAACTTTCCTGAGTTTCCCTTCCAAAAGCGTTGGGTCCCATAAAACCCAACTGAAAATCAGTTTTCAAAACCGATTCGCTTTTATAGAAAAAACTTTGCCCCCCTTCGACAAAAAGATAACTGGTAAAAGGGCGGTCATTAATTGTAACGGCTTCTTTGTTTATAAATCGCGGATTATAAATATACTGTCCGATACGAAATTCTGTAATCTTCTTGCTGATTTTATTGTTGCTGTTCTCCGATAAATAACGATAAAAAAGCTCAATACCATTGGTGTAATACATATCGTTTTTGGACGAAGTGTATAAATCGTTATCTGTAATTAACCCCGTTTCTGTGGTTTTTATCTGTCCGAAAGTCAAAGCTGTTAGTAACAACCCACATAAAACAAAGACTTTTTTAGTTTGCATGATAATTTATTTTCCCAACCGAACGCATTTCACGAACAATTCGTTCTTTTCTACGGTTGATATAACTGGAAGATCCTGTGGCTTTAAACTTTCTTGGATTTGGCAATATTGCTGCAATTCCCGCAGCCTGCATAGGAGTTAAACTTGAGGCATCTCGACGGTACCAATGTTCAGTAGCGGCATAAGCTCCATATACCCCATCTCCCATTTCGATGCTGTTCAAGTACACCTCCATAATACGCTCCTTGCCCCAGATTAACTCAATTAAAACGGTAAAATAAGCTTCAAGTCCTTTACGGAAATAACTTTTTCCCTGCCATAAAAATACATTCTTGGCGGTTTGCTGTGAAATCGTACTTCCACCACGAATACGACGTCCACGTTCGTTGCTTTTATAGGCTTTTTGCAGTGCTTTAAAATCGAAACCATTGTGTTTTAAAAAGGTTCCGTCTTCGCTTGCAATAACTGCTTTTTGCAGATTCATCGAAATTTTATCGATTGGCTCCCAGTCATGGTCAAAATAAACTTCCTTACCGGCCATTTTATTCTCGATAGCGCGAATGATCATCAAAGGCGTAAAAGGCACGGGCACATATTTAAAAAATACCACCGATGCAATTGAGATTCCGAAGAACCATAAAAATAATTTGATGAAAAACCATTTCACTTTTTCGCCAAATGTACGACTGCCTTTTTTAGGGGCCGGCTTTGCTTTGCTAGTAGTTGTTTTTTTTGGGGCCGGTTTTTTGGGTGTTGCCATTATATTAAATCTGCTAATTCTGTTAATCTAAAATGTAATCCTAAAAATAGTACAACTTAGAACATTACTTCTTTATTACTTTAAACGTTTCTTTTTTATCATCCTGAGTTACAACCAACAAATATACGCCTGAAGTATGATTTTTAAAATCAATACTAACTTTAGAATCCGAGTAGTTATTTATAGAAAGCAATTGTCCGCTTAAAGTATAAACTTCTACTTTCGAAAGTACCGAATTACTTTCTATATGTAAAACATTTTCTACGGGATTTGGATAATATTTAAAATTGGAAAAATGAGTTCCGTCAACACCCAGTGACGACGTTTTATCAAACACAAGATTGTCCAGATAAGCATTATCTCCGGCCTCAGATTTACCAATATGCTGTAATGATATTCTAATATCTGCCCCAACATATGGTGTCAGATCAACTGTGTATTTTTTATAATCATCACCGCTGGCCGACTCTGGTTTTATTACATCTCCCACTACATTCCCGTTTACGACAACTCTAAACATTGATTCTGTATTTGAAGAAACAAAGGTCTGTTTTAGATCAAAATGCATAAATAAACTGCTTGCATTTGCTGCATTTACTTTTGTATTTATCTTGGCGATACTACTTTCATTTCTTTCCCATACCGAAGAATTCTCAACAGCGGCTCCTTTCTTTATTTGAGAAGTTCCATTAACATTCTTCCATTCTGATGGTGTACCGTTTCCTTTCATCACCAGTATATTATTGTTAGAATCTAAAACAATTCTCTTGTTGCCCCCCTCAAAAATCAATTCTCCTGACGGCATTTTTGTAAAGTCATATGTTATTGTTTTTCCACTTCCATCAATAGAAGACGTATATCCTTCTTTCAATTCAAAATCATCAACAAGTAATCGTGAACCACCCGTATTGGCAAATTCCATCAAAAAGCTATAGTCTCCCGATACCAGAGGCGTGAAATAATAAGATACATCTCTATAATTGTATTCGGTCAGTCTATCGTTGTTCCCTGTTTGACTAATATTAAGTGACATATTGTAATCGTTTTGCCCTTTTCCAACATATAACCCAACACCCTGAATACGATACTCATAACTATTTCGCCCTTTCAGGTTAAACTTATAAGTAGTCCCCGCATTTAAATAAAACATAGGAGTCATGATCTGAGTCCAAAATCCACCGTTAAGATATAAATAACCGGTATCATCAAATCCGGACCTTTTATAATCCGGACTAAATCTATAATTAAGATCATCCTGAGCTGTATTTTCTAAAATAAGTTCACCTCTTAAAAACTTAAAACAATCCGGAAGGACATTTGTTCCGTAACGACTCAGATTGGTAAATTTCTCTTTCCACGGTAGTACCAGTGCTTCGCATGTCGTTTCTATTTTTCGCGGTCCAGCTTCTAATGAATTACCGGATGCACAAGTGGTTTTGAAATAAAACTCATACGAGGTTCCGGTTTGCAGCTTAGAAATCAGAATCTCATTCTTTTTGGTGTTTACAATAGTTCCTGTACCTTTAGTAAAACCGGTTAATCCGTATTCTATCTGAACATTTTCTGTTGCCTGATTTTTAGAAGTCCAGCTTATTAACGTCGAATTATGATTAATATCAGAGAAAACTATATCTATTGGTTCGTAACATGCTGAAGTCTGATCATAACGAAAATCATCTATTAAAAGAGTGTTTCGTACGTAGTCTCCATTAGTTGATTCGGCCATATATTTAAAAACGATCTGTTTGTTTGCTCCCTGGTACTGAGAGAAATCAATATTAACCTCTTTTCCGTACAGTGGTAAACTATTAATTTCCTGCTCTGTAATGGTCAGATAAGGTTCGAATGTACTAAGATCCGCAGCATTTTTGATTGTTCCTACAATTAAAGTTCCGGCTCTCGAACTACCCGTCTGCGAACCTCTAAGCCAAAATTTTACTTTTTTGTTTTTATCAAAATCATCCAGATAAGGAGAAATCAACATTGCACTGTCTTTGTTTGTATACAATGCAAAAGCATAAGGCGCACTGGTAATATTCGTCAAATTAAATTCTGCTAATTGCGCATAAAGCTGAATATTGTAACTCCAGCAAAAAGTAGTACTTTGATCTAAATTCCTTCCATGTTCATCAAAATTCTCAACAAAAGGTGCTGTTTTTGAACAAGAAGTTTTAAAGGTATATCTATCACTCCAATCTGAGGTGATATTGGTATCGCAATATGCTCTTACTCTATATTCGTAAGTGCCACGAGCTAATCCCGCCAAATTATACGGATTTTCAGTGACCTTAATTATCGTTCCTGAACCACTTACAAAACCTTTAGATCCATACTCAATATCAAAACTTTGAGATGGTTTTAGGGTATTATTATCTTTCCAATCCAGCAAAACACTATCAGGACCTGACTGTCTTGCACCTAATACTCCGGGAATTGGGCAGTTATTCTGAATGTATTGAAAATCATCTATAAAAAACCTGGTTGATCGGTGATTACTAATCTTTTGTTTGAACCCGATATATTTATCCGTTCCAAAATAATTAGAAAAATCAACATCATAGTTCAGCCATTTAGCCTTATTTGCAACCGGAACTACAATAGTTTTATAAGCTTTGAAAGTAGAATAATCTTCCGGATCTGAAAGGGTTCCTATGATAAGTTCCACTGATAGGTCATCTGAATCTTTAGGAACCTGCATCCAAAAGTTGATCTTTTTATAATTGTCAAAATCTTTAAATCTCGGAGAAACCAGCACTACTCTATCCGTTTTCTCTCCTGTTCCTGGAGGGTAAACAAGATCTAACTGACTTGAAAGCAAAACGGATTGGGAACCATTATGCACCGTAGAACTATTGTTAGTGATCGTATTAATATTCACAAAACGATCTTTACGATAATACCTCTGATAGATATAAGGCACAATTCTGGTCCAGCATCCATTTTTTTCAAAAGTGGTATTTTCAAAATTTTCAGTATAACCAGCCGTTAATCCTAAACATTTGGTTTTAAAATTACCTCTGTCAGACCACGCGCTGTATTCACTTCCACATTTGGCACGAACATAAAAATCGAAATCTGTATCGTCCTGAAGCGATTCTAACTTAAACGGAATTGCTGCCGCATCAACGATCTTTCCTGAACCATGAGCAAATCCTTTTGGTCCGTATTCTATTTGAAATTGCGATGCAGGTTTATAATTTTCCCAACTAACAGTGGCAGAATCATAACCCAAACTGATGGTTTTAGGATTAAGAGGTTCCAGACATACAGGTGTCTTTTCATATGTAAAGTCATCGATACTAAAATAGGAATCACTTTCATTATTGTATCTCAAAGCAATATAATTATGGTTATTGCTCTTTACATAATTATCTAAATAAACGGTATGCTCTTTCCATAACGAAGACTTATATTCGTTTTCAGTCTCGTTCATCTCTGAAGGCAGAATTGTTTTTAAAGCAACAAACGTAGCTGCATTTTTAGGATCAGACATTGTTCCTATGGTCAGCGAAGTTTTGTTATACTCATCGTCGCTACTATAAGCCAAAAGACTAAATCTTATTCTTTTATCAGAATCCAGATCCGCAATATATGGTGTTACAAGATAGGCTTTATCAACATTTAAAGCACCTACAAATTTCGACATTACAATCGTTGTCGTACCTGTTTTAGGTGCGGGCTTTCTTGCCCAGCCCGTATCTTCCAAACTACTCTGAATCAAACATTTTCCTGCAATCACACTCCAGCAAGGATCAATATATTTTGTCCCTTCAAAAGAGGTACTGTACCTATCTGTAATTACGGTACAAGGTGTTTTGAAACTTATTGTCTTAGTCCAGTTAGAGAACAAATCATCAATACAATTGGCACGTACCTTTACTTCATAATCTGTATTTCCAACCAATTTATCCAAAGTAAAAGAACTGCTCTTAATAGTAAAAATTTCAGTAGTTTTCTTAACTGTATTAGTCAGACTCACTTGAAAGTTATTTTGATTAGGAGCATCAAAACTTATCTGAGCACTATTTTGCTGAACGTTTGATACGGCAAAATTAGTCTGATCGAAACAATCTGATGCTTTTTCGTAACTAAAATCGTCTATATACAAACTGGTACCGTTACTCCCATAATATCCTCTCTTAAAAAAGAACACCACATATTGATCGGTGCCATTATAATTAGTAAAATAAACGGTTTCCTGCCTCCATTCTAACCCTGATTTTGGCTCTATTTTTTGCAGGAGATGAAATGTATTTTTGTCATTGGGATCACTCATAGTCCCCACCAACAATTCTGTATCCGAATTATAATTTCCGTTTACCCAGAATTTTATTTTTCGATCGGTGGCCAAATCATTGAATCTTGGAGATATCAAACCAATATGGCTTTTATCGTCGTAGTTATAACTAGCCATCATCATCGAAGAACCTGCCGCATTATTTTCGCTATGATTCTTATAGGTTGTAAGAGATACAGTGGCTATACTACTGCTATTGTTATAGATAAGACCTCTCCACTCTAAATTTGTGGTGTTTTTATCATTAAAGTTTGTGGCATAACCCACGGAAAAGACTTTATCACTTGATCCCTGTACTGTTTTTGTGTCTGACCAGTTTCCCCATAAAAAAACTGTCCCCTGCAAACGTCTCTCTCTGACTCTAAAATCATATTTTCTTAATGGATCTAATGTAAATCGATAAAAGTTTATACCTGAAAAAGTCTTAGTGATCCCCTCCCCAGGCTTAAAACCTGCAGGCCCATATTCGAACTGCCATTCGTAAGTATTATAAACATCATATGCATGATATTCAACCAAAACTTCACCAATAAGTGAAACGGTTACATCAAAAACCGGATCGGCTACAATAGGTTTAGTTTTATTAGTGGCATGTGTAAAAAGAAAGGTAAAAAAAGAAAAAAGAACAACTAGAGTAGTTTTTTGCATGTATTATCTATTTTTTGGGGTTGTGGTATTTTGAATTAAATTCTTTTAAAATTATATTAAGTCTGCTAATTCTGTTCCTATTAAACTCCCAATTGCTACTCCCATACCGCCTAATCGAACGCCACAAAACACGTTTTCAGACAATTGAGTAACAACAGGATTTTTACTATTTCCGATTCCCATGATCCCGCTCCAACGATGGGCTATCTGGAAATCCTGATTCGGTAAAATTACATTTTTAAGTAAATCCTCCAATTTATTTTGTACAATTTTAGTCTGGCCAAATTCTGTGGTAGTTTCGGTTTCAAAATCAAGATTTCGTCCCCCTCCAAGTAAAATCCGATCGCCGATATTTCTGAAGTAATAATACCCTCGATCCAGGTGAAAAGTCCCTTTGATTTCTAAGTTTGCAATAGGTTCAGTAATTAAAACCTGTGCTCTGGCGGGCTTTACAGCACCTTTTGTTAGCTTATTGGCAAAACCGTTGGTTGCAAAAAGAACTTTATTAGATTTAAAACTAAAATTATCCAGTACGAGTTCTACCTGGTTTCCCAAATCAGAATAAGCGGTAAGAGTTTGCTGGTTTAAGATCAGTATATTTTCAGAAACTGCTTGTCGCAACAGCTCCTGCATCATATTTCCGGTATCAATTTGCGCCTCAAACGGGTTAAAAATTAAATCTTTCTGAATATTTCCAAACCCAAAGCGATTTGCTTCTTTGGTAAAAACATCGGCTTTAAAAAGTGGTTTTAAAATTTCATTGACAAAAGACAGTCTCGAAATACAGGATTCAAAATTAAGATCATCCTCTTTTAAAAAGACCTCATATCCTCCATAAGGCTTAAAGTCTATTGCGGCGTCTCCCAGTCTTTTTCGCAGCAATTGCAAACCTTTCCATCGTTTTTCAACAAGTTGAATCACTTCTTCTTCTGAATGTGTTTTGAGATCTTCCATAATTTCGGAAAGACTTCCAAAACAGGCAAAACCGGCATTTTTGGTACTTGCACCCTGAGGCAACATTCCTTTTTCCAATACCAGAATTTTTGCTATCGGAAACCTTTCGCGCAGGCGTAATGCAGCATGCAGCCCTACGATGCCACTGCCTACAACAGTATAATCAACATTTGTAAACCAATTTTTAAGCTCCCAATAACTTAGTTCCATCATAAAATAATAAATTCCAATTAGTTAAAATCCAAATCCCAATTTAGGAAATAAATTTAAGATAGAAATTTCTATTTATGAAATTCCAAATCCCAAAATCCAAAACACACTAAAGTTTTTCTCGCCACGAATCCTCAAAGATTAGCAAAAACAATTCGTGAATTCGTGGCGAAAAAAAATTCAATCCAAATTTTGAAATTCAGCTTGATAAAATTTAACAATTTTTGGAATTTGGAATTTAGCTAATTTGGAATTTAATTGTTGTATTTTTAGTCCCACGAAAATTAGAATTTTATTTATGAAAAAAGTATTATTTACAACCTTAATAATGATGAGTTTAAACGCTATCGGACAGCAGGTAATGTCTCCGGAATTGTTATGGAAATTAGGACGAGTGAGTGCACTTGGACTTTCGAAAGACGCGAAAAATGTTGTTTTTAAGGTTTCGACCCCATCCATTGAAGAGAACAAATCGTCTTCTAAATTTTACATCATTCCTGTAAATGGTGGAAATGCCACCGAAATTAAAGACACTAAAGAAGTTTTGGCTGACAAAAACGTTTCGCCTGACGGAAAATTTTTAGTGTACAACGAAGAGGTAAAACTCGAAAAAGTTTTAGGGAAAGATTTTTATCCGAAACTGGACAAATCAGACGCTCAAATTTATGACGGATTGGATTATCGTCATTGGGATACCTGGAATGAAGGTAAATTCAACCACGTTTTTTACAAAGAAAACAAAGAAGGTGCAACTGGAATCGACATCCTGAAAGGTGAAAATTTTGATTCTCCGCAAAAACCTTTTGGTGGTGACGAAGATTACATCTGGTCTCCTGACGGAAAAAGCATTTTGTATGTATGCAAGAAAAAAGCAGGAACTCAATATGCGATTTCTACGAATACCGATATTTACGAGTACAATTTAGAGACTCAGAAAACGATAAACAGAACCGAAGGTAATTTAGGTTACGATACAGCGCCACAGTTTTCTCCAACAGGAAATTTAACCTGGCTGCAAATGAAACGTGACGGTTACGAAGCCGATAAAAATGACCTTATTGTTGAATTTAAAGGAATCAAAACAAACCTTACAGCAAACTGGGACGGAACTGTTGACAATTTCATCTGGAGTAAAGACGGTAAAACCGTATTTTTTGTAGCTCCGGTTGACGGTACAAAACAGCTTTTCTCTGTTAACTTTCCAGGATTGACCAAAATTGCGATTCAGGTTCGTCAATTGACAAATGGTGATTTTGATGTGAATGATTTAGTAGGTTTTGCAGGTGACGATATCATCGTAACCCGAAACGATATGAATCATGCTCCGGAAATTTATTCTTTTAACTTAAAGAAAAATACCTGGAAACAAATTTCAAATGTAAACACAGAAACTTACAAAACATTAGCACTTAGTAAAACTGAGAAGCGTTATGTGACCACTACAGACGGTAAAAAAATGTTGGTTTGGGTAATTTTACCTCCAAATTTTGATGCTACAAAAAAATACCCAACTTTATTATTCTGCCAGGGAGGACCTCAAAGTGCCCTGACACAATCGTATTCTTTCCGTTGGAATTTTTCATTAATGGCTGCAAAAGGTTATGTGGTTGTAGCGCCAAACCGTCGCGGAATGCCGGGTCATGGTGTTGAATGGAACGAGCAAATCAGTAAAGACTGGGGCGGACAGGTTATGGACGATTACCTGTCAGCAATCGACGATGTTGCTAAAGAAAGTTATGTTGACAAATCCCGCTTAGGTTGTGTGGGAGCAAGCTACGGAGGATATTCTGTATTCTATTTGGCCGGAATTCACAAAAACCGTTTCAAAACTTTTATCGCTCATGATGGTGTTTTCAATACCGTAAGTATGTTAGGAACTACCGAAGAGGTTTTCTTTAACAACTGGGATTTTGGTGGTCCTTACTGGGAGAAAGACAATGCTGCAGCTCAAAAATCATATACTGTTTTTAACCCTGCAACTATGGTACAAAACTGGAACAGACCTATTTTAATTTTCCAGGGCGGGAAAGATTTCCGTGTGCCAATCGGACAAGGACAAGAAGCTTTTCAGGCTGCTCAGTTAAGAGGAATCAAAAGTAGATTTGTGTATTTCCCTGATGAAAATCACTGGGTTTTACATCCACAAAATGCTCAGGTTTGGCAAGGCGAATTTTTCAAATGGCTGAACGAGACACTTTAAATCGAAATACTTAAAATAAAAAATAGCCGCAGGTACTACAATCTGCGGCTATTTTGTTTTTAAAATCTTTTAATTATATAAAATATTAGCATTATTTTATATTTCTAAAACCGAAATTTTAGATAAATTGCGGTTGATTCCCCAATAAACTTCCTAAAACTTATAACACTACCAGATGGAGAGTAAAAAAAGTTACATGCCGATAAAAGTACTCTTCAGTTATATTGCTTTACTGGGATTAGTTGTTACCGTAGGATGGTTCCTGTATGCTGAAAATGTGGTGTACAACAAACTCGAAAATAAAATTGCTTTTGAAAAAACCAAGATCCTTAAAGTAAGCAAATTATTTTCGAACGTGTACAAAACCGAAAGTTTGGCCAGAAAAACCATTCAAACGAATTCAGAGGAAGATTTCAAAAGTTACCTTACCGAAACGGACTCTCTGAAATCCAGAATCGATACCTTAAAACAAATTGTTACCACACAATATCAAAAAACACTATTAGACAGCGTTACCTACCTATTGTCGGAAAAGACAAAAAACATCAAACAATTAAAAACCATAAAAAACAAAGCCGACGATGAAGTTTCGGTCAATACGGCGATTGATGAAATTACTAAAATGGAGTTTAAACTCCGAAAATTAGAGCTTCAGGATTTCAACAAAAATCCAAATCAGTTAGGCAGTTACCAGCGAAATGTACTTCAGAAATATGTAGATTACCTCAATCAGAATATTCCTGACGACAGTACCAACACCTTAAGCAAACAAGCCTCGGATTCAATTCTGGCCAATTCGAAAAAATTGTTAAGCAATGTAAAACTGAAAGCCGAAAAGAAAAAAGAATCGCTGAATTTTGAAGAGAATAAACTATTAAAGAACGAGATCGCCATTTCAGATCAGCTTCGAAAAGTACTTCGAATTATCGAAAGAGAAATCATCATCAACTCGATAAAAAACAACTCTTTAAAAGAAAAATCGCTTAAAAAAGTAAATGAAATTGTAACCGCTTCTGCCATTATTGGCTTGGTCCTGACCTTGTTTTTCTCTATTTTAATTGTGAGTGATTACTCTAAATCACAGGTTTACAAAAAGAAACTCGAGATCGCGAATTTCAAAACAAAGAACCTGCTTAAAAGCCGTGAGCAATTAATTTCGACAGTGAGTCACGATTTAAAAACTCCTTTGAGTACGATTGTGGGCTATTCAGAACTCCTGGGAAATTCTGATGTGAATACCAAGCAGTCTTATTTCATCAAAAACATTAAAAATTCTTCGGAATACATCACGCAGCTGGTTCAGGATTTACTGGATTTTTCTCAAATCGAAGCCGGGAAAATTACCATTGAAAAAGTCCCTTTTCTGTTGCCGGAAGTAATTGATGAAGTCGCCAAAAGCATTCAGACCGTCTACAAGCAAAAAAACATCGATCTTATTATTAACGTCGATGACAAATTGGGTACACGTATCGTTGGAGATCCTTTCAGACTCAAGCAAATTTTAAGTAATATTATTGGAAATGCTTATAAATTCACCGAAGAAGGGTTTATAAAAATCAGTGCATATATTACTGAAAACAATGATTTCTTTGTGGTTTCCATTCAGGATTCAGGAATTGGAATCGAAAAAGGAAATCAGCAATTGGTTTTTGAAGAATTTGCACAGGCAAATGAAAATATAGAAAAAAAATATGGCGGAACCGGTTTAGGATTATCCATCTGCCAGAAAATAATTTCAATTTTGGGTGGAAACCTGCGCCTTGAAAGCACTTTTGGAAAAGGGAGCACATTTCAAATTCAGTTGCCTTTATTGTTTGACCATAGCCAAAACATCCCTGTTGAAGAGAAAAAGCCTGTTATGATGAACAACACTCAAAAACAGACGTTTATTGTTCTTGACGACGACATTAATCTTCTGAATTTAACGAGTGGCGTTTTAAGACAGGAAAAACACGAGGTTTTCTCTTTTAACAGCGCCGAAAAAGCTTTAGAAGCCATTGAAAACACTCCTTTCGATTTTATCATCACCGACATACAAATGCCCGAAATGGACGGTTTTATGTTCCTGGAAAAACTAAAAAACAGCGGTTATTCGACTTTTAAAAACCAACCCGCAATTGCCTTAACCGGAAGGACCGATCTCGATGCTGCGGTTTACACAGAAGCCGGTTTTACCACAGTAATTCAAAAACCATATTCCCCAAAAATACTGTTGGAGACGATTCATCGTATTCTGGAACACGATACCTTACCAACGGCTGATATTAATGAGAAGGAAGAAACTGTTACTTCAGAATTGTATACTCTTGATACGCTGAAAGAGTTTTTAGGCAATGATGAGGAAGCGCTAAAAGAAATTCTGAAATCGTTTATCGAAAACAGTTCTCAAAATCTGAATGCTTTAGAAATTGCTGTTGAAGAAAAAAACACGGCCGAGATTAACTCGATTGCACACCGAATGGCTCCTATGTTCAAACAAATTCAAACACGTGAAATTGGGGATATTTTGAGGGTTCTGGAAAGCAAGACTCTTGACCTTCCGGAGGCAGCAGCCATTTTTAGTACGTTGAAATCAAAAACAACAGTGCTTTTTGATGCCTTGCGTGAGGAAGTAGTTTAATCGATATTGTAGTGCTTCAATTTATTATAAAGCGTTTTTCTGGTAATCTTAAGCAGTTTGGCAGCTTCCGATTTATTATTCTGTGCTTTTGACAGCGCCTGAATAATGGCTTCTTTTTCATTATCAGACAACGAAAAGCTCCCGCCGGAACCCGACTCTTTCTGTATCTGAAAAAACTCTGCGGGCAGCACATCACTTTCGATAAACTCGCCTTTAGACAGCAACGTCGAACGTTTGACACAATTTTGTAATTCCCGTAAATTTCCCGGCCAGTTGTAATTTTGAAAAATAGCAACCACTTCCGGTGAAAACCCGATAACCTCTTTGTTCAGCTGTTGATTGGCTTTTTCCAGGAAATAATCGGCAAAAACCATCAAATCTTCGTCTCTCTCTTTTAAAGAAGGCGACAATATCGAAAACTCGTTGATTCTATGGTATAAATCTTCTCTAAAATCACCGTTTTTTACTGCCTCGCGTAAATCTTCGTTTGTAGCAGTAATGATGCGTATATCGACGTTTATTTCTTTATTACTACCAACAGGTTTAATTTTTCGTTCCTGAAGCGCACGCAACAATTGAATTTGGTTTTCATAAGACAGGTTTCCTATTTCATCCAAAAAAAGAGTTCCGCCATTGGCCGCTTCAAAATACCCCATTTTGTCGCTGATTGCTCCGGTAAAAGATCCTTTTAAATGCCCGAAAAATTCACTTGCCGCCAGTTCTTTTGGAATAGCTCCGCAATCAACCGCAATAAAATTGTTGTTTTTTCTTAAACTTTGCTGATGAATACTTTTAGCAATAATTTCTTTCCCGGTTCCGCTTTCTCCAATAATTAAAACCGACATATCTGTTGGACTTACCAATTGAATATGATCCAGCAATTTTTTAGAAGCGACAGAAATTCCTTTTACAAATTCGTTTTCAGCTGTGGTTTGTTTTTTAACCGCTTTTTTTTCCTTCACAGGAGCTTCTTCTGTTTCGGTTTCCGAAGTCTTTAAAGCATTTGTAATCACCAATAAAACTTCATCGGGATTAAAGGGTTTTGAAATATAATCGGCTGCGCCATTTTTTATGGCTTTAACCGCGGTATTAACATCCGAATAGCCTGTCATTAAGATTACAGGAACTTGAGGATACTCCGTCTTGATTTCCGACATTAGTCCAATACCGTCAGAATCAGGCAAACGAAGATCTGTTAAAATCAAATCGAAAGATTCTTTTTTGATCGCAATTCTGGCTTCGGCAGCCGAAAAAGCAATGGTTACATCGTATGCTTTTTTGATTAGAAATTTTTCTAATAATTTGCAGAACGAAATATCATCTTCTATCAGTAATATCTTTGGCATTTGCGTTTGAGGACTTTTTTGCTAAAATAATACTAATAAAATTGTCTTTTCATAAAATTATGTAAAAAAAAAGAGATTGCATCTCTGCAATCTCTTTTTCACCAAAAACATAAATCTAAATTCACCTAATTATATCTTCAACCAGTTGCCATTGACATCTGAAAAAACAGTAGCCTTTTGGTCACCAACTGATATCTCAAGTTTGTATTCTTTTTTCTCGTTTACGGCTGCTTTTACAAGTTTAGCACCCGGATAAGCGGTTTGCAATGCTGTTTTTACAGCAGCAGGTACGGCATCTGCACTAACTTCTGTATATTCTGTCTGAACAGAAACAGTTACTTCTTCCAATTTCGGAGTAGTTATTTTATAAGCATAAATTGACATACTTCCTAAAACTATTGCTGCCGATAAGATTAATTTTTTCATATTATTCTTTTTTTAGTATTTCGGGGCAATGACTCCTTTGTCATCTGTGAAAACAAAATGTTTGTCCTGATCGACCCCGGAATTAAGTTCTAATTTGTATTGCTTTTTCGAGTTCACATAAGCCTTTACAAGCTTTGAACCAGGAAAAGATTTTTCTAAAGTAGCTTTAACTTCAGCAGGAAGTGCCTCCGCTTTAATTTCCTTAAAATTGTCCTGAAATTTAACGACGATCAAAACCGATTTCTTTAATGTAGTCGCTTCTGCGTTCGTTAATAAACCTCCTAAAATGATGACAGCTGATAAAATTAATTTTTTCATAAGTATTTGCTTTTTTTTAATTCGTATTAGCTGATAAAATTAGGTAATTATTTTTTAAGGATGTTCCCCGAAGCATCTGTAAATACAGTATACTTTTTATCTCCGGTTGAGATTTCCAATTTGTACTCATCTTTTTCGTTTTTATACGCTTTTTCAAGTTTCGTATTCGGAAAAGATTTTTCAATTGTTGATTTTACTGCTGCGGGAACAGCGTCTGTACCGATTTCTTTGTATTCATCCTGAACAATTACAGATTGAATAGCTGATGTTGATACTACCGGACTTGCTGCCTGAACAGACAAACCTCCCAGAACAATTGCTGCTGATAAGATTAACTTTTTCATTATAAATGGTTTTTATGGGTTACTAACAGTTATTTTTTAAGAATGTTTCCGGAAGCATCTGTATAAACTATAGATTTTTCACCTCTAACGGTTATTTCTATTTTATACTCTTTCTTCGCGTTTACATAGGCTTTATCCAGTTTTACACCAGGATAAGCATTGTCTAATGCTGTTTTAATTGCAGCCGGAACTGCATCAACTTCTTTATATTCGTCCTGAACGCTTACAGTTTGTACCATTGAACTTGTCGGAGTTACATTTCCTGCCTGCATTGACAAACCACCTAATAAGATAGCTGCCGATAAGATTAACTTTTTCATAATGTTCCTTTTTTATAGTTCTTTATTACTTATTTTTTGATCCAGGTTCCATCTGCATTTGCATATAGAGCCCCTACTTTGTCACCTACTGTAACCTCAAGTTTATACTCTGACTTTTCGTTTTTGTATGCTTTTGAAAGCAGGGCATCCGGATACGCTTTTTTAAGAGCAGCAGTTACAGCTGCAGGAACTTCTTCCACTTTAATTTCAGTGTATTCTTCCTGAAGAGATACTGCTTTTACGATTGTATTTGATATTGGAGAAGTTGAAGCAAATGATGTTAAACCTCCCAAAACGATTGCGGCTGATAGAAATAAATTTTTCATAGTGTGTATATTTTAGTACTCTTAATTTTATTTTGATGTTCTTAATTTGAATAAACATAAGAACTGTTTTAGATTATTTTTTGATCCAGGTCCCGTCTGCATTAGCAAAAAGGTTACCTACCTTTTCTCCTACTGTAACGTCTAGTTTGTACTCTGATTTCTCGTTTTTATACGCTTTTGTAACTACTGCACTTGGGTATGCTTTTTTCAAAGCTTCTGTAATTGGAGCAGGCAATTCTTCTAATTTGATTTCTGTATATTCGTCTGAAAGAGAAACCGTTTTAACGATAGTACTTGCCATTGGAGCATTTGATGCAAATGATGTTAAACCTCCTAAAACAATTGCGGCTGATAAAAATAAATTTTTCATAATGTGTATATTTTAAATTATTAATAGTTGTTTACGTTTTAGATAATGAAATTATTATGCCGTAACGAAAACGTTGTATCTACAATTACTTAAATCCTTATTTTTAAAGGGATTAAGTCATATGTGCCAGAATTTCAGCTTTACAAAAAGTGTGTAACCCGGGCAAAACATGTATAAAAAATACACACCAAAAGTGTTTACTTCATTAAAAAGCAAACCCGATAAGCTCTTCAAACCTATCGGGTTTACCATGTGGTAAAACAAAAAAGGCCGTCGTAATCGACAGCCTTTCCTTTTATTCCTCTATAGGTTTCATTTTAAATGTATCCATAAAAGCAGTAGTATAATCTCCTGCAATATATCTTGGGTCATCCATTAATTGTCTGTGGAATGGTATTGTAGTTTTGATACCTTCAATAACAAATTCATCCAAAGCTCTTCGCATTTTGCTAATAGCTTCTTCTCTTGACTGCGCAGTTGTAATTAACTTAGCAATCATCGAATCGTAGTTTGGAGGGATGCTGTAACCAGAATATACGTGAGTATCTAAACGTACTCCGTGTCCTCCTGGCATATGAAGCGTAGTAATCTTTCCTGGTGAAGGGCGAAAATCGTTATAAGGATCTTCAGCATTAATACGGCATTCGATAGCGTGTAATTGTGGCAAATAGTTTTTTCCTGAAATTGGAATTCCGGCTGCTACCATAATTTGCTCACGAATTAAATCGTAATCAATTACCTGTTCCGTAATTGGGTGCTCTACCTGAATACGGGTATTCATTTCCATGAAATAGAAGTTTCTGTGCTTGTCCACTAAAAACTCTACAGTTCCGGCTCCTTCGTACTTAATGAATTCAGCCGCTTTTACAGCTGCTTCTCCCATTGCTGCACGCAACTCGTCGGTCATAAATGGCGAAGGTGTTTCTTCAGTTAATTTTTGGTGACGACGTTGTACTGAACAATCTCTTTCAGAAAGGTGACATGCTTTTCCGTATGAATCTCCAACTACCTGAATTTCGATATGACGTGGCTCTTCGATAAGTTTCTCCATGTACATTCCGTCATTTCCAAATGCAGCAGCAGCTTCCTGACGTGCACTTTCCCATGCTTTCAACAATTCATCTTCTTTCCATACCGCACGCATTCCTTTTCCACCACCTCCGGCAGTAGCCTTAAGCATTACCGGGTAACCAAATTCTTTAGCTAATTTTTGTGTTTGTTCGAAAGATTCTAATAATCCGTCAGAACCTGGTACACATGGAACTCCTGCAGCTTTCATTGTCGCTTTAGCAGAAGCTTTATCTCCCATTCTATCGATCATCTCAGGTGCTGCACCAATAAATTTGATTCCGTGCTCCTGACAAATTTTTGAGAATTTAGCATTCTCAGAAAGAAATCCATATCCTGGATGTATTGCGTCTGCGTTAGTAATTTCGGCAGCAGCAATAATATTTGACATTTTCAAATACGATAAGTTACTTGGAGGGGGCCCAATACAAACCGCTTCATCAGCAAACTTAACATGTAAACTTTCTGCATCGGCTGTAGAGTAAACTGCTACAGTTTTGATTCCCATTTCTTTACATGTACGAATTACACGAAGTGCAATTTCTCCTCTATTTGCAATTAATATTTTTTTAAACATCTTATTTATATTAAAAATTACAAATTCCAATCTTCAAATTCCAATAATTGGATTTTGTGATTTGTCTATTGGAATTTTTAAAAATTATGATGGATCAACTAAGAATAAAGGTTGGTCAAATTCAACAGGAGACATATCGTCAACAAGAATTTTTACAATTTTACCTGAAACTTCTGATTCGATTTCGTTGAATAATTTCATTGCTTCAATTACACAAAGAACATCACCTTTAGCGATAGTGCTTCCAACTTCAGTAAATACTGGTTTGTCTGGAGATGGTTTTCTGTAAAAAGTTCCAATAATTGGAGATTTAATAGTAATGAATTTAGAATCTTCAACAGCAGCAGGCGCCTCTGCATTTACATTTACAACTACCGGAGCTGTTTGTTGAGGAGCAACTGCCTGTGGCAATGCAGCCTGAGCTGGTAATTGCTGTACATAAGTAGCTTCAGTTACATTTGTTTCTAAAGTTGTTCTGATGGTGATTTTTACATCATCCATTTCTAACTTTACTTCTGCAACTCCCGAATTTGCTACAAATTTGATTAGGTTTTGAATTTCTTTTAAATCCATAATGATTCGTTTTTAGTTTTGATTTATTTTTTATCGTATGCCCATTTTAAGTAAATAGATCCCCAAGTGAATCCTCCACCAAACGCAGCAAAAATAATATTATCTCCTTTTTTAAGCAAGTGTTCAAAGTCGCTTAATACTAATGGCAATGTAGCTGAAGTGGTATTACCATATCTTTCAATGTTCATCAGTACTTTTGACTCTTCAAGATTCATTCTGCTTGCAGTAGCATCAATGATACGCTTGTTTGCCTGATGTGGCACTAACCAGTTTACATCCTGATTCGTAAGATTGTTTCTTTGCAGAATCAATTCACTTGCATCAGCCATATTGGTTACAGCATATTTAAAAACGGTTTTTCCGTCCTGAATAATATTGTGTTGTTTGTTTTTTACGGTCTCTGCTGTAGTTGGAGTTAGAGAACCTCCTGCAGAAATTTTAAGAAAATCGCGTCCTACACCGTCGCTTCGTAAGTATTCGTCCTGTAAACCAAGACCTTCATAATTGGGTTCGAATAAAACGGCTCCCGCTCCGTCACCAAAAATAATACAAGTTGCTCTGTCTGTGTAATCTACAATTGATGACATTTTATCGGCACCAATTAAAAGCACTTTTTTGTATCTTCCTGACTGCACATAAGCTGCAGCAGTTGACATTCCGTACAAGAAACTTGAACATGCCGCCTGCAAATCGTAAGCAAATGCATTGGTAGCTCCAATTTCTGTTGCAACATAAACCCCTGTAGAGGCTACCGGCATATCTGCCGTAGCTGTTGCCATTATGATCATATCAATCTCTAACGGATCAATATTAGCTTTTGCTATTAAATCCTGTGCTGCTTTTATGGCAAGAAACGATGTTCCTTTATCAGCATCTTTTAAAATTCTTCTCTCTTTAATTCCGGTACGAGTAGTAATCCATTCGTCATTAGTTTCGACCATCGTTTCCAATACCTTGTTCGAAAGTACAAAGTCGGGAACGTAAGCTCCAACAGCGGTAATTGCGGCTGTGATTGTATTCATTATATTCTATTATTTCGTTTCAAATACAGTGTATTTGAAAAATTTTTAAAAGACTTGAAAATTACAAAAAAAAACGAAATTAATTTGTAGAAATTTTCTTAAAAAAAGAAAATTATAACCAACAAAAAAAACTCTCACTATGTGAGAGTTCCAGTATCATTTACAAAAACGTATTAAGCAACCGCTACAGATTTATCGATAACAACTTGCCCTCTGTAATACATTTTACCTTCATGCCAGTAAGCTCTGTGGTATAAATGTGCTTCTCCAGTAATAGGACATGTAGCGATTTGAGCTACAGTAGCTTTATAATGTGTTCTTCTCTTATCTCTTCTTGTTTTCGAGATTTTTCTCTTAGGATGTGCCATTTTACTATATTATTTATCCGTTAATAGTTGCTTTAATTTGTCCCAACGCGGGTCAATATCTTCTTCTTGTTTACTCTCTTTTTTCTCTTCTTTGACCGTTAGCTCATTCAGTTTCTTTAAAGCGTCAGTTTGTAAACTTCCGTCTTTCACTCCTGGATGAACTCGTTTTAGCGGCACCGACAGTGCAATCATTTCATAAATGTATTGTGCTACATCTATTTCATGCTCTCCGTGCGGTAAGATTAAAAGCTCTTCGTTATCGTTATTAAACTCCTCTCCAAAACGAACAATTAATTTCATTTTACCTTTTAAAGGCAAATCAAAATCTTCGCTTGTCAGATCACAAGGTACATTTACAGTTCCTTTGTGTTTGAATTCCAACTCTAACATGTTGCTCTTCTTATCTAAAACTAAACCTACTTTGATATCCGAACTTTGAAATTCGTCGTAATCAAAGTTCGCAAAGAACGTGTTACTTATTTGATACTCAAAATGGTGTTTTCCTAGTTTTAATCCTACGAAAGGAATTAAAAAATCTTTTGTTTTGCTCATTTCAACATCAATTTGACCAATCCGTATCTAAAACTCAGATACCTGAATTGGGGTGCAAAGATATAAAATTATTATAAAACTAATAATCTTATTCACCTTTTTTTGTTTATAACTGTTTTTCTTTTATTTTGAGTGGTTTTTCAGTAATCTCCTCATACTGATTACGCGAGCGAAAAATATCTATTCCGAGATATACCGCTTCTTTAAACGAGTTAAAATCAGCCATGTCCTTTCCGGCAATATCATAAGCCGTACCGTGGTCTGGCGAGGTTCTCACCTTGTTTAAACCCGCTGTATAATTCACTCCTTTTCCAAATGATAATGTTTTAAACGGAATCAATCCCTGATCGTGATAAGTAGCTACAATCGCATCATACTTTTCATACTGACCGCTTCCAAAAAAACCATCTGCCGAAAACGGACCAAAAACCATCGTTCCTTTTTCAAAAATTTTCTTCAGGGTTGGCTTCAAAATCAAATCCTCTTCTTTACCAATCACTCCTCCATCACCACTATGCGGATTCAATCCTAAAACAGCTATTTTTGGCTTCACTATACTAAAATCCTGAATCAGAGATTTTCGGATCGTTTCAATCTTTCTGGTGATCAGCTCTTCGGTCAAATGCGAAGAAACTTCACTCAACGGTACGTGATCCGTTAGCAAACCTACCCTCAAATTATCCTGAACCATCATCATTAAGGCATTTCCATCTAACTCCTGATCTAAATAATCGGTATGTCCCGGAAATTTAAAATCTTCCGACTGAATGTTGTATTTATTGATTGGCGCTGTTACCAGAACATCTATCAAACCTTCTTTTAATGCTTTGGTAGCCGCAACAAATGATTTAATCGCATATTGACCAATTTTTTCATCATTTTTACCCAGATTGATATCAACTCCTTCTTTCCAAAGGTTAAAAACATTGACTTTTCCAGGCAAAATCTGCTCTAACTTATCCACACCATGAAACTGAACTGAAGATGTAAAGCTCTTTTTAACAAAAGAAAGTATTTTGGCGTTTGCAAAAATAACTGGCGTACACATCTCCAACATACGAGAATCTTCGAATGTTTTCAATATAACTTCGCTTCCAATACCGTTTAAATCTCCAATTGAAATTCCAACAATTATATTTTCTGCTTTTTTATTCATGAGCTCAGGTTATTTATTACTAATTTTGATGTGCAAATTTAGTAAAATAAAACAACAATGTTCACAGGAATTATAGAAACCCTAGGAAGGATTCACGAAATAAAAAAAGATCAAAACAATCTTCACATCACAGTTGACTCATCTATTACAAATGAATTAAAAATTGATCAAAGCGTTTCCCACAACGGAATCTGCCTGACAGTGGTAGCCATAAAAGATTCATTTTATACGGTAACCGCTATAGATGAGACCATTTTAAAAACAAATATCGGCGAATGGAAAGAAGGCGATATTGTAAATCTGGAAAGAGGAATGAAGCTTGGCGACCGTCTGGACGGACACATTGTGCAAGGACACGTCGACCAAACTGGAACCTGTATTAAAATTGAAGAAGCGCACGGAAGCTGGAATTATACTTTTGAATACGACAAAAACCTCAGCAATATTACTATCGAAAAAGGTTCTATTACGGTTAACGGAGTAAGTCTGACGGTTGTAAACTCTAAAACAAACGAATTTAGCGTTTCCATTATACCGTATACTTTTGAGAATACCAATTTTAAAAATTTCAAAGTTGGAACCAAAATTAATCTAGAATTTGATGTTGTTGGCAAATACATTTCAAGACTTTATGCTATAAACAAGTAGTCCTTAAAACCGCACATAAAAAAAAGCTTCAATTTACATTGAAGCTTTTTTCATTTTATTTCGGTATATAATTGTAATTCCTAAAACAATAGCCACTATTGCTAAAAAAACTAAGTGATCGTCTATTGGAACTATGTCAGGATCATCCGGATCATCTGGTGGTGGTGGTATGGATTGTGCCAAAGCACTAAACCCACTTATCAAAGTCAGGCAAATTGTAAAAAAAACAGTCTTGATTATCTTCATAATTTTAACATGCTGCAATACAGCAAGGTAGGTTGTTAAATTTAGCTAATTTCATATAATTCGCACAAAAACAGGGGCTTACAACGAATTATTTGGCAAATGTATAAGTTTTTTGCAGAAACACAAGATTTAAACCAAAAAAAGAAAAACAAAAACGATATAGCATTTTTAACGTAAGAATAACCCTTTAAAACAGTAATCCCCTCATTACTACATACGTATATTTCTGCTCCTTAGATTCTTTTCCTACAAATCTAAATTTCAATTTCAATATTAAATCCAACTTTATCATCTCAGCGAACAAAAATCCATCTGAATAATTCAAAATTATTGTCTTTTAATATCATTTTTAATTTTCCAAAACGACTTAAAGCATAAAAAACGATTCGCTGTCAACTACCCCAAAAAATTATATTCTTTTTAATGAGTTACATTGTCATTATGCACAAACCTCTACTCTAAAACACTACCAACTTTTTTGTGTTCAAAAAACCAAATATTAACACGAAATAACCAATCATTACATACAAATGGCAGTTGTTACAATAGCCAAATTAAAACAAGGCTAAAGCTATACTTTTGCCCCATAATAAAACAAAATTTGAGTCTATTTTAGATCAAAGCAGGTTTTAAACCACATTTTAAATCAGAGCTCTCAGAAAGCAAAACACCTGATTGAAAGACAATTGACTTGAATTTAACCGCTGAACTTATACCTGTTGACCATGAGAATTCCTTTATTTAAAGAAATTAACAAGCAACAAGCTCCTAATCTGATTGAGTAAAGTCAGTTCACTAAAAGAAAACGAAAATTGTTTTTGTGTTTCTCCAAACATTTAAAACAGCGTTTTAGCAAAAATTAAAGCATTAACAATTGATAGGATATAATAAATCCATCTTCAATAGACCTATAAGCAATAGTAAAAATCAAATAATTGAATTACGCCCAACAGTTTGGTTATTCTGGTTATTTAAACAATGAATCTGCAAACAGATCATCAATCTCAAACCTATTATAAAATGAAAAAACCTACTATTATATTGCTCCCATTGTTGTTCTTTCTGCAACTGTCAATTGCACAATCACAAATTGGGAAGGAAAAATTGAAAGAATTTAGCAAAAGTCCGAAATGGAAAGAAATGATGAATGATCCCAATGCGAATTTCAATGAAACCAATGTTGCTTTTAAGGAATTTTGGAAAGGAAAACCCAATCCGTTAGAATTGATGGAGGGAGAAGAAGAAGCTTTAGAAGAATTAGAAGAAAGATCCTTTATTTCCAGACTCTTTAAAAGTAATAAAACATTAAAAAAAGAATCGCTTCAGCATGCTGAAGATTTTAAGAAATTTAATTTTTGGAGAATCAAAAGCGAAGGTTTCGTAAAATCTGACGGAAGCGTAATGACTCGGGATGAAATTCAAGAGATGGTCCGGCAAGAACTACAAAGCAGACAAAAAAACGAAAAAATAATCCCCCAATAATCTTAAAATAACCCATGCAAACAAATTTACGTATTGCAGTCTTACTTGTATGCTCTCTTTTCTTTAACGGTACAAGTGCCCAAACTCCCAATTGGAAAAATATTGGACCTATATCCTTTCCAAAGAAGACCGTTGATCAGATACAAGGTATTGGGCGTTGTATTCAGATTAAATTTCACCCCTCAGATCCTAACAAAATGTATGTTGCCAGTGCTTCAGGGGGATTGTATCAGAGTAATGATAAAGGTCTTCATTGGACTTCATTAGGAACCGATCAGGTTGCTAACACAACGTCTTCCTCTATAGCCATAGATCCTACCAATGATCAGGTGATTTATTGGGGGACAGGTGATGCAAATAATTCTTATGATGGTTTGGGTGTCTATAAAACGATCAATGGAGGAACCACCTGGACCGTATCTAATTCCGGAATGGGCAATCGATTGGTGATACACCTGCTTATTCTTCCTACGGATCACAACACTATCATTGCGGCTACAAGTAACGGTATCTATAAATCGACAGACGCGGGTGCTAATTGGAGCTTAAAATCTGTTCCCCGTATTGAAGTTCAGGATATGTGTTACAAACCAGGCACCAATGGTCAGGTAATTTATGCAACGGCTTCTAAAAATTTTTATCGTTCACTAGATGCTGGAAACAGCTGGACTGAAATCACTTCTCCAGCCTTTGTATTCGGAGCTAACGGAACAAGAGTATCCGTTTGTGAAGCCGATCCAAATGTTGTTTATGTTGCTAATGTTGGTGCTAATACGATAGGAGAAATTTATAAATCAACAGATGGAGGAAGTACCTTTACCAACATGCGTTCGACTAAGGAGTGTCTTGCCGCATATTCGGCATCCGGGGGAGGTGGTCAGGGAGATTATAATTTTGATTTTGAAGTCAACCCTGCTAATTCAAATGAGCTATATGTATGTGCTCATTTGATATGGCGTTCTACAGATGCAGGTGTTACCTGGGTGCAGCAACAAAAATCCTGGTCATCCGACCTTCATACCGACCAACATCATATTGTATTTGATCCTTATGTTAGCGGTCAGCTCTGGAATGCCAACGATGGCGGAGTCTGGAGCAACACCGCTAATGGAACAGGAGAGTGGACTCCAAAGTCTGACGGTATCGCAGCCACCGAAATTTATCATGGTGCCATTTCCAAAACAAATCGAAATCTATTATATATAGGCACACAAGATAATGGCGGAATTTATTATAATAACAGTACCTTTTATAATAACAGGGGAGGTGACTTTGGTCCGTTTATGTGGTTTGATTATTCCGGTAATTTTTACTCTGAATCAGACGGAAGTAGACACATATATCCTTCGGATTCTGACATAAACTTGAATCTGCCGGAAACTCCATCGGGCGGAAAATTTACTTTCACTGCCGTAAATGCCGACATTGCTTACCACGCTAATGCCGGAAAAATTTATCGTTGCATTAACCTAACTTCAGCTTCTCCTTCCTGGACACTTATTTACACCATACCATCTGGTAAAGTCAAAGACCTCCAGGTAGATCCTAGTAATGCCGATCGCTTGTATGTATTTACAGATTCACCTGCATTATATCGATCTGACAATGCGATGACTGCTGCCTCTTTTGTTCAGATAACTCTCCCTGTTCAATCCACTAATGGTTCTGTAGCTCCCATACCTAATTCAGATGTTGTATACTTAGGACTTGGAAATACGATCTATCGCTCTGCAGATAAAGGAACAACATGGACCACCACAAAAGGATTTCCTGCAGCAAAAGTGTTAAAAGTGGTAGCTGATTATAAAAGTACCAATGAGGCTGTCTATGCTTCTTATCCCTTGGGCGTATATTATAAGGACAACACTAAATCATCCTGGATAAATTATTCTTCAGGCCTTCCTATAATTTCCGAAATAGTAGATATGGACATTTACAATGATGGTATCTCTAAAGGGATATTGAATGCTTATTTTTATGGAAGAGGCGCATGGCAAAGTGATTTGGTTCCTCCTCCGAGTAACATTACGGTGGCTATGACTTCGCCTGCCAACAATACAACATTTAGCAGTCCTGCTACTATCAATCTTCAGACAACAGCTTCCGTAAGCTCAGGAAATATTAGCAAAGTAGAATTCTATAATAGCACTACCTTACTGGGTACAAGCCTGTCCTCTCCATATGTTTATTCGTGGAATGGAGTATTGCCTGGAAATTACGATCTGACTGCCGTGGCTTATGATAATTTGGGAAATAAAAAAAGCTCTGCCTTAGTGACTGTTACGGTGACTTTTGTTTGCAATAAAGTTTCAGGGACTCCCTTTGGTACTTCTCCTTATGTAGCAGGCAGTGAATATGATAAAGCATTTGACGGAGATATAAATACAAATTTTAGTGCTAAATCAGCCAGTTCAGGTTATACCGGATTAGATCTTGGAACCGCAAAAGTTGTTACAAATGTCAGATATTATCCAAGGTCATCGCAAGCAATAAGGATGAAAGATGGAAAATTTCAGGGTTCCAATACGTCCTCTTCTGCTGGTTTTGTAGATCTCTACACCATCCCAACCGAGCCAAATTATGCCTGGCAAGACGTTAGTATACCAAACAGCACAGCCTACAGGTATTACAGGTATTTATCACCAGTCGACGGTTATTGTGATGTGGCTGAAATTGAATTCTGTACTCATAATGAGCTTCCAACCATAAACCTTACAGCACCACTCCATAATGAACTTTATACTGCTATTCCTGCGAATATAAATATTACGGCAGCTGCTTCTGATATGGATGGATCGATAAGTAAAGTTGAATTTTATCAGGGTGAGACTTTGCTTGGTATTGATACGTCAAGTCCTTATTCGTTTGACTGGACGGGAATTCCCAGCGGTACTTATCAACTTCTTGCAAAAGCTTATGATAATCTAAATGCTGTAGTGGTTTCCTCTCCTATTACCGTCGTAGTAGGAAATCAAAACCCAACAGTTTCAATTATTTCACCTGACGATTATGCTGTCTTTGCAAATCCTGCAAATATTACGATTTATGCAACAGCCTCTGACGCTGATGGTACTATCAGTAAAGTCGAGTTTTATAATGGTCCCTCTTTGTTAGGGACTTCAACAACCAATCCATACAGTTACCATTGGGCAGATGTGCCTGTAGGAACTTACACGCTTACAGCTAAGGCGTATGATAATAATGGTGGAACTACAGACTCTTCACCCATAACTGTTAATGTTCCTTTCACTTGTTCTCCGCTTTCGGGCAGCCCTTTTGGCACTCCTCCCTATTACACATATGCTACCTATGACAAAGCATTTGACGGAGATCTAGGAACAACTTTTCAAGCCAGTACATCTAATAACGGTTATACCGGATTAGATTTTGGAACAGCAAAAGTTGTTAAAGCAATACGTTTCTATCCAAGGGCATCTAGAGAAAGTAGAATGAACGGAGGGAAATTCCAAGGGAGCAATATTGCTGATTTTAGTAGTGGGGTAGTCGATCTATACACCATCCCTTCTATTCCAGTTCTAAAATGGAATGAGGTTGCGCTTTCCAATGAAACTGCTTTCAGATATGTGCGTTATTTATCTCCGGCAGGGGGATATTGTAACGTAGCGGAAATTGAATTTTGCGGGTTAAACATTGTGCCAAAGGTAAACATTACTGCTCCGGCAAATGCTGCTACTTATGTTGCTCCGGCAGCAATTAATATTGCTGCTGATGTAAATGGTTCTGTAAGCAAAATAGAATTCTATATAGGAGCTTCTTTAATTGGTACCTCCACTAGCAGCCCATACAATTACAACCTTACAGGAATAAGTGGCGGAACTTACAATCTGACAGCAAAGACTTATGACCCTGCCGGGGCAGTTGTTTCTTCAGCTCCCGTAAACTTTACGGTCATCAATAATATTGCTCCAACAGTAAGCATTACCGCTCCAGCCGACAATGCAATTTATGTTGCTCCAGCCACTTTCGCTATATCAGCTACAGCTAACGATGCCGACGGAAATATAGACAAAGTAGAATTCTACAATGGTCCTGCACTATTGGGAACTGCTAATGCAAGTCCATATACTTTTAATTGGAACAGTGTAGCTGCCGGAACATACACCTTAACGGCCAAAGCTTACGATAATAATGGAATTGTTACCACTTCTTCTGCGGTTTCGGTCAAAGTAAACCAACCGCCTACAGTGAATATTAGCAGTCCGGCCGACAATACAATTTATGCCGCTCCGGCCACCTTCGATATATCAGCCACCGCTAACGATACTGACGGAAGCATAGACAAAGTAGAATTCTATAATGGCCCTACACTATTAGGAACCGTTAATGCAAGTCCGTATACTTTCAACTGGAACAGTGTAACTGCCGGAACGTACACGTTAACTGCCAAAGCTTACGATAATAATGGAACTATTACCACTTCTTCTGCAGTTTCAGTCAGAGTGAACCAACCGCCTACAGTAAGTATTACCACTCCAAAGAATAATAGTAACTACATTGCTCCTGCCTCTGTTACTATTAATGCTACAGCTGCAGATACAGATGGAATTGTGAATAAAGTAGAGTTCTATAATGGAACTAATTTAATCGCTACTTCAACCGCCACTCCTTACACTTGTAATTTAACAAGTGTTTCCGCAGGTGCGTACTCATTGACCGCTAAAGCCTGTGATGATAGAGGTACATGCACTACTTCTTCTGCAATTGCAATTACGGTAAATACACCTGTCAATCAAGCTCCTTCGGCAAGCATTACTTCTCCTGCAACTAATACTGTATTTATTGCCCCTGCAAACATTACAATCAATGCTGTAGCTACCGATTCTGACGGAACAATTTCTAAAGTAGAGTTCTATAACGGAGCAACTTTATTATCGTCTTCGACAACAAGTCCGTATACATACAATTGGGAAAATGTACCTTCTGGAACTTATGCCATAACGGTAAAATCATATGATAATGCAAATGCAACAGCAACATCAGCTGTGGTAAACGTAGTTGTTAATAATAATCAGGCTCCTACAGTAAGTGTTACTTCTCCGATTAATAATACGGCATTCATTGCTCCTGCAAGCATTATAATCAATGCAGCAGCAACTGATTCTGACGGAACAATTTCTAAAGTAGAATTCTATAACGGAGCAACCTTATTATCGACTTCAACAACCAGTCCGTACACCTACAATTGGGAAAATGTGACTGCGGGAACTTATCAGATAACAGCAAAATCATATGATAATGCAAATGCAACAGCAACATCAGCTGCGGTAAACGTAGTCGTTAATAATAATCAGGCTCCCACAATAAGCGTTACTTCTCCTGCAAACAACACTGTATTCATTACTCCTGCAAGCATTACAATCAATGCCGTAGCAACCGATTCTGACGGAACAATTTCTAAAGTAGAGTTCTATAACGGAGCAACTTTATTATCGACTTCAACAACCAGTCCCTATACATACAATTGGGAAAATGTGACTACGGGAACTTATGCCATAACGGTAAAAGCCACAGACAATACCGGAAACCTGACCAGCTCTACTCCTGTAAATATTGTTGTGAAAACTAACCCGATAATTAGTATGATTTCTCCCTCTGAGAATGATCAGATAGTAGATAATGGAAGTGATGTTTTGTTCAAATTCAAGGTGACTGATCCTGATGCTGTAGTATCATCCATTATCATTAAAGACAATGGGGCGGTAATTTCTACAATAAGTAAACTTCCTTATTCATTTACCCTTACTAATTTAAGTTCGGGAGACCATTATTTCACCGCAACCGCTGTTTTTGAAAATGGTGCCGAATATACATTTACAAGTTTGAATATGGTGAGCAAAAGTTGCAAAAGTATGGAATGGAATACTTCAACTGATTATTTAATTGGAGACCAGGTAATCTACCAGAATAGTCTTTACAGGGCTTTGGTAATTAACAAAAACAAACAACCGGATCAAGATAAATCCATTTGGTCTAAGATAGGAACTTGCGAGAATCTCTCCGTTGAAGATTTTCCTGCACCTAAATCTAAATACATCTTATATCCAAACCCATGCACCACACATTTCAATATCAAATTTACGGATTGTGCCGGAAAGAGTTTTTACTACAGCATAATGGATATAAACGGCAGGGTCATTAGAGAGCAAAAAAGCGAGAGTATCAACAATATTATATTTGAGAAAGAGGTAAACATTCAGGGATTATCTTCAGGAACTTACATTGTAATTATTCATTTAGATGAGAAAGTATATAGTGAAAAAATAATTATTATAGAAAAGCCTTCTATGTATAAGAAAAAGAGATAATGTTCTTTATCATTTTAAGTTACGCAGAGAAGAATAATGAGCATTTATAGCTTTTAGAAGTTGTGTAATCCTAACGCTTTACAATACTATAATCTATACCCTTTTTATTCAAGAGAAATTTCAAATCAATTTATTATAAACCCCAAATAAAATGAAAAAAGCACACCTTTTAATAGCATTCTTTGTTGCTATCACAGCTTATTCACAACAAATTACCGACACTACCGAGCCAAAGAAATTAAATGAAATACATCTAATTACAGAACGCTACTCGAGGTCCACTCAGGATATGAAACACATTTCGAAAAAGGAAATAGAGTTTCAAAAAAGCCAAAATACTGCCGATTTACTAGCCAACACAGGTATAGTAGCTGTTCAAAAATCGCAACAAGGCGGAGGAAGTCCCGTGTTAAGAGGGTTTGAAGCCAATAAAATTCTGCTTCTCGTGGATGGAATCAGAATGAACAACCTTATTTACAGAGCGGGACATTTACAGAATATAATTACTGTTGACGAAAACTCGCTGGAACAGATTGATCTTCTTTTTGGACCCGCATCTACTATTTTTGGAAGCGACGCGTTGGGTGGTGTTATTAATATGAGAACCAAAAACCCCATGTTTCTTACCCAAACGAATAACAAGGTGTTTTCAGGAAATTTAATGTCAAGATACAACAGTGCCAATAAAGGATTAACACAATATTTTGATCTTAATTTTGCAGGTAAACGATGGAGTTCTCTATCGTCTTTCTCGTATAATAGTTATGGAGATTTGAGAATGGGAAGCAATCCTAAGGAAAAAAATGGATCTTTTGGCGAGCGTCCTCAATATGTTGAAACTTCGAATAATGTAGATTATTTGGTGCAGAATAAGAATCCACTCATTCAGAAGTTTTCCGGATATAAGCAATACAATGTCATGCAAAAGATCATCTTTCAACAGGATGAAAATACGCAGCACAGCCTAAATCTACAGTATTCGACTTCTACAGACGTGCCGAGATATGATCGTCTTACTGACCCATCGGGTTCGGGGCTGAAATATGCTGTTTGGAATTATGGTCCGCAAAAAAGATTTCTTTCGGCTTATAAATTTTCGAAACAAAAGGCCTTGTTCAACAGTGATATGAATCTTGGAGTGAGCTATCAAAATATTGAAGAAAGCAGAATCTCAAGAAAATTTAACGATAACAAAACTAAAACTCAGCTCGAAAAAGTAAATGTATTTGCTGTTAATGCCGATTTCAGAAGAAAACTTGGCAAGGGTGATTTTCTTTACGGAGCCGAATTCTTTTATGATAATTTAAATTCGACTGCTACCAGTTCAAACCGCATCACAGGTATTGTGACACCAACAGATACTCGTTATCCAAACGGTATAAATCATACCTTAAGAGCAGATATTTTTGCAACTTATAATGAAAAAATAAACGAAACTACTTTCTATAATTTGGGTATGCGTACCGGTTATTCTGCCTTAAAAAGCACTATTGCCAATAATTCTTTTTTCCACCTTCCGTATGACATCATCGAGCAGAGCAACTTCACGTATAGCGGTACTGCCGGAATTATGAAAAATATTAAGAGCACTAAATTGGCTTTCAATCTGGCTTCGGGTTACAGAGTTCCAAACGTGGATGATTTAGGAAAGCTTTTCGAATCAGTACCCGGAACCTTAATTGTACCGAATAAGGATATTGCTCCTGAGAAATCAGTAACAGCCGATCTGACTGTAGCATTTGGGCAGGGAAAGAGAATTCAGTTTGACAATACGGTGTACTATACCCGCCTTTTTGATGCCATTGTTACCGATCATTTTTTGTATAATGGACAGAGTTCTGTGATTTACGAAGGAGTAAACAGCGAGGTGTTTGCCATGCAAAATAAAGGAAATGCTTATATAGGCGGTTTTTCTTCCACCCTGAAAATGGCGATCACAAAACCACTGACGATTTATGGCATGGTAACTTTTACAAAGGGGGAAATAATGAACCGTACAGGGAATACTCCGTTGGATCATATCTCTCCAATGTACGGAAAAACAGGATTGAAGTATGAAAATAAAAGGATGCTTCTGGATTTCTATATGTTATTTAATGGCAGGAAAAATAGTAGTGATTATGCTATGAATGGTGAGGACAACGAAAAATATGCTCCTAAAGGAGGCATGCCGTCATGGCAAACCCTTAATTTCAAAACAGCCTTTTTTATCGATAAGAATCTGTCGGTTTATGCCGGAATTGAAAATATTTTAGACCTGCAATACCGCATTTTTGCATCGGGGATCAATGCATCGGGCCGAAATATATCCGTATCAGCAAAATACCGATTCTAATATAAAATTCAGACTTCAATACTAAATCCAACTTTATCATCTCAGCGAACAAAAATCCATCTGAATAATTCAAAATTGATTACTTTAAATAAAAGCTCCGGTCCTTCAAAATAACTCAAAACACAAAAAGACCGTTTCGTTACCCGAAACGGTCTTTGTTAATACTATTTAAAAGCTGGTTTCTCTTTTGCTGTTTTTTCTACATTATTTTAATCCAATAAATTCACAAAACACCTTGTGTTTTCTATTAGAAATGGGCAATCTCATGTTATTTGTCATTTCACAGAAAAACCCCTCATTTTTTTTAATCCTATTGACATGAGCTATATTAACGATATACGATTGATGAATTCTGAAAAAAAACTCATCCCCAAGATCACTTTCATATTTACCTAAATTCTGACATGCAACATATTGTTTACCATCAAGTGTAAAAATACTTGTGTATCGGCCATCCGCAATACAACAAATAATTTGATCCGTTTTAATAAAATCAACTTTATCAAAAGAGGATATCAGAATATACTTTTTCACTTTACTATCCATAGCTTATTTTTATTAATTGATACACAAATTAATCTTAACCTTCTACCAAACGTATAATCGTTAAATTTTTAGACGGGGTTAATTCAATACCTATAAATATAGGTTCCGGGCCTCCAAAAAGGGCGTCTCACTTCATCACAAACTCGCCTACTAGACAAAAAAATATATTTCTTCTTTTCGCTTCCTTCTCACGCCCAAAACCTATATTTCTATGGGTTAAATTATTATTTAAAACTTATAGTTTAGTCCCGCACTGATAATTCCCCTGTACCCGAATCCTACTTCCGCAAACGCTCCAAATTTTTTACCTACGCGAATACCTGCAGGATTAACCTGGAAAGCAAAATCAGTAGTATTGTCTTTAACAGCTGCTTTATTCGGTTCTGTACTTGTATACTTGTCCAGAATAACACCTGCGGCAGCCGAACCATAAAAATCCAACCAAGCTGTTTTTATATAACTAAACGACATGGCTGGCATCACCATAAAATAGTTATTGGTTCTCTTACTAATAAGTTTGTTAGTATTGTCGCTTTGCTCGGTTTGTTCCTGCTGAAAAGCGACATCACCACCTACTCTTATTCGTTCGGTAATTTGATTTCTATACCCTAAGCCAAAATTCCCGGAAGATGTGGTCTTAGAATTTAGTTTTTGCCCCAGAAATGCGGAAGACAATGCATTCGAAAAACCGTTAAAAAAGGTCACGGGCATACCATCGCTATACGTTAGGTTTACTTCATGTTTACCCGTTTCTTGTGCTTTTACGACCAGTGTGCTGAATGTTAAAAAAACGGCACTTACAATAATTGATTTTTTCATCTGTTTTGATTATTTTAGTTAAATTCGTGGCAAGAACTATTTATTGCCCTATTACTAATACGCTAAAAATTAAAATACCCCTACGCTACACTAAAATTTTAAATTTTATCCCTATGTTTTCAGGATATGAATGAGGACTTAAAGCATTTTAAACAATTATTCTCCGAGCTTTACCAGCCATTGTGCAATCATGCCTATAAATATCTTCAGGATAGGGACGAAAGTGAAGATGTGGTGCAGGAACTGATGATTAAAATATGGGAAACCCGCAAGGATTTACTTTCTGAAAAGAGCCTTAAATATTACCTGTATATAGCGGTTAAGAATCGATGCATAACCCTTCTGAGAAAAAAAACTTATATGCTTGACATTGATGAAATGTCGATCGATATTGCCGAAGAAATTCCCGAAACTAAACCCTTACCAGATGCGAACCAGCTTATAGAAGAGGCGTTTAACGGAATTCCACCAAAATGTCTTGAAATTTTCAAACTGAGCCGTATCGAAAAATTAAGCTATAAACAAATTGCGGAAAAATTAGAAATATCAATAAAAACAGTAGAAAACCAGATGGGTAAAGCCATCAAACATATACGGGAGTTTGTCAAACAGCATCCCAACTTAATTCTTTTCTTCAAAATATGGTATTTTAGTCATTATATCGTGGGGGTTTTGAAAGAATTTGTGTTTTATTTAAAAGAGGTATAATCATGGACAACCAAGATATTAATGTATTATTAGCAAAGCATTTTTCAGGAGAAACAAAACCTGAAGAAGAAGCTGTATTAATGAATTGGATCAAAGATAATCCTGACGAATATATTTCGCTTAAGATTTTCTTTGCAGAAAGTCAGCCATTAGATTCGCCTCAGTTATTTGACACCAACCATGCCTGGGAACGTATCGCTCCACATTTATCCTCTACAAAAGGAACTGTATTTCAATTGTACAAAAAATACATTTATGCCACAGCAGTTGCCGCCGTTTTCATTTTAATAAGTACGTTCGCTTTCTTGTATGCGAATGCCGAAATAACGGTTCAGACCGCTAATGGACAGGTAAAAAATATCGAATTGAGTGATGGTTCTTTAGTTACGCTGAACGACAACTCAAGTATTACCTATAAAAGATTTTTATGGAACAACCGTACTGTCAGCTTAAAAGGAGAAGCTTTCTTTGAAGTAGAACACGATAAAAGCAGGCCTTTTTCTGTAAATACGGGTACACTATTAGTAAAAGTTTTAGGAACCTCTTTTGTTGTAACAACAACAGAAAAAGAAAAATCGGTAGCAGTGGTTACAGGAAAAGTGAACGTTACCGCCAATCCCATCCAACAAACAGTCGTTTTGGAGAAAAACCAGGCGGTTCATTACGCTTCCAACAGATTAATTAAAAGTGACACCGCCGATAAAAACTTACTTTCATGGAAAACAAAGTCACTTTCTTTCGAAAATACTCCACTTCAAAAAGCATTTGAGGATATTGAAAATTGTTATCATATTAAAATACAGGTGGAAGGAAAAATCTCTGATTCCTGTACCGTTACCACCAATTTTAAGAACGAATCCATAAAAGAAATATTGGAAGAATTCCGTTTATTATTCGGACTTAGCTATACGCAAGAAGGCAATACGATTTGGGTGAAAAACATATCTTGTGAAAAGTAATTTTTTCAAAAATAACTGGTTAACCATTATCTCCTGTTTTGTACTTTTTTTTGGTGCCGGATCTGTACAAGCACAAAAAACAAGCTTACTGGAAAAAAAGATCACTATCGAAAGAGAAAATGATAGTATCGGAGCTTATGTTACCACCATTATAACACAAGGTGTAAATTTATCTCTAAGCAACAACAAGCTCAATCTGGACAAAAAGATAAAGATCAGCAAAGGAACGTATAAATTGAGAACGCTTCTGAATCTTCTTTTTGCATCAGAATCCGTAAAATTTCTGGAAAAAGACAGTAAAATAATTATCTACACGGTTTCGCGAGCTCCCGACCCCTTTACTATTAGCGGATTTGTTTATGCAGGAGACAGCAAAGAAGCGCTACCTAATGCTACCGTACGGGTTTTAAACACAAATATTGCTGTTAATTGTAATGATTATGGTTATTATACGATAACATTACCCGAAAACAAGTACATCATAAATGCGAGTTATACCGGTTTTACTTCACAAACCGATACTATAACCGTAAACAATACGATTAAAAAAAACTTCAATCTTGCAATGGGGTTATCCCTTGCTCCGGTCGAGATCAAGTCATCAAAAAAACCTCTAAATGAGCTTTCCAGCATAGTAGATACTCAGCATGTCAACTCCCTTCCCTTTTTAATGGGGCAATCAGACCCGCTAAAACTTCTCACGTTAAAACCAGGTACCTATGGCACCTCTTTAAATGTAAGAGGAGGCTCAACCGACCAAAACCTGGTTTTACTAGATGGCGTTCCTATTTACAACTACAACCATTATACCAGTTTATTATCTATTTTCGATTCGCAGGCCATCAAACAAATCAGTTTTTTCAAAGGCGGTTTTCCGGCTCGTTACGAAGGAAGGCTCTCGTCTGTCATAGATGTTAAAACAAAAGATGGCGACATGCAGTCCTACCACGGGGCGGTTAATATTGGCTTACTAACGGGTTCTGCGATGATTGAGGGACCTATTGTAAAAGACAAGGTATCTTTTATGATTAGCGCCAGGAGAAGCTGGATCGATGCTTTGACTAAAGTGCTTTTTGACAAGGATTTTAACTTTAGATATCGGA
>JAHEZJ010000007.1:84497-146779 GCA_023251135.1 Flavobacterium sp. | reverse complement strand
GTTCTTAAAAACAAACGGGTACGCATTTCCCAACGCACCACATTGGCCCATTGATTAATTAATAAAGGTAAATCTCTATAAGACTGAACCCATCCTTTATAAGTAGACCAAATAATCGCCTCACTTGTTGGACGAACAATAAGCTCCTCCTCCAATTTAGCATTTGGGTCCACCATTAACTTTCCGGGTTTGTCCGGATCATTCTTTAATCTATAATGCGTTACAATCGCACATTCTTTTGCAAATCCTTCAGCATTTTTTTCTTCCGCTTCAAACATGCTCTTAGGCACAAATAAAGGGAAGTACGCATTTTGATGTCCTGTTTCTTTAAACATTCGATCCAATTCCGCCTGCATTTTTTCCCAAATAGCATATCCGTACGGTTTAATAACCATACATCCTCTAACTCCTGAATTTTCGGCTAGATCTGCCTTTACAACCAGCTCGTTATACCATTTTGAATAATCTTCTGATCTTGTAGTGAGGTTCTTACTCATATCGAATAGTTTGGCACAAATTTTGTTTTAATAATTTTAACTAAATAGTTTGACAAAACTAACTATTTTTGTAATGTGCAACAATAAAAAACACCACAGATATGAAAACTTCTATTTATCTCCGCCAAAACTCAAGTCATTTTTACTTAATTGGATTATTGAGTTTTCTACTGGCATCGTGTGGTTCTTACCAAAACACTTCTTATCATGATAATGATGGAATTTACGGAGGTTCACCAAGAACGTATGCTCAAACAAACAGCACAAATAATCAATATAAAGACTATTTCAGATCGTTACAAGACGATAATCAGTCAACTGAAATCTTCACAGATGTTGACAATTACGGAAATTATGCCGTAAACGACAGCACACAAGTTACTAACTCTTACCCTGCCTGGGGAAGTGCCAATACAGAAGTTGCCGTGAACGTTTATTCTGACCCTTCCTGGTCACTTGGATTCGGACTTGGTTTCGGATATCCTTATTATGGATGGGGTTACGGATGGGGTTATGGAGGAGGATACTGGGGCTACCCAAATTATTGGGGATCAGGTTGGGGATACCCAGGATGGGGATATCCGGGATGGGGTTACCCTGGTTACTGGGGATCTGGTTACCGATACAACAACTACTCTTACAACTACGGAAGAAGAGGATCTGCTGCTTATTATGGAGGAAGAACTTATTCTTCTAACAGAAACTATGCTACAAACAGAGGTTACAACAATACCAACAGAAGTTACAGCACCAACAGAGACTACACAAGTACCAACCGAAGCTTTAACTCAAACAGAACTTATAGCACCAACAGAAGCGATTTCTCTGACACAAGAAGAAATTCATCTGCAAACGGAAGAAACTACAACAACTCTTCAAGCCCAACATTTACAAACAGAGGAAACGCAAGCCAATACAACGGTGCTGATTACAGCAACAGAAGATCAAGCAGCAATACCACACGAAGCTACAATTACAACAACAATAATTCGGCACCATCCAGAAACTACTCTCCTAGCCCATCCCGCTCTATGAATAGCGGTGGAGGCGGAAGCATGAGATCATCTGGCGGCGGAGGTGGCGGCGGCGGAAGATCATACAGTGGCGGTGGAGGCGGCAGAAGATAACCGCTTCTTTCGCTAATCAAAAAAAATCATACTTAAAACTATCCAAATGAAAAAAATATTATTCCTATTTATTACAGGACTAACTGTCAGCGTCTCACATTCTCAGGAAGTATCGGACGCGGTACGTTATGCGCAAGACAATTTAACCGGAACTGCAAGATTCAGAGCCATGAGTGGTGCCTTTGGAGCCGTTGGCGGAGATTTATCTGCAATAAGCGTCAACCCTGCAGGGTCGGCAATATTCTCTAATAATCAGGTTGGAATAAGTTTTAGCAATCAAAGCATCAAAAACAACTCTAATTATTTTGGATCAGAAATTAGCGATAATAAAAATGCTTTTTTAATAAATCAGGCGGGAGCTGTTTTTGTTTTTCACGATCACAACCCAAGCAACAACTGGAAAAAGATTGCTATTGGAGCTTCTTACGAAAACACCAACAATTTTGACAACCGCATTGTTTCAGCCGGAACAAATCCAACAAATTCTATTGACAAATATTTTCTAAAATTTGCAAACGGAATACCTTTAAACGTTATAGACGGCCTTAATTACAAAGACCTTTTTTACAACGAACAGCAAGCCTATATGGGATACTGGGGACATGTAATTGACCCTGTAAGCAACAACGGCGACAATACGCAATACATCAGCAACGTTCCTGCAGGAGGCAAGTACTACCAGGAGAATGAAATATTTACCAGTGGCTACAACAGCAAACTGAGTTTTAACCTTGCAACGTCTTACAAAGACAAAATCTATTTTGGAGCTAACTTGAATGTTCACGTTACCGACTTCAGAAGATCAACAAGTTTTTACGAAGACAACGACAATCCGTTAGAAGCAAGAGAAACAATTTCCAGCTTGCGTTTTAACAACGAATTATATATGTATGGTAACGGTTTCTCTTTCCAACTTGGAGCTATTGCCAAAGTTACTGAGTCATTCCGATTAGGTCTGGCTTACGAATCTAACACCTGGTACGAACTTAATGATGAAACTTCACAAAGCTTATATAGCACACGAAAAGCACAGGGAGGACAAGACATTAATGAGACTGTTAATCCAAAAATTGTAAACGTTTACGATTCTTATACTTTACAAACACCAGGAAAAACAACTTTTAGTGCTGCTTATGTGTTTGAAAAATCAGGATTAATTAGTATTGATTACGCTATTAAAGATTACGGAAACACCAAATACAAACCAACAAACGATGCCGGTTTCAAAGGAGTAAACAGCGACCTTAGCAATCAATTGACAAATGCAGGTGAATTAAGAGTGGGTGCCGAATACAAAATAAAACAATTGAGTTTACGCGGTGGATATCGTTTTGAGCAAAGCCCATACAAAAACGGAACTACAATTGGAGATTTAAACAGCTACTCAGGAGGTCTGGGCTATAATTTTGGTGGTACCAAAGTAGATTTAGCTTATTCTTATTTGGAAAGAAAATCAAATCAGGGATTTTTCGCAACCGGATTCACAGACGGAGCAAACATCACTTCAAAACTAAATAATGTAACGCTTACTTTATTATTTGAGTTGTAATAAATACGAAACAGAACAAAATAAAACTTCCGTCAGACCTTTAACTGACGGATTTTTTTTTATCCCGATCGCCGCAATTGCCTCCTCTCTATTTTATTAGCAGGAAAAAACAACAAATAACAGCGCTTCACCCCATAAAAAACACCTAAAAAAAAGGGAAACGAGCGGTGTTTGAATAAAAAAGTGTAATTTTGCACTCCAATTTATAAAAGTATGAGAACCAAGTCTTTAAAAAAGAACAAAATTAACGTAATCACTCTTGGGTGTTCGAAAAATGTATATGACAGTGAAGTGTTGATGGGTCAACTTCGTGCTAATGGCAAAGAAGTACAACACGAAGCACCAGCTAAAGAAGAAGGAAACATTATCGTAATCAACACTTGCGGTTTTATCGACAATGCAAAAGCAGAGTCTGTAAACATGATTTTGGAATATGCTGATAAAAAAGACAAAGGATTAGTAGATAAAGTGTTTGTGACCGGATGTCTATCTGAACGTTACAGACCGGATTTGGAAAAAGAAATCCCAAATGTAGATCAATACTTCGGAACTACAGAATTACCACAATTATTGAAAGCTCTTGGAGCCGACTATAAACACGAACTGCTTGGAGAGCGTTTGACTACAACTCCAAAAAATTACGCGTACCTAAAAATTGCTGAAGGTTGCGACAGACCTTGTAGTTTTTGTGCAATTCCGTTAATGAGAGGTTCGCATATTTCTCAGCCAATTGAAAAATTAGTGAAGGAAGCACAAGGTTTAGCTAAAAATGGCGTTAAAGAATTAATCCTGATTGCTCAGGACCTAACGTATTACGGTCTTGATCTTTACAAAAAAAGAAATCTTGCAGAGCTTCTGGAAGCCCTTGCTAATGTTGAAGGTATCGAATGGATTCGTCTGCACTATGCCTACCCTACAGGTTTCCCAATGGATGTTTTAGAATTAATGAAACGTGAGCCTAAAATTTGTAATTATATCGATATACCGCTACAACACATTTCTGATTCTATATTAAAATCAATGCGTCGTGGTACCACTCAGGCAAAAACAACACAATTATTGAAAGATTTCCGTGCTGCTGTTCCTGGAATGGCCATCAGAACTACTCTAATTGTTGGATACCCTGGTGAGACTCAGGAAGACTTTGAGATTTTGAAAGATTTTGTTCAGGAAATGAAATTTGACAGAATGGGTTGTTTCGCTTATTCTCACGAAGAAAATACACATGCTTATCTTTTGGAAGACAATGTTCCGGACGATGTAAAACAAGCCCGTGCCAATGAAATAATGGAATTACAGTCGCAAATTTCATGGGATTTAAACCAGGAAAAAATTGGACAGGTTTTCAAATGTATTATTGACAGAAAAGAGGGTGCTCACTTTGTAGGGAGAACAGAATTTGACAGCCCGGATGTTGATAACGAAGTTTTGATTGATGCGTCTAAACATTATGTAAAAACCGGAGAGTTTGTTAATATAAGAATAATAGAAGCAACAGAATTTGATTTATACGGAGAACCTGCTTAAATTTACGCTAAACATTTTTTAATTTTAGATAAATACATTTTTATGAAACCTATACAATCTTTATTTATTTTGTTTTTTACCTTATTGTGCTTTAACTCTGTTTCAGCTCAATACGGAAACGGCTACAATAATGGTTACGGCGGTGGTGGTTATGGCAATGGCTACGGCGGAAGAGGTGGCGGAATGGGTATGGACAGAAGTATGATGGGAGGTCCTCAGGGAAATACCAGCAAACCAAAAGAAATTCCTGTTGAAGAAACTGTTGCTCAAATTGTAGAGCAAATGAAACCGGAAATAAACCTTGACGAATTACAAGCTATAGCGATTGGAAATGTTTTAGTTGACAGCATGAGAGAGCAGGGTATTTTATTAAAAAATGAAAGCAGTAATCAGGATCAAAAAATCGAACAGATTAAAGCGTTAAGAGAAAGCACTACTAAAAAAATAACCGCTTTCTTAAATCCGGATCAGATCCCGAAGTACACCGCATTTATGGATAACTTTAAAGAGATCAAAAAAACATCCAAATCAAAAAAGAAAAAAGACTCGAAAGATAAAGATTCAAAAGACGCAAAAGAAGTTAAAGAAGATTCTGAAACAGCAAAAACTCAGGAATAATTGTTTCAACCTCATCTAAAAAATGTAAATACTATTATGACAAAAAAACATTTTTGTTACCTGATCATAGCAATTGTTATTACTTCTTGCTCTACAAATCCTTATAAAAATACTGAAAAAGCTTACGACCAGCAGCTTAAAACTTTAGAGGGACAAATTACCAGTAAAGAAGCTCAGCCAATTCCGGTTGTTAGCCCTGTAGTTATTGATACTACTTATGCGCAGCAACTTGGTATAGTAAAAGATACGTTATCTAAAACAGGATCAACTGCTTTACTAAATGGTATTAATACAGAATGGATTGGAACCGTAAACTTCAACTTAAGAAAACCAAGTTTCATTATCCTTCATCATACCGCTCAGGATTCTCTTCAGCAAACGATCAATACTTTTACCAAGACACGAACTCAGGTAAGTGCGCACTATATTATTTCTGAAAACGGAAAAGTAGTTCAAATGCTAAACGATTATTTAAGAGCGTGGCATGCAGGAGCATCAACCTGGGGAAAAAATACGGATTTAAACTCTTCTTCGATCGGAATTGAAATTGACAATAACGGTTTTAAACCTTTCACAGAAGCTCAGATCAGCAGTTTAGTAGCGCTTTTAACCAAATTAAAGAAAGATTACAACATCCCTACTCAGAATATTATAGGACATTCAGATATTGCTCCGGGAAGAAAACAGGACCCAAGTGCTTTATTTCCGTGGAAAACTCTGGCTGAAAAAGGATTTGGAATCTGGCCCGACGCAGTTCTTGAAGAAGCGCCTTTTGATTTTAAAATTGAACCCGCATTAAGAATTATCGGATACAATACCAAAAATCTTTCAGCTGCGATCATGGCTTTTAAATTACATTATATTCAAACTGATGTAACTTCAACTTTAGATCGAAAAACAATAGATACTATTTACTCGATTTATAAAAAACAGCTTCAGTAGTACAACTAGCAATACCATAAAAAAGCGCGTTTCTAAAAATTTAGAAACGCGCTTTTTTATTATGATTAGAAACCTGACACCACATGAAAGTGAAGTAGTTGTTTTTCAGTAATCAGTGCAAAAGACTCCAATAAAAAAGCTGCCAAAACACAAGTAGGTTTCGACAGCTCCAAAAAAAAAAAAAATATCAATCTTTATCTCTAGAAAGAGTATGTTGTAGCGACTAATCCGAAGAATGATCCTCCTGTTGGAGCGGCATCTTTATCTAAAAAGATATCCTGAGAAGCAGCGTCGTATCGTAATTCCGGAATAATTGTTAATTTCCCTACCTTGTAATTTAAAGAAACGGTGTTGGCAAAAACATTCGATCCTGTTAAGGTACCCAAACTGGCTGCAGCATCTTTCGCATCGAAATACTCCATACGGTAAGCCAAACTCAATGATGACTTAAAAGCATAGTTTGCATATCCTACCAAGGCAAACCAATCGCCGTCTAACGCACTGTCAATATCATTCTTTGTTTTGGCATAAGTAGCATTAAATCCTAAAGAAAATGCATCCGTTATTGTTTTAGAGGCCACAAAATCGATTTGAGTTTTATTCTCATCAGAAGCAGGATTGCTGCTGCCTGAAGTAAAATTCAAATAAGCACTCCCTGTGTCTCCGATGTACCCCACTTGTGCTATGTATGTTTTTTGACTTGAACCAGCATCCATTGCCGACTTAAAGTCGGTTGGGTTTGTGATACCAAACATCGCGGTGAACTTGCCTGATGTATATTGCGCTTTTAGTCCGGTATTAAAGAAAGGGCCATAAGAAAAAGCATAAGACATACTGTAGTTTTTATTCCCGATAGCATCCAATACTTCATATCCGATATGAGTTCCGAAACTACCTGCTACAAACTTAAATTTATCAGTAACCTGATAGGTGAAAAATAATTGTTTAATTAAAAATTTTGCATTTATATCTTTATCAGTTGTTTCGTTATAGGAGAACTCCCCCGCTCTCTTCCCAAAGCCTAAATCGACAAAAACCGAAGCTTTTCCGAAGGTATGTCCAGCCTGAACAGAGGCCATCCCTAATTCGAACGAATCCTGAGAATTGGTAAAACTTGTCAATCCATTCATTTGTTTTGAAAAATCATATTTATAATACGCATCTGCTGATCCTCCCCAGGTGGTTGCCGGTGAAGTCGCAGTTTCAGTTTCCTCTTGGGCAAAAGCAAAAGAACTCGTTAACATCACGGCTAAAATGTGCAATACTTTTTTCATGTTTTAATTGGTTTTGGTTATTAATTGATTCTGGTTAGTTAATCTTTTATATAGGTAATTGAATACTATAAGCCATTTTTAAAACCTCTTATTCCCTCTAAAACTCCTTCATTTTCAGTAGCGAATTTATTAACTTTTGTATGAGTAAAAGAATCCAAATCTACTTTTCTGCTGTTTTCAAAGAAGAATTACGGATTACAAAAATTAACCTCCCTATAATCGTTATTCGGCATAATTCACTATTCATTTTTAAAAAATCAACAACTCACTTTTTATAAAAATAATTAAATTTTATAGGGTACAAATAAAATAACAAGTAAAAACTAACCAAAAATCACCAAAATTTAAACCTTAAAAAATAACATACCCCACAAAAAACATGGGTCAAACAAAAAATTAAACAAAATTAAAGAGTGAATCTAAAAAACCATATCATGTAAAAAATGATAATTTAAAAAAGTAAAAATTCTTACAAAAATCACAGGCCAAAAAACAAGAAGCAGCTCTAAAAACACAACCGCTCTAACCTTAAAACAGCTGTTACCAAAAACAAAAAAAAGCCTGTTCCATTTCGAACAGACTTTCTCAAAAAAGTTCCACTATACTTAACTAAAAATCAAATCACAATGTGCTATACTAAATTAAGAGCTTTTATACCCGATCAACTTAGGACCTATAGAAATTCCTCTTTTAAGAATACTGATAAGCTTGGCGCAAAAAAAAGACGCACAAGGGCACTACCGTGCGGATAAATATAAAAAGCAACACGAATTACACGAATCGCCACTAATTTGTTTGTGAAATTAATTTCACAAACAAGGCTAACCTATTAAAATTTGTGCAAATTAGTGGAATTTGTGTTCAGACAGTAGCACAGGGATGCGATGCGTCTTATTTCGGGTATCTAAAAGCGACCGGATTATGCTAAAATTTTCTCGATTGCATTTAATTCATCTTGTGTAAAATCAAGATTTTGCAAACACTCGATATTATTATTCAATTGACGCACAGAACTTGCTCCGATCAAAACTGAAGTAATTCGTTTGTCTTTTTGCAGCCATGATAAAGCCATTTGTGCCAAAGACTGGTTTCTGTTTTTAGCAATTTCATTCAACTGAACTAATTTTTGGATGCGCTCCTGTGTAACCTCATCTTCTTTCAAATGTCCGTTTGGATTATGTGCTCTGGAGTTTTCCGGAATTCCGTTTAGGTATTTATCCGTCAGCAGCCCTTGTGCCAAAGGAGAAAAAGCGATACACCCCACTCCTTTTTCGTCCAGAACATCAAGTAAACCGTTTTCTACCCAACGCTCCAGCATGGAATATTTTGCCTGATGAATCAAACATGGTGTTCCCAATTGTTTTAAAACATCAACCGCAACGCTGGTTTGCTCTGCCGAATAGTTGCTTATTCCCACATACAAAGCTTTTCCGCTTCTGACGGCATAATCTAAAGCCATCATGGTTTCTTCAATTGGAGTTTCCGGATCCGGGCGATGCGAATAAAAAATATCCACATAATCGACTTTCATTCTTTTCAAACTCTGATCCAAACTCGATAACAAATATTTACGGGAACCCCAATCTCCATAAGGTCCGTCCCACATTGTATAACCGGCCTTTGTTGAAATAATAATTTCGTCTCTTAAATTTCCCTGAAAATTATGCCAGAGAATCTTTCCAAAATTAGTTTCCGCCGATCCCGGAACTGGTCCGTAATTATTAGCCAGATCATAATGTGTAATTCCTTTATCAAAAGCTTCCACAGCAATACATTCTGCAGTATCAAAATTATCTACTGATCCGAAGTTATGCCACAATCCTAAAGAAATCTGCGGCAGTAACAACCCACTTTTTCCACATCTGTTGTATTTCATTATTATAATTTAAAGGGTGTACATTTTATAGTTTTAAAGATAAAAAAAAAATAAACTTCTTTTTTCGGCATTTCAACTTTCAATCGGTAATAAAACAGGACGCAGGCAAATTCGCTTCATTAAGAAGATCAGACTGAATTGTGTTTCCCCAGGCAAAACGGATTTTCACCGGATGCAATACTTTTTTACTGGTCAAAATAACCTGATCCTTTAGTATAGAAGCTTCGGCAGAATAAAAAATCCCATCGGCTCCGGCCATCTCGAACTGAGTGGAGTTTTCATTCTTAAAATGTAATCCATTAGCAGCATCGAAAGAAACTATTATTTTATGTTCTTCTACTATAAAATCCTTAAAGAGTGGTCCGTTTACCAAATTCGATTTGATTTTATAGGTTTCAGCCAAAGCCAGATTCGCCAGACGGATCCCCACCGGCTTTTTATCTTTTGGATGAATCTCTTTCACATTTGAAACATCACTGATAACGACCATTCCGGTTTTGGGAACTTTATGAAGCAATTTTCTTTGTGAGTCTCTTAAAATGACATTGAAGAAATTATTACCTCTGGTTTTATAGGGAGCAATCTGAACATAATAAAAAGGGAAATCATCTTTCCAGGCTTCCCGCCAGGAGTCAATCAAAGCCGCCATAGTTTGATCATAAACCAGAGAACCGACATTCGATTCTCCCTGATACCAAATAGTTCCGGCAATTTTAAACCCAACAATTGGATGAATCATGGCGTTATAAGCTCGTCCGGGTTGGCGTGGCTCGTATTCCTGCTCATTAAATTTTCTGGCATTTTCTGCTAAAACAGGATCATTCTGAACAATTTCTTCCGGCATCCATATTTCAGCAGCAGTTCCTCCCCAATTGGAAGATATCAATCCGATAGGAACATTTTTCAAATCCTCACGCAAACGTTTTGCAAAGAAATAACCAATTGCACTAAAATCTTTCATGGTTTCCGGAGTCGATTCTGTCCACTTTCCTAAAAGTGCTGACTGTGGTTTTGCAGCAGTTAATTGAGGAACATTAAAAAAACGAATAGCAGCGTCAGTAGCATTTTTTACTTCCTCTTCTTCATTATCAATTCCCCAGCTTGCCGACATTTCCATATTCGACTGTCCGGCACAAACCCACACTTCTCCGATGAGAATATTGCGAAGTACAATCTCCTCGATCCCTTTTATGAAAATGGTATAAGGACCACCTGCTTCGGGAGTTTTGACAGCAATCTCCCATTGTCCCTGCTGGTTTACAGTCGCCTGATACTTTTGATTGTCCCAACCGGAAATTAATGTGATTTCTTCTTTCGAATTCGCCCAACCCCATATTTTTACTTCGGAATTGCGCTGCAAGACCATATTGTCGCCAAAAATATTCGGTAGTGTTACACTTGCTGCCATAGTAGAGAAAATCATAAAAAAGAAAACAAACTTAAATCTATTATTTCCTATTTGCTACCTTTTTTAACGCTTCTTTATTCTTCTGTCAGCAGTTTTATCAAACTTTCGTCTCGCTGATAGATGTCTTTGTAAAAATTCAATTGTCCTTTGCGATCTACCCAGGCGGTAAAGTAGCCAATATAAACAGGCACCTTCCTTTTTAAAGTATACCAGTTTTCTTTACCGGCATGCATGGCTTTATCGATTCGTGCCGGAGTCCAGGAAGGATCTTGTTTCAAGAGTTCGATCGCAAGTTCTCTTGGTTTTCCTACGCGTACACAACCATGGCTGAAAGCTCTGTTTTCTCTTTCAAACAAACTTTTGGCAGGTGTATCGTGCAGGTAAATATTATTTGAATTTGGAAATAAAAACTTCACCAAACCAAGCGAGTTGTTTTTTCCGGGTAGCTGACGAACCGCACCGTTATTCCATTCAAGGTTTTTCTCTCTCAGATAATTCTTGTTCCTGGCCATTCCGGGTTTGATCTCTTTATTGATGATACTGGTGGGTACATTCCAATACGGACTAAAAACAATGTTGTTCATCAGACCGCTAAAAATAACGGTTTGTGTCATCGCTTTGCCCACCACTACCGGTGACACAAAAGCAATTTCTCCATTTCGGATCAAATACAATCTGAATTCAGGAATGTTAACTTCTATATATTCTTTTCCTTTTTCAAGTTCCGGATCGATCCATCGACAGCGTTCCATATTGACAATAATCGTTTTGATTCTGTCAGAAACAGGCACATTCAGTTCGGCAATATGCTCCGGCAGGATTATATTTTTAGGTGTTAAGCCATGATGTGATTCAAAATTCTTAACTGCTGCAATTAAAACGGAATCACAGACATTACTGTTAGTGTTCTCCTTTAAATCACCTGTTGCATAAAGTCTCGCCCTTATCTGTCCAATAGCAGCTACAGAATCTCCTGTTTTAAAGCTTTTAAAACCTTCTTCTGTTTCAATGGTTTTCCATCCTCCTTTTTTCTCTATTTCTCTGTATTGATGAAGTGCATCACGTAGTTTATAGTACTGACTGAACATTTTGCTTTTCTTATCATCGCTAATGGTAGCCTTTTTGTAAATCGAATCAGAAAATACCTGATAGTTTACTTTTTTTCGCGGTAAAAGCCATTCCAGAGACTTTGTGGTTTTCTCGTCTACTCCGGATACTTTTTTGACGTAGTAGAAATACAAATTAGTAATCATCAAATCGGTATCGGCTTTTGATAGTTTATTGTCAGCAGTGTGCTCAAATATTGGACTAATCATTTCTTTATAAGGGAAATTAGCTTTCAGCCCTTCCTGATCCAGTCCTTTGTATTTGTTGAATAATAAATTTCCAAATTCTACAACTCCTTTATTGTCGAGCCATAATTGAGTAGAATTGTGTTTTTTGTACAAGGCAAGAACGTCCTCCTGAAACTTAATTAACTTGGGATAGGCCTGATAAAAACCGACAATACCTGAGCTGTCAATTTTAATTTTAAGTTCCGGCACGATTTGCTTCGCTGCTTTTTTGGATTCTTCACCCTTTTCTTCCGATTTCTTATTACAGGAAACAACGCTAAAAAGAAGGACAACAGCAATAAGGGGATACAAAAACTTCATAACTATTATTTTTACAATAAAAGTAGAAAAGTTTTACTGAAGATCGACCTACAGCACAAAATATTACTGCCGATTAATCCTCTGAAATAAAAACAAAAAAACTCCGGACATATGATATCCGGAGTTCCCTGCTTTATAACTAACCTCTAAATTTAAATCACTGTGCCTTTTAGAGTAAGGATTTTTGGAGTGCTCTCGGCACTTGTAGTCACAGTAACTGTTTTTGTAAAACCACCTTTGTTCGCTGCGTTGTAAGTAGCAGTTACTTTAGCTGATTTTCCAGGTAAAACCGGTTCTTTAGTGTAATCTGTCGCTGTACAGCCACAAGATCCTTGTACGTTTGTAATAACAACAGCCGTTTTTCCAGTATTTTTAAATTCGTAAACAATTACTTTTGGAGTTCCCTGAGGAATTTCACCCACATCTATAGTTTCTGCTTTCCATACCACAGATGAAGCAGCTACTGCAGCAACTTTTGTTTCTGAACTAATGGATTTTAGTGGTGCAATCGCCGAAAAAGACATTAAACATAATGCCAAAGACAACATCGAAATTTTAATCATTTTCATAGCTAAATATTTTATTGGTTAATGATATTTCAAAAGTACTCCCGAACTGAGCAAGACGCTGTTAACCGCTTTCAAATCTTTGTTAACGACTTGTTAATTGGTGTTTTTAACTATAAATTTGATTAATATTACACCATCAAAAACCACTTTTTTCTTGAAACTCAACAAACTCAATAGCATCATCATCTTAGGATTAATCGCCATTATAAGTATACTGGTGGCGCAATTGCTTTGGACTAAAGAGGCTTTTACTTTAGAGCAAAAAAAACTCAATCAAAAAGCACATATCGCTTTACTCGAAGTAGCCAAAAAATTATACGAAGGAACCAATCATGAGCTGCCTGCACAAAACCCTGTTCAAAAAATTGCCAACGACTATTATATCGTAAATATTGACAATGATTTCGAACCCGATATTTTAGAATTTTATCTGAAAAACGAATTCAAAAAAATGAATATCACCACCGATTTTGAGTACGCCATGTACAATTGCCAAAGCGACGAGATGGTGTACGGAAATTATATTTCTTTATCTGAAAAAACTAAAGTTAAGCAATCGGTTTATTTTCCAAAACATAAAAATTTGGTTTATTATTTTGCCATACGTTTTCCAAATGAAACGACCTATTTGTTTAGTTCGATGCGATTTTGGTTCATACTTTCGATTGCTTTGATTCTTATTTTGCTGATTTATGTGTATTCTATTTTTACGCTTTTACAGCACAAAAAATACTCAGAACTGCAGCGTGATTTCATCAACAATATGACGCATGAATTTAAAACACCTTTGTCCTCTATTCTAATTGCCTCGAAATACTTAATTGAGCAAAAACCGATTAAAGACGATAAAAAACTCTATACCTATACTGACATTATTATCAATCAAAGCCACAAACTGAACGGTCATATTGAGAAGATTCTGAATGTTGCCAAGTCAGATTATGCTCCTCTGGAGTTACAAAAAGAAACGGTTACACTTGTTCCGATTATTGAAGAAATCATCCAGAACATCCTTTTAAAATATCCTGAAGCCAACGTCAAAATTGAGACGGTCTCCAAAGAATATAAAATAGAAACTGACGTTTTTCATTTCTCCAATTTAGTTTATAATTTACTCGATAATGCGGTTAAATATTGCTCCGAAAAGTCGCGGGTTGTAATTGGAATCGCAGTCGAAAACTCTGTTTTAAAACTAACTTTTAAAGACAACGGAATTGGGGTTTCTCCTAAGAACATTTCTTTTATCTTTGATAAGTTCTACCGCGCTCCAAACGAAAAAAGCAATGAGGTAAATGGTTTTGGACTTGGCTTGTATTATGTTAAAGAAATTTGCAACTTGCATAACTGGAAAATAAAAGCCGAAAACAATTCGGAGAAAGGCATCACTATAACTTTATCAATTCCCTATAAAAAATGAAACAATTCAAAATACTTTATACTGAAGACGATGAGACCCTCGCGTTCCTGACCAAAGACAATCTGGAACAAAATAACTATGAAGTACATCATTGTAGTGATGGAATAACGGGTTTGCAAAACTTTAAAAAAGAGAATTTTGACATTTGTATCTTTGACATTATGATGCCCAAAATGGATGGTTTTGAGCTGGCCACCGAAATCAGAAAAAGCAACAGCGATATTCCGATTATCTTTCTCTCGGCCAAAACATTAAAAGAAGATCGCATCAAAGGATTGCGTTTAGGCGCCGATGATTATCTCGTAAAGCCTTTTAGCATTGAGGAATTGCTTTTAAAAATTGAAATTTTCCTAAAACGTTCGCAGAAAAACGTCCCTGTTGAAAAACTGGTTTATGAAATTGGAAAATATCAATTTGACACCAGCAACTTTGTTCTTTTCAATGAAAGCGAAAAAATCAGCCTTACGCAACGCGAGGCCGAATTATTGAAGTTGTTTTTGGACAACAAAAATTCTGTTTTAAAAAGAGAACAGATTCTTACCTCACTTTGGGGCACTGATGACTATTTTATGGGACGCAGTCTCGACGTTTTTATTTCGCGTCTTCGTAAGATTTTAAGCAACGAAAAAGACATCACTATTGAAAATTTACACGGAATTGGATTTCGTTTTACCATGTAATTTATCCCTTTTAATTCTTTTATATTTTTTGTATTTTAGTATCTATAATTTTTTCCCGATATGAAATTACATCATTTACGCAACGCCACTTTAGTTATAGAAACTGAAACCGATGTTATATTGGTCGATCCAATGTTAGGGAAAAGAAAAACGATTCCGCCCTTCACCATTTTTCGTTATAAACCTAAAAGAAACCCATTAGTTGCCTTGCCTAAAAACAGCAGAGATATTTTAAGCAAAGTAACAATTTGTCTGATTACACATTTGCACCCCGATCATATCGACAAGGCTGGCGAGATTTTTTTAAGACGAAAAAGCATTCCTGTTGTTTGCAGCAGTAAAGACGAAGCTGCTTTATCAAAAAGAGGATTAAACATCATACAAACCTTAAATTATTGGGATCCTCAGGAATTTCTCGGAGGTAAAATCACAGGAATTCCGGCCATTCACGGTTATGGGTTTGTTGCTAAACTTATGGGAAATGTAATGGGTTTTCATATCGAATTACCCGATCAAAAATCGGTTTACATCAGCTCTGACACCATTTTTACAGAACACGTACAAAAAGTACTGATTGAATTTAAACCCGATATTTCGGTTGTAGCCTGCGGAACGGCAAGATTAGATATTGGTCAGCCCCTATTGATGCGAATGAACGACATACTAAAATTTGCAGCACTCGCACCCGGAAAGGTTTTCGCCAATCATTTAGAGGCTTTAAATCATTGCCCTACTACTAGAACCGAATTAAAACAGGCTCTTTCTGACAATGATCTTCTGGACAAAGTTTCGATTCCGAATGACGGAACCAGTGTAGAATATTAAGGTTATGTTTACCCTTTTTCGAATTATAAAACCAACAATCCGAATTCGCGTAAAGTATTGACAGGTTTGGAATACCAAAACAATTCGAAATCATCCAAATGAGTCTCAAAATCATTTTTCACTTCCTGAAAAGTGTAATTTTTGCTGTTTGAAATGGCAATTTTACTTAAAATTTCAACCAGCCACTCGCCTTCCTCTTTATTCGTCTGAATGTTGAAACTCTCTTTTTTATCGTGAAAAGTAAACCCCATCATTTCCCAGGTTCTTCCTTTTTTAGATTTTGTAAAAGCCTCCACAAAAGGTTTTCCGCCTAACCAAACTACTTTGGCATTGGGTTTTGTATTAAAATCATTTCCTTCTTCAAGGGCATTAAAAATAAAATCCGGGTCTATTTTTGTTTTCGGGATTTTAAAATCAAACCAATCCTGTAATTCATAATCAAAGCAGATGCCATGCATGAAATTAAAGAGTGACTTCTTTAATCCGAAACTAAATTTATCGTGATTGATTCCTGTAGAATCGGTATAATCGATATCATTATTAGCAAAAGTTCCTATTGCTTCCGTCGTTTTGGTCACACCAAATTTCTCCGGATACAATCCAACCGGGCTATGCGCTGTCATGGCAAATTGATGCCAAAATCCCGACTGCAGGATTCCTGCCTCAAACAGCTGACGTACCATTTCGAGACTGTCCACCGTTTCCTGAACCGTTTGGGTGGGATAGCCGTACATCAAATAAGCATGAACCATAATTCCGGCTTCGGTAAAATTGCGGGTCACTTTTGCCACCTGCTCTACCGTAACTCCTTTATCAATTAATTTTAGCAATCGGTCAGAGGCTACTTCCAGACCACCGGAAACAGCAATACAGCCTGAAGCTTTCAGCAGCAGACACAGATCTTTCGAAAAACTTTTCTCAAATCGAATATTGGTCCACCAGGTTACCGCCAGTTTTCGACGTAAAATTTCTAACGCCAAAGCACGCATTAAAGCCGGCGGAGCAGCTTCATCGACAAAATGAAAACCATTTTGCCCGGTTTGGAGCATCAAATCTTCCATACGATCGCAGAGTAAATTGGCCGCGACCGGTTCGTAAACCTTTATATAATCAAGTGAAATATCACAAAAAGTACATTTTCCCCAATAACAGCCGTGTGCCATGGTAAGTTTATTCCAACGGCCGTCACTCCACATTCTGTGCATTGGATTTACAATTTCGATTACCGAAATGTACTTGTCCAAAGGCAGATCCGAATAATCCGGAGTACCTACATAGGCTTGTTTGTAATCGTGTTTTAACGAATTATTTTTGTAGACTACTTCTCCATTTTCCAGTAGAAAAGTTCTTTTATATGAATTGGAATTTGGATTTTCTAAATTGAATATTAATTCTTCAATTGGAACTTCACCATCATCTAAAGTGATAAAATCAAAGAATTCGAAAACACGGGCATCAGAGAGCGAACGCAATTCGGTATTCGGAAAACCTCCACCCATCGAAATTTTAACTTCAGGATGATGTTGCTTTATCCATTGGGCACAGCGAAAAGCACTGTACAAATTTCCCGGAAAAGGAACAGATATTAGAAAAAAAGTGGGCTTTACCGCTTCCATTTTTTCTTTTAAAATGGAAATCAAAATAGAATCAATGTAGGTTGGTTTCTGCTGTAAGGCTTCGTACAATTCATCAAACGAATTGGCGCTTCGACCTAAACGCTCTGCATATCGGCTAAAACCAAAATTTTCATCGATACATTCTACAATAAAATCAGAGATATCCTCGAGATATAAAGTAGCCAAATGTTTGGCTTTATCCTGCGTTCCCATTGTTCCGAAAGCCCAATCGAGTTCTTCCAGTTGTGCAAAACGAGAAGCTTCGGGTAAAAAATCTTCCTGACAAATCTGTAAAGCCAAAGTTGGATTTTTTCCCTGCAAAAACTGAATTACAGCATCAATTGTTTTGATGTATTCGTCCTGCAAAGCAAAAATACGTTTTGAATTATCGGAAACGTCATCCTTCGACTCCGCTCTGGAAGACCCATTTGCAAAAAGACGCTCAGAATAAAGAAACAAATCAATTAAACCCTTCTTCGAAAACAATTCCAGAATCACATCAATACCTAAATCAGCCTGAACCGATTCGATATTTTTGGTATTCAGAAATCCTTTTATATAGGCTGTTGCCGGATACGGTGTATTCAGCTGCGTAAAAGGCGGAGTAACAATGAAGAGTTTCGTTTTCAAGACGGCATTATTTTTTTGCAAAAATACAGCATATTTAGAGACTTTTCAGGAAAAGATTCAACTTGCGATTTTGGGGTCTCCTTTATGGATAATTAATTACATTTGCGAAAATCCAAATCATTATAATGAAGCATAAATTATTCTTTATTTTCTTTCTGTTCACACTTCACTTATTTTCACAAAATAAAAACCAATCTATTGGTTTTAAAGAAAATAAAGGACAGATTATCGATCAAAAAGGAAAACCAAATACGGAGGTAAAATATTTACTAAACTCTAACGGATTAAATGTTCAGTTAAAGAAAAATGGCTTTTCATATGACGTATACGAAGTTAAGAAAACTCCTCATCGACAAACTCCAAAAACAGCCAAAATACTTCCGTATCGAATTCCCGAAAAGGATAATGAAGAAAAACCGGAGTTTGATTTAGAATATACTTTTCATCGAATTGACATTGATTTTGTAAACTCAAATTCAAAAGTTAAATTAATTACAGAACAAAAATCAACAGATTTTGATAATTACTATAATGTTCCCAATAAACCGGAAGGAATTACTGGTGTTTATCAATTCAAACAAATAACTTATAAAAATATTTATCCTGATATTGATGTTGTTTTTACGATTCCGAATGATCCCAAAAAAGTCGTCGAATACAATTTTATAATTCATCCAAAAGGTAAAATCTCTGATATTCAATTAAAGTTTAATGGCGCTGAAACTGATTTGGTTGATAATAAAATTCAGATGAATGTTCGCTTCGGAAAGATGGAAGAGACACTTCCTGCAAGCTGGATTGAAGAAGGAAATAGTAAAAAGGAGATTGCTGTCGGGTATCGAAAAATTAAAAAAGATGTTTATGGATTTGATTCAACCGATCCTGTTAATGGAAAAACGATTGTTATTGACCCTGTACCAACTAGACTTTGGGGGACTTATTATGGTGAAGGCATTAGCAATGATTTTGCAGATATAGGCAGTGATAGCGATGGCAATATTTATTTTACTGGATATACTATCAGTACGTCTTCGATTTATGCAACGGCAGGAGCACATCAAACAGCTGTTGGAGATGCTTCCTCTATGCAATCTGACATTATAATTGCTAAGTTTGATAAGCTAGGAAAGCGCATTTGGGGCACATTTTATGGAGGAGAAAGCTGGGATCGAGTACACGCATTAAAAATTGACAAACAAAATAATATTGTTATTGTTGGTCAAACAATGAGTAGTAAAAATATAGCAACTCCGAATTCTTTCAAACCTGCAATAGATTATAATTCAACTGATGCATTTGTGACTAAATTTAGTTCTTCCGGAATCAGAATCTGGGGGACCTATTTTGGAACAGGAGGAACTGATGTTGCGGCTGATGTTGATACTGATGCTAATAATAACATCTATGTAGTAGGTAATACAAATAGTTATTCCGGAATTTCTACAAATAATACGTTCCAAACACTATTAAATCAAATGGGTACCATATCTAATTCTTCGAATGATGGTTTTATGATAAAATTTAATCCAAATGGAAACATACTATGGGGAACCTATATTGGTGGAGAATCTTTAGACTATATCGAAACAATTAAAATAAGTTCAAATTATCTCGTTTTAGGGGGGAAAACAATGAGTAAAAATTATATTTCTACTCCGGGAACTTTTCAGGAGAATCCTTTCCCTCTCGGAACGAGTAACTATATTGGTGGTACTGTTTATAAGTTTACTTTAGACGGTAACAGAATTTGGAGTACTTACTATGGAGCCAGAAATAGAATTGAAACTATTGAGATTGATGATGAAGACAGTGTATATATCGGCGGCACAGTAAGCAGCAGTGATACTGGTGACAATATTGCTACTCCGGGAAGTTTTGATGATTATAAAATATGGACGGAAGCAGGTTTTTTAGCTAAATTAAATAGTAATGGACAAAGGATGTGGGGAACATATTTAGGAAAATCTTCCATAATATATTCAATTATTTTCAAAAATAACTCGTTATATCTTGGAGGAATGGGTGGAGATAATACAATAACTACCCCTTGTACTTATAAAAGAAATGGTTTTGCAGAAGGATACATTGGAAAATTCACAAAATCCGGACAATTACTATTCGGAACTTATGTTAATGGTTTTGATCAATATTCAAAAAATAAAATATGCTTTGAAAACAATAATATAATCATTGGTGGGCAAACAGCACAAGATGATAGGATAACAGATTCTAATTCATACCAACAAAACATAAATGGCCGCTCAAATTTTTATCTGATGGGTTTTTCAGAAGAAAGCACTTGCAATATTAATGCAAACCCAACAAGTAATTCTCCTGTTTGTATTGGAGACATATTAAATTTCAAAGCTGAATCGGGATATAATTATTCATGGACAGGACCTAATACTTTTACTAGTACCCTACAAAACCCAAGTATTATAAATGTGTCTAGCCTATACAATGGTACATATCATTTAAAAGCAAGTGACAATTGTGGATGTGAAAAAAATTATGATATTGAAGTAGTAATTGGTGACATTCAGGCACCAACTCCTGACACAACAACTCTCCCAACTATAACAGGAGACTGTAATACGACCATAACCATAATTCCTACTGCAACAGATATTTGTATGGGTTCAATTACTGGTTCAACTACAAGTCCTTTATCTTTCAGTTTGCCCGGAAATCACACCATTATCTGGGATTATAATGATGGAAACGGGAATATTTCTCATCAAAATCAAATGGTTACCATAACAAATCAGCCACTTCCATCTGCTAATAGCCCTCAAACTTTTTGCATCGATAAAAATGCAACTATAAATAATATTCAAATTTCGGGACAAGATATAAAATGGTACAACACCCAAACAGCCGGAACGCTTTTATCAAATACAACTTTACTTCAAAATGGAGTAACCTATTATGCAACTCAAACGATTAACGGTTGTGAAAGCGAAAGAATTCCTGTTACAGTTAACATTCAAAATACGACAGCGCCAACGGGGGATGCAAATCAGCCTTTTTGTACAGAGCTAAATGCAACAATTTCAAGTATTCAGATTACTGGCCAAAACATAAAATGGTATAATGCCGCAAACAATGGTTCATCATTAGTAGAAACTACAAGTCTTGAAGATGGTAAAACTTACTACGCTTCGCAAACTGTAAATAATTGTGAAGGACCACGATTTGGGGTTACAGTTTTTTCTGTAAATATGCCTTCTGCTCCTACAGCAACTACAGGACAGGCATTTTGTAAAAAAGAGAATAAAACGCTTAATGATATTCAAATAACCGGGCAAAATATAAAATGGTATGACACCGGTTTCTCTGCTGCTGCCTTACCAAGTACAACTTTACTTGAAAACAACAGAACCTACTACGCATCACAAACTACCGGTTGTGAGAGTGACAGAACTCCAATTTTAGTAAAAATTCATAATACTCCTTTGCCAACCGGAAATAACAATCAACAATTCTGTATCGACGAGATTGCTACAATTGAAGATCTTGCTATAACAGGAACAGCTTTGAAATGGTATGATTCTGCTATAAATGGAAACATTTTACAGGAAACAACGTTATTAAAAAACCAAACTTACTACGTAACACAAACACTAAACAACTGCGAAAGCGAAAGACTTACAATCATTGTAAAAATACAGGACACCCAAAAACCAATAGCTGAATCACGACAAACTTTCTGTTTCCAACAGAACGCTTCCATAAAAGACATCAATATCATTGGGCAAAATATAAAATGGTTTGAAAGTAACACTTCTACTGTAGCGTTATTAGAATCAACTCCACTTAAAAATGGAATGACCTATTATGCCTCTCAAACCATTTCGAATTGTGAAAGCGACAGAATTTCAGTTGCTATAAATATTCTTGAAGCTACCAATCAAAATTGTATCCACTTAGTTGACGAAATTCCATTTCCTAAATTTTTCACTCCAAATAATGATGGCTATAATGATACCTGGACAATAGATTTTGGATATCTGGCACCTAATACAGTAATTCAAATATTTGACCGTTACGGCAAATTCATTAAAGAAATAACTAAGGATGCCTTTTGGGATGGAACGTACCTCGGAAAAAATGAACCTACTTCAGATTATTGGTTTACAGCTACACGTTCAAATGGAAAAGAATTCAGAGGACATTTTAGTCTGAAACGATAAAAAGAAAAGCCCTTCAGTGAAAGGGCTTTTCTATTTTATAATTATTTTACCTGCGACAAAATCCAACTAGAAATTTCGTCTAAAGCAATGGGAGAAAATGTTTGTTCTATTTTCTCATATTCATTTGGCGAACCGGTTTTACATTCCTGAAACAAATGATTCATATCAGGCAAAATTTTAGTAGTCACTTTTTTATTCCCTGATTTCAGTAGCGTCTTTTTTATAACTTCTAAATTTACTTCGGCCGGAACCTGTAAATCTTTACCTCCATTAAGCGCCAAAACAGGACATTTTACTTTTTCTAAAATAGAACCCGGATCGATCTTTATAAAATTATAAAACCAAATATTATTGACAAAATCGGAACAGTATTTTGCCATAGCTTCATTTTTGGGACCTGGAAATTTGGACTTGAAATAACTCGTAATTTTATTTTTAAAAGTATCGTCAAAAGCAGAAGAAGCCAATAAAATATCATAAGCACCTCTAAAAATCTCCTGACCTTTTTGAATTTGTTCTTCCGGCATTCCGCTTTGTCTCTCAATTAATTCTTTTTGCAGCAAAAGCAACTTGTCTCCTTTAAGTCCGGGACCGGCTAATAAAACAATAAAATCAATATCTCTTGAATTTCCGGCAACGATCGGGGCTATTATTCCGCCTTCACTATGTCCTATCAAGCCAATTTTACTTTTATTAATTTCTTTTCTTGTTTTTAAATACTCCACTCCTGCCTGAACATCTTTTGCGAAATCAAATGTTGTTGCGCTCGAAAAATCTCCGGTAGATTCACCAACACCACGGTCATCAAAGCGCAAAACAGCAATTCCTTTTTTAGTCAAATAATCCGATAATACTAAGAATGTTTTATGCCCTAAGCCTTCTACATCTCTATTTTGTGGTCCACTTCCTGTAATTAGAATTACCGCCGGAAAGTTTCCTTCCTTTTTAGGCAGAGATAATGTTCCTGCCAGAGTTACATGGGCTGTCTTGTTTTCAAATTTTACATCTTCGGTATAATACGGATATGGTTTTACAGGCTCCTGAGGTTTCCTGGACACTTCTTTCTGAGTTATTTCTTTTGATAAGTTGATGTCAACTGATTTTCCTGCTTGTGTAAGCTTTCCCACAATAACATTATTACTGTTCAAAATTCCTTCATAAGAACCTCTTATGGCAGCAATTTCTAATTTCAAAACAGCATTCTCAAAAGAGGTTTTTGCAACAGGAATTCCTATTGCTCCCTGATCCGGGCTATCCATTGTAGAAATATATCCCGTTTCTGTTTTAGCAATATGAAAAACAACCCGAAGTTGAGTCCCCTGTATTTTTAAAAGTCCGTTCCATTGCCCTGAAATTTCTTGTCCGTTCATTATATAAGAAACTAAAGCTACTATTAAAGTGAGTATTGTTTTTATCATTTTTATTGAAATAAATAAGATTGCTTTGTTGATGATCAGGAATTACAACTTCCCTTGTTTTTTCTCCAATTGTTTGAATTTGATAAAAGAATAGGCTACCGGCACAAAGGCTAAAACAATCCCGATTGTGACAAAGGCCTTTGAGAAAACAAAACCTGAAAAAATCAATCCTCCTAAAATGATGATAATCCCACCCACAAACCAAAGTTTACCTGCAAATGCATGTGTAGCTTTCCAAACTTCCTGACTCTCGAGAGTCCAGGGTGTGCGAATTCCAATAAAATAATTGGGCTGAATTACTTTAAAATAATTTCCCAAAACCATAATTAAAAATCCCGCCAAAACATAAATCAAATTTGGATTTGAAACAGACTGATTTTTTGTGACATATAAAAGAAATAAAGACAATAAAGACATAAACAGAACCATAAAAAACTTCAATTGATAAAACTTCTTTCCCATTAAAGAAAGTCTTTTTTTAGGGTCAAGTAGTGCCGCTGAAGACATTATCGCATAAGTCAGAACCGGTAATAGAAAAACCAACACAATCAAAAAAGGTTTACTGCCCCATCGGTCAATTTCACCGTTCATGTTCCAGTGAATCGGAACTCTTTCCGGAAGACTGTTCCAGATAAATGCTAAGTATGCATACGGAATCATAACAATTCTAATAATTGGAAGCTCTTTTTTCAATTCTAAATTCATTTTTTATTTTTTAAAAGTTAGTATCCATTGCAAAACATCTTCCATAATGGTGGTATTGATGGAGTAGATGATAAATTGCCCTGTTTTTTCAGAAGTAATTAAATCGGCACGTTTTAAAATATCTAAGTGATGCGAAATACTGGGTTTTGATATATTAAAAGCATCAGCAATTTCTCCGGCAGACAAATCCTTATGCTTTAAAAGCTCCAGAATTTCTCTTCGCGTTGCATCGTTAAGGGCTTTAAAAATATCATTCATCATTTATATATTTAGACAAATATCTAAATACTTTTCTAATTAGCAAAAAAAAAGAAGCTATAATTTTAAATCATAGCCTCTTTAGAGAATTTTATATTTTGATTGGATCTTAAAACTGATGCACTTTCTTAGAAACCACTAAAAAGGAAACCAACGAAATTATAGCAGCACCGGTCAGATAAAACCCTACGTAACTCAAGCCGTAGGTACTGGCCAGCCAAATAGCAATCATTGGAGCAAATGCAGCTCCTAAAATTCCTGCCAAATTAAAGGTTAGAGATGCTCCGGAATAACGAACATTTGTTGGGAACAATTCCGAAAGGAAAGTTCCCAAAGGCCCATAAGTGAATCCCATTAAAGCCATTCCGATACAGGCAAATGTGGTAATTAGAACCATATTTGCGGCGCTCAGAAAATAAGAAAACGAAAATCCGAAAAGTGCAATAGCTATGGTGGCAATAATTAGCATTTTACGTCGCCCGATTTTATCCGCCACTACTGCCGAAACCGGAATAAGAAGTGCAAAAAACAAAACGGAGAATAACTGAACCAATAAGGCATTTCTTTTGGTAATCCCTAAATCTGAAGTAATCCAGCTTAAAGTAAAAACCGTCATGAGATAAAAAACTAAAAAGGTGGTAACAGCCGCCAATGTCCCAAAAATCAATTGATTTCGGTAAGACTTAGTCAAAGTTAAAAAAGGAACTTTAACTTCTTCCTGCTCTTTTTTAGCATTTTCAAATGAAGGAGTTTCTGTAATTTTTGTTCGAATATAAAATCCAACAACAACCAAAAGCGAACTTGCAATAAACGGAATTCTCCAGCCATAATCCATAAAGTTTTCATTAGTCATCGTGTCGGTCAGAATTAAAAAAGTTCCTCCCGAAAGCAACAATCCGATGGGAGCACCTAATTGCGGAAACATTCCGTACCAGGCTCGTTTGTCCGGTGGAGCGTTTTCAATCGCCAGTAAAACAGCACCACCCCATTCGCCACCTAAACCTACACCTTGCCCAAATCGACAAAGCATTAATAATAAAGGCGCTGCAACCCCAATACTGGCATAACCTGGCAAAAATCCAATTGCAACTGTTGAAATACCCATCGTTAATAAAGCCGCTACTAAAGTGAATTTACGTCCGATTTTATCTCCATAGTGTCCAAAAAATGCGGAACCTAAAGGACGCGATAAAAAGGCAATTGAAAAAGTAGCCAAAGATTCCAGCGTTGCCATAGTCGAATCTGAACCGGGGAAAAATAATTGCGGGAAAACCAACACCGCTGCATTGGCATAAATATAGAAATCAAAAAATTCAATGGTGGTACCAATCAAGGAACCAAAAAGAACATGTTTTAAAGAGTTCTTCTGCTTAGGGTTATTTTTCATCTGGCTTTGCTATCGTTTTTCTTATAAATACTTCTGCAAAAAATGAATCTCCTCATTTTTACACAACAAATATTTGTCTGCAAAAATAGAATTTCATTATTAAAAACTCATTCTTTAGAACAATAGTTTTACATTAGTCCTAAAGTTTTAACAAAAACAACAAATCAAACATTTTACCGCTTCACAAAAAATTTCCTACTCTTTTCAAATCGACACAAAATTAAAATACTGATTTACAATTACTTAAATCATACTTCAAAAATCAAGTCTTAAGCATTCGTTAAAAAAAGTTTTAAGTATATATTTTGATTAAATTTACAGCTATCAAAAGTAAATCTAAAATTATGCCCACCGACTGTATCAGCTACCAAAACTCAGGATATTTCTCTACATTGATACAAGACTATTTAGGTCAAAAAACCGAATTACAATCCCTATACAATCACTTTCCTACGCTTGAAAATTTTGAAAAGCAAATCAGTGAAAAACAAGCCAATTTTGACCATGCCAACCGCGTACCACTTGTTGAGACGTTAAAAAAGCAGTATCAAAATATTGAAATTTCAAATTCAACGAAAGAGAATATTGAGCTTTTAGCGCTCCCAAATACTTTTACCATCACAACCGGGCATCAGTTAAACCTGTTTAGCGGTCCTCTGTATTTTTTATATAAAATCATTTCGACAATCAATCTGACCACAGAATTAAAATCAAAATACCCTACTCATAATTTTGTTCCCGTTTACTGGATGGCGACGGAGGATCATGATTTTGAAGAGATTAATTATTTTAATTTTAAAGGAAAGAAGTTTCGATGGAATAAAGAGAGTACAGGACCTGTTGGAAGACTTTCGACAGAAGGTTTAAACGATTTTTTAGAAATCTATTCCAAAGAATTAGGCTCGAGTACAAACGCCGGTTTCTTAAAAAAGCTCTTTGAAGAAGCTTATTTAAAACATGAAAATCTTGCCGATGCGACACGTTTTCTGGCAAACCGTTTGTTTGACGCTTATGGCTTGGTGATTTTAGATGCCGATGCTGCCGATTTAAAGCGCGCTTTCATTCCTTACATCAAAGAAGAATTGGAACAGCAAAAGTCCTTCAAAGCTGTTCAGGAAACAATAGCAAAATTAAATAATTATTCGATTCAGGTAAATCCACGCGAAATCAATTTGTTTTATATTGAAGATAAACTGCGCGAACGAATTATTCTGGAGAAAGACCGCTATTTTGTCAACCATACTAAAATTTCATTTTCGAAAGAAGAAATTTTAAAATTACTAGAAAGTAATCCGGAGAAATTCAGTCCTAACGTCATTATGCGTCCATTATATCAGGAAATTATTCTGCCTAACTTATGCTATATTGGCGGAGGCGGGGAAATTGCTTACTGGCTTGAGCTAAAATCATTCTTTGATGCTGTAAACATTACTTTTCCAATGTTATTGGTTCGTAATTCAGTGCTTTTGAGTACCGAAAAGCAAGCCAAAAAAGCGGATCAGCTTGGTCTTCAATGGAAAGATTTGTTTACTAAACCTGCCGATTTAGTCAATGCCGTTACGCACAAACTATCTGCTTTTCCAATTGATTTAACACCTCAGAAAGAAACGTTGGTAAAACAATTTGAATATCTTTACGAATTAGCGCAACAAACGGATAAATCCTTTAGCGGAGCTGTAAAAGCTCAGGAGGTTAAACAGAAGAAAGGCCTGGACAATCTGGAAAAAAGATTACTAAAAGCACAAAAACGAAAACTGGATTCTAAAATACAGCGTGTTGTTGATTTGCAATGCGAATTATTTCCAAATCAGAGTTTACAGGAACGTCAGACCAACTTTTCGGAGTTTTATCTCGAAAAAGGTGACCAATTAATTCCGCTTTTAGTACAAAACTTAAAACCTTTAGAAACTAATTTCAATATTATCACGATATAAAAAACAATCTCAGATTTAAAGTTTTCCGCTTTAAATTGTAATAAAAAAGTAATAGTCATCAGAATAAATAACCGCCTCTTCTGAAATTATTGCAGCTCTAACCAAATAGTAACCTTAAAAAAAACTAACCTATTTACCAAAATTATGACCAGAGAGCGCCTGATATCTTTAGATGTCTTTAGAGGATTGACTATTTTATTAATGACTATTGTAAACAATCCCGGAGACTGGGGCCACGTTTATGCTCCTTTGTTACACTCCGAATGGCATGGCTGCACGCCAACCGACTTAGTTTTTCCGTTTTTTATTTTCATTATGGGGGTTGCGGTCCCCCTGGCTATGCCCACCAAATCCTGGGACGGTACTACTTTCAACAAAATTCTGGTTCGTTCACTCCGAATGCTTTGCCTTGGAATTTTCTTTAATTATTTTGGAAAAATACAGCTGTTTGGTCTTGAAGGAATCCCACTTCTTATGGGCCGACTGATTATTACTGTTGCTGTTGGCTATGCTTTAATGGGTAATTTCAGTTCTAAAATTAAAAACATACTAGCCTTCTCCATTCTGTTTATTTACCTGTTTCTGGCTTACAGCGGCATAGAAGCTTACCACGATGTGAGATTACCGGGAGTTTTACAACGAATTGCTATTGTTTATTTCGTAGTCTCTTTATTGTACTTAAAAACAACTCAAAAAACACAAATTATAACCGGCGCAGCTTTATTGCTAGGCTATTGGGCGATAATGACATTAGTTCCTGTTCCCGGAATCGGAGCTGCCAATTTAGACAAAGAAACCAACTTAGCTTCGTGGCTTGACAGTGTTTTACTGGAAGGACATATGTATCGCGGAACGATAACCTGGGATCCTGAAGGGGTTTTAAGCACTATTCCATCAATCGTAAACGGAATCATCGGTTTGTTAATTGGCCAGGTGTTACAACTTGAAATTTCCAAAAAACAGAGGACTGCAAAAATGGCAATTGCAGGTATCGCATTAATTATTGCCGGTTTACTCTGGGATATTGTCTTCCCTATCAACAAATCGCTCTGGACCAGCAGTTATGTTTTGTACACTACGGGATTAGGAACAACATGTTTAGCTTTCCTGTACTACATAATTGACATTGCCGAATACAAAAAAGGACTCAAATTGTTCCTGATTTGGGGAGTTAACCCTATGATTGTATTTTTCTTTTCACAGATTATCCCTCAGGCTTTGGTAATGGTTCAATTTAAGAATCCGGATCATCCGGAGGAACAGATTAATCTTTTAAATTATCTATATCATTTTGGGATCGCGCCATTTTTCAGCAATCCAATGACCGCTTCTTTGGCCGGAGCATTAGTATATGTAGGCATCTGGACTTTTATATTGTGGATTTTCTACAAAAACAAACTGATTTTCAAAGTTTAAAAAAATAACACATAAACGACATAAATCCTTATCAACAGAGGCACGCCACAGCGTGTCTCTTTTTTATTGTACAAATGCAAAACGAAGGGACACCGCTACAGACCCAGATAATTTTCATTTTTCTTTACCAAAACATCATTTCTTATAGTTTTAATTATGAATTTATTAAAATCATTTCATAAAAAAAGTATACTTTTGCACAAAATTAAAAATAAGCAATAAAATGGCAACTAATAGAACTTTTACAATGATTAAGCCGGATGCTGTTCAAAACGGACACATCGGAAATATCTTAGCAATGATTACTAATGGAGGTTTCAAAATCGTTTCATTAAAATTAACTCAATTAACTGTAGCTGATGCTCAGGCATTCTACGCAGTTCACGCAGAAAGACCTTTCTACGGAGAATTAGTTGAATTCATGTCTCGCGGACCTATTGTTGCTGCAATTTTAGAAAAAGACAATGCAGTAGAAGATTTCAGAACTTTAATTGGAGCTACAAATCCAGCTGAAGCTGCTGAAGGAACTATTCGTAAAGCATACGCTACTTCTATTGGAGAAAATGCAGTTCACGGTTCAGATAGCGACGAAAACGCAGCTATCGAAGGTGCATTCCACTTTGCTGGTAGAGAGCAATTTTAATACTAGACTTTCTTAGATTTTTAGACTCGCTTAGACTCCTTAGATCACAAAGAAGGCCGCATAAAAAGAAAACCCGTTTCATTCGAAACGGGTTTTCTTTTTATCTTATTTTAAAAGTCTAACAATCTAAGAAGTCTAAGCTAGTCTAAGTGAGTCTAAAAATCTAACGTAAAACCACCTCTTTCACCACTTCACGTCCTAATTCTTCGTTAATCATTTTAACGATTTTTGATTTTCCGTGACTTAGTTCTTCCCGTAAAACTGCCGATCCGAGCTCTACATATAAAGTACTGCCTTTTAAGGCTACATTCTTGGTATAGGTATTCACACCATTCCCCATAAGCTGTCTCCACGCCTCTTTAACGTCGATTTGATCCATTCCGGGCTGCAATTTATTAACCTGAATAATCTGTTGCAAAACAGCCCCAATCGTACTTTGATTATTTAGTCTCTTTGCCATCGTTTAATAAATTTACTGGTCCTGTTTTTTTATAATGATACTCTTTATTCTGGTCGTTTTTCACTACAAAATTCTGATCGGAAAGTGAAATTAGTTCCTCGCTCCATTTGGCGTAAGCTGTTTTATAATCAAGAAAAACCTGATCTCCTTTAAATCGAACCGATACATTCTCGAAAGTATCCGTGGTTAAAAAGGTTCCATCAAGCTGCGCCATAACCTTCGTTCGTGTTCCTTTCGTTCCTTTGATGTTGAAATAATCGAAATTTTCGTTCATTCCGTAATCTTTGTCCTCCCCTTTATCAAAAACTACTTTTTCAATTTCCCAATAACCGTTTAGCTTTGCAATATCTGCTGGTTTAATTTCCTGTTTACAGCTTACCAACAAAAGCGATAAAACCAAAATTATAAAAGTGTTTCTCATAATAGGTGTATTAAATTCAAAAAAAATAAAAATTTGTAAAATGTCTGTTATGCCATTTTACAAATTTCGAATATTAAAGGTAAAAATTAAATCTCAAGGAGATTTTTTAACGTTTTGTCCGGATCCTTTTAAGCATGCCTGCGAAGAACAGCACTAGTCCGAAAACCAATAAAATATAATAAAAAGACAAACTATTATCTTTTAAAACATTCGCTAAAACAAAACACACCACACTCGCGAAATAAAAAGTTACCGGCGTTATATTTTTTAAAGAAGAAAAACTCATTGAATGATCTAAAAAATATTATTTAAAAAAACTATCGACAAATTCATATTTATTAAAGACCTGTAAATCTTCAATTCCTTCTCCAACACCAATGTATTTTACAGGAATCTGAAATTGATCTGAAATACCTATCACCACACCACCTTTAGCTGTTCCGTCTAATTTAGTTACAGCAAGCGAGGTTACTTCGGTAGCAGCCGTAAATTGTTTGGCCTGCTCAAAAGCATTCTGACCTGTAGAACCGTCTAAAACCAAAAGCACATCATGAGGAGCATCGGCAACTACCTTTTGCATCACACGTTTTACTTTTGTAAGCTCATTCATCAAATTGACTTTATTGTGCAAACGTCCGGCAGTATCAATAATCACTACATCGGCATTTTGAGCTACTGCAGATTGCAGGGTATCAAAAGCAACAGAAGCAGGATCACTCCCCATATTCTGTCTCACAATTGGAACGTCTACACGGTCTGCCCATACCTGTAACTGATCGATAGCAGCGGCACGAAAAGTATCGGCAGCTCCAAGAACGACTTTATAACCGGCTTTTTTAAACTGATACGCTAATTTACCAATTGTAGTAGTCTTACCTACTCCATTTACACCAACAACCATTAAAACGTATGGTTTTTTATCTTTTGGAATTTCAAATTCCGTTGCTTCACCTGTGTTAGTCTCAGACAATAAAGCTCCAATTTCTTCGCGAAGAATTTGATTCAGTTCATCTGTTCCCAAATATTTATCTGCAGCAACACGTTTTTCAATTCTGGAGATTACTTTTAGTGTTGTATTTACTCCAACATCAGAAGCTACCAAAATTTCTTCCAGATCATCCAGTACGTCGTCATCGACTTTAGACTTTCCAGCAACGGCTTTGCTTAACTTTGAGAAAAAAGTAGTTTTTGATTTTTCAAGACCTTTGTCTAAAGTCTCTTTTTTATCAGTAGAGAATAATTTTTTAAAAAAACTCATTTTTATAGGTTGTTAGTTTTTTAGATTATATGATTTTACAATCCAAATAATCTTTAATATTTAAAGAAACCTAAAATTAGTCATGTTCCTTTAAATTTTAGACAAATATAAAAAATAAAAAAGCTACTTCCGAATGAAAGTAGCTTTTCTATATACTGTGATTGTTATTATTTCTTTTTCAAGAATTCATCAACTTCTTCAGGAGCCATAATAGATTCTACGAATGTATATGCACCAGTTTTAGGAGATTTAACCATTTTGATGGCTTTTGATAATCTCTTAGAAGATGTTTGTAACGATGCTACGGTTTTCTTTGCCATGATTCAAATGTTATTTGAAATTTTTATTATTACTAAAAATTTCTAATTAATTACTTAATTTCTTTATGAACAGTTACACGTTTCAAGATTGGATTAAATTTCTTAATCTCTAATCTGTCCGGAGTATTTTTCTTGTTCTTAGTTGTTATATATCTAGAAGTACCTGGAACACCAGAAGTCTTGTGCTCAGTACATTCTAAAATTACCTGGATTCTATTACCTTTCTTTGCCATCTTGCTATATATTTATTTAGGAAAAGATTATTTGATAAATCCTTCTGACTGTGCTTTTTTCAAAACAGCAGTGATTCCATTTTTATTAATTGTTTTTATCGTAGATGCTGCTACTCTAAGAGTAATCCATCTATCTTCTTCTGGAAGATAAAAACGCTTTTTAACTAAGTTTACAGAAAACTTTCTCTTAGTTTTGTTCATAGCGTGAGAAACGTTATTTCCTACCATCGCTCTTTTACCTGTAAGGTCACAAACTCTTGACATTATACTTATCTTTTATCGTTATTCAAAATCAGGGTGCAAAGAAAAGAAAAATAAACCATTGTAGCAAAAAATTATTGCACAAATTTTAAAATTTCTTTCTGTAAAATTTCTAAACTCTTGATAGTTGCTCTATCTATCACTTTTTCACGTGGTTGGCCAAAGTTAAATTCTTCGACAATTATTCCGTTCGGAGTGGCCAAAGCGATAAAAACGGCTCCGATTTCAACATCGGAGTCTCCTTTTGTCGGTCCGGCGTTCCCGGTTGTCGCAATTGCATAGTCCGTTTTAAGCATCTCTTTCACATTCAAAGCCATAGCCGATGCAACTTCGGCACTTACGACCGAAAATTGATCAATCAAATCCTGCGAAACACCGAGAACGTTGACCTTAGCCTCTGTCGCATAGGAAACCACACTGCCCTTAAAATAAGTAGAAGCTCCCGGAATAGACGACAAAAGAGAGGCAATTTTTCCTCCGGTAAAACTTTCGGCCGTCGAAATCGTTTTATGCTGTTTGGCTAAAACCTTCCCGACTACGGATTCAATGGTTTCATTTTCCTCATAACCCACTATGATATCGTTGATTATAGCATCTAAAGATTTTACATTCTCTTCAATTGCTGCTTCCAGCACTTCTTTATTGGTTCCTCTGGCAGACAAACGCAAACGTACCCGTCCCGGATTAGGCAGATAGGCTAACTTGATAAAATCAGGCAAATTATTCTCCCAATCTTCGATACGTTCCGCAACTAGGCTCTCGCCCTGACCATAGGTTAAAATTGTTTTATGAATGATGTATGGACGCTTGTATTCGCGAACTATTTTAGGAATTATCTCTTCTTCGACCAAATATTTCATTTCGTACGGAACTCCCGGAAGCGAAACAAAAACGGTGTTTTCTTTCTTCATCCACATCCCCGGAGCTGTTCCCATTTTGTTGTGCAAAACGGTACATTTGGACGGCACTAAAGCCTGATCTCTATTTAATTGTGAAATTGGACGCTTGTAAAATCCCTCGATCAATTCTGTCACATGAGCCAGAACTTCAGGGTTTATTACTAACTCATCATTAAAATAATCGCAGAATGTTTTTTTGGTGACATCGTCTTTTGTCGGGCCTAAACCACCCGTTACAATCACCACGTCAACTTTATTCTGCAACTGGGCAAATGTGTCTAAAATGTGCTTTTTATCATCACTAATCGAAATCATTTCATGCACTTCGACACCAATGCGATCCAGTGATTTTGCGATAAAACCTGAGTTTGTATCTACAATCTGACCAATTAAAATTTCATCCCCAATAGTAATGATGGTTGCTTTCATAGCGGTAGAATATTTTCACTTACTTATCGTAAGCCATTATTAAAAAATAAGGTTGTTGTTGCAGCGATTCGCACAAAAGATAGGCTGGAGACACTTTTACAAGAATTAAATTTGTTCTTAAGCAAAATTTTCAGCACAAAAGATTCAGCGTTCTGATCCGTACTAATTCGTGTCTTCCGGCACCAACAAAAAGAAAACAAACAAAATTACCCCAAAGACTTACAAATCAAAGTCTTTTTTAATCTCCTTGATCGCTTCTTTAACCTGCACCTTAATGCTTTTAAAAGTTTCGATAATTTCTTTTTTCTTGCCTTCGGCTTTGGTCCAGGCTTCAACTTGCAGAATTTCTTCAAAAGCGACATTCAACCCCATTAAATCCAATGTAGGTTTTATTTTATGCGCGTATGAATAGGCATACTTATGATCTTTCTTTTTAATTCCTTCTTTGATTTGTTTCAAATCCTCCGGAACTTCAGTAACAAATAATTTAAGAATTTCGTTTACAAATTCCGGATCATTGTCTGAAAGCGCATATACTTTCGAAAGGTTGTATTTTAAAGCCATTACTTTACTTGTATTCTGAATAATTTTTTATCTTCTAAAAAGCCCTCTAAAACGTCGTTTGGTTTAACAGCAGCGACACCTTCCGGTGTTCCCGTAAAAATGATATCACCAATTTTAAGCGTGAAAAACTGCGAAACATACGAAACCAGCTCGTCAATTTTCCAAAGCATAAAACCCGTATTTCCTTTTTGAACCGTTTTAGCATTATTTGTCAGTTCAAATGTAAGATTTTCCATCGAAACAAAATCAGTCTTTGGCAAAAACTCTCCAATAACTGCAGAACCGTCAAAAGCCTTTGCTTTTTCCCATGGCAATCCTTTTGCTTTTAATTTTTCCTGTAAATCTCTGGCAGTAAAATCGATACCTACACTAATTTCGTCGTAGTACTTGTGCGCAAATTTAGGTTCGATATACTTCCCTACTTTACTAATTTTAACAATAATCTCAATTTCGTGATGAATTTCTTCAGAAAATTCCGGGATTACAAACGGATGCTGTTTCAATAAAACTGCCGAATCCGGCTTCATAAAAACCACCGGCTCTGTCGGGCGCTCGTTTTTTAACTCCTCAATGTGATTGGTATAATTTCTACCGATACAAATAATCTTCATTTCTTATATAAGTTACTAAGGCACTGAGTCGCTAAGGTTCTGAGAAACTTTATGCAAAAAAACTTAGCACCTCAGAACCTTAGTATCTCAGAACCTTATTTTGTGTTTAACTTTCTTAATTTAATTGCCGTTAAGACTTTTTTGGTATACAAAGGAAAATCAGCATTTTGAATCCAGCTGAAATAGCCCGGCTCGCTTTCTAAAATCTTATCCACTTTAGCACCTTTGTGTTTTCCGAAGGTAAAGATTTCTTCGTTGTCTTTATCAAAAGCAATCATTCCGGCAAAATCAGCGATTTTTTTACGGGTTGTAAATTCAGACAATGCTTTCATATCATTTTCCAACTCCGGATAGCGGTCCAGCTGCGCTTTTAAAATTTCGTAGGTAGCCATTGTATCTGCTTCTGCCGAATGCGCGTTCTCCAGACTTTTTCCGCAATAGAATTTTAGTGCCGCACTTAAGGTACGTTCTTCCATTTTATGAAAGATCGTTTGTACGTCTACCGAAACTTTGTTTTTCATATCAAAATCAACTCCGGCACGCAGCAATTCTTCCGCTAATAACGGAATATCAAAACGATCTGAATTAAAACCGCCTAAATCACTGTCTTTAATCATATTGTAAACCTGTGGTGCCAATTCAGCAAAAGTAGGCTCATTAGCCACTTTTTCATCCGTGATACCATGAACAGCAGTTGTTTGTGGCGGAATTGGAATCGTAGGATTCACCAACCAGGTTTTACTTTCTTTATTTCCGTTTGGAAAAACTTTGAATATCGAAATTTCTACAATTCGATCTTTACCGATGTCAATTCCGGTTGTTTCAAGATCAAAAAAGCAAATTGGTTTGTTGAGTTTGAGTTCCATTTTTAATTTTTATAAGATTACAAATGTAATTTTTAAAGCCGAATTTCCTCTTTTATTCTTGACTTTTTTAAACAAAAAGGGCTGTAATTGCTCGATTTTAACTTTTAAATTCATTTGAAAAGCAAGCTTCCGTTCGCTTTCTTAACCTTTTCTTACAAAACAAAAAACCCGGGAAATCATTAAAATTTCCCGGGTTTGAATTTATTTTTAAAGCAGAATTAAAAATCTCTGTTTACATCAAAAGCTTCTAAATATTCTGCAACTCTTTTTACAAAACTTCCTCCTAAAGCACCATCTACTACCCTGTGATCGTACGAGTGCGATAAGAACATTTTTTGACGGATTCCGATAAAATCGCCTTCCGGAGTTTCAATAACCGCAGGTACTTTACGAATAGCTCCCAAAGCCAGAATTCCAACTTGCGGCTGATTGATAATCGGAGTACCGAAAACACTTCCAAAAGTTCCCACATTGGTTACGGTATAAGTTCCACCTTGTGTATCGTCTGGCTTTAGTTTTCCTGCTTTTGCACGGTTTCCTAAATCGTTAACGGCTTTTGCCATTCCAACTAAATTCAGCTGATCTGCATTTTTAATTACCGGAACAATCAAGTTTCCATTTGGTAAAGCAGCTGCCATTCCTAAGTTTATATTTTTCTTTTTGATGATGTAATCACCATCAACAGAAATATTCATTCCCGGGAAATCTTTTAAAGCTTTTGCCACTGCTTCCATCATAATTGGTGTAAAAGTCAGCTTCTCGCCTTCTCTTTTCTCGAAAGCGCTTTTTACTTTATCTCTCCATTTTACAATGTTTGTTACATCGACTTCGATAAACGACTGTACGTGTGCCGAAGTTTGTACCGAAGCGACCATGTATCCGGAGATCAGTTTACGCATTCTGTCCATTTCAACGATTTCATCGCCTCCATTAACAGATACCGGAACTGCTTGCTGGCTTTTTTGAACAGGAGCCGCAGGCTGAACCGCTTTTGGCGTTTCTACAACTGCTTTTGGAGCCTGAGCACCCGATTTACGAGCTTCAATATATTTTAAGATATCTTCTTTTGTTACGCGACCGTCTTTACCTGAACCTGCAATACTTTCTAATTCAGCAACAGAAACCCCCTCTTCTTTAGCAATGTTTTTTACTAATGGAGAAAAGAACTTATCCGATCCTGAAAAATCCTGCGGTGCAGTTACTGCATCTTTCGCAACTTCGATTGTTTTTTCGATTTCCGCGACTTCTGCCGGAGCAGCAGTTTCTACTGCCTTTACAGCCGGTGCATCACCTTCTGTCTCGATAATTGCAATAGTTTGCCCTACCTGAACCAAATCGTCTTTACCGAACAATTGCTCAATCAAAACTCCTGATACCTCGCTTGGTACTTCACTGTCAACCTTATCAGTTGCAATTTCCAGTACTGCTTCATCAGCTTCAATTCTGTCTCCAACTTCTTTCAACCAGTTTGTAATAGTTGCTTCAGCGACACTCTCTCCCATTTTAGGAAGTTTCAATTCAAATCTTGCCATATTGTTAATCTAAAAGGTGATTTTGATTTTCAGATTGCGAAATTACTGAATATTTTGAATATAAATTACACTTAATATAATTTTTTACTCGATTTTTACAATTTGCCCCCTGTCATTCCGCGAATTGCTCCCAATAATAAAATTTGCATTTTTGGGGAAAATCTTAAAAGTAATGTTCTTATCTTTAATAGTTTCTATGATTTTGATACATTTTTCGAATGAAACATAGTGATTATCCAAAATAAGTTCAACTCTTTTACTCTCAAAAACCTGGCACGAATTTACCATTTTTTCTTTTTTGAAATCTAAAAAGGTGACTTTATTTTTTAAAATTTGAGGTAATTTTTCAGACAAAATTCGATTTGAAGAGTAAAAAACAACTCTTTCCGGCAAAGGTTTTGATTTTGTTTTTCCCTGAAACATTTTCACAAATGAAAAGAACCAGATTCCGATTTGAATGAAAAATTCAAAAAACCATGATTTCCTGAAATGCTTCTGATAGAAAAAACTCATGGCTTCCTGAAAGCGTTTCATGTATTTTTCATCTTTTATCGTGCTTTCGCCTTTGTAATGCAAAACAGTGGTTTCATGAAAATAATAATTGGATTTCTTTTTTTGCAATGCCCTATACGACAAATCAATATCGTCTGCATACATGAAGCATTTTTCATCAAAACCTTCTAATTCCAAATACAAATCGCGCGTCATCAGCATAAAAGCACCCACTAAAATATCGACCTTTCCGCTTTCATTTGTTCCTAAATGCTGCGCGTAGTACTGATTGAAAAGTTTCCATTTTGGAAAAACTTTATACAATCCGAAGATTTTAGTAAAAGCCACCCAGGGTGTCGGGATTCCGCGTTTGCTCTCGGGTAAAAAAGCTCCGGTACCATCGATGAGTTTACAGCCGACAATTCCTAAATTGATTTGCCTTTCGGCGAAAGCGATAATTTTCTTAAACGTACTTTCGCCAACAACGGTATCCGGATTTAAGATGCAAACATACTTTCCTTTAGCCTCAGCAACTCCGACGTTATTGCCTTTTGGAAAACCAAAATTGGTATCGTTTTGAATCAATTTTACCGTTGGAAACTTTGTTTTCATCATCAAACAGCTCTCGTCTGATGAATTATTATCCACTACAATAATTTCGGCATCAAGCGACGCAATGGCATCCTGAACACTTAAAACACATTGTTCCAGAAAGTAACGTACATTATAATTCAGAATAATTACCGATAGTTGCATGAAAAATAAGAGAATTGATTTTTGGGAAAGTTAGAAATTTTCAGCCAAATCTGGCCGTAATGACCCATCGTTTTTACCGACCCCAAAATCCAGTCCCAAATTACTGTTCTTTTGCCGGTTCTAACAGCGGAATTCCATTTCCTGAAATTGCAAGTCTCTCATTTGAATACCAGGCAAAAAAAACTATTTTTGAGTTGAAAAAAAACTGCCGTATGAAAATCAAAAACCCAATTGAAATTTCTTCTTTACTTGCATTATTAAGTTTTGGATTTTTCCTGTCTGGTTTTACTTTCGTTAAAGATCCGGGTAGAGACTTAGTCAAAACCTCGGTCTGGTACATAGCTGGTCCCGCTATAGAAAATCAGGAAACGATTAATAAGGTTCGTGAAGAAAAAGGTATTGTAAAAGTCACTGCAAAAGACAATCCTTTGGGTGAAATTGAGCTGAATGTCCTGATTACGCCTTCTAATTCAAATGACGGTGTACCCACTAATTTACCGGATGATTCCCGATTTGTGCGTATTACTTATAAATCTTCACACTTAATCAAACTCCAGGCCCGTGAAGGAAACGAAGAAGGAACCGGTTGTGTGCATGGAGGGTCCCATCCAAGAGTTGATCTGGCTCCTTCTCCAAATCAATTTAGAACCATCAAAATTCCATGGACCGCTTTCAGACAGGATGGCTTGCCCAACGGAAAGCTTCTCAACATTCATAATTTATGCAAATTCAACTTTGTGAATTACAATCCGGTTTCAGGAGCTTTTTTAGAAATAAAATCAGTTACTCTTTAATTTTAAGAAATATGAAAACAAGGCTTTATCTTTTGCTACTGACCGCACTATTCTTTTCAAATAACGGCTACAGCCAGAAAAAAATTGATATTAATGGCGTTTGGGAAGACATTAATCCGGGTGTGCAAAATGCTGTCGCAATTGTATCAGAGCAAAACGGGAAGGTTATTTTCTCGCATTACCTGGAATGGAAAGGACAAAAATTTGTGGAAAGCGGTACGGGAAAAAGAACCGGAAACTCTATTGTTTATACCGTAGACGTCACATTACCCATTGAAGGCTGGGCGACACAGGGAACGCATACTTTGACATTGTCTGAAGACGGAAATACACTCGAAGGTACTTTTATCGATAACAAGAAAAGAACCGGACCGATTGCATTTAAAAGAGTACGTTGAGTGTTTGTTTTTGTTGGAAGGTTTCAAGTTTCAAGTTTCAGGTTTCAGGTGCAGTACCAACTTGAAACTTGAAACCTGAAACTCCATCTTCTAAAGATGCAACTGAATCTTATACTTGTTACAAATTTTCATCATATAAAGCATGATCGTCGAAAAAACTAAGGACCAAATGATTCCCGGAACTCCTTCGCGGAAATAACCCGGAATAATATGAATATTAATGGTCTTGCAGAAATAATAGATCACGCCCGGCAGTATATAAATCAATAACGGATTTGCGGCGGCAGGCATAAAGAAATTACTCCATTTGGTTTGTTTTTTAAGTTCCATTAGCCAATACAGGAAATAGAACAAAACGGTACAAATCGCAGCCGAAAACATAGTCCAGGACGGCGTTCCTTTTATTTTTGAAATTCCAAAATACGGTCGTAATAAATATCCCGTTACAAAAAACAAGACGATAAAACCTAGTACTCCCCAATTGATTTTGGCAGGTACTTTTCGATCAAAAAACAATAACGAAATTACTACTCCGGCAGCAACTAACGAAGCGTGCGTTAAATGTCCCGCAATAAAACTCAACCATGGTGTTTGGTGTAAAACCGATCCTTCTATCAGATTTACAGAATTTGCAACCACACACACCACTAAAAAAACAATCATTGCCCCTAATTTCCCGGAAACCAGCCAATAATACACCACTGTAAAAAGATAAGCCCAACCTATCAGCCCCAGAATGCCCCACCATTTTGGCGTAATCCCGATATTGCCGGTATCCTGAACGTATAAAAAGTAAAGCGCTATTAAAACGGCCATTCCACCATATTGAAGCGTATTTTTTAATCCTGTCGGAAAATCTTTGGCATATTTATTCCAAATTGGAATTGGCATCAAAAAGGCCAAAAATCCCCAAAATGCAGGCGAAATAATCATTTTACCCGCATCGTAACCTTCAGAAGCATTGACCATAAAAACGCCAATAATTATAAGTGCCAAAGCTCTTTTTAAAGTATGTGTCCAAATCGTTTTTACAGGGTCTCCTTTGATTAAGCGGGCATTAAAAGCAAACGGAACAGACATTCCTACGATAAATAAAAAGGCGGGAAAAACCAGATCTACAAAAGTCATGGCATCAGCATCTGCGGGCATATGTTTCATCCATTGTGGTACATTGGTGATACTGGCCAGCTCATTTACAAAAATCATAACAAAAATTGTGATTCCGCGTAAAGCGTCTATCGAAATAATTCTTTGATTGTATAAATTTTCTTTTATTTTCATAAATGATTCGATTTTTAGGAATCTCAAATATAATATATTTATGAAATGACCAATTGCATTCCTTACATTAAAATTAAAGCATCACAAATTCTTCTTATTTACATACTTTTGCAACATGTTATCCTTTTTAAAACCAAAGCCTCTGCTAAAAGATCTGTTATCGGATCATTATGTTGATATCCATTCGCATGTATTGCCGGGTATCGACGATGGCGCCAAAACTATAACCGACACGATAAAACTTGTCAATGCGTTTCGCGAAATAGGAGTATCGCAATTTACTACTACTCCCCACATCCATCATTATGTGTGGAATAATTCGGCTCAGCTTATTACAACAAAACAGCAGGAGACTCAACTTTTGTTAGAAGAAAATCAGCTTAAGGTTCCTTTTCAGGCTGCTGCAGAATATTTTATAGACGACTGGTTTGAGAATCATTTTAAAAACGAAAAACTTCTAACGCTAAAAGACAATTATGTACTGGTAGAAATCTCGTATCAAAACGCCCCTCTCCAGCTGTACAAAACTCTTTTTGAATTACAGGTAGCCGGATACATTCCGGTTCTGGCACATCCGGAGCGTTATTTGTATTATCGAAAAGATTTTAATGAATATGAAAAGCTAAAAAAAGCAGGCTGCTTGTTTCAGTTAAATTTATTGGCTGTTGTGGGTTACTATGGAGAACGAATTGGCAAAACGGCAGAAGAACTTCTCAAAAAAGGAATGTATGATTTTACCGGAACCGATGTTCATCATATGAATCACATCAGAGCTTTTGATCAGAAAATAAAAATCAATAGCATTTCTAACCTAAAAGAAGTTATTGCCAACAATCAGTTTTTTAAATTTTAAGCGATATCAGTACGCATTTTCTTCGCCTTTTACGATGTTGATGATCGTTTTTATAATGATTTTAATGTCTAACATCAGGCTCCAGTTTTCGATGTACCAAATATCATATTCCACCCTGTTTTCCATATCCACTAGTTCTTTGGTCTCACCACGGTAACCGTTTACCTGCGCCCAGCCCGTAATTCCGGGTTTAGCATACTGACGCACTAAGTAATTATTAATCAGATCACTGTATTCTTTAGCAAGATTGATCATATGAGGCCTTGGCCCCACAACTGACATATCACCTAAAAAAACATTGAAAAACTGTGGTAGTTCATCGATACTGGTTTTTCGAATAAAAGAACCAAATTTCGTCACACGGCTATCTCCTTTTTCGGCTTGTTTTCGATGTGCCAAACGATTGACATACATGCTTCTGAATTTATAGCACATAAATGTTCGGTTATCACGACCTGATCTTTCCTGCTTGAAAAATACAGGTCCCGGCGATTCAATTTTAATAATCAGCATAATTATAGGAAACAGCCATGGAAATACCAGTAAGATTACGGAAAGAGAGAAACCAATATCAAATGCTTTTTTCACCAGTCGGTTTATCGCAAATTCCAGAGGTTCGGTTCGAAACATCAAAACCGGTGTGTTTTCATAGAATGTAACCTCTACTTTACTCGATTTTGTATACAACTGAAAATCCGGAATAAACTTAATACGTACCATATTTTGCTCGCAGATCTGTGTGAGTCTGTTAATGATTTCAATTTGATCGATGTGCAATGCCACATACATTTCGTCGACTTTTCTTTCAGTAACAAATTTATAAATCGCATCAAAATCACCTAGTACAGCCGCTGAATCAACAATTGAAGTATCTGTATTTTTATCAAAAAAGCCTAAAAATTTATAGCCATAAGTCAGGTCTTTTGCCAGTATCTTACGCATTCTTTCTCCCGATTCATTTGCTCCGACAATCACAAATGTTTTAAAATTATAACCTTTAGCCCTGATATACTTTAAGAGTTTCATTGACAAATAGCGAGAAATCATCAATAATCCGAAAAAGATCAGATAAAAAGAAAGCAGTCTGAGTCTTGAAATATCATAATACTTAAGATACACTACAAAAATTGAAATTAACGCGGCGTGAATGACTAATTTCTTAACGGTTCTGACCAATATCGATTCGATAGGCTCGACCCTCACACTTCTGTTCGAGTCATTTTGAAACAACAATCCTACCCAAATTAAAATCGACAATAATGCAACGGTTCGTTCTTCTTTTGATAAAAGTATGTCTAAGCTGCCAAATCTGGTCAGTGCAGATAACAGTGTTGCTAAATTTAGCAATACAACATCAACGCAAACAAATAAAAGCTTGAAATAGCGCGAAAAACGATAATGCGACAGTTTCTGTAAAATTTCCATATCTGGGTATATACTTATTCTAAGCGAAATAAAAACTGATTAAAAATCCGTTAAAAATTAGTAGTGCAAAATAGTACTTTAATTATATTTTTGGGCATTATTTAAAATCTATCTTTAAAAGTTTACTTTTATGTTATGCAAATTTAATATTGCAGACCATGATTAAGACTATTTTACTCTTTTGCCTCACTATTTCTTTTGCAAATGCACAGGTTTTGGGCTGTACCGACCCTCTTTCTAAAAATTACAACCCCAATGCAACAGTCAATGACGGAAGCTGTAACTACAAAAAGATTTCTCTAAAACCTTTATATTCTACCCCCCTAAGTGATTCGATCAAAGAAACCTCGGGATTAATAGCTTTCGATAATTTGTTGTGGACGCACAATGACGATCACGATCAAACGCTCTACGGCTTAGATACATTGGGGAAAATTCGAAAAAAAGTTGTTTTGGAGCAAGCGGTAAATCACGACTGGGAAGAGATTTCGCAAGACAATTCTTTTATATATGTTGGAGATTTTGGAAATAACCTGTCAGACAACAGAAGTGATCTGCACATTTTAAAAATAGAAAAAAAGTCGTTTTTAGAAGGAAGTCCAACGATTGAAACCATTTCGTTTCGATATGCCGATCAAGCAGATTTCTCCTCTAAAAAACCAAACACTGCCCGTTTTGATTGCGAGGCCTTTATAGTATCTAAAGATAGTATTTATCTGTTTACCAAACAATGGAAGACATCCAAAACAAACATTTATGTATTGCCCAACCGCTCGGGCAGTCACGTTGCACAGCTAAAACATAGCCTGAATATAAAAGGCCTGGTAACCGGAGCCTCATACTTCGCTTCCGAAAAACGAATTGTGCTTTGTGGGTATTCCAGGTTAGGCAAACCGTTTTTGTACCTTTTATACGATTTTAAAAACACTGATTTTGTATATGGCAACAAACGAAGAATCAATTTAAAGCTTCCTTTTCATCAAATAGAAGGAATCGCAACATCAGATGGGCTGCATTATTATCTGACAAATGAAGCATTGGTTCGAAAACCGCTTATCAATGTACCTCAGCAGATTCATTATTTTGATTTGAGTCCTGTATTGAATTCCCATCTCCGTAAATAATTCGCTAATAACCCTATTGAAACTATTAAAGTAGTAATCCTTACTTTTCTGTTCAATACGGGCAGCCGAAACATTTTGCGTACGAATCAAATTGATAGGTTAATAAAACTTCGTAAACGCCCCCAGTTCTACCTATTTTGGAGGTATTCAGATCATAAGAAACACCTAGTTTCAGATTTTTGTACTGTAATCCTGTAAACAAATTTAATGAAGTAAGCAATTGATTTCCGGCATTGTTTTTTGACGGGTTCGTAGCCGCTGTTACTCCAAAATATATTTTTTCGAATAGAATTGATGCGCCTACGTCAAATCGATTGTAACGCCCTTGTTGCATATAATTTGATGTCACAAGCATGGTGGTTTCATACGGCAGAAATAATACATCGACATAATCAGCCAATAGAAATTTATAACCTGTACTTAACGAAAAGAAAGAATCTAAACGTGCATTTCCATCTGTTGCAAAAGAAATACCGGGTCTGTTAAGATGTTTCATTGCTAAACTAATCCATAGACTTTCGGTATTGAAAACCATTCCGGCTGATACATCAAAAAAATTGATTTTATCATTTTTTAGTATCGGATCAATTGATGCCGGATTTATTGTGCCGGTTTGAATGTTTATCTGATCGCCAAGCAGCAGGTTTTGAAAAGAAAATGATTTTAACCCGAAACCTGCTTCAATTGCCGGTCTAAAGGACCAGGTGTCATTCAATTCTACTCTATAGGCATAATTGGCGTTGATTTGTGTATAGTTATAGTGATTTAAATTTTGCCTCTGATTCAAAACACTCAACCCATAACCGCTGTTAATATTTTCGTTCCAGGTGTTAACGAAGGCATAATCGGTATCTATTTTTAAGTCTAAATCTGGCCATTGTTCTCTGTGAATAATACCCGCATAAGTAGTTTCCATAAACCCTGAGAAGCCGGGGTTAAGTGTTTCCGGAATTAAGAAATACTGTGTAAAAATAGGATCCTGCGCTCTTGTTTCTGAAAAAAAACAACCTGTAAGGATTAGGATAAAAAGTTTTAATCTCATACTGTGCTTTATTTAATTAATGTAAATCCTCCTTTTTCGGTTACGGTGTGATTGTAAAAAGTTTTTGCAGTGAGCGTAAAATAGTAGTTCCCATTTTGGGCATCCACATCTTTTATCTTCCCGTTCCATCCCCTAATATTTTTCCCTGTTTCGGCATATATAATACCTCCCCAGGTATCAAAAATAGTCAGGCTAATATCCTCTAGGCCTAGAAATACCGGTGCGAATACATCATTGTAACCATCATTGTTTGGAGTAAAGGAGTTCGGTATCATTATATTATATCCTTTTTTGACTATCAATGTTGATGTGTATTTGTACTGGCATCCAAAAGGATAAGTGACGGTCTGTGTAGTGGCATACATTCCTTCTCTTGTATAGATGTGTTTTGGATTTTCTTCATTAGAAAAAGTACCATCACCAAAGTCCCAGGATGTATTTGCAACATCTCCGGTAGCTAAATTTGTGAATAAAACCGGGTCGTAAATGGAATATATATCATAAACATCTTTAGCATATGAACCCGTAGTATAATTGGCAATACCCAAAACCGTTTTTTTAACTTTATAAGGGATAGCAGCGGTACAGCCAAAACTGTCCGTTACACTAAACAGAATCAATCCGTCTTTATTTGTAGTCATTATTTCGTTATTGTCTCCTGCAACAACCCCATCAGACCAACTTAATTTATACGGTGGAACTCCTCCTTTTACATGTCCTATAAATGTTTGATTTACAAATTTGGTTTCGCAATTAAAATCTGTTTTAAGCTCGATAGAGGGCGTTAGTTGTTCGAATCGGGTAATTTCCCATTCGCCAGATTTTTTGCAGCCATTAGCATCTGTAACGGTAACCTGATAGGTTCCGGGCGGAAGTTTATTTAAATCTTCGCTTTTGGCACCATTGGACCAGGAGTATGAAAATGGGGCTTTACCGCCCGTTACAATTAAATTAATACTACCGGTATTGGCATCTGCACAATCTAACGGGTTCGAAACATCAGCATTTAGCTCCAGTACTAAAGGTTCTGAAATAATAAAGGTTTGTTTTATCACACATGATTTGGAATCTGTAATGGTAACGCTATATTTTCCCGGTCCTATATTATTACGTTTTATTCCGGCTGATGGATTATCGTCCCAAACCAAAGTAAGCGGTGCTTTACCTCCCAAAAGATTCAAATGAATATAACCATCATTGGCACCAAAACAAGAAACGTCTTTAACATCCGGTTTTATACTAAAAACAGGAGCACTTTCGATGCTTATTGTAGCTTCTTTTGAGCAGCCTAATGCATCTGTTACTGTAACGATATACGTTCCCGGTGATAAATTATTTTGTACAAGTCCTGTACCCAGATTACTCCATTTTATCATATAGGGATCGCCGGTAGTAAAGGGAACTCCTCCTTTTATATTGTTTATAACAATTGAAGCATTTGCAGAATTAAAACACGTCATTTCGGTTTTAGTGTAATCAAAAACTATTTCTGTGTTTTGGGTTAATACAACTTGTAATTGATCGGTACATCCTGAACGATCTGTAACGGTCAAATTATAAGTTCCTGCTGCTAAATTTTTTAAGTTTTGAAGATTGCTTGTAAAACCATTTGGCCCTGTCCAGCTGTATTTGTAATTAAAGACTCCCGAAGAGGTTTCCATAAGTCTTCCACCGGTTGCCTTTATTTCGATTTCACCGGTAGCATTACCATAACATAAAACATTCGTTTGTTGTATCAGGCTTGCTTTTAACACAGGAGGTTCCTCGATGGTATAACTTCCTTTGAGTGTGTTGCAGCCGTTTACTTCTGTAATTGTTACCCCATAGGTTCCGGGTTTGAGGTTATCTGTATATTCAGTAGTTGCGGGATACGATTTTCCATTTTTTGTCCATACATAGGTATAAGGCTGTGTTCCTCCTTTGACGGACAGTCTGATATTTCCATCATTTAATCCAAAACAGCTTATATCATTTTTAACTGCTGAAAATTGAAATAATTCCGGTTCCGTAATTTTGTACGTTTTTATAAATGGACAATTACCATTGTCTTTTACTGTTAACGTATAGTCTCCGGGTTTTAGGTTGGAAATATCTTCATTAGTGCTTGTAAAACTATCAGGCCCTGTCCATAAAAAGGTATACGGATTTACTTTTCCAAAAGGAATACCTCCTTCTACATCCAAAGCAATAGAACCATCATTTGCCCCAAAACACGTACCGTTTTTCACCACTTCTTTTACTTCTATTAAGGGATCGACTGTAACTGTTATTGTAAAATCTGCTCCGGTACATGTCTTTGAAGCAGGTGTTACCGTATAGGTTACTGTTGCCGGACTGTCGGTATTATTTACTAAAGTCTGACTGATATCAGATTGTGGCGAAGATTGTGCACTCGCACCACTTACAGCTCCGGCGGGGGAAATTACAGGCGCAGACCAAACATAAGTCGTTCCTGCTGGCACATTCTCTGTTGTATTGGTTACCGGTGCAACCTGAAAGCTGTTCTTGCTGCATACCTTTATTGCCTTTGCCTTTATACTAGGCTTCAGGGTTAAAGCTACTGTAAAAGGAGCTGTCTTTGTAGTAGTTCCGCAACTGTTGGTTACACTAAAGGTAACGGTATAGTCACCACTGTTTGCATAACTTATGGGGCCGGGATTAAGCGCTGTAGAGGAGGCCGGTGTAGCTCCGGGGAAACTCCACAGATAACTGATTTCTGATTCCGGAGAGCAGCTTTGATCTACGGTTCCGACAGGATTGACCGTTGTAGCATTACAATAATCAGGAATAGGGTTCAGCGTAATGACCGGCGGGTTTTTCACCTGTATCATTTCGGTTACAGATTGGGAAATTCCGCAGGCATTTTTGGCCGTTAGCTGTACATAGTAGGATCCGGGATTTGCAAAATTAAAAACCGGATTCTTAGAGAATTCATTTGTTCCGTTTACAAAACTCCATTCTTCCGATTCCCCGCAAAATCCTTCAGTATATCTGATAACTTTCCAATTGTAACTTTCAACATCACATCCCTGGCTCGCATTGGTTGTATTAGTAATGGTAACATCTTTCAAAGCACACGCTTTACTGTATGTAAATTTAGGTTGCAATACCGGTTCAACACAGACTGTTTTTGTGACTTCGTTGCCGACACCACAAGGTGTTCTTGCTGTTAATTTAATAGTATAGGTACCCGATGTCGTATAGATATGTATTGGATTAACATCATTTGATATGGTTCCGTCTCCAAAATCCCAGGTGTAAATATTTGCAGTACTGCAATTATTACCATAGCCTGCAGTCGATTTATTGACGAAATTTATAGCTGTATTCGAACATAAGATTTTATTAATGTCGAAGTCTACCTGAGGAATCCCTAATATAATAATAGGACCAGCTGTCAGGTTACTGACTCCGCATGCTGTTGTTATATTTAAGCTGACCGTATTTCCTCCGGGACAATTTGTCTTTTTGAATTCATGTAATACCGGAAAATTTAGAGAAGCCGCAGGATTTGCAGCATTATATTGTTTGGAACTTTCTAAATCTTTTTGACTGTATTTTTCAATGGTACCATCTCCAAAATTAAGTTCATATTCTGTATCTGATGGATTAGAACCCCAGGCTGCAATCGAGAATTCCATGGTATCCACCGGAAGACATAAGTTGGTCGTATTCCCCGGAGTGATGAGAGCTCCTTTTGGATTAGTCGAATTACTGACTATAGAGGTAACTGAATTATTGCAGCCATTAACTCCAATTCCGGTAATCACCATTTTATAGGCCCCTAACTTTAGGTAATCATGTGTTTTTGGAAAAGTAATATTGGTTTCTAAACTTCCATCCCCCCAATCTACATTATAGGATGAAATGCAGGATGCTGAATTCGATATATTACCAACATTAATAGTGTATTTGGGATTCAGGTTGTCTCCACATTTTTCAAAAGATGTACCTGAGTTATCTAAATTGGTGAACCTTAGATTTGGCTTCTGTTTTACTGTAATCGTTTTTGCAACGGTACTTGTTTCACCATTGGCATCGATAACCGTCAATTTTATGGTGAAATTTTGAGTCCCGCAACCTACAGCATCAAAAGTATGAACAGGATTACTATTCGTTGCACCTCTTCCGTCTCCAAAATCCCAAGAATATTGAAAAGGACCACTACCACTTACTGTTGAAACAAATGTAACAAGGGTTCCCGAACAGGAATTGTCATTGGTGAAGTTAAAATCGACACTGGGAGGTACTGACAGTCGATTATAATTACTATCTGAAAGACTATCTCTAAATGCATTGGCATTATTAAAACTATACCCAAAAGAAGTAACCAATGAAAAACAGAGTACTAAAAAATAGAGTTTTTTCATTCAAATTTTTAGATTAGGGAGATATCATTAAAGCTGTGATTAGCCCTATTTATCTGGCCATCAAAAAATAAATTTAACCAAAGCGTTAGTATCCTTTTTTTAAATGTAACAACCGTTATCTTTTAATGCATAACTGTGATAAAGCGGCCTCTTAAAAAAAATATTGGGCGCAATTATCAAAAAATGATTTCGCAGCTACCTCCATTTTAGGTGTAAAAAGAGAGAACCGGAACAGGGTAATTTCATGGTATTCCATACGAGCTGCAACCGTGTCATAACGACTCCCGATTGGCTGTCTTAAACTTCTTGCTCACAAAGAACATCTGTTCAAAAGTTGACCTCTAAAGTTGTGGCGTCTTTCATGTCTGAACGCTAATGTTAAGCTATTTTTTTGTTTGACTCAAAAAGGTATCTTTGCACCGTCAAAATTAAATTCCTATTAAAAATTTAGAGATCTAATTAAAGACCTCGTTACAATTTTTAATACATAAAAAAGCCTTATTTCAGGCACTTTTACAACATGAATTACTTATCAGTCGAAAATATATCGAAATCCTTTGGTGAAAGAACCTTGTTTGACAACATTTCTTTCGGAATCAATAAAGATCAAAAAATTGCCTTTATAGCGAAAAATGGTTCAGGAAAAACAACCATTATGAGCATTATCAATGGTTTGGACGAACCTGATACCGGACAGGTTGTTTTGAGAAAAGGAATCAGAATGGCTTTTCTTTCACAGGATAACAACTTACAAGAGGAGTTAACTATTGAAGAAAGCATTTTTGCTTCCGACAATGAGACGCTTAAAATTATTGAGGCTTATGAAAAAGCACTTGAAAACCCGGACGATGAAGAAGCCTACCAAAAAGCTTTTGACGGTATGGATCAGCATAACGCCTGGGATTTTGAAACGCAATACAAACAAATTCTCTTCAAATTAAAACTGGAGGACTTCAAACTTAAGGTTAAAAATCTTTCGGGAGGGCAAAAGAAACGTCTTTCACTGGCGATCATTTTGATCAATCGTCCCGATTTGTTAATTCTCGATGAGCCAACCAACCACTTAGATCTGGAGATGATCGAATGGCTGGAAAGCTATTTTGCCAAAGAAAACATTACCTTGTTTATGGTGACGCACGACCGTTTCTTTTTAGAGCGTGTCTGTAACGAAATCATCGAACTAGACAACGGAAAACTATACCAATACAAAGGAAATTATTCGTACTATTTAGAGAAAAAAGAAGAACGAATTACCTCTGAAAATGCCAGTGTTGACAAAGCCAAAAACTTGTTTGTAAAAGAACTGGAATGGATGCGTCGTCAGCCAAAAGCGAGAACTACAAAGTCAAAATCCCGTCAGGATGATTTTTATGTAATCAAAGAAAAAGCACAAAGCCGTCGTCGTGAAAATAAAGTTGAACTTGAAATCAACATGGAACGTATGGGAAGCAAAATTATTGAGCTTCACAAAATTTCCAAAAAATTCAAGGATCATGTGATTCTGGATAATTTTAGTTTCGATTTTCAACGTGGAGAACGTATTGGAATTATTGGTAAAAACGGAACCGGAAAATCAACTTTCCTGAATCTGCTTACCGGAACACTTCCATTAGACAGCGGACGTGTCGTAAAAGGAGACACCATCAAAATTGGCTATTACACGCAAACGGGAATCAACCCGAAACCCAACCAACGTGTAATTGATATCATTAAAGAATACGGAGAATTTATTCCGTTGGCAAAAGGACGAATGATCTCGGCCTCGCAATTATTGGAACGCTTTCTTTTTGATGCTAAAAAACAATATGATTTTGTTGAAAAATTAAGTGGTGGAGAATTAAAACGTTTGTATTTATGTACCGTTTTGATTCAGAATCCGAACTTCTTAATTTTAGATGAGCCTACCAACGATTTAGATATTGTAACACTAAACGTTTTAGAAAGCTTCCTTCTGGATTATCCGGGATGTTTATTGGTGGTTTCGCACGACCGTTATTTCATGGACAAAATTGTCGATCATTTATTTGTCTTCAGAGGAAATGGCGAGATTGAAAACTTCCCTGGAAACTATTCTGATTTCAGAGCGTATGAGGACAGTGCCGATGTAGCTCAAAAGGAAGAAAACAAAGCCGAAAAGAAAGACTGGAAACAAAATAATCCAACTGGAAATCTAACTTTTAACGAGCAAAAAGAATATCAAAAACTGGAAAGAGAAATTAAAGATCTTGAACTTGATAAAACCAAAATCGAACAATTGTTCTCTGATGGAAAAGTTGCCGATACCGATATCGAAAAGAAAGCAAACGAATTACAAAACATCATCAATAAAATAGATCAGAAAGAAGAACGCTGGTTTGAGCTTTCGGCGAAGATTGAGGGGTAGGTTTTAGTTTTCAGTCGCAGTTTTCAATTTCGCTTAAATTGAAGGAAAATTCTTAATTTAGTAAAAAAAACTAGTTATGGATTTTAAAGATTTATTGGCTTATAAGAAATCATTTGAGCTTGCAATGGAAATTTTTGAATTGTCAAAAACATTTCCCAAAGAAGAGAAGTTTTCTTTAACAGATCAAATACGCCGATCTTCGAGAAGTGTTAGTGCTAATATTGCTGAATCCTATAGAAAAAGAAGATATACAAATCATTTTATAAGTAAATTAACGGATAGCGATGCTGAAAACTCAGAAACAAATACCTGGCTCGAATTTTCGCTGGAATGCCAATACATTACAAAAGAAACATTTGAGAAACTAAATAGTAAAAACCTCGAAATTGGACGATTGATAAATTATATGATCAACAACCCAACTAAATTTGGATGCGGATAAAACGAACAATCGTTACAAAACTGAAAACCGCGACTGTGACTGTGACTGAAAACTGAGACTAATTTTATTATATTTATTTAAACAAAAAAATACCACATGAAATACCTTTTATCTGCCCTATTCGTATTCACTTTATTTACCTCTTGTATTAGCAATGACAAAGAACAAGATCAACCAGTAGCAAAAGACTATACTGTTGAAAATGAAAAAGAAATCACAGATTATATTGCACAAAACAAATTAAACGCGATAAAAAGCAGTACAGGTTTATATTATATTATAAAAGAAGAAGGAACAGGTAAGAGACCTACTGCTTCATCTTCCGTTACAGTTGCCTACACGGGGGCTTTCACTAGTGGAAAAACATTTGACCAAAGCAGCAGTGCCGGTCTTACATTTCCTTTAAACGAAGTAATTAAAGGATGGACAGAAGGAATTCAATTGTTTAAAGAAGGCGGCAGCGGATCATTGCTAATTCCATCACATTTAGGTTATGGAAGTTATGGACGTCCCGGAATACCTGCTGGTTCAGTACTTATTTTTGATGTAAAACTGATCAAAGTAAATTAATTACCTATTGTAAATTCATAGATGTTGTTTCAAATAAAATCTTATTTAAAATTTCTTTGGAATTCAAAAAACGAACACGGAGTGCATTCGCCCTTCGTGTTTCATTTATTGACGAAATGTTTTTATGATAAGAAACCTAAACCCGAGTATCTGATTCTTAAGAACTACAGAAAATCGCTTTTAGAAAATAAAAATTTCATTGAAGTAACTGATTTTGGAGCCGGTTCAAAAGTTTTCAAATCCAATAGAAGACAAATTTCTCAAATTGCTTCCACAGCTGGAATTTCTCCAAAACGAGCGGAACTACTCTTTAGGGTTACCCAATATTTCAAGCCTAACAACATCCTTGAAATAGGAACTTCATTAGGTTTAGCTACTTCTGCCCTCGCCTTAGGAAATACAAATGCAAAAGTAACCACTTTAGAAGGCTGTCCGGAAACTGCCAAACAAGCGCAATTGCAATTGCAAAAATTCGATTGTAACGAAGTAGAAAATGTCATCGGTGAATTTGAATCTTTCTTAGTTCCTGAAAATCTAAGATCTAAAACCTATGATCTGATATACTTTGACGGCAATCATTCCAAGAAAGCAACTTTGGCCTATTTTGAGCTTTTGCTCTCCACAATTCACAACGATTCTGTTTGGATTTTTGATGATATCCATTGGTCACAAGAAATGGAAGAAGCCTGGGAGATTATAAAAAATCATCCTAAAGTAACCGTTACCATCGATACTTTTCAATGGGGATTTGTCTTTTTCAGATACGAACAGGAAAAAGAACATTTTGTAATACGTACATAAAAAAAGCCAATCATCGCTGATTGGCTTTTTCATATACCTTTACTTTTTACGTATTACTTTTTGGCTGCTGCCGTTTCTTCAGACTTCGCTCCCATTCGGTTTAGCGTATACATTGGGGCAAATTTGAGCTTCAAACCGGCAATTTTTCGATTGTCTTCACCTGTTAAGCCTTCTTTCTCCACCGTATTTTTTCGGCTGTCAAGTGCTTCATACATCAATTTAATTTCGTCCCAGTCTTCACGGGAGTAACTGTCTTTATTTTTCTCTACAGTATGCACGAACTGTTGGTAAACACTATGAATGTTTTTAGCATTCACCCAAGCAAAACTCATGTCTTCTCCAATCTTTCCCTCACCAAACAAAGCATTACGCAATTGCTGTTTCGGACTTGGCGCTGGAGGAGCAAGAATAGTTACCATATTGTTTCGAAATTCTTCGTATTTAATCTTACTCGTATTTATTTTCTCTGTAGCGGCACTATTTTCTTTGATATCAGCGAGCGCCAATTGAGCGTTGGCAGCTCTTTTTTCATACTCGGCTTCAACAGCTTTCCAATCGGCTTTTAAATCGTCAGCCTTAACATTTTTGACGGAGTCGACATAAGTAACATAAGAGTCAATTGTTTTTTCAGCCTGTTCTTGTTTTTCATCTTTACAGGACACAAAACCTAATGCGATTACCGCAATTCCGGATAATAATGCTATATTTTTCATAATCTGATCTTTTAAAGTTAGATTTCAAATATAGCCCTAAAAACATTTAAAAAATCAATATTTATAAATATTTTAACGTTTAAATTAAAAATAAAACAACAAAATAATACTAAAAATGATAATTATATAAATTCACCTCGAAATTATATAACAAATTTTCAGTCCTTACTCTTTTAATCAAATAGAAACGATGCGACAACTGAATGCATTTGCAGAAACGGCAATTGGTGTAACAAAAATCAATTTCAGGCTACTTATCGTTTATTGAAAAGTGTTTTGTACTTTTAAATCCAAAATTGTAAATCGAAATGGCAAATCCATTAATTAAAATAACCAAGATCAAACGAGATTTTGTGCTAGGCAACGAAATTGTTTATGTTTTGAAAGGAATCAATTTAGAAATCAACAAAGGTGAATATGTGGCTTTAATGGGGCCATCAGGATCCGGAAAATCTACTTTAATGAATCTGTTGGGATGTTTGGACACGCCAACTTCGGGACATTACATTCTAAACGGAAAAGATGTCAGCCAAATGGGAGACGATGAACTGGCGGGAATTCGAAACAAAGAGATTGGTTTTGTATTTCAGACGTTTAATCTGCTGCCGAGAACAACTGCCTTAGACAATGTTGCCTTACCTATGATTTATGCGGGATACTCAAAGGCGGATCGCACCAAACGTGCCGAAGAAGTTTTAAAACAGGTAAATCTGGCAGACCGAATGGATCATCAGCCGAATCAGTTATCCGGAGGACAACGCCAGCGTGTTGCCATTGCAAGAGCTTTGGTGAACAAACCTTCTATTATTTTGGCCGATGAGCCAACCGGAAACTTAGACAGTAAAACTTCGGTAGAAATCATGAAGCTTTTTGGCGACATTCACGCGCAGGGAAATACCGTAATTCTGGTAACTCACGAAGAGGATATTGCCGCTTACGCACATCGCGTGATCCGACTGCGAGACGGTTTGATTGAAAGTGACACCACTAAGTAATTTTAGATTTTAGATTTTTTTCTAACTCTAAAATAAAGCCTCAGAATCTCAGTACCTCAGAACCTTAGCCCCTTTAAAAAAAAAAATGAAAGTATATACAAAAACAGGAGATAAAGGAACAACCGCTCTTTTTGGCGGTACACGTGTTCCTAAAGATCACATTCGAATTGACAGTTATGGTACTGTCGACGAACTAAACTCTTATATAGGACTTATTCGTGATCAGGAAATGGATGCCCATTATAAAACCATTTTAATCGAAATTCAGGATCGTTTGTTTACCGTTGGTGCGATACTGGCTACTCCGGCAGAAAAAGAAGTATTAAAAAACGGAGAACTTCGTCTCAAAAATCTCGGAATCATTGATAGTGATATCGAATTATTAGAGAATGAAATTGACAAAATGGAAGAAAGTCTTCCACAAATGACTCATTTTGTTTTACCTGGCGGACATCCCACCGTGTCACATTGTCATATAGCACGTTGTATTTGTCGTCGTGCCGAGCGTTTGGCAGTACATTTAAGCCATAATGAACCCGTTCCTGAAATCGCAATCCGATACTTAAACCGACTTTCTGACTACCTTTTTGTATTGGCACGGAAGTTGACCTCTGATTTAAAGGCGGAGGAAGTAAAATGGATCCCGAGAAAGTAAATTTTCTTAAATTTCTATTTGCAACTCCCGAATTCGAGAGAAATAATTTAAAAATTCTGCGAATTTAAATAGTATACAAAGTTCCTCATAGTGGTAATTTCAGGCTCTTTATTGGGAATTTGGAATTTCATTTTTGGAATTTAAAGAGGACGTTCTTAAATTTTATTAAAATAAATCAAATTTTACTTGTCTTTTTCAGTAAAAAATTTATTTTTGCACAAACTAAACAGATAACAGATGTATTGGACATTAGAATTAGCATCTTATTTAAGTGATGCGCCATGGCCTGCTAACAAAGATGAACTTATTGACTACGCTATTAGAGCTGGTGCTCCATTAGAAGTAGTAGAAAACCTTCAGTCAATTGAAGACGAAGGGGAGATATATGAATCAATGGAAGAAATTTGGCCTGATTATCCAACAGACGAAGATTATCTTTGGAATGAGGATGAATATTAAAAAATAAACCAAAGGAAAAAGTCTCATCACCGAGGCTTTTTTTTTGGTTCAAATACACATTTACATAAAATAGAAATACAATAAATCATGAGTTTCATAAACAGTATTATAAAGGTCTTTGTAGGTGATAAATCACAGAAAGATGTCAAAGCTTTACAGCCTTACTTAAACAAAATTAAAACATTCGAAACTAGCTTAATGAGTTTGTCTCACGACGAATTAAGAGGCAGAACCGTATTTTTTAAGGAGAGAATAAAAGAAGCCAGAGCTGATAAAGATGCTAAAATTGCTTCGCTTAAAGCAGAAGTAGAAAACATCGAAGACATCGACAAAAGAGAAGATCTTTATGATGCAATTGATGCTCTTGAAAAAGAAGCTTACGAAATCTCAGAAAAAACTTTACTGGAAATCCTTCCGGAAGCTTTCTCTGTAGTAAAAGAAACCGCACGTCGTTTTAAAGACAATTCGTTTATCGAAGTTAGTGCAACTGCAAGAGACCGTGAATTTTCGGCTACCAAACCTTATATTGTTATTGAGGGTGAAAAAGCAGTTTGGGCAAACAAATGGAATGCTGCCGGAAAAGATATTACCTGGGACATGATTCACTATGATGTTCAGTTAATTGGTGGTATGGTTTTGCACGAAGGTAAAGTTGCCGAGATGCAAACGGGTGAAGGTAAAACTTTAGTAGCTACACTTCCGCTTTACTTAAACGCTTTAACCGGAAACGGAGTTCACTTAGTAACTGTGAATGATTACCTTGCAAAACGTGATAGTACCTGGAAAGCCCCTTTATTCGAATTCCACGGTTTAACAGTTGATTGTATCGACAATCACCAGCCAAGTACAGAACAAAGAAAAAAAGCATACGACGCTGATATCACTTACGGAACCAATAACGAATTTGGTTTTGACTACTTAAGAGATAACATGGCACATTCGCCAAGCGATTTAGTACAAAGAAAACACAATTATGCCATCGTCGATGAGGTCGATTCTGTATTAATTGATGATGCCAGAACTCCTCTTATTATTTCAGGACCGGTTCCACAAGGAGACCGTCATGAATTTAATGAATTGAAACCAAAAATTGAAAACTTAGTAGCGCAACAGCGTCAGTTAGCAAATGGTTTCCTGGCAGAAGCTAAGAAATTAATCAAAGAAGGAAACACTAAAGAAGGTGGATTCTTATTGTTAAGAGCTTACAGAAGTTTACCTAAAAATAAAGCATTAATTAAATTTTTGAGTGAAGAAGGAATCAAACAATTGCTTCAAAAAACCGAAAATCAATACATGCAGGATAACAATCGCGAAATGCACAAAGTAGACGAAGCTTTGTATTTTGTAATTGAAGAAAAAAACAATCAGGTTGAATTAACCGATAATGGTATCCAATACCTTTCAGGAGATACTGATCCGGACTTTTTCGTACTTCCGGATATTGGAACTGAAATTGCCGCTATCGAAAAACAAAAACTGGACAAAGACGGTGAAGCGGAAGCTAAAGAAAGATTATTCCAGGATTTTGGAGTAAAAAGCGAGCGTATTCATACCCTTACCCAACTTTTAAAAGCATACGCTCTTTTTGAAAAAGATGTAGAATATGTGATCATGGACAACAAGATTATGATTGTCGATGAGCAAACAGGTCGTATCATGGATGGTCGTCGTTATTCTGACGGTTTACACCAGGCGATCGAAGCTAAAGAAAATGTAAAAATCGAAGCTGCTACACAAACTTTTGCAACCGTTACATTACAGAATTATTTCAGAATGTACAGCAAATTAGGTGGTATGACCGGTACGGCTGTTACTGAAGCCGGAGAGTTATGGCAGATTTATAAATTAGACGTTGTTGAAATTCCAACCAACCGTCCGATTGCAAGACAAGACAAAGAAGATTACATCTACAAAACGACACGTGAAAAATTCAACGCTGTAATTGAAGACGTTACGCAATTATCAAACGCAGGAAGACCTGTATTGATTGGAACAACTTCTGTAGAGATCTCAGAATTATTAAGCCGAATGTTGAAAATGAGAGGCGTTACACATAACGTTTTGAATGCTAAAATGCACAAACAAGAGGCACAAATCGTTGAAGAAGCTGGTAAAGCCGGAGTGGTAACTATTGCAACCAACATGGCTGGTCGTGGTACCGATATTAAATTATCTCCAGAAGTAAAAGCTGCCGGAGGTTTAGCGATCGTTGGTACAGAGCGTCACGATTCGCGTCGTGTAGACAGACAGTTACGTGGTCGTGCAGGACGTCAAGGAGATCCGGGAAGTTCTCAATTTTATGTTTCACTTGAAGATAACCTAATGCGTTTATTTGGTTCTGAAAGAGTAGCTAAAGTTATGGACAGAATGGGGCTTCAGGAAGGTGAAGTTATCCAACATTCGATGATGACTAAATCGATCGAGCGTGCTCAGAAAAAAGTAGAAGAAAACAACTTTGGTGTTCGTAAACGTTTATTAGAATATGATGACGTAATGAACTCTCAACGTGAAGTAGTATACAAACGTCGTCGTCACGCATTATTTGGTGAGCGTTTGAAACTGGATATTGCAAACATGCTTTATGATACTTGCGAATTGATCGTAAGCAACAATAAAATAGCCAATGATTTCAAAACATTTGATTTTGATTTAATTCGTTATTTCGGAATTACATCTCCAATTTCTGAGGCAGATTTTACAAAATTATCAGATATTGAAGTTACCGGAAAAGTGTACAAAGAAGCTTTATCTTTCTATACTGAAAAAACAGAAAGAAGCGCCAGAGAAGCTTTCCCAATCATTAAAGGAGTTTACGAAGAGCCAAACAATCATTTTGAGCGTATCGTAGTTCCGTTTACAGATGGTATCAAAACACTGAATGTGGTAACCGATTTGAAGAAAGCATATGACAGCGAAGGAGCTCAGTTAATTGCTGATTTCGAGAAAAACATCACTCTTTCTATTGTTGATGAGGCCTGGAAAAAACACTTACGCAAAATGGACGAATTGAAACAATCTGTTCAATTGGCCGTTCACGAGCAAAAAGATCCATTGCTTATTTACAAATTAGAGGCTTTCAATTTGTTCAGAGGAATGTTAGACAACGTTAATAAAGAAGTAATTTCATTCTTGTTCAAAGGTGATTTACCGGCTCAAAACGTTCCTGAAATTCACGAAGCTAAAGAAGTACGTCAAAAAGAAAACTTCAAATTAAGCAAAGATGAAATTGTAAACAGCGAAGAAATCAACCGTGAAGCGGGAGAAACACAACAGCGTCAGGTTACGGAAACAATTGTGAGAGACATGCCAAAAATCAATCGTAATGATACTGTAACGGTTCAGGAAGTTGCAAGTGGCAAAACAGAAACAATGAAATTTAAAAAAGCGGAATCTTTAGTAGCCTCAGGCGAATGGGTTATCGTTAAATAATAAAGACTTTTAATTAAGTAAACCCGACAGGTTTTTGAAACCTGTCGGGTTTGTCTTTTAAAAAACATCCGATTTACGAAAACAACTATCAAACCGGACAAGTTTTAAAAACCTGTCGGGTTTGTCATTTTTAGAATATCCGCAAGTGTAAAATACCTGCGGATATTTTTTTTAGAAAAAAATCAATATTTGTTCGTTCAAAAAACGATTATAATGTATTTTTGCAATCGAAACAACGAAATCAACTCTTGAAGAAGTTATTTACCATATTTCTTTGCTGTATGCTCTTAGTGCCCTCATTCGGCAGTTTTGTTGTTTATACCACTTTCAAATTAAATCAGGACGAAATATCAAAAACAATTTGTGTGCAGCGCAAAATGGTTTTTAATACCTGTAACGGTCGTTGTGAACTTCAAAAAAGTTTAAAAAAATACGCCGATAATGAAAAGAAAATGCAAAACAACCTGAAAGAAAAATCAGAAGTTGTTTACATTCAAAATACCAGTACAGCCGATTTCAAATTGGTAGCACCTATTACAGCTATAGCAAAAATTTATGCTTCTTTAAACGAAAAACCGATTTCGGTTTCTATCGCGACTTTTCGCCCTCCATCCTATTTTATATAATTTTTAAATCACATTTCAATACCAATTGAAATGATTTTCATTGTACCCAAAAAACAATGAAAACGTGTCTACGCACACCTTACATTTAAATTTACAATTATATAAAATTCACAAAATGAAAAATACTTTATACAAAGCCCTTGCTATTGTAGCACTATCTATATCCTTAGTTTCATGTTCAAACGATGACAATAACGAAACTGTTTCAGGAAGCGGAAACATTACTTTAAAATTCGACAACGCTTATGGCGCAAACGATCTTATTTTAAACACACAAGGCAATACAACTTCAAACAACGAAGTACTAAAAATCAACCTTGTAAAGTATATCGTGAGCAATGTTGTTTTCACAAAAGCGGACGGAACGACTTTTACCTATCCAAAAAGCAAAAGCTATTTTATTGCCGATGAATCTACTGCTGCCGGTCAGCAATTTAAACTAACAGATGTTCCTGCAGGCGATTATGTGAAAGTAAAATTCGGGATCGGAGTTGACGAAGCGCAATGGAAACTGGGTGCTGCGGGTCAGGGAGATTTTCTTGCACAGGCAGACGCTGCCGGTATGATGTGGTCATGGGCTGCAGGATATAAATTTCTTGCTTTCGAAGGTACTTTTACCTCTGAAACGGTTACAAAAGCTACCCCATTTATGATTC
>JAHEZJ010000007.1:0-84487 GCA_023251135.1 Flavobacterium sp. | reverse complement strand
TCATACCGGAAAAACAGGAACAGATTACAACTACACTGAAGTAACTGTAGATTTTCCAACAAAAGCTTTGGTTCGTTCCAACATTACTCCGGCGGTTCATATTATTACAGATCTTTCTAAAATAATTGACGGTCAGAACAAAATCAAACTTTCCGATAACAATATGGGCGGCATGGGCGCTATGATTATGGGTGGTGCAAAACTGCCATTGATCACTCAAAACATTTCGACAATGTTTAGAGTAGACCACGTACATAACGACTAATTTATTTTTAAGAAGCACAAACCTCAGGCGAAACAAAACCTGAGCTTTTCCAACCTACCTTATCTTTTGTGTCCGCTAAAATGGACACAAAAGGATACTGGTAACTGGAAATAATATTGCTGCTTCTGCAAATCAAAGAGTAATTCTCGTAAAAAAATCCGGCCAGTTCTGCTTTGCATCAACTCGTGTAAACAATGACGGAAAAATTCTCTTTACTCTTTTTACACTTAAAAAATCATGCTGAAAATAAAACATTTTCTATGGTTGCTGCTTCCGCTGATGTGGAGCTGCTCTGATCAGGAAGAGGAGTATGTAAACCTTCCTTTAGAATTTACAGTACCTTCCAATTTTCCTGCTTTAGCCTATAATCTTGCGCAAAATCCCCCGACCGAAAAAGGATTTGAACTGGGTAAAAAACTATTCTATGACGGACGTTTAGCGTCAGACGGAGTGGTATCCTGTGGCTTTTGTCACATACAGGCCAATGCTTTCACCCATCACGGACACACCGTAAGTCACGGTGTAAACGATGCTCAGGGAACTCGAAACACGCCATCGATTCAGAATCTGGCCTATCAGCCGATATTTATGTACGATGGAGCCGCAGACCATTTAGACCTGCAACCTATCGTTCCCCTAACAAGTATTATCGAAATGAATGGCGATTTGAATGCCATTTTAAAGATGATGAAAGGCGACAAGGAATACCAAAAATTATTTGGACAGGCTTTTACCGATGGAGAAATCTCAACCGAAAATATGCTGAAAGCACTTTCGCAGTTTATGGTTATGGTAACTTCTTCCAATTCAAAGTTTGACAAATACAGACGAAAAGAAGCCGGCGGAACTTTAACCGCTGATGAATTGGCCGGATATGATTTATTCAAATCAAAATGTGCTTCCTGTCATGCCACCGACTTACAGACGGACAACTCATTTCGCAACAACGGCCTGGCCGTAAACCCAATGATCAATGATGTTGGAAGATATAAAGTCACTGAGCTAGCGAGCGATTATTACAAATTTAAAGTGCCCAGTTTACGCAATGTAGAAGTCTCAGGACCTTATATGCACGACGGACGATTTGGCACTTTGGAAGGTGTTTTAGAGCACTATGCACGCGGCATAGAATCTTCGCCAACTCTGGATCCGATATTAAAACAAAACGGAAAGTTTGGAATTACACTTTCTGAAACGGATAAAAAGCAAATCATCGCTTTCCTTAAAACGTTAACCGATACAGACTACCTGACCAACAAACGTTTTGCTGAATATTAAAAATATGGTAATAGTCTGCCCGGTACTTTTCATCTGTGAAAATCTGTGCAGGCTACAGCCCAAAAAAACATAATGAAAACCGAAGTCCTAGCCCCGATAGAGGCGGTATCCTTTTGGGGTGATTTTTTTCACCACAAAAGATAAAGCCGAAAGCGGGATTAGCTTCTAAAAAAAATTAAAATGAAAAAGATACTAGTAATGTTCACCCTTCTGACTGGTTTATCGGTCTTTAGTTTCACCGCAAAAGACAGTATTTCTGCCTTCACTTTCCAACGTATGGCCCTGATGGAAGATTTTGACTGTGATGCCTGTGGCTGTTCTGCAAGTGGCGGGAGTATGGGGTTTAGCTCAATGCTGAACAACAATTTTGTAGGGCTCCGATATTTCAAACAAAGTTATACCAGCCGTGACGGGATTTTTGCAAACTCTCCTTGGATTGATGAAAATTTCAATACGGTTCAGGCATGGGCGCGCATCCCGCTTACAGAAAAAGTACAAATTTCGGCATTGGTTCCCTATCATTTTCATGAAAGAAAACTAACCGCCGGAACCGAAAGTATTGCCGGTTTAGGAGATATTACGGTAATGGCTTTGTACACGGTTTTTGAAACACAAAAGGACAGTACATTCTTTACGCATAAAATAAATCTGGGTGGTGGTGTTAAAATTCCAACTGGAAAATTTACAGAGTCCAACAATTTAGGAAGCGTCAACCAGAGTTTCCAATTAGGAACCGGAAGCTGGGACTTTCCATTGGTTTCAGAATACGTAGTGAAACATAAAAACTTGGGATTAAACACTACGCTGAATTATATTTTTAAAACACAAAACAGCAAAAATTACCAGTACGGTGATCAGTTTAACTATGCCGCAACCTTCTTTTATTTGTTTGATACAAAATCGATTCAGATTGTTCCGCAAGCCGGGCTGGCAGGAGAACTTTACCAAACGAATAAACAGCACAATCTGAATTTACCCAATACAGCCGGTGATATTTTGTTTGGAAAATTTGGTATTGAAGCCGGAAAAGATAAATTTTCAATCGGTTTAAATGCAATGCTTCCTATTACTCAAAACCTATCCAATGGCAATATGGAAGCCAATTACAGATGGAGTATTAATTTGAACTATACTTTATAAACCTGACATTGATTCTGTACAAAATCCAGAAATAATATCTAATCCCTAATTGCAAATGTAGTTAGGGATTTTTTATATTTGAACAACCTAAATACACTCAATCAAAAATTGAAAAAGAATCTTTGGCACTCATTGCGACTCATCTGGACTATTTGCTTTAGTTTTTTTTTCATTCTAATGATTAAAATAACATGGCAATATATACCGCTAAAAAGTGACATCGCTTTTCTTCAAATAAAGCAAACCGAGATTAGCCAGATTCCTTTTTATTATCCAATATTTTACGTTCATGTTTACTCAGCTATTTTTATTTTGTTTGCCGGTTTCTTTCAGTTTAATGCTACTATTTTAAAAAAATATCCCGCAACACATAGAAATATCGGTAAATTTTATGTTTTGGTAGTGCTTTTTTTAAGTGCGCCTTCTGGTTTCTTTATTGGTCTTTTTGCAAACGGTGGTCTTTACTCTAAAATCTCTTTTACTACTTTGTCACTTCTTTGGTTTTATTTTACACTCAAAGGTTTTTCTTCTATAAAAAACAAAAACATCGAGCAGCATAAAGCCTTTATGTTGCGAAGTTTTGCTTTAACATTTTCTGCAATAACATTACGTTTTTGGAAGGTTATTCTTGTATATTTGTTTCAACCAGCACCTATGGATGTCTATCAAATTATTGCATGGCTGGGCTGGATTCCTAATTTATTAATCGTTGAGTATTATCTTTATAACCAATTAAAAAAATGAAAAAACTTTTTTGTCTCCTAGTATCAATATTACTTTTTTCCTGTAATTCTAAAGAGAAAAAAATGACAAAAGACATCGCCGAAGATCAGCCTAAAGAAATTAGAACCGATTTATATGGCTCCTACGTAGGTGATTTTACAATTCTGGAACGCGATACTACAAGACCTGAAAAAGAAAACCATATCAATAAGATTAACATTGTGATCAAAAAAATCACATCCTCGGAAGTTACAGGGCAAAGTATTGTTGCCGGAAACAGCAGACGACTTACTGGTGAAATGACTATAGAAGGAAACACTGTTCATTTTAGACTAAATGAACCTGGCGACGATAAAAATGATGGCGTTTTTGATTTTGAAATAAAAAATGACACGCTTTTAGTAGGAACATGGACTGCTAACAACACTAAAAAAGAAGTTAGGAAAAGAAAATTTGAACTCACCAAAAAAGAATTCAAGTATAACCCGAATGTAATGCTTCCGGAAGAAGGAATGTATATCGATTATGCAAATCCAAAAGAGAAAGAAGTAACAGAGGTAAATGATGATCCTGAAGTTAAAGAGACCGAAACCTATATGGAAACGGTATATCGAGCTGCGTCAGAAAGTATTATTTTACTAAATTCCTCCACACAAAAATTAAAAGAATCTGATATTAAAAACCTAAAGAAAATTGATTTAGAGATTCTTAGAAATACCATTTTTGCCAGACATGGGCTTACTTTTAAAACGAAAACAGTTCGTCAGTTTTTTGATAATATTGAATGGTATATCCCTGTTTCGGATGATGTTAATAGTGAATTAACATCGGTCGAAAAAGAAAATATTGTTTTATTAAAACGTTTTGAAAAATATGCCGAAGACAATTACGACTCTTTTGGAAGATAGGTGTTTTTAGCCACAAATATCGCTTTAAAAAAGGTTCAAAGTAGCAAAGAGACAAAGGGACAAAGTTTTTTAGCCACGAATTCACGAATGTTTAATCAAAATACATTCGTGAATTCGTGGCTATTCTTCTATCTGGGATTTTCTTCGTAGTACCTTGCTTCGATTCGTTTAATATCTTTAATCGAATTTTTCGCCCAGGCCAAACGTTTCTCCAGAATTTCTTCTTCGGATAAATGCCAGTCGATATCTGATTTTTGTAATCGGTTTGTTAGGTTTTGAATGATAATGGCCGCCGAAACTGAGATATTCAGACTCTCGGTAAAACCAACCATTGGAATTTTAAGAAAACCATCGGCTTTGTCTAAAATTTCCTGTGACAATCCGTCTCTCTCGGTTCCAAAGAATAATGCACTGGGTTTTGTAATATCAAAATCTTCCAGCAAACAGTCATTTTCATGCGGTGTGGTAGCAATAATCTGATAGCCTTGATTTTTTAACGTCGAAATGCAGGTACTAACGGAGTCATACTGATGAATATCCACCCATTTTTGGGCTCCCATCGCGATTTCTTTATCGATTTTTTTTCCGTAACGCTGTTCGATCACATTAAGTTCCTGAATTCCAAAAACCTCACAACTGCGCATCACAGCGCTTGTATTGTGCATCTGAAAAACATCTTCTACCGCAATTGTAAAGTGCTTTGTACGGTTTCCGAGTACTTTCAGAAATTTTTCTTTTCGGTTATCGGTTAATATATTTTCAAGGAAAGCGAGGTAATCTAAATCAATCATTTCAATCTTATTTGTCACAAAAATACATTTTAAATAAAACAGAAAGAAAAATTCAGGATTATTTTCAATGTGCTGCGTCCTCTAACAGCATATTTCCCAGCCTCTCATGCAAACTGTTTACCTCTGTTAAATCGATCTCTAAAACTTCTTCATTAAAGGAGTCCCCTGTAAAAACTGCTTTTTCATTTTTAGAATGTGTCTGAAGTCGTCCGTACATTCCCTCAAGTTCATCAGCACTATAATCGACTGCCATAAAGGAGATAAACTTTTCAATGACACTCTTCATTCCGTCGTTATAATTGAGTTTTACAACATTTTGATCGGTTTTATAAAAATCCAGAAAGCCCTGAAAATATTTCTCCAGCACCAGGGCTCCGTATTGCTGGAAACTAATTTCACTAATTTCTTTAGCGGAAATTCCAAAAACCTCAGGAGGCAGTAAATTCGGAACCATATGCATTCCCATCATTTTTTGATGTGATTTTAAAACTTCTGTCGGATTTCTGTAAAGCAAAGCAAAAGGCAGTTCCGGGAATATCGATCTCAGATAAGTGGCTTTAAAAATATGCCAGGCATCCAGTTTTACAATTAAATTCTGTTGCTCCGGAAATCTTTTCTGACCTAAGAAAGTTAGCAATGCTTTTAAAAGTGCACTTTTTTTCTCCAAGCCAAAATTGTGACTTCTTAAAATTTCGTCGATAAGAGGTGCTTCCGAAATCATGATGTTTTCAGTCGAAGTAGCCAGAGACTGACTTAACATTGTAGATCCGCATCTCGAAACATGAAACACCAAAGCTTTTAACTCAACCGAAGCAAGCTCCTCAGACCACTCGATTAAATTTTCGACCGTACTAACGGCTTTAAACGAACTGGAATTATACGCATGGCTTTTACATTTAGAAATGGTTTCATCAAAAAAAGGATCAATATACCTTTTGTCGCCCAGATACAGCCATTCCAGATAAACCTCATTTTCTTTCTCAATCAACTTATAGGGAATCCAATTAAATAAAGGATGATTTTTATTTTTCATTTTCAGCTCTTATTTGGATTGTAAATCGGCAATAATCTGGGCTCCTGCTGCCGTCGGATTTCTGGAAAGTTCTGCAATAATCTGTTGTTTCATCTCCTCAGAATACTGCTCCTTTTTTCGGGAATAATGAATATCAAACCCCATCTCTGTGAATAATTGATCCGACCATTCATTTCGGATACAATCCAACGTGAGATGGATACGAGCTTCAGCACTTTTGTTTGCTACGCTATGCGGAAGCTGAAAATTAGCATACCAGCATTCCCCCATTTTCATAGGAACCAGTTTTTTATCCACATAAAAAAATACGTCAGGATTTGTTATGATCGGAACATGAATTCGAAAAAAGCCATCTTCATAAGAGGTATCATTGTCAGTATGCTCTTTTATTTCGCTGTGAGGTCCTAACCGAAGCAAACGTACAGCCTCTTTTTCACATTGAAACCAATCCATAATCTCTTTAAAATAATGACACCGATCCAGCAGCTCCGTATTTTTATAACCTTCGTTGGCAAAAGAAGTAATATCGTTTATCAAACCCGACTGTGATCTTAAAGACACACTTGTCCAATTGCCTTCGTAGCGGCCGGTATTAAAATGAGGCGTCCATAAATCGTTTTCACATAAAGCGAATTCTTTCTGCAATTTATCTATTGAAAAAGAAACGGGAAGTTTACTCGAAGAAGGATTCATATGCGTTTTAAAAAGATTAAATTAGTAAGTATTCCTGGGGCTTGTAAATATATAAATTTTACAAACGCTTTACCATCAAAGAAATAAGTAAAACAGTTAGAATTTGAAAACCTGCGACCCTTAAACGTTAAGCCAAATCAGGCAAACTGTCTATAATAAAATCGTATAGTTTATGGGTTGAAAAAGAAACCGTTTCGAAATCGGTTTTCAGTACTAAATCGGCGTTTACGGGAACCTCAAAAACATCACTTATTCCGGTAAAATTATTTATTTTGTCACGGTCACTGTCGGGTAACAATGCTTTTTTATACAGTCCTTTTGGGTCTCTTTTAATTAAGTTATTGATGGAACAATCTAAATAAACCGTTCTGACAAACTGATGATTTCTCAACTCATTTCTCAAATTTTCATACGGATTGATGACTGACATCAAAACAATGGTATCCGACACCACAAAATTTCGTCCGACATTAAAAAGCCGTCTGACGTTTTCACAGCGGTCTTCCTTGGAAAATCCCAGGTCTTTACAGATTGTTTTTCGATAGACATCGCCATCAATTATCTCTACTTTATAGTTTTTTTCCACCAACAACTGACGAACATTTTCAGCCAATGTCGTTTTACCTGAACCCGATAATCCTGTGAATTGTATTAAAATCATTGAAAAACTCTTTTTTTTATTCCTCACTAAAACTAAATCATTTGCAAGATTCAGACAACAAGTATAAATACGCTTTTATGGTACCTCTAAACTACTAAAAGAATTGTGCAGACCGTACGCTTTTCTTCCAAAAATGAATCAGTAAATCACTATTTTTATCCTTTAATTAGAACAAAATGAAAAAGAAGTTAGTTGTTTTAACCGGAGCCGGAATTAGTGCCGAAAGCGGAATCAAAACTTTTCGCGACAGCGATGGCTTATGGGAAGGCCATGATGTAATGGAGGTGGCTACCCCTGAAGGCTGGAGAAAAAATCAGGAATTGGTCCTAGACTTTTACAACAAAAGGCGTCAGCAACTTAAAGAAGTAGAGCCCAATGCCGGGCATAAAATTCTGGCCGAATTAGAGCAGGATTTTGATGTGCACATTATCACTCAGAACGTAGACGATTTGCACGAACGCGCCGGAAGTACAAAAGTGCTGCACCTGCATGGAGAATTACTAAAGGTACGAAGCACGCAAAACCAAAATATAATTTTAGACTGGACAGAGGATTTGCATACCGGCGACACAGACCAAAACGGACATCAGTTACGCCCCCATATTGTATGGTTTGGTGAAGCTGTTCCGGCCCTTGAAGAAGCAATCGAAATTACCGAAACAGCAGATTATTTTGCAGTCATTGGAACGTCCTTACAAGTATATCCCGCCGCAGGGTTAATTTCATACACCTATTCGGTTACCCCCGTTTTTTATATTGATCCAAATCCAATTGCGATCCCGAATATTCAGAACAAAGTTGAAGTAATTGCCGAAGTAGCATCACAAGGTGTGGCGACTTTGAGAAATCGCTTAAAAGCTGGGCTCTAGTTTTTGATTAGTGCCTAGTTGTTAATCCCTAGTCCTTAGAAGTAAGATCCAAAGACTAACAACTAAGGACTAAAGACTAACCTTTTTTATCTGTTTTTATCCGCAAATTCTGTTTATATTTGTGCCTTTCGAACAAACAACATAACAATGACTACTTTAAACGAATTGAACGCTATATCTCCAATTGATGGACGATATAGAAATAAAACCCTTTCATTAGCACCATTTTTCTCAGAGGAAGCTCTAATCAAATACCGCGTATTGGTTGAAGTTGAATATTTCATCGCTTTATGCGAAGTGCCTTTACCGCAGCTTGCAGGCATAAACCCTGATTTGTTTGACAGCTTAAGAAATATCTACAAAAATTTCTCTACTGAAGACGCTCTTTGGATTAAAGAAACTGAAAAAGTAACCAACCACGATGTAAAAGCTGTGGAATACTTTATCAAAGATGCTTTTGAAAAACTGGGTTTATCTCCATACAAAGAATTCATTCACTTCGGATTAACGTCTCAGGACATTAACAATACTGCGATTCCGCTTTCTACAAAAGAAGCTTTTGAGCAGGTTTATATGCCTTCATTAATTGCCTTAATTTCTAAATTGAAAGAATTAAGCGTAGAATGGAGAGATATTCCAATGTTGGCCCGCACACACGGACAGCCTGCTTCGCCTACTCGTTTAGGAAAAGAAATTTTAGTTTTTGTAGAGCGTTTAGAAGAGCAAATGCGTTTGTTATTTAATATTCCGTTTGCCGCTAAATTTGGTGGTGCAACCGGAAATTACAATGCGCATCACGTAGCTTACCCACAAATTGACTGGAAACAATTTGGTAATAAATTTGTAGAAAGCGATTTAGGCTTACATCATTCATTTCCAACCACTCAAATCGAGCATTACGATCATTTTGCTGCATTTTTTGATGCATTAAAAAGAATCAACACCATCATCATCGACTTAGATCGTGATATCTGGACATATGTTTCGATGGATTATTTCAAACAAAAAATCAAAGCAGGAGAAATTGGTTCCTCTGCTATGCCACATAAAGTAAACCCGATTGATTTTGAAAATTCAGAAGGAAACTTAGGAATTGCCAATGCTATTTTTGAACATTTGGCCGCAAAATTACCGGTTTCGAGATTGCAGCGTGATTTAACAGACAGTACTGTTTTGCGTAACATTGGAGTTCCTATCGGACATACGATTATTGCTTTTGAAGCTTCTTTAAAAGGTTTAAACAAGCTATTGTTAAACGAAGCTAAATTTGCCGAAGATTTAGAGAAAAACTGGGCTGTTGTAGCCGAGGCGATTCAGACAATTTTACGTCGTGAAGCTTATCCAAATCCGTATGAAGCTTTGAAAGGTCTGACCAGAACAAATGAAGCAATTGACAAAAAAGCCATTCATAATTTTATTGCCACTTTAGAAGTTTCTGATGCTGTAAGAGCCGAATTAATGGCCATTACCCCTAGCAACTATGTAGGAATCTAAAGAAAACCTATCATATTTTCGCAAAAAAAGCTATCTTTATCGATAGCTTTTTTTATTTACAAATCGTACTAAAAAATTAGCCACACGATTTCACTCCCCTTTTTATTTTTTGAAGGAGTTGCGAGTGAACATAATTTACATTGAAAAGCTGTTCTTTCAGGAAACTGTTTTTTTAACAAAAAACTGAAACAACAAGCTGAATGATTTCCATAACAAAAAACACTACTCTATGATCGCCTTAAATGCCGCTGCAGAAACTACCCACCATTTACAACCCTTAATTAGCGACTTAGGTCTAATCCTGCTGACTGCAGGAATTGCTGTTTTATTATTTAGATTAATCAAACAGCCCTTAGTTTTAGGGTATTTAATTGCCGGTTTTCTGGCCGGAAATCATTTTGATTTCTTCCCTACCATTACCGAGATGAAAAGTGTTGAAGTCTGGGCAGAAATTGGTGTAATCATCTTATTATTTAGCTTAGGTCTCGAATTTAGTTTTAAAAAGTTAATGAAAGTCGGCGGGACAGCCTCTATAACAGCCATTACCCAAATTATCACTATGGTCGTCATTGGTTATATGGTCGGGCGCTGGATGGGCTGGGCACAAATGGACAGCATCTTTTTAGGAGTCATACTCTCTATTTCCTCCACAACCATTATTCTAAAAACTTTTGATGAACTGGGGGTAAAAGCTCAAAAATTTGCCGGAATCGTAATCGGGTCTTTAATTGTACAGGATCTTGTCGCTATTTTAATGATGGTATTATTATCTACTATTGCGGTAAGTCAGCAGTTTTCGGGAGGTGAATTGATGATGTCTGTTTTGAAACTGATTTTCTTCCTGACCGTATGGTTCCTTGGGGGCATCTTTTTTATCCCAACATTGCTTAAAAAAGCCAAACATTTACTGACTGACGAAATGCTGCTTATTATTTCGCTTGCCCTTTGTTTAACGATGGTGAGTTTTGCTGCAAACGTAGGTTTTTCACCGGCATTGGGTGCTTTTATCATGGGTTCTATTATTGCCGAAACTACGCAGGCAGAACATATTGAACACCTTATTAAACCTGTAAAAGATTTATTTGGGGCTATTTTCTTTGTATCTGTTGGTATGCTTATCGACCCTAAAATGTTATACACGCATGCGTTGCCTGTTGCCATTTTAACTTTTGTCACCATCATTGGTCAATCGGTGAGTTCGACTATTGGGGCGCTACTGGCCGGTCAGCCTTTAAAACAATCGGTACAAACGGGAATGAGTTTGTCGCAAATTGGGGAATTCTCGTTTATCATTGCTACTTTGGGAATGACGCTGAACGTAACAAGTTCCTTTTTATATCCTGTAGTTGTTGCCGTTTCGGCCATCACCACTTTTACAACGCCATTTATGGTAAAATATGCCGTGCCGTTTTCTGATTTTCTGGAACGAAAACTTCCTCGAAAATGGGTTAAAAACATCAACCGTTATAGTGTCAATGCTCAGGCCATAAAATCAGTCAGTACGTGGCAAAAAGTACTGAATGCCTATATCATTCAAATCGTTTTACACACTATTGTTATCGCAGCCATCATTTTATTATCGGTAAAATTTGTTGCGCCTTTAGTGGCAGAAACAAGATTCGGAAATGCATTGGCAGCCCTTATTACTCTGGTAATTATTGCTCCGTTTTTATGGGCACTTTCCCTTCGAAGAGTTGCGGTAGAAGAAGTGGATACTTTATGGGAAGAACGCAAATACCGTGGTGCCATTTTAATGTTGATTCTAATTAGAATGAGTCTTGGACTGTTCTTAATTGGATTCTTGTTAAACATCTTCTTCTCTCCTTTAGTTGCCCTGATTGCTCTGGTGGTTGCTGTTGTAGTTTACCAAATATTCCCTAAAAAATTAAACGAACAATATCATAAAATTGAAAATCACTTTCTTAAGAATTTACACGATCGTGAAAACAAAAAAATCGACAGACGTTATGCTAATTTAATGCCATGGGACGGTCACATGTCATTTTTTGATATTGGAACCGAATCAAATTTAGTGGGTAAAACCCTTGAGGAATTGCGTATTAGAGAATCAATGGGAATCAATATTGCTTATATCAAACGAGGGGATATCACGATTCCTATTCCGACTAAAAACGAACGTCTGTTCCCTGGTGATGAAATTTGCGTTATTGGTACAGATGCCCAGGTTACTGAATTCAACAAATATCTCAACCAAAACGAAATTGAAGCTCCTGCAAACGTAGAAGAATCTGAAGTTGTACTTCGCCAACTGGAGATTTCCAATGAGGATTTTATTCAAAAAAGCATCGGACAATTTAGAGGAAAAACCGGTGGACTTGTTGTGGGGATTGAAAGAAACGGTAATCGTATTTTAAATCCGGAATCTCGCTTAATTCTGGAAAAAAATGATATCATCTGGGTCGTTGGTGATAAAAAACGAATGTCAGAATTATTAAAAGTAAAATAACTTAAAAAAATAAGCTGCTCAGAAAAACAGCTCACTATCAAAAACATTTTTGATAGTGAGCTGTTTTATTATGTTCCGGTTTTGACCGTAATTATTTAAACGGCTGCATTTTATCACATTGACATTCACAATTAGGATCACTGGTATTGAGAACGGTTAAATATCTTTGATAAAAACCTCTTCTGGATTGTGTTTTGTCATTGTCGGCTTTATTGCACTCCAAAGCACCATTGATAATATTAATCGTAGCTCCAAAACCTGGTTTACGTCCCTCATTAATATCCACTTGGGCAGGCACCCATTTACCCACCATCACGGCATGACACGAAGGTTTAGGAGCCTGTGGGGTCATCCAAAACCATATTGCGGTCTGGAACGCCAAAACAGCATCTTTGGCTACATTTTCAGGATTTTTAAGCAATATGTTTTTATCTCCATACAAAAACTCACTTATCTGCCCATAATTATAGTTCCAGCTCAACTGTATTGGTCCTCGACCGTGATAGGACTTCCCGGCAACCGGAGGATAATCCTTGTTATTCTCGTCTCTATAACCCGTGGTGCTATTACTATCATACCCTACCTCTTCACGAAAGTGTAAACCCCACGAATAAGCTCCTCCGGGTGCTGTTGACCAGCCCCCTGTAGTTTCATGAGATATATTGGCCAAAAAAGCAGCTAGTTCTCTTTTACGAACTTCCAAAGAACCACTTCTTATAAAATCTGCATAATCAACTTCTTGTCTAATTGTAACGTTAGTATTCCAGGAAGCACTAAAATCAGCGTCTTCTTTAATCACTTTGGTCTCATTAGTCGATTTTTTAGTACGGGTTATTTTCTGAAACCATCCTTTTCTTTCGATTACAACCTTTATGTCGGCCATAAGATCAGTCGCTTTCATCAGCGCATCATAGGTAAAGAAATCTTTTGAAGGATTCACAATCCAGTTATTGCTCTGCTCTGCTCCATAACGGTAAGGGAACAACTCTAAAAATTGCTGTTGACTTATAAGCTCTTTTAGCCCCGCATTATTCCCTGAGGTATCCGGAGTATCCGGTTTTACAGGTTCTTGATCAGGTTTAGGATTTTCGGTCGTAGGATCCTTCTTTTCTTCCAGATTATCATCACTACAAGAAGATAAAAAGGAAAGGAAACTAAATAAAGTAAGCAAAAAAGCAAGTCGTGTAAATTTCATTAATACGTTTTTTTGTGGGACATTCACTGTACAATTAGTGTTATTTTTTTAAATCATGGTGGAGTTTTCTTCTTTGGATTTCTCCAAATTACCAATTGTTAAAGTTAGCAATCCCCTGTACTGATTCCTTGTACAGGTGTGCGGGTGGCAAAACTCCTTGATTTAAGCATTCATGCAGCAAAGTTACCATACCAATCTTTTATTATGGAGACCAATTCAATACCTGGCAGCTTTTGTTTCATAAATGGTCAATTCACTTCTTTATACCTCTCTTCTAAACAACATAATCCCGAAATTATTATTCTCTCCTCTTGAATCTCAAAAAAAAAATCCGGGTCTTTAAGACAGAACTCTTAAAAACCCGGAATCTCACTTGATTCTGGAAAAAGATGATATCATTTGGGGCGCCGGTAAGAAAAAACGAATGACCGAGTTTATGAAAGAGGTGCTAAAATACTAAGGTTCTAAGGTTTGGAGTTATTAAAACTTCATACCTTAGAACCTTAATTAATATTTACAAAAATCCACAAGAAAAGACTTTGCGGCTCAAAAACTTAGTACCTCAGAACCTTAGCATCTCAGTCCCTTACTTATTAGGCTGCGGAGTTATACGTAAATAAGGTTTTATCGGAGTATATCCTTTTGGGAATTTCGCAGGAATATCACTATCCGGAACTGCCGGTGTAATCACAACGTCTTCCCCGTCTTTCCAGTTGGCAGGAGTTGCCACACTATAATTGGCTGTTAATTGCAGACTGTCAATCACACGAAGCAATTCATCAAAATTTCTTCCTGTTGAAGCCGGATACGTCAACGTTAATTTTATCTTTTTATCGGCACCAATTACAAATACAGAGCGTACAGTGAATTTGTCGCTTGCATTAGGATGCAGCATATCGTATAAAGTTGCGATTCTTTTATCTTCGTCGGCAATTATTGGAAAATTAACCGTTGTATTCTGGGTTTCGTTGATGTCTTTGATCCACTCTAAATGAGACTCTAAACCATCCACGCTCAGTGCGATAACTTTTGTATTTCTTTTGGTAAATTCCGGAAGATAATTGGCAACTGTTCCTAATTCGGTAGTACATACCGGAGTAAAATCAGAGGGATGCGAGAATAAAACACCCCAGGAATCTCCCAACCATTCATGAAAATTAATTGGTCCTTCAGTTGTTTCTGCATGAAAATCCGGAGCAATATCTCCTAATCTTAATGTTGACATAATTGTATATTTTTTAGTTTCTCTAAAATTAGTCAAAAAAAGAACAAAGAAAACACTGATTTTCTAAAAAAACGTTAAAGTTCTATCTGCTCTATCTAATTAGTATTTAAAACTAAATAAAACGCACTATACAATACCAGACCGCAAGGGTTACAAACGAAATCGGGATTCCGAAACCAATCATCATACTGCTCAATTTTGGCTTTAATCCATAGGTCGAAGCTAAGATAGCTCCCGTAATCATGGGAGGCATTGCCATTTCCATAATGGTTATTTGAATGGCTTCAGAATGTTGTTTGAAAATAAAAACATACAAAACCAAAATAACAAACGGAACTACTATAAGCCGAAAGAAAAGTCCGAGGCGCAGAAATTGCCAATGCTGGCTTTTTCGGTCAAAAGTAAGTTGTAATCCCACTGAAAGTAAAGCCAAAGGAGTTACCAAACTTCCCACTTTCAGCATAACAGACTGAACATTTACATCTAAATCGTATCCGCAGACATTCAATAAACAGGCTATAACAAAAGTAACAAAGGGAGGGAATAAAATTATTTTTTTGAAAATACTAAAAGAATCCGCACTACCTTTAGAATAAAAGGCGGCTACAAAAACTCCCAGCGTCGAAACCACCACAAAAGTACCCGGCTGATCGACAAGAATTGCCGTTTCTAAACCTTTCTTCCCAAACAAAGCCTCAATAATAGGGTATCCCAAAAAAGAAGAATTACTTAATCCGGCAGTTAAAATCAAACAGCCAATTAATCTGTTGGACCAGCCCAATCTTCGGCCCAGAAAGTGAAAAAATACAAAAGCCAGTAAAAAGCTAATCCAACCCGAGAGTATCGGAAACAGTAATTCATTGCTCCATTTTATTTTTGGAATATGGTACAACGTAATTGCGGGCAGACAAACATAAAGCACTACCTTATTTAAAACCTTATAAATATGAGTTGGAAATTGCTTTATATGCTGCAAAAGCAAGCCCAAAGCGAGAAATAGAAATATTTGAATAAAGTTGTTCATATCATTGAGTCCTGACAAAAATAGACATTTATTACTTGATGTGTAAAACATTTTAAACCACTTCCTTAAGTTTTTTTTTGTTATTTTTAAGTTCTAATTCCAAAAAACAAATGCAGCTAATACGAGACAATTTTGAGCGAATGACCAAGCTTACAGATGCCGAATGGCATACTTTTTCATCCAAACTTGTACGTCAGGAATTTCCAAAGAAAACGCCAGTACTTGAAACGGGCACAGTCGAAAATTACCTCTCATTTGTAGAAAAAGGTCTGGTGAGATATTACATCCCCGGCGAAGACCATGATCTTACTTTTACCTTTGTATTTGATGGTGAATTTACAAGCGGTTACGATTCCTTTATCACCAGATTACCGGTAAATTATACCATTGAAACGCTTTCAGAAACGGTGCTTTGGCGCATATCTTATGAAGACCTTCAAGAGGTATATGCCGAAACTAAAATTGGCAATACCATTGGACGCCTTGCAAGCGAAGGACTATTCCTTAAAAAAGCAAAAAGAGAACTTTCACTGCTTAACGACTCGGCTGAGCAGCGTTATCTTAATCTTTTTACCGAGCAGCCACAGCTCATACAAAGGATTCCTCAAAAATATCTTGCCTCTTATATTGGCATCACTCCACAGGCATTGAGCAGAATACGGAAACGTATTTCTTAACCCAGGTTCATTGTTTCAGATCTCTTTACTGCGCAACTTTGTAAAAAAAAGATATGGAAACTTTAATTGTGTTACTAGGTGTCTTTACAATTACACTACTCTTCGTAAAGCTTACTTCAAAAAGATTTGAAATTTCAACCGCGGCCAGAATTGCCATGGCAGCCATGCTTGCATTTACAGCTGTAAGCCATTTTGTATTTACCAAAGGAATGGCCATGATGGTCTCTTTTTTACCCTGGCCAACCGTAATTGTTTATGCGACAGGAGTTATAGAACTGGTCGCAGCAGTGGGGCTATTGATTCCGAAAACGAGATTGCTTACTGCTAAATTACTTGTGCTCTTTTTTATCGTTTTGCTTCCCGCGAATATCTATGCCGCCAGCCATAGTATCAATCTGCAAACAGCCAGTTACAACGGCAAAGGACTATCTTACTTGTGGTTTAGAGTACCGCTGCAGCTTTTGTTTATCGGTTGGGTTTATTTTTCTTCGATCAGAAATCAGGCACTGCATAAACCTGTTACCGCCTACTAAAACAGGCCCTTTACCACATTTTGTTCTAAAATTAGGTTGTGGTTTTTCTGTGTGAAAATTAATTTTTAGTTAAAACTTTTTTTTATTTCAAAAAACACCTTAAATTTGTAACATATTTTATTACAGTATGATTTCAGGTAAGTTTGCCATAACGATTCACATTTTAACTTTACTCACTAAATTCCCGAATGATTTTTTATCCTCGGAGTTTATTGCAGGAAGTATCAATCTGAATCCGGTATTGGTGAGAAAAGAAATTGCCAATTTAAAAGCACATCATATTGTTGAAAGTAAAGAGGGAAAAAACGGCGGTACAAAACTGGCTGTTGATCCTTCGAAAATTACATTAAAGGAAATATTTGAAATGACTTTTGAGACCATTAATCTGGGTTATGCCAAAAATCAGCCTAATCCGGATTGTCCGGTTGGCAAAAAGATCAATCAAAACTTGAGTTCTTTATATGCTGAGATGAATCAAAAAGTTAGTTTACAATTAGACGGAATCTCACTGGAAGATTTTTCTAATCAATTCTAAAACTATTTTTTTACACTAAACTGTAACATTTTTTATTACTAATTAAATTTATATATTATGAAAATCGCAATTATTGGAGCAACCGGATTTGTTGGCACGGCCATTTTAAACGAATTAGCAAGCAGAAATCATGAGATCACGGCTATTGCCAGAAATCCAAAAGACAATGCAAATGTAAACTGGAAAAGCGCAGACATTTTTGATGTACCTGCTCTCGCGGCAATTTTAAAAGGAAATGATGTTGTTGTTAATGCTTACAACGCAGGATGGACCAACCCAAACATCTACGACGATTTTATTGCCGGATCAAAAGCAATTCAGGAAGCCGTAAAACAATCCGGTGTAAAGCGTTTTATTACGATCGGAGGAGCAGGAAGTTTATTTGTAGCTCCTGGTCTACAAGCTGTTGATACTCCAGATTTTCCAAAAGAATACTATGCCGGAGCAACCGCAGCAAGAGATTATTTAAATATACTGAAAGAAGAAAAAGAACTGGATTGGGCTTTCTTTAGTCCGGCTTTTGAAATGCATCATGGTATTACCACCGGAAGAACAGGAAAATACCGCTTAGGATTAGACAATCCTGTTTTTAATGACGATCAGAGAAGTATTTTATCTGTAGAAGATTTAGCCGTTGTAATTGCTGACGAAACCGAAACCCCAAAACACCACCAGGTTCGTTTTACAGCAGCTTATTAAGTATTTAAGGTTCAAAGGTACAAAGAGGCAAAGTCGCAAAGGTTTTTCCTCTTTGTACCTTTGAACCTTTGTCCCTTTGAACCTCTGCACCTTTGTAAAAAAAAAATCCTTTTTGAAACTGTTTTTGTTTTCTGTACTTTTACATTACCAAAAAGTATATTTTGTCAGGTTCAAAAAAACGATCAGGTAGTTTGCACGAAAAAGCCGGAATTTCTCCTCCAGAAATCACCAATGTTTCTGCTATTCAGCAAATTAAAAAAAACAGAAGACAGCAGCCTTCTTCATCTGAATTGATTGCGGGTGTTTTATCTGGAAATATTACGGCGCTGAGTCGTGCTATCACACTGGTTGAAAGTACCAATCCGGAACATACTGCAAAAGCAAACGAAGTTATAAAAGGCTGTTTACCCCATGCCAATCGATCGATTCGTATTGGAATCACGGGGGTTCCCGGTGTTGGAAAAAGTACTTTTATTGAAACTTTTGGAAGCTACCTAACCCAATTGGGGAAAAAAGTTGCCGTTTTGGCTGTTGATCCCAGCAGTTCTATTTCGCATGGAAGTATTTTAGGCGATAAAACCCGTATGGAAGAACTGGTAAAAGATGAAAATGCTTTTATCAGACCCAGTGCTTCGGGAGATACTTTAGGCGGTGTAGCCCGTAAAACACGAGAATCGATTATTTTATGTGAAGCCGCGGGTTTTGATACGATTGTTATTGAAACTGTTGGTGTAGGACAAAGTGAAACCGCCGTTCACAGCATGGTGGACTTTTTCTTACTACTCAAAATTTCCGGTGCCGGCGACGAACTTCAGGGTATCAAACGCGGCATTATGGAAATGGCTGATGCAATTGTAATCAACAAAGCCGATGGTGACAACATCAAAAAAGCCAATCAGGCCAAACTCGAATTCAACAGGGCTTTGCATTTATTCCCTCCCAAAAAATCAAACTGGCAGCCAAAAGTTACTACCTGCAGTGCCATCACCAAAGAAGGTATTTCGGAGATCTGGACTACTATTTCTGATTATACGGAAACAACTACCTCAACAGGTTTCTTCCAGGAAAGACGAAAAGAACAAAACCAATTCTGGATGATGGAAACCATTGATGAACATTTGAAATCAAACTTTTACAATCATCCTGAGATTATTGGGCAATTGCTCCAAATTAAAAAAGCGGTGCAAAATGATGAAATATCACCTTTTGCAGCCGCTCAGTTATTATTAGATACCTATAAAAACAGCTTCTAATTTCTTAAAGCTATTTTACATTAATTGAAATTGTATAAGTCGTTTCACTTTGTTGAATAAGGTATTTACCGGGAACTAAAATGTTTGAATTGAATTTTAAATCTTTAACTAATTCCGGAGCTACAGTCTGTCCTTCAGGTATTACAAAAACTTCTCCATCTCTTACTAAATCTTTGTGATGCTCAGTAGTCAAAGCACTTTTTTGAATTTCCATAACAAAATTTCCTTTTTCATTTCTAACACGTACTGGTGTTCCGGTAGCATTTGGCTTAAAAAGGTTAAGGTAGTGCCAATCAAAGGTATAAATATCAGGACAGAACCCGTTTGGCTGACTGCAGTCAACATTATGCGATCCCCAATTTCGTACAATAAATGAATCGTGGAAGTAGATTCTTTGAGTATTGGGTTGATTTTGCTGCTCTGTGTCTGATAATTGAGCATTTTGATCTTCAACAGATTCGTTATTGCAGCTTATAAAAAAAGCGGCAGACACAAAAACTAACATTACTTTTAACACTTCAGATTTTCTTAATTTTTTTTGTGGTAATTTTTTCATAATAAATAAATTTAATGGTCCCTACTCTATCACTGGCTTTTCAGGTTACGCCTTTTGGTTTAGTATAGATCAATTAAATTTATTTTATGTTACCCCCTATTTTGAAATTTTAACAAAAAAAAGCTGCTAAGTATGAAATTACTTAGCAGCTTTTTTTTACAATAAGTTGAAAATTACTTTTTCTTATCCCTCAGTTTATATTTATTCTGCTTGTACAAATTGCCTGCAGTTATAACATGTGCCAAAGCATCTTTTGCTAAGTCTTCATTTAATTTGACCGGAATTAGAGTAGTGTCGTTTTTGATTTCAAACTGTAAAGGTTTCAAATTAGGCTGCATAATTACGACCTGATTCTCGACTCTGAAAGCATTGATATCGTTGAATTGCATGATGGATCTTCCTTGTGTTTTCGCATCCATTTTGTTCAGGTTTCTTCCTACCATAGGTGTTTCAAACGGAAGTCCCAAATAACTCAATAAAGTTGGCGGAATATCGATCTGACTGGCCAGTTTACTGTAAACAGCTCCTTTTTGAACGCCAGGTCCCATGATAAGAGCCGGAATGTGAAACTTGTTAATCGGTACTAAATTTTTACCGTAGGTTCTGGTGTTGTGATCCGCGATTACGATAAAAATGGTGTTTTTGAAATACGGTTCTTTTTTAGCCATTTCGAAAAATTTCCCAATAGAGAAATCGGCATATTTCATAGCATTGTTTACGGTTGCCGGTTTGGCATCATAAGGTTTGATTCTTCCCGCAGGATATTCAAAAGGCTCATGATTGGAAGTCGAAAACATTAAAGAGAAGAAAGGCTTATCTCCTTTTGCTTTAAAATAGTTATTGGCTTTGGTTACCAGATCCTCATCTGAATACCCCCAGGTTCCTTTAAAAGCATATTTGTTTCCATCCGATTCAAAATCTTCCTGATCTACGATATCCTGAAATCCATTTCCGTTAAAAAAGGAAGCCATATTGTCAAAATTTGCCATTCCACCATAAATAAAACTGGTGCCATATCCTTTTTGTTTTAACGCATCGGCCAATGTGAAAAATCCTTGCTGTGAGTTACCTAGTTTCACTACACTTTCTGAAGGTGAAGGTAAAAATCCGGTTACTACCGCTTCGATTCCGCGTACACTTCGCGTTCCTGTGCAATACAAATTGGTGAACAACAAACCTTCTTTAGACAGTTTATCAAATTCGGGCGTTAACGGTTTTCCTCCTAAAATTCCAACGTACTCCGCTCCTAAACTTTCCTGTAGAAAAATAACTAAATTGTATGGTTTCTTCAATAGTGTGTCCGGTTGCTGTACATGCAGAAATGGAATTTCGGCATCCGTAAAATCACCAGGTCCTGCCAGCATGTATTTTTTTACACGGGCGATCGCCTCGGCTTCTTCCATTTTACCGTACATCTTGGTGTTTCCTTCATTTTTAATCGAATAAGCCGCAAAAGCTACCGTATAAAAAGAATTCAATCCCAAAGTATTGGTTAACTGATCGGTTGAAAATACTGCATTACTGGCATTGATCGGACGTTTTGAAGTAAGACTTGAACGCGCTCCAAAAAACAATAAAAAAGCCACTAATGGAAAAAGCATCAGTTTAAATTTATAGTCGGTACTGCTGGTATGGAAATACTTTTTTCCTTTTTTGAAAGCAAAATACAAGACTACTCCCAAAATTATAAAAGTCACGATGATCGAGGTCAGATAACTTTTTAAAAGCATTCCGACTACTTCTTTAGGATAAATCAGGTAGTCTAAGAAAATTTTATTCGGACGTGTGTCGTATTGTTTTACAAAATCGGGTGTTGCCAATTCTACAAAAAGAATCAGAAACAGGAATAAAAAGCTGTAAATGACCAAAAATTTATTGGTAAACTTCAATGCTTTATTGGGCAGGAAAGTAATTAAAACTGCCGGCAGGAAAGACAAGTAACACAATAAAATCAAGTCCATTCGCAGTCCGATTGGGAAAATGTACCAGAAGTTTGGCGTTTCTACTACCCTGTCTTTAAAAATAAAGAACAAAAATAGTCGGCTTAAAGTAGTAATCAACAATCCGATTGCTATGAAATTGATGATGGGTTTTAAAAAACTTAATTTTTTCATTAGAAAGATTTAAATGTTTTGGGATTGGGGCCTATCGTAAAAGACACACCGGATGTCTTTACTCTTCGTAACGATTTATTTCCCTATCGTAAAACTCATTAGCCAAAACAATTAAACCTTCCATCTCCGCATTTAATTCTGCTTCGTCAAGATCTTCTGCTTCTTCCATGAATTCTACCTCATCATCTTTTAAGTTGATTATGAATCTTGGATAATCCAGGTGAATGATGAAAATATCATCTGGAAAATCAGTATTGTCTCCGAGTAAAAATTTAGGTAATTCCATTTTTATTTATTTATTATTTTATTTATTGGTTCACAGACTGCAATGGTTTAAAGTGCTTTCAGCATACTTTGCGAATCCTTTTTAGCTGTGGCTGATTCTTTTGCCGTTCAAATTTAAGTATTTGAAACTGAATTTCTGATTAATTTTTTGGTCAGGTAATGAAAACGAATATAAAGAAATATTGCAGCTGTGGTCAATCCTGCCAAAAGTCCGATCCAAACCCCCTGTGCTTTTAATTCGGTATATTCCGCCAGATAATATGAAATTGGGAAACCAATTATCCAATAGGCCACAAAGGTAATGTACATCGGGATTTTTACATCCTGCAAGCCGCGTAAAGCCCCCAGAACGACCACCTGAATTCCATCAGAAATTTGAAAAACGGCCGCTATTAAAAGTAATTTTGAAGCAATACCAATTACCTCATTGTTATCCAGAAGCTGACCTCCGTTTTCCATATTCAAAAAGATATGTGGAAGGAAATCGTGAAACGCTACAAACAGTATCGCAAAAAAGGTTTCAATTATAATGGCCAGTAAAAAAATCGAACGGGCCACCACAACTAAGTTTTTATAATCCATTAAACCTCTTTGATTACTTACTCTTATCATCGAAGTCACACTCAATCCCATCGCAAACATAAAGGTCATAGACGCCAGACTTAAAGCAATTTGATTGGCCGCCTGACTGGTTTTTCCAATGTTCCCGCAAAGCCAGATCGACGCTGTAAACAAAACTACTTCAAAAAGCATTTGCATGGCTGATGGAAATCCGATATTGATTATTTTTTTCAGGGTTTCTTTTTTAATTTCATCAAAGCTGAAGTTTTTAAAGAAACGTTTCAAATCTTCTCTTCTGGAAAGCATGATGTGCATGAACATGACCAAAAATATTCTTGAAATTACAGTCCCCAAAGCAGCACCAATAATTCCCATTTTTGGGAAAATCCAGATCCCATAAATCAATACATAATTAATTCCAACATGCAGTACGTTGGCCATAATCATGGCGTACATTGAATATTTGGTCATCGAAAGTCCGTCAGCAAATTGTTTGTATCCCTGATATACAATCAGCGGAATCAAAGAGAAAGCAACCCAATCCAGATATGGTTTTGCAAGCGCAATTACATCAGCAGGCTGCTGCAGTAACTCCATTATAGGTTTTGCGAGCACTATAATTCCGAAAAGTAATAATCCTAACAGTATGCACAAAAACAATCCGTGGTGAAATGCGGAACGAATTTTACCATCATTTTTTTCGGCATCTCCTTCCGCTACAATTGGTGTAATGGCGGTAGAGAAACCGATCCCCAACGACATGGCGATAAAGATCATACTGTTTCCTAATGAAACTGCCGCTAATTCTGTACTTCCTAACTTTCCAACCATTATGTTGTCGACGATACCAATTAAGGTATGTCCGACCATTCCTAATATAATGGGGTATGCTAATTTTAAATTATATGAAAACTCTTTGGTATACTGCTTTAAATTCACTTCTCTTCTATTTTAGTCGGCAAAGATAATCAGAAGCTTTGGATTCTTTGGTACGATTAAAAACATAAGCAAACATTAAGGCATTTTTTAACTAACCTTATATTATATAACAATTATTAAAAATTATATAACGCTCTCCTGAGGTCTTGAAAGTATTTTTACAGTATTAGAAATTCAAAATAGATGGTCATGAGAAATTTAAAAATGTTATGCCTTGCTGCCTTCGCTTTACTATACGCCAATACAACTTTTGCTCAGGACAATGCCGTTAAAGATTACAATCAGGGTTTTAGATTAGGCTTTGGTTTAAATGGTGGTATCCCAACCGACAATGACTATAAATGGTCACTTGGCGGGGATGTTCGTCTGCAATATGATTTATCTAAAAAAACATCGCTGACCCTGACTACAGGTTTTACCAATCTGTTTATGAAAGACGAAGCAAAAGATCTTGGATTTATTCCGGCGAAAGCGGGTTTTAAAGCTTTTATCTGGGAAGATCAGTTTTATGTTTTAGGAGAAGTGGGAGCTGGTTTTGCCGTTACAAACGGTTATGACGATACTACTTTTTTATGGGCACCTGGAATTGGGTATGCCAATAAATACATTGACATTAGTGTTCGTTATGAAGATTATAATAAATTCAAAACCAATCAGGTTGCTTTGCGCTTAGCCTATGGTTTTAATTTATAGAGATTGAGTTTAATTTATTTTTTTGTTTTTGGTATGAACCCGGTAGAGAGTAAGATCTATCGGGTTTTGTTTTTTTTATACCATTGGTCAAAAGATAACTGCCATTAGTCAAATGATTTTTTGTGATTGGTTTAGAACGCGGTAATTCGCAGAAAAATTAATCCAATCATGAACAAAACAGTTTTTTATTTAGCACAGCTTTTTTTCTTTTTACTGATCAGCACTTGTGTCCGATCACAATCAAAATTCTCCGGAGAATTTAAAGTCGATTATGTCCCGTTTTCCAATTACGTACGACCAATGGACAGTACCAAAACAAACGCCGAAAGTAATTTTAAAAGAGTTCAGCTTGCTTTTGAAGTACCCCTATCGCTGGAAATGGACCAATACAATCGTCCAAAACTCTGGTCGCTTTTTGCAACTGGAAGTTATGCCCGAATGGAAAATAAAAATTATGAGGCTCCCTCTCTTCCTATAGAGTTTCAGAATGGTTTTCCTAATGAATTGCTGAATGCCCAGGTGGGAGTTAAACATTTACGCTCTATTTCCAAATCCTGGTCTTTGATGATTGTGGCTTCGGTGGGAGTCTACACCGATATGGTCGAAATTAACAAAGAGGATGTATTGTTTCAGGGAGGTGTCTTTTTTATCAAACAATTCAATCCAAACATGTCTTTTGGTATGGGGCCTGTATTAACCAATAGTTTTGGTGTTCCGATGGTACTTCCCGGAATTTATTTTAATTGGGAATCAAGAGGTGCCTGGCATTTTAAAATTACTTTTCCGGAAAGTTTGGAATTTGGGTACCGTATATCTGACACTTTTGATTTAAAAACAGTGGTCGAATTAAGCGGAATGACTGCCGAAACGAGAGTCAACAATAAATCAACACTATTGGGTTATCAGCAAATTATTGCCGGTATACAACCTGAGATCAAATTGGGCAAACACTGGAGACTGCAACCAACAGCGGGAACAACACTTTTACGCAATTTCTCCAATACCAATAGAAAAATCAAGGACATTTTTAAGGAAAAAGATATGGCCAACCCAAGATTTACTACTACATTTTACGGAGCCGTAGCCCTAAAATGGGCATTCTAGGACTAACGGCTTAATAAATTTTTATAGACTACCTCTTTCAACAATGCTTCGCGGCGCGTTCTTGAAATGGGTAGTTCTTGTCCTTTTACAAACAAACGTCCACCCGCAACAGAATCGATATGGGTAATGTTTACAAGGAACGATTTGTGAATTCTGAAGAAAATCTCTGTCGGAAGTGTTTCTTCTAAAGAGATCATTGTCTGGTGAATGACAAGAACCTTGTCTTTAAAATGTAGTTTTGCATAGTTTTGCATGCCTTCGATGTAGAGGATATCCAACCAGGAAATTTTTTGAAAGCCTTCCTCCTGACGCACATACAAATAGGGATCTAATTGATTTTGCTTTGGAGAAGCTGTCATCTGATGCCATTGTTTTGCTTTTAGAGCGGCCTGATAAAAACGCTGAAACGTTATGGGTTTTAATAAATAATCAACAACCTGCAAACGGTAACCTTCCAAAGCATATTCTGAATAAGCCGTAGTAAAAATGACCAAAGGCGGATTGTCCAGCGATTCTAAAAACTCTAATCCGGAGAGATAGGGCATGTTAATATCCAGAAACAGCAAATCGACCTGCTTTTCCTGAATGTAGGACGTGGCTTCTAAAGCGGAGGCACAAGTACCCGCAACTTCGAGAAAATCAATTTTAGAAACAAAATCTACTATTCCGTTTCTAGCGATAGGTTCGTCGTCGATAACAAGGCATTTCATGTTCATATTTTTGTATTTTTTACTATTTTTTTTCTCTCGCAGATCTGGCAGATTTTTTCTTTCTTTTTTAATACCCAATCAAAAATCTGCAATCGTTAATCTTCAATCTAAAATCTTTTAACTTAAGGGCATTGAGCTATCGCGAACGTTACACCCTTTTATTTTAAATCTAAATCCACCGTTACTGTAAAATCCGCATCGGTTTTATTGATATTGAGCTGATGTTTTTCGGGGTATTGAATCGCGAGTCTTTTTTTGACATTTTCAAGTCCAAGCCCCTGATTTTTTGAAGGGATTTTATATTGCTCGGTATAGGAGTTTTCGATTTTAAAATGGAGTTGTTTAGCCGTTTGTCTGCACGACAAATGCACATAACCTCTTTGATTGGGAAGTCTTGAAACGTGTTTAAAGGCATTTTCGATTAAAGGAACCAAAAGCAAGGGTGCAATCTGAAGCTGAGCATCTTCGATTCTCCATTTGCATTTTACTTCTAATTCGTTGCCCCATCGCGTTTCTTCAACTGCAATTAAATCTTTGAGGTATTTTATTTCAAGCTGCAGCGGCACATATTCTTTGTTGCATTCATACAGCTGATACCTTAAAATATCCGAAAACTGAACGAGTAAATCCGATGCCAGTTTCACATTGCTCTGCATTAAAATATGAATGTGATTGAGTACGTTAAACATGAGATGCGGATTGATCTGGTCCTGTAAAATCCTGATTTGTGCTTCGAGATGTACCTGTTGCAGCTGCGCATGGTTGCGTTCGATTACATTATGTTCCTGATAAAATCGAAGGCCACAGGCCGTACCACAAATCAAAATGGCTGCGGGGATACTGCCAAAAAATCTTGCCCATAAAAACTGCATTGAAGTCATGTGGGCTTCATCCGGATATAAGCGTGCGCGAGAATAGGTATTGGAAAAAACAGCATAGACAATGGCCAGACAAAAGGAAAGTAGCAAAACTATAATAACGCTTTGTACGGCAAATAGCGCCATTCTTCTTTTGCGCAAAGCATATGGTAATAACACATCACTTAAGAAATGTGCCAAAAGACAAGAACACAATAAAACCAAAAAAGCCTGAGAAGCAGCTGATAAAAAGCCATAAGCCTCTATCATCTGCGACCAGATCGTTATCCCGAGTATGCACCAAAAAAAGACTAAAAATATCCAGTGTCTGTTTTTACTTTTTGTAATCATTTAATAAAGAATATAAAATTCATAAGAAACTTTAGGTCCAAAAATAGCCCTATATTTTTTAAACAAACAGCAAAGAACCCAAAAGATTCTTTGCTGCTGACAAGGTTCACTCCATAATGAACGCTTAAAATATAAAATAACCAACGCTGACGTTAAACGAATTTGGTTTCGAGCTAAATTCTTTGCTCAGGTTATTCAATCCTCCCTGATAGGTAACATCAAAAGTAAACTTCCACATTTCGATTCCGGCCCCAACCTGATAACCTATATTCGATTTATCAAATTTCCCGTAGGACGTTTTTAATTGATTCAGGGAAGAAAAATTTTCATCCAGTACATAAGAATAGACTCCACCTCCAAAAACCTTTACCTTCAGAACAGATTGATCAATTACTTTGTACCCAATTAACAGTGGTATTTCGAGACTTCTCCAGGTTGCATTTTTAGAAGACGACTGGGCTGTTCTTTCAATTTTAGAAGATTTCTCACTATACAAAATTTCATTTTGAACATAGAAACGTTTGAAGTCAAATCGGGCCATCGCACCACCAAAAAAGCCAGCGGCATACTTTGAATCAAAACCGTTTGAAACCGGCAGTTCAGCATAATTTGATCCTGCTTTTATTCCGATGTGAATAGGAAGCGGAGATTGTGCATGCATTTTAGAAGAGAATAAGGCAAATGCGAAAACCGTTGTAAGCAATACTAATTTGTACGTGTTCATGATAATAGTTTTTATTAATTTGATGCAAAGGAGTACAAATCTGAAACGCTATTAAAATTAGTTTGATGAACGGCAGCTGGGTGTTGACTAACGGAATTATCAATCGACTATCAAACAACAAACCCGACAGGTTTTAAAAACCTGTCGGGTTTAAGAATAAAACCGGTTTTTGATGAACGGAATTATTGAACGATTATCCATCAAAAAACCCGACAGGTTTTTGAAACCTGTCGGGTTGAATTGAAAAAAGCACTTTATTATTTCAAATACTTTTTATCGGTCAGCGTTCTCATAAAGGCGATAAGCTGTTTTTTCTCCAAGTCGGATAAGTTTAATTTGTCTTCAGGTAAAGTTTGATTCGGAACATCAAATCCTAAACCTAAGCCTCCTCCGTCATTATAAAAGTCAACTACCTCTTCCAGTGTCTTGTAAACGCCATTGTGCATGTAGGGAGCGGTAAGTGTTATATTTCGAATGGTTGGTGTTTTAAACGAATGTTTATGAATGGCAGCCTGAGTGATCACAAATTTCCCCAGATCTCCGTCTAGTTTTTTACTTTTATTCGGAACGCCCAATATTTCACTTTCCGATCGGTCAAAATTAGGAGGAACGGTTCCGTTGGTAAGCGGAATAAAGTGACAGGTTGCACATTTGCCCTTCCCCGCAAACACGTTAAAACCTGCTTTTTCATCTGCTGTAAAAGACGCTTTGTTTTGCATATACCCATCAAACTTCGAATCGTATTGACTCAGCGAACGAATATAAGAAGCCAAAGCATTTTTGATCTCAAATTCGTTTATTGTTCCTTTTGGAAAAGCTTTTTTGAAGTCTCTCACATAGTTCGCATCCTTCTGAAGTACTAAAGCAGATTTCTCGAGAGAACCATGCATTTCGTTTTCATTTTTAATGACGGCCACTGCCTGATCTTCGAGATAACTGACTCTTGAATCTGCAAAAAACACGCGCTGAAAAGCGATATTGTTCAGTGTGGGCGTATTGCGCTGAAGCAGTGATTTTCCGTCTAATGAAACCGCGGTTTCCAAACCATCTGTAAAAGCTTTATCGGCATGATGGCACGAGGCGCAGGAACGGGTGTTGTTACCCGATAAAACAGGATCGTTGAACAATTTTTTTCCTAAAGCAATTTTCTCCGGCGTTGTTTTATAATCCGGGAAACCCGAAAAAGCTTCGGGATCAAATGCCTCTGGGTCGAATAAGGTTTGTGCCGTTACTTTTAAGCCTCTTTGCTCTTTCATGAGCGAAATACCCAATTCAGATCGCGTTTGAAACAATCCTTTGTTTAGCGGATTGGCAATTTCTTTGATAAAATAAGCACGGTCAAAAGCATTAAAGTTGGTATTTGTTTTTAAATACTGCTGCCCTTTCTTTAATATTCCAAGTACCTGACCTGAATTGGAAACCGCATTATTCTCCACATAAACCTGATAATATTTTTCGATGGTTTCTAAAGCGACCAAAGCTTCGGGAAGTGAATTCAGCACAACAGGCGAATCAAATCCTGTAATTCCTAAGGTAACAATTCGGTATACTTCCAGTCGCATCGCATCAAAAACATGCGCGTCTGTTAATTGATTGGAACTGGAAACTTTCTCCAGACGAACCAAATTAGCCGACAGGACGCCCAATTCCTGCAACAGTTCTTTTTTGCTCTCTTTACTGTACTTCGGAAAAACCAATTCCTCAATAACCTGAAATCCCTCCGGCGGAACCGTTACTTTATCATTTTCCTCAAACTCCGGTATGGCAGGACCATTTATTGCTTTGGAAACGGCTGGCGAATAATACTCACTTATCATTTCGACCTTTTTATAGCTTTGATGTGCTTCGAGAAATTGTCGCTGAATTTGTGCTTCGGTAGAATCCGACTGTACGGAATATTTCAGTTTGGCTACTTTTTCAATCAGTAAAGTAATATCGGACTGAAACAGTTCGTTTACTTCCTGATGTTTGTCCTTTTTCTGGCAGGCAATAAACACCAGCAGAAAAAACAAACCGTAAATTTTTTTCATCTTGTATTATAAATTAAAAGGGGGAATATTCAGAAAAACAGAAACCACTACCTCAAATTGAAGTAGTGGATGACTGTTTGGTAATGCTTTAAAAATTTATCTCGCTAAACCTTTAATGACTACGATTTGACTTGCTTGTTGCTCGTTCGGACGATTTGTTCCTCCGTCAACTCCTTTATATTTATCACCAGTCCAGGTATGAGGCTGTATGCTTAACATAAAAGTATCCGGAATACCCAACTGATCTGATACATCGATCATAGCACCGTATTCCCAGTCTCCGAATTTAGATAGTTTCCCTACGTTGTATTTCGAAGCATCAGCTTGAGTACGACGGTGGTCTAATTCCAGTACCACTTTTAGCTCTTTTGTAGCGATATTGTATTGGTAGATGTAAGCATCGTGTGTTTCGTCACCGTATCCGTTTGCATCTTCCTGAACGTAAACGTAGTTAGAAGTTACACAAATGTTATCCGGGTTTTGAAATTTCCCAGCTTTTCCACTGCGCACGTCACCATCCAAAACTAGTTCTAAAGTTCCTTTTAACGGATCGGCAGCATCAAGATTTAATCTGTAAACTCTACCGTATTTTGTTCTTGAACCATCAGCATTTGTTCCGGTAATGTCTTGTCCTGTTACGTTAAAGTACAATTCACGGTCGGCATTGTTACCTCCTTTGCGGTAATCTAAATCTTCTACACGACCAAATTTGATCGCTTTCAAAGTATTTACAGAGGCATTGATTTGAGCTCCTGTTAAAGTAGTATGATTGTCAATTTTCACAAAAGAAACAGGATATGTTTTGTCTACTTCCATGTCTTTCTCTCTTTGGTTGCTGTCATTTCTCTTAAGCATGTACAAAGATCCTCCGGCTAAATCACCAACAGTGTTTGATACATACATAAAAACCTGACCTCCGTAAGTTCCTGAGTCGTCATCACCAATTACTACAACTGTTTTTCCTTTGTAAGCAGAAGAACGTAATGGTAAAGCATTCTCGGCGCTTAAACGTCCAAATCCTGCTAATTCTTTAGATACTGATGCTCCTCCTGCACTAGCGTACGGATCTAAAGCATGTGTACGAGACTCTTCTCCAGACTCTCCACAAGTTAAATAAAGTGGTCCAAAACCGTGTTCAGCCTGAGTAGCCATAGTAGCTCCGCACAATCTCCAGGTTCCTCCACTAGAGTTTAACAAATATTCTCCTTTTGTCGGTTTGAATGTTTTGTCTAAAGTAATTCTCGAAACCGCAAAATTGTCTTCGTTGTTTACTAAAAAAGTAAAAGTTCCGTCTGTATTTTTCAATAGACCTGAACCATCAGCAGAACCTCCAAAAACAAAATTAGGACTATCTGCAAAAACATCATCTGAACTAAAAAGAGAGTAAATTTTCAAACTTTCAAATCCTGCCTGAGCTTTTATTAAACTTGGTGTTACAGATTGATCCTTCAGTACAACACTTGTTGTTTCTGCTTCGTCTTTAGAATCGTTATTACAAGATGTAAGCAACGAACCTAACATAATTAGGGGTAAAATAATTCTTTTCATGTAGTTAAAAAGTTGGTTTCTATTTTTTTTACAAAGTAACCTCCTGCTCTTTAACTTAAAATGATTTAGATATTATCAAAAAAACAACAGTTCATTGAAAAAATGTTATAATGCAAAAAAATGTTAACATTAATTTAGTACTACAAAACACTCATAAACTTACAGTAACATTAGCGCAAAAAAAAGAGCCTTATTTTAAGACTCGTTTTCTAATTGCTCTTTATACATTTTAATATTAACCTTTATACTCTCCGGTAACTCAGGCTCTTTAATGTCGGTATGCTTCTGCATTTCTTCCCAAATGGTTTTGGCGACAATGTATCGTGCCATTTCTTTATCATCGGCCGGAATTACGTACCACGGAGCATTTTTTGTCGAAGTTTTGTTTATCGCTTCTTCATAATAATGCTGATATTCCTCCCAATGTGCACGTTCTTTTAAATCACCCGGCGAGAATTTCCAATTGTGTTTTTCTTCTTCCAGTCTTCGCAGTAAACGTTTACGTTGTTCCTCTTTACTCAAATGGAGATAAAACTTCAGTACAATAGTTCCGTTTTGCGTGATATGCTTTTCAAAATTATTGATTTGTTCAATTCTGTCTTTCCAAAAATCCTTCGGAATATCTTGTACCGTTTCAATTCCGGGTAAATTTTCATTCAGTATAAACTCAGGATGCACACGGGTAACCAAAATATTCTCATAATGGGTACGGTTAAAAATCGCATATTTCCCTTTTTCGGGTAAAGCCATATAATGTCTCCACAAATAATCGTGTTCCAACTCTGCCGAAGTAGGCGTTTTAAAACTATGCACCACCACGCCACGCGGATTGAACTCTTTAAAAACCTCCCTGATCAGACTGTCCTTTCCGGAAGTATCCATTCCCTGCAAACAAATCAAAACACCGTACCGGTTATGCGCATACATGGCATCCTGTTGTTTACTCAATTTAGCCTGAACTTTATCGAGTTTTGCTTCTTTCTCCTCACTGTCTGCATCAAGATCGAGCAAAGTAGGAATCTTTGACAATTTTATTTTATCTGTGACTTTAAAATCATTTGGATCTATTGATTTCATATTTATGAGTTTTTTCGTAATAGTAAATATACTATTTTTACAAAGCATATTCCTGCTGTTCCTTGTAATACTTTCGGAGTCAGCAATTTTATTTACAAAACAACATTCATGGAAAAATTCACCTTAGAAATATTATTTCAAATCATCGGAATCGGGTCGGCATCAGGATTATTTTTCAACAACAATTCACTTTATATTATTGGCGATAACAGCGGTTTTTTATACGAATACCATATGCAGGATCAGCAATTGAACCAGCATCCGTTAATTGACAATCCAACACAAAATATTGCCAAAAATCTCAAACCCGATTTTGAGTCTTTGACGCATCATAACGATACCCTTTATGTTTTTGGTTCCGGATCTACCGAAAACCGAAACAAAATGATTGCATTCGATCTTAAAAACAAAACCATTTTACAGAAAAACAATCTGGTTGATTTATACGCATTAATGCAGAGTTTTGGCGACATAAAACCGGAAGACTTTAATCTCGAAGGTGCTATTTTCGATGGTGAGAACTGGTACCTGTTCAATCGCGGTAACGGAATCTCTAACAAAAACACCATTTTTACGATTCACGCCAAAAGTCTGGGAGAAGAATTTGCGCTGGTTGCAACCAATTATAAGCTTCCAAAAATAAAAGGCGTTCGCTCTAGTTTTACTGATGCTATACTGGTGGAAGACAAAATCTATTTTCTTTCCACCGCAGAAGACACCAAATCGACCTATGACGACGGTGCGATTCTCGGAAGTTTCATAGGAAGAATCGACCTTAAAACTATGAAAATCGATTTCACTCAAAAAATCACCTCAACCAATAAATTCGAAGGTCTGACATTCTACCAAAAGTCAAATAGTACCATCGAGTTTTTACTTTGTGAGGATAATGACACAGAAGTTCTCGAAACGAAGATTTATAAATTAACTTTACCAAACAAACTATAAACTACCATAAAAAAATGATCCGGAAAACCACTTTAGCTCTTCTAATTTTTGTTACAAGTCAAATTACACAGGCACAATACCAATATCCGGCGACTCCCGAGCATCCCGTAGTGGATGATTATTTTGGCACTAAGCTAACTGATTCATACCGCTGGCTTGAAGACATGAAGAATCCTGAGGTTCAAAAATGGTTCAAAGATCAGGGGGATTACACCAATACTGTTATTAAAAAGATTCCCGGACGTGATGCTCTTTTTAACAGAATGAAAGAAATTCAGTCTTTAGGCGGAGACAGCTATGGAGAAGTCAAGCAATTAGGCGAAAATTATTATTATACCAAAAACAAAAAGGAAGAAGGCATTGATAAATTGTACTTTAGAAAAGGAATCAATGGAGCCGAAATTTTATTGCTGGATCCCGAAACCTTCAAAAAAGGAGCGACAATTACAGCATATGTTATAAGTCCTGACAGAAAGAAATTAGCCATTACTTTGGCCGAAAATGGTTCCGAAGTTTGTGAACTCCGTATCATGGATCTCGAATCAAAAACATTTCTTGCCGATAAACTGACCCCGGTTTGGAGCGAATTTAATTTTGAATTTACGCCGGACAGCAAAGCTATAACCTATACAAAAATGAGCAGTGGTGATAGCAATAGCGACGAATTCTTAAAAAACATGAAAGCCTTGATTCATGTTATTGGCACCAATCCGGAAACGGACAAAATTCTGGCATCAAAAAACAATAATCCTAATTTGAATCTTCTTTCGGAACAGTTTCCGGAAACATCCTTCTCTGACGATTATTCCTATGTCATACTTCGTATAGGATCTACAAAAAATGAAGAACTGTCGTTTTATGCCCCATTCTCAGAGATAAATAAGGCCAAAATAAACTGGAAACCACTAATTAAATTTGAAGATGAAGTAATTACCAGTCTTATAATTGGTGATAAAGTTTTTTTCCTGTCTCATAAAAATGCCCCAAATTACAAAATAGGTTTTATAGACATCAAAAATCCTGATTTTAGTAAAGCGACAATTGTGGTTCCTGAAACGAGCAAAGTGCTTCGCAGAATGCAGCAATCTAAAAATTTTATTTATTATTCATTGAGTGACGGAATCAATCAGGACAAATACCAAATTAACGCAAAAACATTGCAAACCAAAATGATTCCTTTACCAAAAGGCTCTAATGGTGGCTCTGCGCTATCCCCTCGTGAGAATGACAATATGAGCTTCACCAATATTGGCTGGATTACTCCTGCCGCAGATTATGATTATAATGCTGTATCGGAAAAATTAACTAAAGCTGAACAATTTATATCCAGTAAAGCCTATCCTGACTATTCGCAGCTCTATACCGTAAAAGAAATCGAGGTACCAAGTCATGATGGTGTAATGGTTCCGCTATCTCTTATATATCCTAAAAACATAAAAATGGATGGCTCTACACCTTGTTACATTTCGGGTTATGGTGCATATGGGATCAGCAGAACTCCACGCTTTATCGGCCCTTCCTTAATGGCATTGCTAGAACAAAACACAATAATTGCCATCGCACATGTACGAGGTGGTGGTGAAAAAGGTAATGAGTGGCATAAAGGTGGGATGAAAGCAACAAAACCAAACACCTGGAAAGATTTTATTGCCTGTTCAGAATACCTGATCAAAGAAAAATACACGTCTGCTGATAAACTTATCGGGAACGGGGTTAGTATGGGTGGCATATTGATTGGAAGAGCCGTTACAGAACGTCCTGATCTTTTTGGAGTGGCGCTTATCGAGGTTGGCTGCACAAATGCCATACGAATGGAAACAACCCCAAATGGTCCTAATCAGATACCTGAAATCGGTTCTTTAAAAAAGGAAGAAGATGTTAAACATATCTTAGAAATGGATGCTCAGAGCAAAGTTAGAAAAGGAGAAAAATATCCTGCAATATTATTGCGTACCGGAATCAATGACCCAAGAGTTTCTCCTTGGGAACCGGGAAAATTTGCCGCTGTCTTACAAAATGACAATGGATCGGACAAACCAATCTTATTGCATGTCAATTATGCCAACGGACATTTCTCCAACGATTTAAATATTACCTACGGTGATGCTGCCGATATGTTTGCTTTTGCATTGTGGCAGGTTGGTAATTCAAAATTTCAAATTAAATAATTCCCAATATTTCCGATAAGAAATAGCTTTTTATATTTAAAGCCTCTACCAACGAATTCCGCAGCGAAACACATGATGTCGCTGCGGAATTCTTTTTTACGAAGATTCCTCGTTCCTCGGAATGACAACTTTGTGGATAATTTATTGTACTTTAGATGTGTTAGTCCCCCTCTACCGAATAAACATTAAAAAAATAAATGCCTTTTTTGAACTTTTTTTCATTTCTCTCCCAACCTTTTTATCTTTTAAGCCCTCTTTAGTATAAAGACAACAATTGTGATAAACGAAACTCTCATTTCCAACTGCAAAAAAATGCATCGTGACGCCCAGCGTCAGGTGTATGAGCACATGGCTCCAAAACTGTATCGCGTTTGCAAACGATACCTTAAGAAGGAAGAAGAAATAGAAGAAGCTATGGCTGACGCTTTCTATACCATATTTACAAAGCTGGAGCAACTTAAAGAAGTTATGGCTTTTGAGGCCTGGGCGCGAAAAATTACCGTCAACCATTGTCTGGCAACCATCAAGAAAAACACCAATTTCAATATGTACCTTGATGATGTCAAACTGCTTTCGCAACCTTTTACCGAGGAAGTGAACGCATTGGAAGAAGAAGATTTACTCAATTTACTAAACCATATTCCGGACGGCTGTAAAACGGTTTTTAACCTTTTTGTTATTGAAGGTTTCGGACATAAAGAAATAGCCGCTATGCTGAACATTTCTGAAGGCACATCGAAATCACAATTGAATGCCGCTAAAACCAAACTAAAGGAGTTAGTCAATAAATTGTATTACCAAAAAGCAAAATAGTCATGGACAATCAAGATAAAGTATTCGATAAATTTAAAGAGGCCGCACAGAACTCGGAAACTAAAGATTTCCCGGGAATGGAAAAAGTCTGGTCGCGCCTAGAAGACAAACTGGACAAAAAAGAGGATAAAAAAACCATTTCGTTATGGAAAAAAATTGCCATTGCAGCTTCTCTTTTATTACTCATTTCTTTAGGAGCCCAATTTTTAAAATCAGATAAAACAACTCCTCTTGCAACCCCAAAAGTTGTAGTTAACGAAACAGAGCAGCCGGCTTTGAAACAAGAGAACGCAATTGTTTCTTCAGATTCTATAATAGTTCCGAAAGCAGAAGCGGTAAAAATTTTAGACCAGCAAATCAAACAACAGCAAAAAGTAGCGTTACAGGAAATACAATCTGCTCCCAACAATGCTGTAATCACGGAAGCCGCTCCACCAGCTGTTGCAGATCAAATTGCTGCTCCGGTAGCTGTACAATCCGAATCTTATAAAAATAAAGAAGAGGAAAGCAGTATTGCAAAAGACAAAGCCGTTCCTAATAATTATGGTTACGCCGGATCGATGCAGCGAGAGTCAGCTAAAATGGCTTATGCAGAAAAGCAGGTAACAATGGCCAAAAAAAGTGCTCCTCTAATTGTTTTGAACGGAAATCCAATCTCGCACAAGGACGATGCCAAAAGGGATCAGATGATGCAGGCAGAGCTTCCGAATTTACAGCCTGAAAATGTAGATTCTCTTGTTGTACTGGATGCCCCGTTGTACATTATTGACGGAATATATTATTCTGAAGATGATTTATTTGGCAAGAACCCAACCAGTCCGTATGCTCCTTTAAACAAACAGGAAATCAAAACAATTACTGTTCTTCAGGATCTTGAAGCCACCTCAAAATATGGCGAAAAGGGAAAAAAGGGAGTGGTAATCATTACGACCCGAAAAGGAAAACCTGCAGCAAAAGACTAACCGCAAAACTTCAATTTAATTTCAAAAAATCCTGGTCAGGGCTTTAAGTTCTGACCGCGCTCAACCCGATTATTCATCTAAAAATTACTACCATGAAAAACGTAAAACTTATTTCATTAGCCCTATCTATGCTTATATGTTTCGTAGCATCGGCACAGGAGAAAACGATTACAGGAACCGTTACCGACGAAACCAATATTCCGCTTCCGGGCGTAACCTTGGTGGTTAAAAATACCAAAACCACAGCACAAACCGACTTTGACGGAAAGTATTCTATCAAGGCTCAAAAAGGCGATGTTTTGGTATTCAGCTATATCGGATTCAGCTCTCAAACCAAAACGGTGGGTGATCAAAATGTTATTAATGTCAAATTAATTGGCGAAAATCTATCTTTGAGTGAAGTGGTAGTTGTGGGTTACGGAACTTCAAATGCCGATTATGAAAGCTCAAGTTATAGTCGTAGTGACAAAAAAAAGGCGGCTAAAACCATTACTTCCACGCTTCAGGGAAGAGTTGCCGGACCACAAATCACTTCAAATTACATTCAGCCGTCTCCCAATCAAAACATTATAATAAGAGGAACGGGATCTGTTTCTTCTAAAGATGAACCTTTGTATATTATTGACGGCGTTCCGGTAAGATCACAGCAATTTTCAAAGATCAATCCCAATGATGTGCAGGAGGTAAAAATCTTAAAAGATGCAGCTGCCACTTCTATTTATGGAAGCAGAGCCTCGAAAGGGGTCGTATTAATTGAGACCAAAAATGGCCTTTACAAAAACCTTACGGAGAAAGAATTAAATGCCAAACTGAAAAAAATCCCCACTCCTCAACCGGTAGAGCCCAATCAGGAAGATTATGATACTTTTGTAGAAAATGCCTTTGAGAGCCCAAAAACAGCACCGCTTTCTACATTTTCTATCGATGTTGACAATGCTTCGTACACCAATGTGAGACGTTTTATCAATAATGGTCAGGCCGTTCCCAAAGATGCTGTTCGTGTAGAAGAAATGGTCAATTTCTTTAAGTACAATTATCCACAGCCAAAGGATCAAAATCCGTTCTCTATTCACACCGAACTGAGCGATTCTCCATGGAATACAAAAAACAAAGTCCTCAAAATTGGTTTACAGGGTAAAAACATCCCAACAGAGAATTTACCTGCCTCCAATCTGGTATTCCTGATTGATGTTTCGGGATCGATGAGCGATATGAATAAATTGCCTCTGCTAAAACAATCCCTGAAAATACTGGTAAATGAGTTACGACGAAAAGACAAAGTAGCCATTGTGGTGTATGCCGGTGCAGCCGGACTGGTTTTGCCTCCGACTTCCGGTGACGAGAAAAAAACAATTGCTGACGCTCTCGACAACTTAAATGCCGGAGGAAGCACTGCCGGAGGAGCCGGAATTGAACTGGCTTATAAAATCGCAGCAGAAAATTTCATCAAAGACGGAAACAACAGAGTAATTCTGGCCACCGACGGAGATTTTAATGTGGGAAACACTTCTAATTCTGACATGGAAAAACTAATTGAAGACAAAAGAAAAACCGGTGTTTTCCTTACTTGCCTGGGTTACGGAATGGGGAATTACAAAGACAGCAAAATGGAAACGCTGGCCGATAAAGGAAATGGAAATTATGCCTATATCGATAACATTCAGGAAGCCAATCGCTTTTTAGGAAAAGAATTCAAGGGTTCTATGTTTGCCATTGCCAAAGATGTAAAAATTCAGATCGAATTCAATCCGAAACAAGTTCAAGCCTATCGCTTAATTGGATACGAAAACAGAAAATTACGTCCGGAAGACTTTAAGAACGATGCTATTGATGCGGGCGAACTGGGGAGCAACCACACGGTTACGGCTTTGTATGAAATTATTCCTGCAGGAGTGAAAAGTGACTTTTTAGCACAGCAAGCGGACGATTTGAAGTATACAAAAGTAGAAGAAGCAGGAGCAAACTACAACAATGAATTGGCGACTATAAAATTCCGTTACAAAAAACCGGACGGTAACAAAAGTATCGAAATGATGCAGGTAATTGAAAACAAAGCTGTTGCTTTAGAAAAAGCTTCTGATGATTTTAAATTCAGTTCTTCGGTAGCCTGGTTCGGATTAAAACTAAGAGATTCAAAACTCATTTCAGATAAATCTCCGGATGCCATTTTGAAATTAGCCAGACAAGGCCTTTCTAATGATGCCGAAGGATATAAAGCAGAATTTATTCGTTTGATTGAAGCTGCTAAATTCAATTAAACTCTGATCCTATTTAAAAGAACCTTAAAAACATCATTGTCATTTCTCCTTCACCGGAATGACAATGATGTTATCAATCTGATGGGAATCTCAATACTTATCTAAAATATTATAATGAAAAATGTAAAACGTATTTCACTGGCTTTTTCTCTATTTCTTTGCTTTATATCACATGCACAGGAGAAAACCATTTCTGATATAAAGCCAGCAAATGCCAATAATCGGATCATAATATGTGCACCATCAAAAAAATCTCTTATGAATGCACCTTTGGTAATTATTGACGGAGTTATAACAAATTCGGAACAATTTTCTAAAGTAAATCCGAATGATATCAAAGAGATCAAAATTGTAAAAGAAACGGAAGCAACTTCTCTCTATGGAGATAAAGGAAAAAATGGTGCTATAATTATAACAACAAAGGAAAATAATTAAAGATTTATTGATGTGGATTTTATTTTAACAGGGGTTTATTAACAAAATTATTTTTACATTTGATTTTCTTTAAAGAAAATTGAAACTACAATCTTTAAAAAATCATTTACAAATCAATTTCAAACCCCATTTAATGAACCCTATCTTAAATCAGAATTTATTTCTTGTGAAAGAACATGTTGGCATGTTTAAAGCAGCAAACAATTACGACATTTACAATCCCGAAAGCAATCAGATCATTCTGAATTGCAGGGAAAATAACCTGGGAACTTTTACCAAAATATTTCGCTTTACCGATTACAAAAGAATGACTCCTTTTGATATTGAAATTACAACGGCTTCGGGCGAAAAAGTAATTACAGTCAAAAGAGGTATTGCCTGGCTCAGATCGACTGTTACCGTTTTTGACGAGAAAGACAGACTGGTAGGAACCTTTAAACAAAAGTTCTTTTCTTTTGGCGGCAGATTTGAGATTTTAGATAAAAACGAAAAACCGGTTGCTACGCTTCAGGGAAAATGGACTGGCTGGGATTTTAAATTTACGCACGAAAACAAACAACTGGCACAGGTAAGCAAAAAATGGGCCGGAATGGGGAAAGAACTTTTCACCAGTGCAGATAATTATGTGCTTCAAATTGAAGAAACTGTAGGAGCTGACAGTCCGCAAAGACAATTAATCATGGCAGCAGTAATGTGTATCGACATGGTTTTGAAAGAATAAAAAAGTTGTTAAACTTAGATTAAGAAAACACTTAAAAGCATCATTTAGGAAGCAAAAGCCTTATTTTTGTTGTACTAAAATGATGCTTTTGGCATTTCTAATATTACAATGATGACAGACTTAAAAAATAAAAATGCTCTGATTACAGGAGCAGGAAAAGGGATAGGAAAAGCAATTGCAATTGCACTTGCCAAAGAAGGCGTTAACTTAATTTTAGTCTCAAGAACACAGGCCGATGTAGACCAACTGGCCATTGAAACCACTAATCTGGGTGTAAAATCTCTGGCTTTAACTGCCGATGTATCGGATATTAATTCTATAAATACTGCGGTAGAAAAAGCTTTAGCTGAATTCAAACATATTGATATTCTGATCAACAATGCCGGTACCGGTAAATTTGGTAATTTTCTGGAATTAGAACCGGAAGAATGGGAAAACATTATCAAAGTAAATCTAATGGGAACGTATTATGCAACCCGCGCTGTTGTTCCAAACATGATTGAAAGAAAAACAGGTGACATTATCAATATTTCTTCAACGGCCGGACTAAACGGAAACGCCCTTACAAGTGCTTACAGTGCTTCAAAATTTGCTGTTTTAGGACTAACGGATTCTTTGATGCACGAAATGAGAAAACACAACATTCGTGTTACCGCCTTAACACCAAGTACCGTAGCAACTGATTTGGCTATCGACTTAAAATTAACCGACGGAAATCCGGAGAAAGTAATGCAGGCTGAAGATGTAGCCGAATTGATTATCGCACAATTGAAATTGAATCGTCGCGTTTTCATTAAAAACAGCAGCATCTGGTCTACTAATCCTTAAAAAAAATAAATTCTAAATTTTTAAATTCCAAATTCCAATACGCTTTAAACTTAAATTCTAATATTTTTTAAATCCCAAATTCCAATTTTTGGAGTTTTTGCAAAATATTGGAATTTGTAATTTCAGTATTGATATTTAAGATTTTACCATTTGGATTTCAAAAACTTTATATGATGGAACAATATTTAAGACAATTAATCGCCATAGAATTTACAGACAAGAAAGAACTTTTTACAGGATTTCTAATTGACTATTCGGATGAGTGGATTTTATTGCGAAACAATCCGGTAGATTTTATTCTGGATGGTTTTGTAGTGCTGAAAAATAAAAATATCGAAGCCATTCACAGGGATCAGGATCTGGCATTTACAGAAAAAATTATCCGTCTAAAAGGGCTAAAAACGAATGCCGAAGATATTATCCCGATAAGGGATTTAACTTCCATTATAAATTTTATTACCAACAAGTATGGTATTTTTCAGATTTCTAAAAAATCAGCAAAATCAGCTTATTTAGGAAAACTAATCGAATTGACGGAGGAGGAACTTACCATCGATTTCCTGGATACAAAAGGTCAGTTTGGCGGAGAATTAAGCTTTAATCCGCAAAAGATAAGAGTGATTGAATTTGATACCGATTATATCAATTCGCTGAAGCTGGTTGTTCCGGAAAATCAGCAGTAATTATTTTAAAAACAGAAAAGCCCTTTTTTTACAAAGGGCTTTTCTGTTTTTTTGTCTTTTACTAATAACTCCGTTCCTAAATTCGCCAATCTTTGTCGAGTTTCTCGTGTGATTTCTCCTTCGTCGAAATGACAAGATTGGGGTTACTTGGTCCAGAACTCTAATCTTTGTCGAGTTTCTTGTGTGATTTCTCCTCACGTCGAAATGACAAATTAAGTTTAAGCCTCTGCCAGTTTATTTAAAAACTCGAGACGAACACTTCCGTCTTCGTCAATTTTAGTCAGGTTTATTTCTTGCAAGGTATTGACCAATTCAGGATTCCAGGGTGTTTTTACTTTTACGTAATTCTCGGTAAAACCATGAATGTATCCTTCTTTATTTTCGCTTTCAAACAAAACGGTTCTGTTAGATCCTAATTGACTTTCGTAAAAAGCACGGCGTTTTTTAACTGATAATCCGCGTAACATTTTACTGCGTTTCGCTCTTACATTTGCAGGAACACTTCCGGGCATGTTTGCAGCCTCAGTATTGTCTCTTTCCGAATAAGTGAATACGTGTAGGTACGAAATATCCATTTCGTTAAGAAAATGATAGGTTTCTAAAAAATGCTCGTCTGTTTCACCAGGGAAACCTACAATAACATCAACCCCTATACAGGCGTGAGGCATTACTTCACGAATTTTATTAACGCGTTCGGTATAAACTTCGCGTAAATAACGGCGTTTCATCAATTTTAAAATGTCATTGCTTCCGGATTGTAACGGGATATGAAAATGCGGTACAAAAGTTCGGCTTGTTGAAACAAACTCAATGGTTTCATTCTTCAGCAAATTAGGTTCGATAGATGAAATTCGCAAGCGCTCAATTCCGTCAACCTGATCTAAAGCCTGAACCAGTTCCAGAAAGGTATGCTCGTGTTTTTTATTTCCAAACTCCCCTTTTCCGTAATCTCCAATATTCACTCCGGTTAAAACAATTTCTTTGATGTTCTGAGCCGAGATTTCTTTCGCATTTTGCAATACGTTCTCCAAAGCATCACTTCTAGAAATTCCTCTTGCTAACGGAATGGTACAGTAGGTACATTTATAATCGCAACCGTCCTGAACTTTCAGAAAAGCACGGGTACGATCTCCAATAGAATAACTTCCCACATAAAAATCGGCTTCGGCAATTTCACAGGAGTGTACTTCTCCCATATCATTCTTGCTCAAATCGTGAATATAGTCGGTAATTTTAAATTTTTCTGTAGCTCCCAAAACCAGGTCAACCCCATCAACAGCCGCTAATTCCTCTGGTTTCAACTGGGCATAACAGCCTACTGCCGCTACGAAAGCTTTTTCATTAAGTTTCATTGCTTTTTTTACAACCTGCTTAAACTGCTTATCGGCATTCTCTGTAACAGAACAGGTGTTGATGACATAGATATCGGCTATTTCCTCAAAATCAACACGATCAAAACCTTCGTCGTTAAAGTTTCGGGCGATAGTTGAAGTCTCTGAAAAATTCAGTTTACATCCAAGCGTATAAAAGGCAACTTTTTTTCTATTTTCCATAGGAATAAACTACGTTTTAAGTAGTAAGATATTATATTTACATCTCTTTTGAAGAGTTTGCAAATTTACGTACAATATTCTTTAAAATAAAATCAATAATACACTATATATCAACATTTTGCAACGAACCTCTATTTTAATTCATTTTAAAAAACCATAAATCAAACAAAATAACGGTTTTAAAAAAAAGTCTCTGGAAAAAGTAAAGCCGCAATTCGATAAGAATAAATTGACAAACAAATCGATTAAACGCAAATAATATCGATTAAGTACATTTTTTTAGCTGTTAAATTGAAATTTTCTTACATTTAACTTTGTTTGAATTGTTTTTAGAAGTACTTTCACTTCTCCAAAAAACAGGGAGCGAAAATTGTATTGTTTAAATCATAAATAGCACATAACAATTTTGTTTTTCCGTCGTTATGTTGTTGTTTTGTTACAGTAAAAAATGGGAAGGCCGAAAACCAGAAAGAGTAGGCAAAAATTAAAAATTAAAACTCCATATGAAAGCATTTTTACCCACAATCTGCTTGATGTTCTTAACCCTTTTTAGCGCTCAGGCACAAACTGCTCCTGCCGCTAATCCATTTCCATCTATCAGCACATTGACAACTTGGGCGAGCTTAAACTCTCAATCTCAATTTGATATTGCCATTCGTGCGGTTGGATTTAAATTTGAAGTAAAAGAACCGGGTGAAGGCTCAACAGCTTACACTTATATTCGTAAAGTAACGGTAAACGAAGTAAACTATACAGACAGAATTGTTTACAGAATTACAAACAATAATTCAGCAAGTATCATTTCACTGGTAACCGCTTCTACTGATTTAGTAAGCTTATACACGCCGCAATTGTCGACTTTTAAAAACAACAATTGTAAAACTGAAATGTCTAAAGACAAAAATACAACTTGTACTTGTTACGAAAGTGCCAATTTTGCAATCGATCTTTGTGACGAACGAGTAAAACTGACAATGGGTGACGGAAATAAATATTTTGTTTCGGTAGCTAAAAAATAATACCTGATACTTTCTTTTTTCTAAGTATTAAAAACTATGGGCTGTTTTCCAAATCTTTGCAAATCTTACACATGTTGAGTTTACAAAGATTTGGAACACATTTCTTAGGATTCTCTTTATATGTTGGGATTCTTTAATTCATACCAGACTTCCAACTCCCCTTCATACTCAAAGGAATTGACATAACGAAAACCCAATTTTTCTAAAGCCTTTCTTGAGTCTTTATTTCCTTCATCGGCATAAGCATAAAGAGTTTCTGCTTTGATCACATCAAAAGCATAATTTACAAATGCTGTTCCGGCTTCGGTAGCATAACCTTTTCCCCAATGTTTTTCGATGAAACGATATCCTATTTCATAAAAATCTTTATGGTTGTTAATTTCCGTAGTAATAAACTTTATTCCGGACCAGCCCAAAAACTCATTGGTTTCTTTTAAAATTACCGCCCAACGCCCTGTTCCATAAGCTTCATATTGCCCCTGAATGTGTTTTATCATGGCAACACTTTCCTCAATTTCTTTCACGGGTTTATTTCCCACGAAACGCTGCACGTTGGGATTAGAATCTAATTCAAACATTCCATCAACATCCGAGAGAAGTAATTCTCTTAAAAGTAGCCGTTCTGTTTCAATTGGATCTTTCATAAAAATTTAATTTAAAATATAGCGCTGCACTACCTCAGCTACGCCATCGTCATTGTTAGAAGCTACGATTACATCTGCCTTGTCCCGCAACTCCGGTGTTACATTGTCTACCCACACACCAAGTCCGGCATATTCGATCATGGTCAGGTCATTTCCGGCATTTCCAACGGCAATAATCTCACTTTGATGAATGTTTAGCTTTTCGGCTAAAAGTTTTAAACTGGCGGCTTTATCAATTCCGTTTTGCGCTGCTTCCAGGAAAAAAGGCTTTGACATGGCAACACTCAAATGCGGCATTGCTGCTTTCAAATCACTTTCGACTTCTTTCAGATAAGAAGGTTCTGCCAGCAGTATACATTTTACAGCAGCTTCCGTCACAGCTTCTTTAAAACTATAGACTTTATTGTGGGGTAATCCGGTAATTTCTTTTTCAACCTCAATGTATTCCGAATCGGTTTCACTGATAATTTGACCGTCCAGATACGTAATGATATGGGTGTTCTTTTTTACACTGTAGTCGTACAATTCATGGATTTGCTCTACCGTTAACTTTTGTTCGAACAAAATCACATCATCTTTCACCGTGCTAATGATCGCTCCGTTGAACGAAATGATATACGAGTTATTCAAATCTAACTCTAATTCCTTAGCATAAGCCGTCATTGCAGATGTAGGTCTGCCGGAAGCCAAAACAACGTACACGCCTTTTGCCTGTGCCTCCAGAAGTACTTTTTTATTAAGGTCAGAAATTTTATGATCGTCGGTTAACAAGGTATCATCCATGTCAAGCACTAACATTTTATATTGCATATTTTTTATTTTCAGTTCTTGGTCTTAGTGTGCAGTCGCAGTCGCAGTCACAGTGCTTCTTTACATCTCACATTTTACATTTCACATCTAACATCTCACACTTCACAAACAACTACAATTATTAAAGGCTCATTCTAAACTCTTCGATAATCGGATTTGCTTTTGCAAAATCGGTTTCCTGAATAAATACCTCTACTGCCAAATCTGATCCGCCATAACCAGCCATACGAGCCGATTGAATGTTATCTTTCTTTACTGTTTCCAATCCTGCCTCTTCCAATCTTTCCTGTAAAGCAATTGCTAACACTTCACTACCTGAAAACACTTTCATTAATCCCATGACATCTTATTTTTATTGTTATTTATTTTTTACTCTAATATTCTTTTTAATTGATTTTGAAAATCACTGTTTTCATTCATACCAATATGCCCCTGCCCTTTTAACAGATAAAGATGCCCATTGGATTTTATCATTTTACTCAATCGAACCGAGTTCTCATAAGGAATTAATTGATCTTCCGTTCCATGAAAAATATAAACCGGTATCTTAATTTTCGGCAAATATTCGTAGGTTTCAAAGTGGAATTTCTTCATGAAATTCGGAAAAAAGGGTACTTTCTTACTTGATAATTCTGTAAAACTATAATAAGGCGACTGCAATATCAACGCTTTTGGCTTATTCTCAGAAGCTAAAATAGTGGCCAGTCCGGAGCCTATCGAATAACCCGCAATAATAATGTTGCTTTCAGAATATCGCTTGGATAGTCTTTTATAGGCAGCAGATACATCCTTATTTAATTGCTCTTCGTCTATAATTTCGCCTTCACTCTTACCGAAACTTCTGTAATCTAAAATAAAGATATCATATCCCAATCTGGTATAGATTTTTGCAATTTTCCCCCAAGTTTCTAATGTTCCCGCATTTCCATGCAGATAGAAAACCAAACCTTTTGAATTCTCAGCCCTAAACAACAATCCATTCAATTGTATGCCATCAAAAGACTTAATATTTAATTCCTCGAATTTTTGCTGATAGTCGAATTGATACTCTTTTGAGAGCTGTGCGCTCTGAAAAACCATTCCAACCTGATTAAAATAAACATAGGAAGTAATAGCCAGATAAATCACAGCGAAAAACACCACAAGTATAATCGTTAAGAATTTAAAAGTCTTCAATACTTCCATAAAGCCCTTTTAATTATTCTTCCTCTTCAATATCTTCTTCTTCCTCTTCGTCATCAAGTTCCTCTTCATCTTCCATATCAAACACATAAGGCTCCAACAACATTTTGTCGGCCAAAATTTCGATGCGTTCTGTTAAGGTTTCTGCAAAAATAATGCGTTGTGTTTTGGCGATACTGTTTGAAATACGCATGATCTTCGTTTCGTGACGTAATTTCAAAATAGGATCGGCATCGTCCAGAACAAACATTTTCAAACGATTTACATTGTAGCCCGCTGTGGTAAACATGTCGCTCAATTTATTTGGCGTTCCAATCAAAACATCAATCCCTGTAGAGATATAGTTTTTATCGTAATCCATGTCACCTTTGTCGTGCACTCCGTAAACTTCAAGCTTGGAATATTTTCCGTATTTTTCAAAAAGCGCTTCCATTTCCAGTACCTTGGCCTTGTCCTCTACAAAAATCAGTGCACGTGGCGATTCTTCTGTGTGACCTGACAGTTGCTGAATCACATTCAATACAATTGTTGTAGATTTTCCGCTCCCTGCCGGAGAAAGAATGATGCAATCAGCCCCACTTTTAATAGTCGAAAAAGTTTCCTGCTGCAAAACATTTGCTTCTGTTAAACCGTTTTCAATTAGAGCCTCTTGTAACTTTTCGTTTATTTTTTTTAGTTTCATTTTTTTTATGCTTTACGCTTTAAGCCTTAAGCTTTAAGCCAAAATTCATTTTATTTTTTATGCTTACACCAAGCATAAATCCTACTGCCTAAAGCTTATAGCTTAAAGCCTATTACATTTACTTGCTTGCAAACATTTTAACATCGGTTTCAGAAATTTCGTTTCCTCCCAAGATAATTAATCTTTCCACTACATTTCGAAGTTCACGAATATTTCCTGTCCAATCGTACTCTTGTAGTAACTTGATCGCTTGTGGCGAAAACACTTTTACCGAATTTCCTTGCTCTGAAGCAATTTTCTCTGTAAAGTGAGTAATCAATGCCGGAATATCATCACGTCTTTCGTTCAATGGCGGTACTTTAATTAAAATAACAGCCAGACGATGGTACAAGTCTTCTCGAAAACGACCTTCAGCAATTTCAGTCTTTAGATCTTTATTCGTTGCTGCCACAACACGTACATCAACTTTGATGTCTTTTTCAGCCCCTACTCTAGTAATCATACTTTCCTGTAGCGCTCGCAACACTTTGGCTTGTGCCGAAAGACTCATATCTCCAATTTCATCTAAGAAGATCGTTCCTTTATCAGCAGCTTCAAACTTTCCGGCACGGTCTTTCACCGCCGAAGTAAAAGCTCCTTTTACGTGACCGAACAATTCACTTTCGATCAGTTCACTCGGAATTGCAGCACAGTTTACTTCGATTAATGGAAAGTTAGAGCGCTCACTTTTTTCGTGCAATTGGTGCGCTACCAACTCTTTCCCTGTTCCATTCGGACCTGTAATTAAAACTCTGGCTTCGGTTTGAGCGACTTTGTCAATCATTAATTTGATATGACTGATTGCTTCGCTCTCTCCTACCATTTCGTAGTTTTTGCTGACCTTTTTCTTTAGGATTTTATTCTCAACCACGAGTTGTTTTTTATCTAAAGCGTTACGAACGGTGTTCAGTAATCGGTTTAAATCAGGTGGTTTCGAGATATAATCAAAAGCGCCTAAACGCATCGTATGAATTGCGGTTTCCATATCGCCATGACCAGAGATCATAACCATCGGAATTTCCGGTTTGATTTTTTTTGCTTCTTCTAAAACCTCAACCCCGTCCAATTTTGGCATTTTGATGTCACACAAAACCAAATCGTAATCGTTGTTTTTTATTTTCTCAAGACCCGCCGCACCATCTTCAGCTTCATCTACCTGATACGTATCATTTTCTTCTGATAAAATTTTTACCAAAACTCTTCTGATGGATGCTTCGTCTTCTATAATTAGTATTTTACTCATTCTTTTGAGGTTCTAAGGTTCTGAGTTACTAAGGTTCTAAGTTCTTCTTTTCTGCTTAAACTAAAAGCTTAGCAACTCAGAACCTTAGTATCTTAGCAACTTAAAAAAATTAATATTTAAGCCATTTATACAATTCTTTCCAGGTTGGTTTTTTGCCGTACATCAAGATACCTATTCGGTAAATTTTGGCGGCGAACCATACTACAAGGAAAAAGGTAGCAAACAATAATGATACCGAAATTGCAATTTGCCACCACGGCACTCCAAACGGAAGTCGCATTAACATTACAATTGGCGAGGTCAACGGAATCATGGAAAAGACAACCGCAATGGTTCCGTGAGGATCATTGACAACGGTGAAAAAACCAATATAAACACTTAAAATAAGCGGCATTAAAATAGGCAATAGAAATTGCTGCGAATCGGTTTGGTTGTCAACTGCTGCACCAATGGCTGCATAAAAGGAACTGTATAAAAAGTATCCTCCGATGAAATAAATAACAAAACCGATGATAATACTGGCAATAGGCAAATTCCATAATTCGCGTATGTACATTTGAGCTGTTCCCGACATTTCATGCTGGGCCGACTGCATTAATTCAGGTGAAATTCTGGCCGTAGGTCCAACATTAACGCCAAAAAAAGCCGAAGCCGCAAACATCAATCCCAGACCGATGATCGCCCAGATGATAAACTGAAGCAATCCGGCAAGAGAAGTCCCTACGATTTTACCAATCATCAGCTGAAAAGGTTTTACGGAGGAAATAATGATTTCAATAATTCGGTTCGTTTTTTCTTCGATCACACTTCGCATCACCATATTACCATAGATGATAATAAACATCATAATCAGATATCCAAACGCACCGCCTATTCCTATTTTTATTTCATTCAATCCTTTTAAGCTTTCCTCTCCGGATGCTTTTACCAAATGAATATTAACTTCCGACTGTGCTTTTTGAATGGCCGTCGTATCCAATTTCGCCGCCTCAAGATTTACTTTGGTGATTTTTGACGCAATAACACGCTGTGTTCTTTCGATAAAAGAGATACTCGGACTGTTATTGGAAATGAATTCGATTTTACTTTCTAAATCGGATAAATTATTGGTTTTTGGAATTACAATTAAACCGTCATAATTTTCATTAGTAATGCTGTCTTTTAATGCTTTTGTATCAATTTCAGACACATTGAGGTATTTAAACTCGGCTTCTTCCTTATTCTTTTTGACAAAATCCTGGGCAAACAAACCCGTTTCGTCATGAATTGCGATTCTTTTTGTCTCTGCTTTCATTGAGCTCAGATAACCAATAAAACCTGCAATTGCCACAAACAATAACGGACTCAAAAACGTCATGACAACAAAAGATTTATTGCGCACTTTTGCAATAAATTCTCTTTTTATAATTAATGAAATGATGCTCATAAATATTTTAATTTTCAAATTCCAAATTCCAATTTTGATCGCTCTGATATTGGGATTTGGAATTTATTTTTTTGGAGTTTAATTTTTGTTTTCGGTAACTGTTTGAATAAAAATATCGTTCACACTTGGTATTTTCTCTACAAAATGGGTCACCTGTCCGCGTTGTGTAAGCAAATGCAGCAATTCGTTAGGTGCAGCGTTTCCAATTTGAATATCCAGTTTCAAATCATCGTTTAAGGATTTAAAATTAGCAGGCGAAACGGTAAATTTTTGTGTGATATCGTACATCAGACCTTCTACATTATCCGTTAGGATTCCAACTTCAAAACTATTGGTTCTAAACTGGCGTTTTACATCGCTTACCTTACCTTCAATCAGTTTATTCGATTTGTGAATTAAAGCAATATGATCGCAAAGTTCCTCGACACTTTCCATACGGTGTGTCGAAAAAATAATGGTGGCTCCCTGTTCTTTTAATGCCAAAATCTCATCTTTAATGACATTTGCATTCACCGGATCAAATCCGGAGAAAGGCTCATCAAAAATCAGCAATTTAGGCTTGTGCAACACACAAACCACAAACTGAATCTTTTGGGCCATTCCTTTCGAAAGCTCCTGAATTTTCTTGTTCCACCAGCCCTGAATTCCAAGACGGTCAAACCAGTATTCCAGTTGTAATTTTGCCTCGGCTTTAGAGAGTCCTTTCATCTGCGCCAGATACAAACATTGTTCTCCTACTTTCATAGAAGTATACAACCCTCTTTCTTCAGGAAGATAACCAATATGCTGTACATGTTTGGGCTGCAATTTTTCTCCATCCAAAATTACTTCACCACTATCCGGCAATGTAATTTGATTTATAATTCGGATCAGGGAAGTTTTTCCGGCTCCATTCGGACCTAATAGTCCATAAATACTACCTTTTGGTACATTTAATGAAACTTCGTTAAGCGCTACATAATCACCGTATTGTTTTACGACTTTATGTACTTCGAGTAAGTTGCTCATGCTATAATTAAGATTTTCTGCGTCAGTTTGACCATTGCGGCATTACGAGTGTAAAAGTAAATAAATAGTATCGAAATTTTGTACTATTGATACAAAAAACCCATTCTATGATTTACTATAGAATGGGTTTTGAAATTTATTATTGCTCCATTTTAGAAAAAGCTCTGTTTATGAAAACATATCTTTTACTTTTTCAAAAAATGATTTTTCTGATTTTTCAGGGCTCGGAATAAAGTGATCATCGCTAAGTGCATTTTCAAAGAATTGTTTTTGCTCTTTGCTCAGTGTTTTTGGCGTCCATACATTTACATGAACTAACAAGTCTCCACTTCCATATCCATTGATACTAGGAATACCTTTTCCTTTTAATCTTAAGATTTTTCCAGATTGAATTCCTTCTTCTAATTTGATACGAACTTTTCCATTGATTGCTTCGATGTCTTTAGAAACTCCTAAAACGGCTTCTGGGAAACTGATGTATAAATCATAATGAATGTTTTCACCTTCACGTTTCAGAAACTCGTGCTCTAATTCTTCAATAGCTACAATTAAATCACCAGGAATACTATTTCCGGGAGCATCATTTCCTTTATTAGAAACTTTCAACTGCATCCCATCTACAACTCCCGCAGGAATTTTGATGGAAACGGTTTCGTCTTCTAAAATCATTCCCTGTGCATCCGCTTCAGCTGGTCTTTTATCTAAAATCTGGCCAGACCCGCCGCAAGTAGGACAAGTTGACGCAGACTGCATTCTTCCTAAAATAGTGTTGGTTACACGCATTACCTGTCCCTGACCGTTACAAGTCGAACACGTTTTGTAGGTAACTCCTTTAGCCTGAACTTTACGTTTTACTTTTACTTTTTTCTCAACACCATTTGCAATTTCTTCTAAAGTCAATTTTACTTTAATTCGAAGATTGCTTCCTTTAGCACGACGAGGACCACCGCCTCCGCCTCCGCCGAAACCACCAAATCCACCGCCAAAAATATCACCAAACTGGCTGAAAATGTCATCCATATTCATACCACCGTGACCACCGCCAAATCCGCCAGAACCATCAAAAGCCTGATGTCCGTACTGATCGTATTTCGCTTTTTTGTTAGGATCGCTTAGTACTTCATAAGCTTCTGCCGCTAATTTAAAGTTTTCCTCTGCCTCTTTGTCGCCCGGGTTTTTGTCCGGATGATATTTCAATGCACTTTTTCTATAAGCTTTTTTAATTTCGGCAGCATCCGCATTTTTTGAAATGCCTAGTATTTCGTAAAAATCTTTTTTCATAATTTAGGTTAAATTGCTTCGCCAGTTCGCTAGCGCTTGTGTCCAAATTTAAAATTCCGAATTCCAATACTTAAAAAATTGACTTTCAGAATATGTCATTTGCTCTTTTTAGTTTCCGATCACAACTTTAGGGAAACGGATAATTTTGTCTCCTAATTTGTATCCTTTTTCAATAACATCAACAATTTTCCCTTTTAATTTCTCAGACGGAGCCGGAATTTGGGTAATTGCCTCAGCAAAATCTGCATTAAAAGCATCACCTGCTCTTACTTCAACTTGCTCTAAACCTTTAGAAACTAAAGTGCTTTTTAATTTTTCGTGAATCAACTCAACCCCTTTTGTCAAGGTTTCATCTTCCGATTTGTTGATTTCTACTATCGCTCTGTCAAAATCATCTAAAACTGGCAGCATCGCCAATAAAACATCCTGGTTTGCCGTTTTAAACAAGTCGATACGCTCTTTTGAAGTTCTTTTTTTGTAATTTTCGAATTCGGCAAATAGTCTCAAAAACTTATCTTTTTCTTTTGCCAAGTCTTGAGCCAATTGCTCTTCAACACTTAATTCTTCAACAATTAACTGCTCACCGTTGGCATTGTTCTCTAACGTTACATCATCTAATTCCTGATCGAATTCTGTATTTTCAGTAGTCATATTACTTTTATTTTTAAAAATATTCTTAAACTTCATTTTTTATTCTTTCTTTTGGATTGCAAAAGTACTGCCAAATCTTTCAAAATGTCAAATTGTCACTTTATTAAAACTGAGCCGTTTAAAAACTAAAAACAGCTTTTTAAAATTTAGTATAATTTTAAGACTATCACGATATCCTTTATAGTATATTTGAGATACAATTGAAAACTAAATTATTACCTATCAAAATTGAATTTAAGGGTTGGCCTCGGCTTCATAAATAATTATTAATTCAAATTTACCTTATATTAAAAAAAGCTTCGCCTAATTTGAGACGAAGCTTTTTTTTATGTTGCTTTTTTACCTTGTAACTCCTCGAAAGTCTTTGATAAATTTAATAACGGTTGTTATTTTTTATTGCACGGGCGGAGGGATTCGAACCCCCATCAACGGTTTTGGAGACCGCTATTCTACCCTTGAACTACGCCCGTAACTTAGAGCGGCAAATTAAAAGTATTTTTTCTTCCCAAGCAATTATTTCAGGCAGATTTTAAAAAAGATTTTGACCAAATACCGCCGATTTGCTTAATACTAACCCTTCTTTGATCTGTTAAACCTGCAGGAAACAAAAACCTAAATAATCCTTTTAATCTGTGGCAAAACACTTTACCCTCAATTATGCCAGTAAAGCATTTTTCAATCCCTCAAAGTCAACGGTAACCTGCTCGCCTGTCACTAAATTTTTAAGTGCATACGATTTTGTAGCAATTTCCTGATCTCCCGCAATAACTGCGAACGGAATTAAACGCTTATCGGCATACTGAAACTGTTTCCCGACTTTTACATTGTCCGGATAAAGCTCTACTTTTATGTTTTCCTGTCTTAATTTCTGAATGGCCTGCGACGCATACAACGCCTCAGCATCTCCGTAGTTAATGAACAATGCTTTTGAAGTTGCCGAAACAGTTTCCGGGAATAACTGCAATTCTTCTAAAACCAGATAAATACGATCCAATCCAAAAGAAATTCCAACACCACTCATATTTTTCAATCCGAAAATACCCGTCAAATCGTCGTATCTTCCACCACCTCCGATAGAACCCATCGCAACCGATTTTGGAGCTGCAACTTCAAAAATTGCTCCGGTATAATAGTTTAATCCACGAGCTAACGTCACATCCAAATCTAAAGTCGCTGTTGACAACCCTAAAGTTGCCACATTGTCACAAATAAATTGAAGCTCCTCCACTCCTTTCATTCCTTCTTCTGATGCTGCTAATAAATCGGAAAGCTGCTTGATTTTATCCGCGAAGGTTCCTGTAAAACTAAACAGCGGCTGAACTTTCACCAATGCTTCTTCAGAAATACCATTTTCGATCATTTCTTTTTTCACACCATCTTCCCCAATCTTATCCAATTTATCCAATGCCACCGTAAAATCGATTAACTTATCAGAAGCTCCAATCACTTCAGCGATACCTGATAATATTTTTCTGTTGTTGATCTTGATGGTAACTCCTTCTAAACCTAAAGCGGTAAAAACGGTATCGTACAACTGCACCAATTCTACTTCCTGCCACAACGATTTTGAACCTACCACATCGGCATCACATTGAAAAAACTCTCTAAAACGTCCTTTTTGCGGACGATCAGCTCTCCACACCGGTTGAATCTGATATCTTTTAAAAGGAAACTCAATTTCATTTTGGTGCTGCACCACATATCTCGCAAACGGAACGGTTAAATCGTAACGCAATGCTTTTTCAGAGATTTGTTTAGTAAAAGAATTCAATTCGATTCTTTCTGCAATCGTAATTTTATCTGCAGAAGAAGCCTGAAGCTGCTCCATCGATTTTGGCAATTCTATCTTACTTTTGTTATAGAAGAAATTCCCTGAGTTTAATATCTTAAAAATCAAACGATCACCTTCTTCTCCGTACTTCCCCATCAAAGTATCTGAGTTTTCAAAAGAAGGGGTTTCAATCGGCTGAAAGCCAAATTTTTCAAAATTATTTTTTATAACCTGAATGATATATTGACGTTTTGACACCTCTGCAGGCGAAAAATCTCTTGTTCCTTGCGGTATACTTGGTTTTGAAGCCATTTTTTTGATTTTAGATTTTAGATCTTAGATTTTAGATTTCTTCTGAAACTTAAATTCGCAAACCTTTAAAATTATTTTATTTCTATATTTTTAGATTATCGGATCATTAGTCTTTCGACCTTATGTCTTTCAAACTTTCGACTTAATTAAGTCTGCAAATATCTCACTTTTTAAAATAAATAATAACAGTTCGAAAACAAACTTGTAACAAAAAACGTATTTTCGTGACAAATTGGTCATGATGCTAAAATTATTTAAAGAAAATATCCGAATTGCTTTTGGTTCTATCAAAACTCAATTGTTACGAACTATTCTTACAGTAGTTATTATCGCTATCGGAATTACCGCTTTGGTGGGAATCCTGACCGTAGTTACAGCACTTGAAAACACGGTCTCGACCAACTTTGCTTCGATGGGAGCTAACACCTTTAACATCAATCAGTACGAAAACACCGTTAAAAACCGCGGTGGAAATGAGCGCGAAATCGTCAACCCAATTATTTCTTATCCGGAAGCGGTAGCGTTCAAAAATAAATTCAAATACCCTTTTACAGAAACGTCCCTCTCTTTTACGGCCACATCCAAAGCTGAAGTAAAATACTTAGATCAAAAAACCGATCCCGAAATTACTATACTTGGAGTTGACGAACACTATATCTCAAATTCGGGTTTAGAAACAACTTCAGGTCGTTCTTTTAATCAATTTGACATTGACAACAATACTTATTCCTGCGTCGTGGGCTCTGATTTTGAAAAAGGTTTACTAAAAGATGTCAACCCAATTGATAAAATCATTTCGATACGAGGGGCACGTTTTAAAGTTATTGGTGTTTTAAAAGAAAAAGGTTCCACTTTTGGAAACAGTCAGGATTTAAGAGTATTAATTCCAATTCAGGTAGCGCGCTCTCTATTTACAGCACCAAAAATCAACTACACGATTAGTGTTATGGTTTCTAAAAAAGAGCTTTTGGATGAAGCAGTAGACAATGCAACAAGTACCATGCGCAGGGTTCGCAAATTGAGTCCGGTTCGCGAAAGCAACTTTGGTATTGGCCGAAGCGACGATTTAATTAACCGAATTCTGGGCATTACCAAATATTTAGGATGGGCCTCCTGGATCATCAGCGTCATCACCATCTTAGGATCGTCGATTGCTTTGATGAACATTATGATCGTTTCGGTTACGGAACGAACCCGAGAAATCGGTGTTCGCAAAGCCTTAGGTGCCACTAAAATCACAATTTTGGTACAGTTTTTTATCGAAACCTTGTTAATCGGTCAGATTGGCGGTTTGGTTGGAATTGTACTGGGAATCCTTGTTGGTTATGCTTTTGCTGCTGCAATGAGTTTTGCTTTTGTAATTCCATGGATAGCCATTTTTGCCGCTTTTGGTACCAGTTTCACGGTTGCCATTGTTTCGGGCTTGTATCCGGCAATAAAAGCATCACAACTGGATCCTATTGAGGCTTTGCGCTACGAATAACTTCTTAGTATGCAGTCGCAGTCTCAGTTCTCAGTCTCAGTTCTCAGTCTCAGTTTTCGGTTACAGTTCACATCTCACAATTTACATCTTACAATTTACATCTTACAGTCAAACAACTAACTGCAAACTGCGACTGCGACTGTAAACTATGACCATAAACTCAAACACCCCCTTTCATCATCCGGTCGTTATCATAAATATCTCGGCGTAATTCAATATTCCTGAAATCCATTTTTTCAAGCAAATCTGTCATTTCTGTGCCTAAATACTGATTGATTTCAAAATACAATTGTCCGTTTTGCAAAAGGTTTTTCTTGGCCAATTCGGCAATTTTTCTGTAAAAAATCAAAGCATCGTTGTCCTCTACAAAAAGAGCCAAGTGCGGCTCATAATCCAAAACATTCTTTTTGATTTCTTCTTTTTCTAAATTCCGAACATAAGGCGGATTCGAAACGATGATATCAAAATCATACTTTAACGCTTCTGCTTCTAAAATATTCTGAAGCATAAAAGTAACTTCAACTTTATTCTGAATGGCATTTCTTTTAGCCGTTTCTATCGCTTTTTTGGAAACATCAATCGCATAAACTTCCGCGTTGGGAATGTTTTTTGCCAATGAAATAGCTATACAGCCACTCCCTGTTCCAATATCGAGAATTTTTATTTTTTTTGTTTTGTCCTTTCCTGAATTCTCATTAATAATCCACTCTACCAGTTCTTCTGTCTCCGGACGAGGAATTAAAACATGTGCGTTGACTTCGAAGTCCAAACCATAAAAATTAGTTTTACCTAATAAATACTGGATCGGAACTTCTTTCTTTAACTGCAGTAATAAAAAATTCCATACTACAAAATCATCTTCTGTAAAAGCCAATTCATGATTTAATGCCAGATCAATTTGTCGCAATTGGTGCTTGTCTTCTAAAATTAAATAGAAAAAACTCTCCGCTTCGTAGGCATCGTAAAAAGGTGACAATTCTTTAATGAACTGAGTCCGATATTGTTTGATTTTCATTTTAGGTATTTGAACATTATTCTTTAGATAGGGGCAACGGTATTACAAGGTAAGTATTGTAATGCAAATTCACTACAACATTATCCTATAATTTTTTCAACATCCAGACAGGACAGGAACTGTGACCGGTATTACCCAAAGGCCCCTCTAAATATTCAAAACCTGATTTTACATATAACTTTTGCGCAGCATGCATAAAAGGCATTGTTTCGATATAACATTTTTCAAAACCAAAAACTCTTGCCTGTTCTAAGCATTTTTCCATCATTTTACTGCCAATTCCCAAACCACGGGTTTTCGGTAAAAAATACATCTTCTGTAACTCACAAATCTCCGGAGCACCATTTTCTAAGGGCGCAATTCCACAGCAACCAATAATTTCGCCGTCTTTTTCCACCACAAAATAAACCGACTTCGGCTTATTGTATTCTTCAAACATTAAGTCTAAATACGGGTCTTCATAGGCCGTTCCTACTTTAGGTATTTCCATTTCATCAAATACAGAGCGTATTAAATGTGCAACTGCCTGATTGTCTTCTTTTTTAATGGCTCTGATCGTCCAATTTTCCATATTTCCTTATTCCTTTAATGTCTATACAAAAGTAAAAATAGTTTTTCGATAGTTTCTTAACTACCCCAAAACTATCCGGACTAAACTCAAAAATAACTACTTTTGTATCGTGAATATACATGAAAAATACATAAAACGTTGCATCGAGCTGGCTCAAAATGGTTTTGGCACCACTTACCCAAATCCAATGGTAGGAAGTGTAATCGTTTACGACAATCAGATTATTGGAGAGGGCTGGCATAAAAAAGCAGGAGAACCGCATGCGGAAGTCAATGCCGTTCGTTCGGTAAAAGACAAATCGCTGTTAAGCAAAGCTACCATTTATGTTAGTTTAGAACCTTGCAGTCATTTTGGAAAAACACCTCCGTGCAGCGACTTAATTATAGAACATAAAATTCCACATGTTGTTGTCGGGACTGTTGATCCTAATGAAAAAGTGGCAGGAAACGGTATTAAAAAGTTAATTGCCGCAGGAATCAATGTTACGGTTGGGGTTTTAGAAAAAGAATGCCACGAACTCAACAAGCGTTTCTTTACTTTTCATCAGAAAAAGAGACCTTACATCATCCTAAAATGGGCCGAAAGTCAGGACGGATTTCTGTCTCCTGAAAAACAGGAAAATGCGGAACGAAAACCCATTTGGATCACCAATCCCTATTCCAGACAATTGGTTCACAAATGGAGAAGTGAAGAGCAAGCAATTCTGGTTGGAACACAGACCGTGATAGATGACAACCCGAAATTAAACACCCGGGACTGGGCAGGAAACCATCCGGCGCGAGTTATTCTGGACCAACACAATCGCATTTCAAAAGAGAGTTTTGTTTTTGACGGGAGCGTAAAAACCATTGTATTTACAAAATCCGAAACCGGCTTTTCGGCAGAAAACACTACCTTTACAGTAATCGATTTTAGCAGCAATATGCTACCGCAGATTTTAGCTGTTTTACATCAAAATCAAATTCAGTCTGTTATTATCGAAGGAGGCGCTCAAACTTTACAGTCTTTTATCGATCAGAATATTTGGGACGAAGCCCGAATTTTTATCGGACAGGCTATTTTTAAAAATGGAACTAAAGCACCACTAATTCGAAAAGAAAACCTAACAAAAACTAATATTCTCAGCGACGAATTATTAAATATTAGAAATCATGATTGATACTATCATTTTTGACTTTGGAGATATTTTTATCAATTTAGACAAACAAGCCACTATATCGGGATTACAAAAATTAGGATTAACAGAATGGACTGCCGAGCTGGACCGCCTGAATCTTTTGTTTGAAACCGGAGACATTACGCGTGATGCTTTTCTGGCAGGCTTTCAGAAAGAGCTTCCAAATGCCTCCATCGAAGAAATCCTGGAAGCATGGAATGCCATTCTAGCCGATTTTCCTTTGTACCGACTGGAGTTTTTGCAACTGCTTTCTCAAAAATACCGCTTGTTTCTATTGAGTAATACAGACGCTATTCATATCGAAACTTTCGAAAACAAAACCGGCATTTCGTTTTACAGCGATTTTTATCAGTGTTTTGAAAAGGTCTATTTTTCGTTTGAAATTGGAATGCGAAAACCCAATGCTGAAGTTTTTCAGTACCTGATCAACAAACACGAATTATCACCCAAGAGAACTTTGTTTGTAGACGACAAAAAAGAAAACACAGATTCGGCAGCAGCCCTGGGCTTTCACGTCTGGAATTTACAAGTTGGACAAGAAGATGTTGTTGATTTATTTGACAAACAAATACTTTAGCTGTTATTTTTGCCACAGCTTAAAAAATCAAACTCAATTTGGAAATTAACGATACGTACCAAACCATTGCTTTTGAATCTGAAGAAATGCTTTTGAAAGAAAAAGGCAGTAAGTTCTTTGGCTACGCCTTTCCTATCGAAAGCGAAGAGGAAGTAAAACCCATTATCGACAACTTAAAAAAACAGCATCCTCATGCTGTACACTTTTGTTATGCGTATCAATTAGGGACGGCACCAAAAATTTCGTATCGCGCCAATGACGACGGAGAGCCCGGCAACACAGCAGGAGCACCAATTTACGGACAGATACAATCTTTTGGCGTAACCAACGTTCTTGTAGTAGTGGTTCGCATTTTTGGAGGAATTAAATTAGGTGTTGGCGGCTTAATCAGTGCTTACAAAACCACGGCACAAATGACGCTTGAAGTATGTGAGATCATTGAAAAGACAATTGATGTTCATTTTTTAATCTCTTTTGATTACAAAAATATGAATAAAGTAATGCGGGTTATTAAGGAGAAAAAACTGGAAATTACGGCTCAGGAAATGGAGATTAACGAAGATACAGGGCTGCCTATTGGCAAAATAACGACCAAAACGCGCAAAAAAAATGCCGAATCAGTATTCGACATTTTTGATTTAATGTTTGAAATCGATATAAAAATTATATAATTTGACAGTAAAAGGCATCACATTTTAACAATTATACCAGTGTTTTAAATAATTCTAAAATGTAATCTGGAGGTGCTGTAGGACGACCCGTTTTTAACGAAATAAATACTAAAATAAACACAGCAGTTGTTAATAACTCATCTGCTTCGTTATAGATTGCGCAATCAAATTCAATCTTGACAGACGACTGACTTTTGAAAGCAGTATGAATTGTAAGAAGCTCATCATAACGCGCTGATTTTTTATAATTTATTTGCATCGAAACAATCGGCAGTCCAATACCGCTTTCTTCCATACTTTTATATGAAATCCCTTTATTTCTAAGCCATTCCACGCGTCCGATCTCAAAATAGGGTACATAATTTCCGTGATAAACAACGCCCATTTGATCGGTTTCCGAGTAACGAACACGCACTTGCGTTTGATGATTTTTCATTATTTTCAGATTAAAAAAAATTAAGTTTAAAAAGTTTACTTACAACTTTTTTTTATAAAATTAGAGTTCAAAATATTTTTTTTTACAGAAATTTGTTCACATATTTGTTATCCCGAAATACGGAATAAAATTGCTCCTTTTTTATTAGGAGAATCTTTATCAATAATAAGAAAATTTATTTGAATCTATGACTAAAACTGCTCAATCGGTATGGGAAAACTGTTTGTCTTTTATAAAGGACAATATTCAAGATCAAGCATACAAAACTTGGTTTGAACCAATCAAATCAGTTGAGCTAACCGACAACGCGTTATACATTCAAGTACCAAGTAAATTTTTCTATGAATGGCTCGAAGAGCATTACGTAAAATTATTGAAAGTTGCGCTTACCAAAGAACTGGGAAAAAACGCAAAGTTACTCTATAAAATTAAAATGGAGAACACTTATGGAAATAAACAGCCTTTTACCGAGCAGCTGCCAAGTTCCAACAGAGTTCCAATGAAACCGCAAGAGGTTGATGCTCCGTTTAAAAACTTAAATCCTGAACTTAAAAATCCGTTTGTAATTCCGGGGATCAGAAATTTAAAAATTGAATCACAGTTAAATCCTAATTATAGTTTTGACAATTTCCTTGAAGGAGATTCCAACCGTTTGGCCCGTTCTGCAGGTATGGCTGTTGCCAACAAACCCGGAGGAACATCCTTTAATCCGTTATTAATTTTCGGAGGAGTTGGATTAGGAAAAACACACCTTGCACACGCTATAGGTGTGGAAGTAAAAGATAAATATCCTGAAAAAACGGTTTTATATATTTCTGCCGAGATTTTCACGCAACAATATATTGATTCGGTAAAAAAGAACAATCGTAATGATTTCATCCATTTTTACCAATTAATCGATGTTTTAATTATTGACGACGTTCAATTTTTATCCGGAAAATCAGGAACACAGGATGTATTTTTCCACATTTTCAACTATTTACACCAAAACGGAAAACAGGTAATCCTAACTTCCGACAAGGCTCCTGTTGACATGCAGGATATTGAGCAGCGTTTGTTATCCCGTTTCAAATGGGGACTGTCTGCCGAATTGCATCAGCCGGATTACGAAACCAGAATTTCGATCTTAAAAAACATACTGTATCGCGATGGTGTTGAGATGCCGGAAGATATTATTGAATATGTAGCGCGCAACATCAAAAGTAACGTTAGAGAATTAGAAGGAGCTATTATTTCCTTAATCGCTCAGTCTTCTTTCAATAAAAAAGAAGTTACTATTGAATTGGCCAAAAGCGTTGTAGAGAAATTTGTTAAAAACGTAAAGAGAGAAATCTCTATCGATTATATCCAAAAAATTGTATCTGATTATTTTCAGCTTGATATCGAAACGCTTCAATCGAAAACCCGAAAGAGGCACGTGGTACAGGCGAGACAATTGGCCATGTTTTTTGCAAAGAAATTCACAAAAGCTTCTTTGGCAAACATTGGCTCACAAATTGGAGATCGCGACCACGCTACCGTATTACACGCTTGCAAAACAGTTGATAATTTAGTTTCTACAGACAAACAATTCAAAAAATTTGTCGAAGACATTAACAAAAAACTAACGCTATAAACGCGCACCATGCCAGTAAAAATCTTAATGGTTTGTTTGGGGAACATTTGCAGATCCCCTTTAGCTGAAGGTATTTTAGCTTCAAAATTGCCTAAAAATAATTTCATCGTTGACTCAGCCGGAACCGGATCCTGGCATGTAGGCCACTCCCCTGACAAACGATCTATAGCAGTTGCCAAAAAAAACGGCCTCGACATTGGAAACCAAAAAGGAAGACAATTCAAAACTGCTGACTTCACTACTTTTGATTACATCTATGTGATGGATTCTTCGAATTATGACGACGTTATCAAACTGGCTCAGAACGAAGCACAAAAAAATAAAGTTTGTCTCATTTTAGACGAATTATTTCCGGGCGAAAATGTAGATGTCCCGGATCCCTACTTCGGTGTCACCAACGGATTTGATAATGTATATCAAATGTTAGACGAAGTAACCGATATCATTTCGAAGAAACTTATCGAAAAACACTTATAAGTTCTTCTTTTCCTAACAACATAAAAAGACAGACATGAAACTTCTCGGAAAACTTTATTTAATTCCAACAACAATGGGTGAAAGCGATCCGATGGATGTTTTACCTCAAACTGTTAAAAGAAGTATCGATTTTATAGACCACTATATTGTTGAAAACGAAAAAACGGCCCGCAAATCAATAAAAGCGGTATCTCCAGAGAAAAAGCAATCAGAACTAATTCTTTTTACGCTTAACAAACGTACAGAGCCAAGCGAGCATTTAGACTTCATCAAGCCTTTACTCGAAGGAAAAAATGTGGGTTTAATGAGCGAAGCCGGTTGTCCGGGAGTTGCCGATCCAGGTGCTGTAATTGTAAAATTGGCACATGAAAAAGGAATTCAGGTCGTACCATTGGTTGGTCCGTCTTCTATTTTATTGGCTATGATGGCTTCTGGTATGAACGGTCAAAGTTTTACTTTCAACGGCTATTTACCAATTGATAAAGACGAGAAAAAATCGGCATTAAAGTATTTTGAAAAACTGTCTCAGGATAAAAACCAGTCTCAGCTTTTTATTGAAACGCCTTATAGAAATAACAAATTAGTAGAAGACATTTTACAAATTCTGAATCCTTCTACCCATCTGTGTATCGCAACAGACATTACATTACCCACAGAATTCATCAAAACGATGCGTGTTTCGGACTGGAAAAAATTAAAAGTAGATTTACACAACAGGCCAACCATTTTTATCATCCATAAAATGTAAATTTGACTTCTAAATCTTATTTATGAAAAAAATATACGTTCTGTTATTCCTTTGTTTAACACATTGTATTTCCTCTTCTGATACTAAAAAAGTATCAAAAAACATAGACACAGAACAAAATGTTGCCACAGCTACTGACGATGAAAACGCTGTTTCAGAAATAGATACCCATACAGACGATAGTGAAATTCAAATAAAAGAAGACACCACAGTCTACAATATTGATTCAATAGATGTAAAACCTGATTTTGAAGGAGGACTAAAAAAACTTCATAAATTTATCAGATTTAATTATCACTATCCCGAAGACGAGCTTCAGGTAAAAGGAACAGTCGATGTTAATTTCATAGTTGAAAAAGATGGCACTCTGAGTGATCCAAAATTCACCAAAGACGCAGGTTACGGAACAGGAAAAGAAGCCGTTCGTCTTATGAAAAAATGTCCTAGATGGTTTCCCGGAATACATAATAATGATACTGTAAGAGTTCGTTATTACTTAACAATACCAATAGACGTATATCAAGATGAGTAAACTCCCAAACATTACCACCAGTATTTTTACGGTCATGTCTAAAATGGCAACGGAACACAATGCGATTAATCTATCACAGGGATTTCCGAATTTTCCTGTAGACGAAAGATTAACAGACATACTGGCAAAACTCACAAAAGAAAACGTGCACCAATACACTCCAATGGCCGGTTATCCGCCATTGATGGAGCAAATCGCAAAATTGGTTCACACCTCCTATAACCGAATTATCAGACCCGAAACCGAGATTCTGGTTACAGCCGGAGCCACTCAGGGAATTTTCACTACCATACTGGCTTTGATAAAAACAGGAGACGAAGTCATTATCTTAGATCCGAGTTATGATTCGTATGAATCTCCGGTTTTATTGTGTAATGCAAAACCAATTCGTGTTGCGCTAAATGACGACTATACGCCTAACTGGGAAACGATAGCAAAAGCCTGTTCTTCAAAAACGAAGATGATTATCATCAATAATCCGCACAATCCCACAGGAAAAATTTTGACCCAAAATGATTTTCTTCAACTTGAAACATTATTAGAGCAACACCCGGATATACTGGTATTATCTGATGAAGTTTACGAGTATATCACTTTTGAAGAAAAACACATTTCGGCACATACCAAAGAATTCCTTCTAAACCGCTGTATCATGGTTTCTTCTTTCGGAAAATCATTTCATATTACGGGCTGGAAAATTGGTTATACCATTGCTCCGGAACATTTAATGAAAGAGATCAAAAAAGTACATCAATTTTTGGTTTTTAGCGTGAATAGTATTTCACAGGCTGCTATTAGTCAGTATTTAGATGTTGTGGATGTCAGCCTGCTTGGAAAATTCTATCAGGAAAAAAGAGATTATTTTCAGAAATTGCTTCAAAACAGCCGATTTGAATTGAAACTTTGCGAAGGAACTTATTTTCAGGTGGCTTCTTATGCCGGCATTTCAAATGAAGACGATGTTACTTTCTGTAAAAATTTAATCACCGAACATGGTGTTGCCGCAATTCCAATTTCTTCTTTCTATTCCGATCACAAAGATCAAAAGCTAATACGTTTTTGCTTTGCCAAAGATAACCCTACCCTTGAAGCAGCTGCAAAAAAACTATGTGATATTTAAAGTTTATCAAAAATTTATAACATTATTATGCGTGCATCCTATTTATTTAATTAATATTGTAATAAAAAGAAAATCATATGAGCTATACAGATAAAATGTTAAGAGATGACGCTTTAAAAGGCAAAGTCATTGTTGTTACAGGCGGAGGAAGCGGTTTAGGAAAAGCTATGACCAAATACTTCCTGGAATTAGGGGCTCAGGTAGCCATTACTTCAAGAGATTTAGAAAAGCTTAAAAATACTGCTGCCGAACTTGAAACCGAAACCGGAGGAAAATGTTTACCTCTTCAATGTGACGTTCGTCATTATGAAGAAGTAGAGAACATGCTTCAGGAAGTTTTAAAAACTTTTGGAAAAGTGGATGTTCTTTTAAACAATGCTGCCGGAAACTTTATCTCTCCAACAGAACGTTTATCTGCCAATGCTTTTGATACTGTTATCGATATTGTATTAAAAGGATCTAAAAACTGTACACTGGCTTTTGGTAAACACTGGATCGATACCAAACAAACCTCTGCTACGATTTTGAATATTGTAACCACTTATGCCTGGACAGGTTCGGCATACGTAGTGCCAAGTGCAACTGCCAAAGCAGGAGTTCTAGCCATGACCCGCAGTCTGGCTGTTGAATGGGCAAAATACGGAATCCGTTCTAACGCAATTGCTCCAGGTCCATTCCCTACAAAAGGAGCCTGGGATAGATTATTACCGGGAGATCTGGCCGAAAAATTCGATATGGCCAAAAAAGTACCGTTGAAACGTGTAGGTGATCATCAGGAACTGGCGAATCTGGCTGCTTATTTAGTATCCGATTTTTCAGCTTATGTAAACGGAGACGTTATTACAATTGATGGTGGTGAATGGCTTAAAGGTGCAGGACAATTTAATCTGTTGGAAGCAATTCCGGAAGAACTTTGGGACCAGCTTGAAATGATGATTAAAGCAAAAAAGAATAAATAATTACAAGTGCTTACTAAATTCAGAATACTTTATTAAAACTATACTGATTGCACGAAATCCCGATGGCATTGCTATCGGGATTTTTTTTTGCGTAATACTAACTCCTACCAGCAAACCGGCAATACAAGTAGGTCAGTACACATTTCCTTGTATTGCTCAGCTAAACGCAAAATCAAAATTACTGTATTATTTACACCATTCGCAATTTTCTTAATTAATCCGGAATCTCCGTTAAACTTCTTCTTATAAATTCAATTTTAAAGTTCGGATTCCATTATCAATCCACTTAAATTATTATTTTTGCCGTACAAATATATAACACAAATTTTATGCTCATTATTGGACTTGCAGGAGGAACAGGAAGTGGAAAAACAACAGTAGTACACCAAATCATGAATGAATTACCGGACACTGAAGTGGGCGTAATTTCTCAGGATTCGTATTATAAAGAGACTACGAATTTGTCGTTTGACGAAAGAGCATTAATCAACTTTGACCACCCGCGTGCGATAGATTTTGAATTACTGGTAAAACACCTTAAAGCATTAAAAGCTGGCGAAACGATCGATCAGCCTGTATATTCTTTCATACAACACAACAGAACCGACGATACGGTTTCGACTCACCCGAGAAAAGTTATGATTGTGGAAGGGATTTTAATTTTAACAAATCCGGAATTACGTGATCTTTTTGACATTAAAATCTTTGTTCACGCCGATTCAGACGAAAGATTAATCCGTCGTTTAAAAAGAGACATTTCTGAACGCGGACGTGATATTGACGAAGTTTTGACTCGTTATCAAAACACTTTAAAACCAATGCACGAACAGTTTATAGAACCTTCTAAAGCTTTCGCAGACATTATCATTCCAAACGACAAATACAATACCGTTGCCATTGATGTTGTCCGGGCTGTAATTAATCAACGAATTTTATAATTTTTATTGTAAATTTATTGCATCAAAATTAGAAGATCCATTTAACCTTTTGTGCCTGACCAAGGCACAAAAGGATTATCACTTCTGCCAGAATCAAAACACCAATCGAAATTACACAACACCAGCGGTTAAATAAAAACTAAAATGAAAAATCCATATAAAGACAAAAAATGGTTCAAACTCCTGAGCAACAAATATGTTTGGGTGTTATTGTTTTTTGTGGTATGGATGTTATTCTTAGATAATTATTCTTATTTTGATCATCGTTTTCTGGACAATCAAATCCACGAATTACAAGACAATAAAAAATACTATCAGGACGAAATAAAAAAGGATCAGGAACAGATCAAACAGCTTAAAAATCCTGAACAAATAGAGAAATATGCCCGCGAGAAGTACTTTATGAAAAAAGACAGCGAAGATATTTACATCATCCAATTTGAAGGAGACACCATTCAAGATAAAGAATAACCCGAAAAAATACCCAATGGCCACTACCCTATTCGACGATTTTAACCCGATTTCATCCAAACAATGGAAACAAAAAATTCAGTTTGAATTAGATGGAGCCGATTACAACCAGACCGTAATTTGGAATTCTCCCGAAGACATTCAGGTAAAACCATTTTACGACCGTGATGAATTCACAAAGGCTGCCCCTGTACAAACACAGGTTTCAAACTTTAAAATCTGCCAGAACATTTTTGTTTACGATATCGAGAAATCAATTCAAAGAGCCATCAATACACTTGAAAGAGGTGCCGAAAGCTTACGTTTTACCATCGAAAACGAAACTACTGATGTTCAAAAATTACTCGAAGCGCTTCCTTTAGAAAACAGAGTTGTTTACTTTAATTTGAATTTCATTTCAATCGATTTCGTACAACTATTAGACCGCATTTCAATTGAAAAGAAAGCGATTTTTTATTGTAATCTTGACCCTATTGGTCATTTGGCGCGAGAAGGAAACTGGTTTACAACAGCCGATAAAAGCAATTTTGATACTCTTGAAAAAATAACAAAAGCCGTAACCAATTGCTCCGTCTTAAGTGTCGATTTAGGTTTATATCAAAATGCCGGTGCCAATATCACACAGCAAATCGCGTACAGTTTAGCACATGCCAACGAATACCTGAACCGATTTCCCACTACGACTCAACCCATTGTTTTTGAAGTTTCGGTAGGCACCAATTATTTCTTTGAAATTGCCAAGCTTCGTGCATTGCGAATGCTTTTCAGCTTAATTGCCGCGGAATACAATTCCGGCTTAGAATGTCATTTATTGGTCACTCCAACCAAACGAAATAAAACGATTTACGATTATAACGTTAACATGCTGCGCACCACAACAGAATGCATGTCGGCTATTTTGGGCGGTGCAGATGCTATAGCCAACTTACCTTACGATTCTTTGTATCATAAAGACAATGAATTTGGTGACCGAATCGCCCGCAATCAATTGCTGGTTTTAAAACACGAAAGTTACTTTGACAAAGTCGATAATCCGGCGGATGGCAGTTATTATATTGAAAGCCTCACCCTGCAGCTGGCCGAAAAGAGCTTAGCCTTGTTTAAAGACATTGAAGCAAACGGAGGTTTCCTAAAACTTTTAAACGACGGATCGATCAAAAAGAAAATCCAGGAAAGTGCCGCAAAAGAGCAGGAATTGTTCGACTCAAAAAAAGAAATTTTGTTAGGAACCAACAAACATCCCAACAAAGAAGACAAAATGAAACATGATTTAGAATTGTTTCCTTTCGTAAAAGTAAAACCAAGAAAAACATTAATTACTCCAATAATAGAAAAAAGACTGGCCGAAAAACTCGAGCAAGAACGTCTAGAACTTGAATAATCTTTTAAAGTAGTTAATTAAACCATACAACGAAGAGTCTCCATGATTAGAAAAGACCTTACACATATTACGTTAGATGTCGACAGTGCAAAGTTAGACGTGCAGAAGCCTGACTCAGAATCCACACTTCAGAACTTTACAACAGCTGAAGGGATTGAGCTCAAAAAAAAGTACGCTGACAAAGATATTGAAGATTTAGAGTTTCTGAATTTCGGAGCCGGATTTGCACCAAATTTACGCGGACCTTATGCTACAATGTATGTAAGACGTCCGTGGACGATTCGTCAATATGCAGGATTTTCAACCGCAGAAGAAAGCAATGCTTTTTACAGAAGAAATTTAGCTGCCGGACAAAAAGGACTTTCCATTGCTTTTGATCTACCCACCCATCGCGGTTATGATTCTGATCATGAACGAGTGGTTGGAGATGTTGGAAAAGCCGGAGTAGCGATCGATTCTGTCGAAGACATGAAAGTATTGTTCGATCAGATTCCACTTGACGAAATGTCGGTTTCGATGACGATGAACGGAGCCGTTTTACCTATTATGGCTTTTTATATTGTGGCAGCCGAAGAACAGGGTGTCGCTATCGAAAAATTATCCGGAACCATCCAAAACGATATTCTGAAAGAGTTTATGGTGCGTAATACGTACATTTATCCTCCAACTCCTTCCATGAAAATCATTGCTGATATTTTTGAATTTACAAGCAAAAAAATGCCCAAATTCAATTCTATTTCCATTTCAGGATACCACATGCAGGAAGCCGGTGCCACTGCCGATATTGAATTGGCTTACACCTTAGCCGATGGGCTTGAATATATCAGAACCGGACTTTCAACCGGAATGACCATTGATGATTTTGCGCCAAGATTGTCTTTCTTTTGGGCGATTGGAATGAATCATTTTATGGAAATTGCAAAAATGAGAGCGGGTCGAATGATCTGGGCAAAACTAGTCCAGCAATTTAATCCTAAAAGCGACAAATCTTTAGCGCTTCGAACACACTGTCAGACCAGTGGCTGGAGCTTAACAGAACAGGATCCTTTTAACAATGTAGCCAGAACTTGTATCGAAGCCACGGCAGCAGCCTTTGGCGGAACACAGTCATTGCATACCAATGCACTAGATGAAGCTATTGCTTTACCTACTGATTTCTCGGCAAGAATTGCCCGAAACACACAAATCTTTCTACAGGAAGAAACTAAAATTACCAAAACGGTTGATCCGTGGGGAGGAAGTTATTATGTGGAAAGCCTAACCGATGAAATCCTCAAAAGTACCTGGAAACTGATTGAAGAAGTCGAGGAACTAGGCGGAATGACAAAAGCTATTGAAGCCGGAATTCCGAAATTAAGAATCGAAGAAGCAGCGGCCAGAAAACAAGCAAGAATAGACAGCGGACAAGATATAATTGTAGGTGTCAATCAATATCGCTTAGAAAAAGAAGATCCTTTGCATATTCTGGATGTTGACAACCAAATGGTACGTAAACAGCAAATCGATCAGCTTACAACAATTAAAGCAACAAGAGATACTGAAAAAGTAAATCAATCACTCGAAAAATTAATTCATTGTGCAAAAACCGGAGAAGGAAACTTATTAGCAATTGCAATTGAAGCCGCCCGAAACAGAGCGACTTTAGGAGAAATTAGCGATGCTCTCGAAAGTGTATTCGGCAGATTCAAAGCACAAATTAAATCCTTTAGCGGTGTGTATAGTGCAGCAATAAAAAACGACGAGAATTTTGAAAAGGCAAAACAATTAGCGGATGCCTTTGCCAAACAGGAAGGAAGACGTCCGAGAATTATGATTGCAAAAATGGGTCAGGACGGACATGACCGAGGCGCAAAAGTAGTGGCTACAGGCTATGCCGATGTAGGTTTCGACGTAGACATAGGTCCGCTTTTCCAGACGCCGGCTGAAGCGGCCAAACAGGCTGTTGAAAATGACGTACACATATTAGGTGTTTCATCACTCGCTGCCGGACATAAAACGCTGGTACCTCAGGTAATTGAAGAACTTAAAAAACACGGACGAGAAGATATTATGGTTATTGTGGGCGGAGTAATTCCGGCACAGGATTACCAATTTCTCTTTGATGCCGGAGCAGTAGCAGTATTTGGTCCCGGGACAAAAATTAGTGAAGCTGCTATTAAAATCTTAGAAATTCTAATTGACTAAAATAAAAAAATCCCGATAAACTCGGGATTTTTTGTTTTTCTGTTTGATGTCTTTTAACGGTGTATCGTAGCGTTACTATCCGCTTCAATATAAGAAAGATCATAACCTGCAAAGGCTTTCAGGTAACTTTTTAATGAAGTCCCGTAAGCATCCCTGAAATGTCTGCCTCCGTTATTCTTAAAAAAGTTTTTAACTGAACCGGCACCTCCAAGATGTGCGGCGGCTAAAATACCAGACTCGGTAATTTCAATACCACTGATCACTTTTCCTTCATACTTTTCGATTTCATTACGCAAAATCCATTTGTTTTTGGACAATAGCGCAATAAAAGCTTTTTCCTGTAAGGCAGGATCCTTTAAAAAGGCTTTGTTGTTTCGAACACCAATGGCTCTCAGTGCCTGAGTCCCAAATTGATATTTTCCCATATAACCAAGTGAATTTACCAAACGGTATTTTCCTTGAGATTCTTTAAAAGCGACGGCTTCTTTAAAACCAATAAGACGCTTTCCGGTAAATGGGGTGTTTAATTTGTGTAAGGTAGGATAATCATCCTCTTCCTGCGATGGAAACAGGTATTCAGATCCATCTGTTTTTTCTATTAGAAACCACGGTTTGGTTTCCAGATTAAAGGGTTTAAAACCCAAAGTCAAAAATGTAATAATAACGATCAAACTCGCATAAAAATACCACTTCTTTATCATAAATTGTTTTTCTTCAAAACGCTGTCACCTTTTTGAAATTTCTACGGTGCAAAGGTAATAAAAAACAAACAATACTGATAATCAACAAGTTAAGGTTTTCTAAAAATAGAAGGCATGTGCTTTAAGCCCTTTATTGGCGGAGTATTCGAGAGTTGGAGCCGGAATTTTTATAGTGTTAAAAACGGAAAAAATAGTCTTCAAAAAATGCGATTTTGTTTCAATTTTTGTCAAATCTACGTCAAAACTAAGATAAATCTGACGAAATCTTTCAGGGTTTTGAGCGAAATCCAGATTATCTTTTTGTAAATTTCCTGTTAACATTCCCTCCGCTCCATAACCAAAAGCGAGATTTAACCACTTTGGAATTTTGCTTTGTTTTGCGAAAGAATGAAGGTTTACAGAAAGCCAATACGTCTGTCCATTGTAATCTTTTAAGAGCTGTTCATTTAAAGAACTTCCCAATGTCTTAGGTCTTAAATTTGCGTAATGTGTAGTGTGAAAAGAAAATTTTGGAACAATGCGCTGTTCTTTCCAAAGTAATTCCTGAGAAACATATAAGGCAGTACCGGTTGCATTGGCAATAATATCACCTGAAGAAGCGCCCCATTCGGCCGAAAAGCCATCCAGAACTTCAACAGCCGTTAAAAAGGCAAAACCTAAACCTGCTCCGTAAATCAGTTGCTTTTTTTGATCGGCACCACTCCAGTTCATCATTTCAGCACCAAACCTTCCCAAATGATATGCTGAATACATATGCCCTACTTTATCCATCTGAAGCCATTCGTTATTATCATTTATAAAATGAAAATTAGAACGCGGATAATCGGCATACCAAAGCTGGTTTAAACCCAGCAAGGTCACTGAAGCCAGAGCAGCTTCAGTAACGATAACTGTATTTTGTCGTTTCTTATTTAAGCTGTCCGAAGGGGTTAAAAAACTTTCGAACCTGCTTTGGGCATTCACAGAAAAAACACCCGGCAACATCAAAACCGATAAGAAAAATATATTTTTAAAACTCAAAACTATCTTGTTACGCCCTGACTGGCAATCCAGTCTGAATATTTTTTTGCATTTACATTATGTTCGGCTAAAGTAGCAGCAAATTCGTGGTATCCGAAGCGTTCAACACTGGCGCAAAAATAAATATAATCGTTTTTTTCCGGATTTAAAACCGCTTCAAGAGCTGTAATATCAGGCATCGCGATCGGTCCCGGAGGAAGTCCGATATTCACATACGTATTGTACGGGGATCTCATAAGCAAATCGTTGTAGAATACTCTTTTGATCACCTGATCAAAATTGTTATCTCTTAGTTTTAGAGCATAAATTACGGTCGGATCTGCCTGAAGTGGCATTTCTAAACGCAAACGATTCAAATAAACACCGGCAATACGCGGTCTTTCATCTTTTTTTACGGATTCTTTATGAACGATCGAAGCTAAAATAGTAACCTGAACCGGAGTTAATCCCTGTTTTTTTGCCTTTTCAATTCTCTCAGCAGTCCAGAAATTATGATATTCTTTGATCATTTTATCACGGAATTTCTCTGCAGAAGTATTCCAGTAAATTTCATAAGTATTCGGGATAAACATGGCAAAGACATTGTCTTCGTTGAAACCGTTTGCTTTCAAAAATTCCGGATCTTTAAAGGCTTTCATCAAAGACAAACTGTCGGCTTCGATTTCAGAACCTACTCTTCCTGCAAAATTTTCCAGACGCTCCTGATTGTTAAAAGCTAATTTTACCGGAACATTAGAACGCATGGCACGAACCAAATCCATATTATTCATGTCTTTTTTAAGCAAAAAACGACCTGATTTTACATTTTCAGGATAGCTTCTTTTGTTAGCCACCATCTCAAAATCTTCAAAATTCTTGATATAGGGCTCTAATATTTTCTTCACATCCGTATAATTAGCTCCTGTAGGAACATACACGTACAATTCTTTCTCCTCGAATTTGGTATTGGCACTGAAGATTTTACTAATTAAAATAAATCCGTAAACCATTAAAACTGAAATTACGGCAACAGCAGCTAACGTGATGATTTTTTTTATGCTCAAAGTTTTAAATTTAAATGTGTTTGTTAATTAACTGAAACATTGCTTCGTCCTGATACTGGTTTTGGAGCAAAATCCAATCTTTCTTAATTCCTATTTTCTCAAAGCCAAATTTAGTAAAAAGAGCTACACTTGGTACATTTCCCACAGCAATATTTGCATATAATTGGTGCAAATTTAAATTGTGAAATGCATAGTTAATTAAAAGCCCTAATGCCTCAGATCCAACTTTTTGATTTCTGTTTTCATCCTTTTGAATGACAATTCCAATACCTGCTCTGTTATTTTTCGGATCAAATTCAAACAAATCAATTAATCCAATCGCCGGAAAGTCCTGATCCTGGCAAATCGCCAAACGCAGTTGCTTGGCCTCGTAAATATCCTGTTGTGCATTTTCAAGATACTGGCGTATCAAAAACCTGCTGTAAGGTGTTTGTGTGTTACTCACTTCCCAAATGCTTTCATCATTTTCCATCGCATACACAAATTCCAAATCATTGGGTTCTAATGCACGCAGATAAATCGAGTCGCCTTTGAGTGTTATCATTTGATTGTAGATTGCTGATTTTTGTGATTAAATTTCTATCGTTCCTTTGAAAACAAACTTAGCGGGTCCGGTCAGGAAAACATTGGTAAAATGATCTCCTGATTTGTCAAAAGAAACTACCAGCTTACCGCCTTCAACATTCAAATTAATGGAAGTTTCATCGGTTAACCCAATAACGTTCATCGCGATTGCTACTGCGGTTGCTCCTGTTCCGCAAGCTAAAGTTTCATCTTCAACACCTCTTTCATACGTACGCAATGAAAAAGTACTGTTGTCTACTTTTTTCACAAAATTAATATTGCTTCCTTTTTCGCCATACAACTCGCCATAACGAATTGCGGCACCATTTTCTTTGACATTATAATGCTCCAAATCATCCACAAGCTGTACGTGGTGTGGCGAACCTGTATTCAAAAAAGTATAAGCCTCTTTCTTTTGCACTTCATCAACATCAATCATTTGCAACGAAATAATAGCATCCTCTCCTACCGAAGCATGATGCAAACCGTCGGTTGCAATAAAAGTAGTTTTATCGTCAATTACCCCCAATTGATTGGCAAAAGCAACCAGACAACGACCACCATTTCCGCACATCGAACTCTGATTTCCATCCGAATTATAATAGACCATTCTAAAGTCAGTGTCTGTATCATTTTCCAGCAAAATAAGTCCGTCTGCACCTATTCCAAAACGTCTGTCGCACAGGCGTTCAATTAATTTAATATTGTCTTTTGGAAAGAACTCTGATCGGTTGTCAATCATCACAAAATCGTTCCCTGTACCCTGATATTTATAAAATTCTATTTGCATTTTTTTCTCATTAATAACCACAAAAGTACGAACAAATAATTAATGAAATGTTAATCAATGTTAAAGAGCGTTAAACCGTTTTTCCAAATAATTTTTTGAAGTATTTTTACGTTAAAATAACCAATAATATAAACTGCAATATGAAAAGATTTTCAACCTTGTTTTTAGTTTCACTGCTTAGTGGTGCGACTACCCTTGGTGCTTACAAATTGTTATTTGAAAGCAACAATTCTTTTTTTGGAAGAGGAAATTCTGTTGTTACTCTTGCCCCCAATTCATTTGGAAGAAACGTAGCTTTATCTGCTGAAACGGTTGATTTTACAGCGGCCGCAGATAAGACCATTCACACTGTTGTGCACGTAAAAAATGTTTCGCGAAGAACAGTCAGCAATCCGATGATGGAATTTTTCTATGGTTATGGAGGTCAACAGCAGCAAGAGCAAGTTGGAACCGGATCCGGAGTTATTATTTCAGAAGACGGATACATTGTAACCAACAATCACGTAATTAAAGATGCTACGGAAATTGAAATCACGCTGAACAATAAAAAGTCATACAAGGCTAAATTAATAGGTACCGATTCTAAAATGGATATCGCTTTACTGAAAATTAATGCCGACGAAAAATTACCTTATACCGCTTTTGCCAATTCTGATTCGGTAAAAATTGGAGAATGGGTTTTGGCCGTGGGAAATCCGTATAATTTAACTTCCACTGTTACGGCTGGAATTGTTTCGGCGAAAGCCAGAAATCTGGACACCAACGGAATCCAGTCTTTCATTCAAACTGATGCCGCAGTAAACCCTGGAAATAGTGGTGGTGCCTTAGTCAATACCAGAGGCGAATTGATTGGGATTAATACCATGATTTCTTCCATGACCGGTTCTTATGTAGGATATTCGTTTGCCGTTCCGTCTAATATTGCCCGAAAAATAATTGAAGACATTATGGAATTCGGAAATGTACAAAGAGGTATCCTGGGGGTTGAAGGTGGCGAATTGAACAGTACCGCTTCTAAAGAGCTAGGGATTACAGAGACACAAGGTTTCTACATTAGTAAGGTATCCAAAAACTCCGGTGCCGAAAAAGCAGGACTTGGCAAAGGAGATATCATCGTGAAACTTGACGACCAAAATATTGCAACTTATGCAGACCTGTCAGGTTACATCAATACAAAACGTCCAAATGATGTCGTTAAAGTGACCTATATTAAAGATGGAAAAACAAAAACAGTTCCGGTAACTTTAAGTAAAAATGAATTTTTCAGTACTGAATTTAAAGGAATTGAATTAGAAAATATCGATGCTGCGGACAAAAAGAGATTCAAAATTGACTATGGTGTAAAAATCAGAAGTATAACGAATGAAAATTTAATGCAGTATCAAAATGAACTGCAAGGCAATATCATTCTGAGTATTGATAATGTAAAAGCAACCAATATCGAAACGGTTTCTAAGTTATTAAACAGAAAAAATGAAGGACAAAGCGTACGTCTTGAAATGATTAGTAAGTCGGGTGAAATACTTAGAATTATTATTTAAGTCTCGGTTTTCAATCACAGTTCTCAGTCGCAGTTTGCAGTCATAGTTTACAGTTTTTTTATACTGAAAACTGTACACTGAGACTGCAAACTCAAAAAAAAGTCATCTTAGAAATAAGGTGACTTTTTTTATTTTCATCCAAATACGAAGCTGCATTTTTATTAATCGGAGCTCTCTTTTTTACTCCTTGAAAAAAATTATTTTTTACAGCCAATTCAAAAATAAATCATAAAATAGTTTACGAAATCGATTGAAATGGGTACTTTTGCGCAAAATTTAAAAATAGTCGTGTATTTATTTTTTCAATTTAATCAATTATGAGCAAAAAATCTTTGTACCAAAAAGAGGTATCATTACAAGTCGACCGAAGAAGAGCTGGTGTCGAATTAATTAAAATCATAAGCGATTTATGGTATGACAAATCCATCGAAATGGTTCTATTCAAAAACCAATTACTGGATAAAAATGTCAGCGATATTATCAATTTGCATCAATATGCCGGTGAATTTGTAGGGAAGCCTATCACCATTTTTGATTCGGTTGAAATCGCCAGAGTTGTTTTGTCTTTAGATCTTCCGCCTGCTAAATTAGATCTTGGAAAACTAACTTATGAATATCGTTTGGAAGATGAAAAATATCCTGATGCGCGATATTTTGTAATCGAGAAATTGAAAGAAGCAAAATCTTCAGAAGAAATTCAGCCAAAAGATGTTGTTTTGTATGGTTTCGGAAGAATTGGCCGTTTATTAGCCAGAGAATTAATGTCGAAAACCGGAAAAGGAAATCAATTGCGATTGAGAGCGATTGTTACCAGAGATAAAAATGATGCTTCAACATTAGAGAAAAGAGCTTCTCTATTGCGATACGATTCAATTCACGGAGATTTCCAGGGATCCGTTACTGCCGATCCAAAAAACAATGCATTGATTATCAACGGAACCACCGTACATATCATTACTGCAAATTCACCAGAAGAAATTGATTACACGCTATACGGAATCAATGACTCATTGGTAATTGATAATACAGGAGCTTTTACTACAGAAGAAGCTTTAAGAAGACATTTAACTTCTAAAGGAGCCAGTAAAGTTTTATTGACTGCCCCTGGAAAAGGAGTTCCAAATATTGTTCATGGTGTAAACCATAACGAATACAATCCTGACGAAATTGATATTTTCTCGGCTGCTTCCTGCACCACAAATGCAATCACGCCAGTTTTAAAAGCTGTCGAAGATACTTTAGGTGTAGTAAAAGGGCATTTAGAAACTATCCATGCTTATACAAACGATCAGAATTTGGTCGACAATATGCATAAAAAATACCGTCGTGGAAGAGCTGCAGCTTTAAACATGGTAATTACCGAAACTGGTGCCGGAAGTGCTGTTGCAAAAGCATTACCATCATTGGAAGGAAAATTAACTTCGAATGCGATTAGAGTTCCTGTTCCAAACGGTTCTTTGGTAGTTCTTAATTTAGAAGTTAAAAAAGCAACTTCGATTCCGGCGATCAATAAGATCATGAAAAAATACGCTTTAGAAGGCGAACTGGTAGAACAAATCAAATATTCATTGAATAACGAATTGGTTTCTTCAGATATTGTAGGAACTTCAGCTCCTTCAATTTATGACAGTAACGCTACAATTGTTTCTAAAGACGGGAAAAACATTGTATTATACATTTGGTACGATAACGAATACGGTTATAGCCACCAGGTTATTCGTTTGGCAAAATACATTGCCAAAGTAAGACGTTTTACTTACTACTAGGATATACCAAAACCATCCATACCGCAAAAGCCATCAAGTTTTCCTGATGGCTTTTGCTTTTTTTATTATTCTGCTCGCTTAAAATAGATTCACATCACTTCCTTAAATTATATTGGTAAAACCGTAGTGCTCTTTACTTCAGAAATAACAAAAACGGTATTGATAAGAGAAACTTCGGGAAGAACGGATAATTTTTTTTGATGAAAATGATGATAGCTTTCCATATCAGGAATGATCACTTTCAACATATAATCAAAATTTCCCGAAACATAGTTGCACTCAACCACTTCCGGTAAATTTAAAATCGATTGATTGAATCCTTCCGACGTATCATAAGTCTGTTTGGTTAAAGTGACCTGGCAATACACCGTCAGATTGTTACCTAGTTTTTTCTTGTTTAAAATCGAAACATACTTCTCTATAACTCCCTCTTTTTCAAGACGTTTCACCCGATCGTGAACAGGTGTCAGAGACAGGTTTATTTTGTTTGCGATATCTTTTAAAGTATAATGCGCATTTTCCTGTAAAAGTCGTAAGATTTTCTTGTCAATATCATCTAAAGCCATAACGAAATCGTTTTCATTGATTAATAAAATTTAGTCATTTTTTCTTTTTAGAGGCAATTTAATTTCCTTAAACAGTATATTTTTCTGTAAAAGTAAAAAATAAAATAATATTTTCTTATTTATTACTCATTAATCAATAATATATTCTCTATCTGTAGTTTTGTAAAACAATTTCAACAAAAAATAAAAAAGATAACAAAATGATAATAGGTGTTCCAAAAGAAATCAAGAATAATGAGAACCGTGTAGCATTAACTCCAGCAGGAGTTTCTGAAATGAAAAAACACGGACATACTGTTTATGTACAAGCTACTGCTGGTTTAGGAAGTGGTTTTGGTGACGATGAGTATGCAAATGCAGGTGCGGTAGTTTTAGGAACTATTGAAGAAGTATATGCAATTGCTGAAATGATTATTAAAGTAAAAGAGCCAATTGCTTCTGAGTACCCATTAATCAAGAAAGATCAATTATTATTCACTTATTTCCACTTTGCTTCATCAGAACCATTAACTCATGCTATGCTTGAAAAAGGTGCTGTATGTTTGGCTTACGAAACAGTTGAAAAAGCAGATCGTAGTTTACCATTATTAGTACCAATGTCTGAAGTAGCCGGACGTATGGCTATTCAACAAGGTGCAAAATACCTTGAAAAACCATTAAAAGGAAGAGGAATTCTTTTAGGAGGTGTTCCAGGTGTACCACCAGCAAAAGTATTGGTTTTAGGTGGTGGAATCGTAGGAACTCAAGCTGCTAAAATGGCTGCTGGTTTAGGTGCTCAGGTAACTATCATGGACTTAAGCTTACCACGTTTACGTTATTTAGATGATATCATGCCAGCTAACGTGAATACAGAAATGTCTAACCACTACAACATCACAAAAGCAATCGCTACAGCTGATTTAATTGTTGGTGCAGTTTTAATTCCAGGAGCAAAAGCACCTCACTTGATCACTCGTGATATGTTAAAATTAATGCGTCCGGGAACTGTTGTTGTTGACGTAGCTGTAGATCAGGGTGGATGTATCGAGACTTGTACTCCTACAACTCACGAAAACCCAACTTTCATTATTGACGATATTGTTCACTATTGTGTAGCTAATATGCCGGGAGCTGTTCCTTACACTTCTACTTTAGCTTTAACAAATGCGACTTTACCATACGCTGTACAATTAGCAAACAAAGGATGGAAAAAAGCTTGTAACGAAAACGAAGAATTGAAAAAAGGATTAAACATCGCTAATGGAAAAATCCTTTACAAAGGAGTTGCAGAAGCTTGGAATCTACCTTTCAACGAAGAATTAGTGTTAACAAACGCACAGTGTTAACATTAAAATAAGTGCTTACTAAAACACTATCAAAAGGCTTTTCTTAATTGAGAAGCCTTTTTTTATACCCACAAAAAAACCTGTCATGAAAAACAAGACAGGTTTTTTATTATTTTATAAGTATGAACTATTTTTCATCCAAAACTTCCTGCAATACTTTTGCTTCGGTTCCATTTGGAAAAGTTACTTTAATTTTTTGTGCTATTGTCGGAGCAATTTCTGTAATAGCTTTTTTATCATAGGATTCTCCTTTTTTAATGTGCCATCCATAAAAAATAGCAGGAACGTGAGTATCATAACTATAAGGCGTTCCGTGTGAGGTTCCCGTAGTAGAATATTCGATATCTCCAGGTTTATCCAAAATAATTAAGTCTCCATTCTGAGTGACATCATAACCTTTAGCTACAAAATCAAGGTAATAGTCCTTACCGGAATTGGCTAAAATTTCTTCCTCCGTATATACTCGCTTCACCTGAGGCTGTGAAATCAGAAACTCTTTGAAGATCTGTTTTACTTTAGTTAATTCAAGTCCTTTTTTCTTAAGAACTGGTTTATTCAAAAACACATTAAAGTTGGAATAATTTAGAATTAAATCTACACCAAATGTTTTTACAGAGAAATCTTGCAAACTCTTTTTTACCTCCTTAGCAGGATAATTATTTACATTATATTTTCTATCTTTTAAGTAAATTACATTCTCAGCACCTGCGTGATCTGCTGTTAAAAACAGTAAGTAATTGTCTTTCCCGACAGTTTTATCCAAATAATTCAAAAAGTCCGCGATTGTCTGATCCAGTCTCAAATAGGTATCCTGAAGCTCCATAGATCTTGGCCCAAGTAAATGCCCTACGTAATCTGTAGAAGAAAAACTAACCGTTAAGAAATCTGTAATACTATCTTTTCCTAATTCTTCTTTCTCAATAGCTTTCATAGCAAACTCTGCTAATAAATCATTCCCATAAGGTGTCGCTCTTAAGATTCCGGCATCATTTTTTTCATACATATTCTTTAAATCATAAGGGAAAACCGGAGCAGCACTTCCGTATAACTTTCCTTCATAAGGATTATTATCCGGTAAACTCTCGTTATAAACCGAAGCTGGCTTATACAAATCCCATCCCTTATTGATATATGGCATATAATGTTTTTCATTATTGAAATCTGAAACCCATTGCGGTAACTTTTCACCGTAGAAAGTACTCGAAATAAACGAACCTGTCTTACTGTACCAAAAAGCCCAGTTTGCAAAATGTCCAGCCGGCAAGATCGCTCCACGGTCCTTAAGACTCATACCAATCACCTTTCCTTCAAAATTAGTTGCCATTCTCACTTCATCGGTAATAGTAGTACTTTGCAGATTTTTAGGCGACATAGCCCCTTCTTCTACCGTACCATCCCCTACTGTTTTCACACCCGCATCATCCGTACAATACGTTTCCTTACCAAGCGTTCTGCTAAACCATTCATTTCCAACAATTCCATGCGTCGCAGGCGTAGTTCCGGTATATATAGAAGCATGCCCGGGTGCCGTATAGGTAGGCATATAATTATAATGCATATTTTGAAAAGTATATCCATTATTCATCAATCGCTTAAATCCATTAGACGAAAAATCATCTGAGAACCGATACAAATATTCCATTTTCATCTGGTCTACCACAATACCTACCACCAACTTAGGGCGCTGTTGAGCACTTAAATTTGAGATTACAAATAGTGTCAACAATACAATAGTTTTTTTCATACTTAAATTATAATGTTTCAAACAAAAATACTGATTCACTTTTAAAAAAAACTACCATACCAACTTAAAAAAACTAAAATCGACTATAATTTAACAGAATCAAAACTAATAAGATAACTATGGCGTTCCCCTCCGGGTCGGGCTGTCCGCTAAATCTTTTGCGATAAAAGTTTTTGGAGATTATTAGAAGATTAAAGGTATCGCAAAAGGATACCGCTGCCATCCCTAACGCAGTTTACGGCAAACAGAATAAACCCGTTCCAATCCGCGTTTTCGCCTAGCGAATCAGCACAATCCGCGGTCTATTTTAAAACAGTAGATTAGCCAAAGGTAAAATAAAGAACAAACAGAAAAAAATCCGTTTCAATCCGCGTTTTCGCGCAGCGAATCAGTTGCCATCCGCGGTCTGTTTTTTAACCGCAAAGTTCGCAAAGCATTACGCAAAGCACGCAAAGGTCTTTACCACTCAAAAATCGCTATAAAACAAAAAACCCTGTTTCGAATAGAAACAGGGTTTTTAAAAAGAAAGGCGACGACATACTCTCCCACATAACTGCAGTACCATCTGCGCAGGCGGGCTTAACTACTCTGTTCGGGATGGGAAGAGGTGAGCCCCGCCGCAA